>NZ_MVIJ01000031.1 GCF_002086735.1 Mycobacterium scrofulaceum | reverse complement strand
GCGAACTCCGCGACGAACTCGTCGCCGGCGTGCGCGTCGATCGCGCGCGTGCACGATCCCGGCAGCACCAGGTCGCCCTTGCGTAACCGCACCCCGAAGGCCTCCACCTTGCGGGCCAGCCACGCCACCGCGGTGACCGGGTTGCCCAGCACCGCGTCGGTGCGCCCCGTCGCGACGACCGCACCGTTGCAGCGCAGCACCGCATCGATGCCCTTGACGTCGATATCGCTCGGGGACACACGCGCCTGGCCCAACACGAACCCCGCCGAGGAGGCGTTATCGGCGATCGTGTCGCACAACTCGATCTTCCAGTCGGTGATCCGGGTGTCGATCAACTCGATCGAGGGCACCAACGCCTCGGTCGCCGCCAACACATCCTCCTCGGTGCACCCGGCCCCCGGCAGGTCCGCATCCAGCAGGAAACCCACCTCCACCTCCACCCGCGGCCACAGGTACCGGCTCGCCTTGACCGGGATGTCCTCGAACAACTGCATCTCGTCCAGCAAATGCCCGTAGTCCGGCTCGTCGACCCCCATCATCTGCTGGATCGCCTTCGACGACAGCCCCACCTTGTGCCCCAGCACCCGCGCCCCCTCGGCGACCCGCTGACGGATGTTGATCAGCTGAATCTCATACGCGTCGACGACATCGATCTCCGGATGGGCGGAAGTGAGCGGCGCGATCGGCTCGCGGCTCCGCTCAGCCTCCGCCAAGTCGGCAGCAAGCTCGTCTCGCGTCGCAACACTGAGCATCTGCAGAAGTCCCCTCGTTCGTGTGACCGGCCCAGTAGCGCCCGGCCCGGGCAATTCTATAACGTGTTCTACATGACAGCACAGGAGCTCGACGTCGTCGTGGTGGGGAGCGGCGGAGCCGGCATGGTGGCTGCCCTTACTGCCGCTCACCGGGGCCTTTCCACAGTAGTCATCGAGAAGGCCGCGCACTATGGCGGCTCGACGGCCCGCTCGGGTGGTGGCGTCTGGATACCGAACAACGAGATCCTCAAGCGTGACGGTGTCCGGGACGACCCCGGGGCGGCCAGGACGTACCTGCACGGGATCATCGGCAACATCGTCGAGCCGGAACGCATCGACACCTACCTCGACCGCGGACCCGAGATGCTGTCGTTCGTGCTCAAGCACACCCCGCTCAAAATGTGCTGGGTTCCGCGCTACTCCGACTACTACCCGGAGGCGCCGGGCGGCCGCGCCGAGGGCCGCTCGATCGAGCCCAAGCCGTTCGACGCGCGCAAGCTGGGTGCCGACATGCCCGGCCTGGAGCCGGCTTACGGCAAGGTGCCGCTCAACGTGGTTGTGATGCAACAGGACTACGTGCGGCTGAACCAGCTCAAGCGACACCCGCGGGGCGTGCTGCGCAGCCTGAAGGTCGGCGCCCGCACCATGTGGGCGAAGGCGACCGGCAAGAACCTCGTCGGCATGGGCCGGGCGTTGATCGGTCCGCTGCGGATCGGGCTGCAGCAGGCCGGAGTCCCGGTGTTGCTCAACACCGCGCTGACCGACCTGTACGTCGAGGACGGCGTGGTGCGCGGCGTCTACGTGCGCGACACGAACGCCTCGGAGTCGTCCGAGCCGCGGCTGATCCGGGCGCGACGCGGGGTGATCCTCGCCTCCGGCGGCTTCGAACACAACGAACAGATGCGGGTGAAGTATCAGCGCGCGCCGATCACCACCGAGTGGACCGTCGGCGCCAAGGCCAACACCGGCGACGGGATCGTGGCCGCCGAGAAGCTGGGTGCCGCATTGGAACTGATGGAAGACGCCTGGTGGGGTCCGACCGTGCCGCTGGTGGGTGCACCCTGGTTCGCGTTGTCGGAACGCAATTCCCCGGGATCGATCATCGTCAACATGTCGGGCAAGCGGTTCATGAACGAGTCGATGCCCTACGTCGAGGCCTGCCACCACATGTACGGCGGCGAGTTCGGCCAGGGGCCAGGACCGGGCGAGAACATTCCGGCGTGGCTGGTGTTCGACCAGCAATACCGCGACCGCTACATCTTCGCGGGATTGCAGCCGGGACAACGCATTCCGCGAAAATGGCTGGAGTCGGGGGTCATCATCTCCGCCGACACGCTCGAGGAGCTGGCCCAGAAAGCCGGCCTCCCGGTTGCGGACTTCGCCGCGACGGTGGCACGCTTCAACGGCTTTGCCCGGTCGGGCGTCGACGAGGACTACCACCGCGGCGAGAGCGCATACGATCGCTACTACGGTGACCCGACCAACAAGCCGAATCCCAATCTCGGCGAGCTCACGCATGCGCCGTACTACGCGGCCAAGATGGTGCCCGGCGACCTGGGCACGAAGGGCGGCATCCGCACCGACGTGCACGGCCGGGCGCTGCGGGACGACGGCACGATCATCGAAGGCCTCTACGCCGCGGGCAATGTCAGCGCCCCGGTGATGGGCCACACCTATCCGGGCCCGGGCGGCACGATCGGTCCGGCGATGACCTTCGGTTACCTTGCCGCGCTGAACCTTGCGGGGGAACGCTGACATGCCCATTGATGTAGACGTCGCGCTGGCCGCCGAGCTGGACCCCATCGAATTCGCTTGGACGAGCAGCGATGTGCAGCTCTACCACTTGGCGTTGGGGGCGGGCAAGGATCCGATGGACCCGCGAGAACTGCGCTACCTGGTCGATGACACACCGCAGGTGCTGCCGACGTTCGGCAACGTGGCGGCCTCCTTCCACATGACCAAGCCGCCGACGGTGCAGTTCCCCGGCATCGACATCGAGCTGGGCAAGGTGCTGCACGCCAGCGAGCGGGTTGAGGTGCCGGGGCCGTTGCCGCCGTCGGGGTCCGCTCGCGCCGTCACCAGGTTCACCGACATCTGGGACAAGGGCAAGGCCGCGGTGATCTGGAGCGAGACGACGGTGAGCGCGCCTGACGGCACGCTGCTGTGGACCCAGCGGCGGTCCATCTTCGCCCGCGGCGAAGGCGGTTTCGGTGGCGAGCGCGGGCCCTCGACGTCGGACGCGGCGCCGGACCGCGCGCCGGATGTGGAGGTCGAGGTGCCGATCCTGCCGCAGCAGGCGCTGCTGTACCGGCTCTGCGGGGACCGCAATCCGCTGCACTCCGATCCGGAATTCGCCGCGGCTGCGGGCTTTTCACAGCCGATCCTGCACGGCCTGTGCACGTACGGCATGACCTGCAAGGCCATCGTCGACACGCTGCTGGACGGCGATGCCGGCGCGGTGGCCGCCTACGGCGCGCGTTTCGCCGGGGTGGCGTTCCCCGGCGAAACGCTCAATGTCGGTATCTGGAAGGAAGGCGGGCGGTTGCTGGCCAGCGTTGTCGCGCCTTCGCGCGACAACGCGGTGGTGCTGAGCGGCGTCGAGCTGGTCCCCGCCTAATTCTGCGCCGAGCGCCCGGCTAGGCGGGGCTTCGTAGCGGAGGGCCCGGCTAGCCGGGCACTCGACATGCACGCGCAGCGCGGACCCTGTGAGCGATGTCCTTGGGCCGGTCACCGGCGATCACCCTCACCACGATCCAACCCAGACGCTCGAGCTTCTCCAATCGCCGGACGTCCCAGCTGTATTGACGGCGATCGTTGCGGTGTTGCTCACCGTCGTACTCCACAGCGACTTTGATTTCCTCCCATCCCATATCCAGATACGCGAACACGCTGCCGAACTCGTCGAACACCGGAATCTGTGTCTGGGGCCGCGGCAGTCCGGCCTCGACCAGGACGACGCGGAGCCATGACTCTTTCGGCGACTGCGCGCCGGCATCGAACAGTTCGGCGGCTCGACGTGCCCGCGCGATGCCGCGGCGACCGGCATACTTGCGGGTCAGCAGCTCGACATCAACCGCCTTGATTTCCGTCGCCGCGGCCAACGCGTCAATACCCGCCACGGCGGTCATCGTCGGGTACCAGCAGCCGAGGTCCAGTGCCGTCCTGGTCGGCGACGTAAGGGCGAGGCCGCCGCTGATTTCGATTTCATCAGGCGCGACCGTGTCCCTATGGAGCTGTATGCCTGGCGACCGATGGTGGTTGGTGTGAATCAGTTCCACGATCCTGCCGTCGTCCACCCATCTGCTTCCGTGCAAGGCTGCCGCTGAGAACCCCGCCACAATGCCTCGGCGGCCGGTCCACAACCACGCGGCCTTGGCGCGCACCGCAGCGGTGAGCGCGGCATCTCGATCGATGTAAACGCCTCGAAAAAGGCGGGCGTATCGGGTTTCCAATTGGCTCTTGGTCACTAGTCCACAGGCGACGGCTTCGCTCCCGACAAATGGCTCACCCATCGCCGCAGGGTCGCACGCGTGACCATCGGCGTCACTTCAGCCGCCCAGCGCCCGTCCAGCCGAACGTTGAGCGCCGAACGCCCGGCTAGCGGGGCACTCGGCGCGAGAGGGGCTAAACCTAGCCCAGGATCAAGCCCGACGTGGGCACGCCGGTGCCCGCGGTGACGAGGACGTGCTCGACATCGGGGACGGGGTTCACCGAAGTCCCCCGCAATTGCCGCACGCCCTCGGCGATGCCGTTCATGCCGTGGATGTAGGCCTCACCGAGTTGACCGCCATGCGTGTTGATGGGAAGCCGGCCGCCCACCTCGATCGCCCCGTCGGCGATGAAGTCCTTGGCTTCGCCCTTGCCGCAGAACCCCAACTCCTCCAACTGAATCAGCGTGAAGGGGGTGAAGTGGTCGTAGAGGATGGCGGTCTGAATGTCCGACGGCTTGAGACCGGATTGGCCCCACAGCTGCTGACCCACCACGCCCATCTCGGGCAGCCCCAGTTCCGGTCGGTAGTAGCTGACCATCGTGTACTGATCGGGGCTCGAGCCCTGCGACGCCGCCTCGATGACCGCCGGCCGCTGCTTGAGATCCCGCGCGCGCTCGGGCGAGGTCACCACGATCGCGACCGCGCCGTCGGTCTCCTGGCAGCAGTCGAGCAGCCGCAGGGGCTCGGCGATCCACCGCGAGTTCTGGTGGTCTTCGATGGTGATCGGCTTCTCGTAGAAGTACGCCTTGGGATTCTTGGCCGCGTGCTTGCGGTCTGCGACCGAGATGACGCCGAAGTCGCGGCTGGTCGCACCCGACAGATGCATGTAGCGCTGCGCGATCATCGCGACCTGTGCGGCCGGCGTCGAAAGTCCGTGCGGGTACGAGAAGGAATTGTCCGCCGCCGTCGAATCGGCTTGGGCGCGCGCGTCCCCCGCCAGCCGTGTCTGCACCTGACCGAAGCGCATGCCGGACCGCTCGTTGAACGCCCGGTACGCGACCACCACGTCGGCCACGCCGGTGGCGACGGCCATCGCCGCCTGCTGAACGGTCGCGCAGGCGGCGCCACCGCCGTAACCGATCTGCGAGAAGAACTTCAGATCGCCGATGCCCACCGCACGCGCGACCGCGGTCTCGTTGTTGGTGTCCATCGTGAACGTGGTCAGCCCGTCGACGTCCGACGGCGACAGGCCGGCGTCGTCCAACGCATCCAGGACGGCCTCGGCCGCCAACCGCAGTTCGCTTCGACCGGAGTCCTTCGAGAAGTCGGTCGCGCCGATGCCGACGATCGCAGCTTTACCCGAGAGCATCAGGCGTCCCCCATTGTCAGCGTCACGGTGGCAATGACATGGTCACCAAGGCTGTTGCGGCCGAACACTTTAACCGTGATCAGGCCGTCGTCCACGGCGGTCACCTCGCCGGAGAAGGTCACCGTGTCGTAGGCGTACCACGGCACGCCCAGCCGCAGCCCGATGGACTTGATCAGCGCCGACGGACCCGCCCAATCGGTGACATAGCGCTGCACCAGCCCGGTGTCGGTCAGGATGTTGACGAAGATGTCCTTGGAACCCTTGGCCTGGGCCAAATCCCGGTCGTGGTGCACGTCCTGGAAGTCCCGGGTGGCCAGGGCCGTCGAGATGATGAACGTCGGGTCGCCGTGCAGCTTGAGCTCGGGCAGGACAGTGCCGACTTCGATGGCCGGTGCGCTCATGCCTCGGGCTCCCATGCGTACAGGGTCCACTCCGGGCCGCTGTCACCCGCCGGAAAGTCGATATAGGTTGCGCGCACGGGCAGTCCGATCTTCACCTTGGCCGGGTCCGCACCGCGCAGCTCGCCCAGCATCCGCACGCCCTCGTCGAGCTCCACCAACGCGATCACGAACGGCAGGGTTCGGCCGGGCACCTTCGGCGCATGGTGCACGACGAAACTGAACACCGTGCCCTTGCCGCTGGCCACCACGTAGTCGATCGGGGCGGCCTTGTCCTGCCATACGGCGGGCACCGGCGGATGCTGCAGCCTGCCGTCGGGCCGCCGCTGAATCCTCAGCTCGTGCGCCTTGACACCGTCCCAGAAGAATGCGGTGTCGCGCGACGACGCCGGGCGCATCATGGCGTCGGGATCCAGGTCCGCCGGCACCGCGGATGCCGGCTCGGAAGACTCGCGGGGCTTGAATTTCAGGATGCGCCAGTTCATCTCGGCGACGTCCTCGTCACCGACCCGCCAGATGATGTGCTGGTTGATGAAGTAGCCCTCACCCAGGCCGGTCTGCTTGGGGCCGATCACGTCGCCCATCTCCGAGGTGATGCTGACGTGCTCGCCGGGCTGCAGGTAGCGGTGATAGGTCTGCTCGCAGTTGGTGGCGACCACACCGATGTAGCCGGCGTCGTCGAACAGCTGCATGATGGGGCCCATCGGATCGTCCTTCGGGCGCTCCCCGCCCAGGCCGAACATGGTCCATACCTGAATCATGGCCGGCGGGGCCACGATTCCGGGGTGCCCGACGGCGCGGGCGGCCGCCTCGTCGACGTAGATGGGGTTGCCGTCGCCGATGGCCTCCACCCAGTTGTTGATCATCGGCTGGTTCACCGGGTCGCGGCCGGCGCGCGGCTTCGGGCCGCCGGCCGCCTTGATCTCGGCGACGGCCTCGTGGATGTCGGTCACCGGGGGACCCTCGGCACTTTGAGTCCGGCCGCCGCGATCATTTCCCGCATGACTTCGTTCACGCCTCCACCGAAGGTGATCACCAGGTTCCGCTTGGTTTGCGAGTCCAGCCAGTTCAGCAGGTCGGCGGTGTCCGGCTCGGCCGGGTTGCCGTACTTGCCGACGATCTCTTCGGCCAGGCGGCCGATGTACTGGATCCGCTCGGTGCCAAACACTTTCGTCGACGCGGCGTCGGCCATGTTGATGTCCTCGCCCGCGGCGGCCACCTGCCAGTTCAGCAGCTCGTTGATCCGCCACATCGCGTGGATCTCGCCGAGCGCCCGCTTGACGTCGGGATGGTCGATCGGCGTGACCCCGTCGGCACCCGGCTTGGACGCCCAGGCGCGCACGCGGTCGTAGATGCCGGCGGTGCGGCCCGCGGGGCCCAGCATCACCCGTTCGTTGTTCAGCTGGGTGGTGATCAGCTTCCACCCGCCGTTCTCCTCGCCGACCAGCATGTCGGCGGGCACCCGAACGTCGTTGTAGTAGGTGGCGTTGGTGTGGTGGGCGCCGTCGGACAGGATGACCGGCGTCCAGGAGAAACCCGGGTCCTTGGTGTCGACGATCAGGATCGAAATGCCCTTGTGCTTCACCGCTTCGGGGTCCGTGCGGCAGGCCAGCCAGATGTAGTCCGCGTCGTGACCGCCGGTCGTCCACATCTTTTGGCCGTTGACGATGTACTCGTCGCCGTGCCGCACGGCGGTGGTCCGCAGCGAGGCCAGGTCCGTCCCCGCCTCGGGCTCGCTGTACCCGATCGCGAAGTGCACCTCGCCGGCCAGGATCGCCGGCAGGAACTTCTTCTTCTGCGCCTCGGTGCCGAACTGTTGCAGGGTCGGGCCGACGGTCTGCAATGTCACCGCGGGCAGCGGAACGTCGGCCCGGTGCGCCTCGTTGACGAAGATCGACTGCTCGATCGGGCCGAAGCCCAAGCCGCCGAACTCCTTTGGCCAGCCGACGCCGAGCTTTCGGTCCTGGCCCATCCGCCGGATCACCGCCCGGTAGGCCTCGTTGTGCCGGTCCTGCTCCATCGCCTTCATCTCGTCGGACGAGATCAGGTTCGAAAAGTATTCCCGCAGTTCGGCTTGCAGCTGGCGCTGCTCCGGGGTCAGGTCTATGAACATTGCGCTCCCACCAGGTCGAGACGATGAGAAGGCCCGCCCAGCAGGCGGGTCAGGTCTTTGATCGTGGAGTAGTACCGGTGCATCGGGTAGGTGATGTCCATGCCCATGCCGCCGTGCAGGTGGTGGCACGTCTGCATCACCGGCGGCGCCTGCGAGGCGATCCAGTACCCGAGGACATCGAGGTCGTCGTCCGCGTCCCGCCCTTCGGACAACCGCCAGACGACCGACTTGGCCGCCAAATCGATGGTGCGCGAGGCGATATAGACCTCGGCGAGCTGAGCGGCCACGGTCTGAAACGTCGACAGCGGCTTGCCGAACTGCTTGCGGTTGGCCACGTAGTCCGCGGTGAGCCGCAGCGCCCCGGCCACCAGCCCGTCGGCGTACGCGCCGACGGCAGCCAGCGCCAGTTGGTTCACCCGCGGCGGCGTCGCGCCGGCCAGCACGTCGGAGTCTCCGACGGCGACGTCGGCGAACGTCACCGTGTATTCGTCGGAACCGTTCGATGTCGGGGTGTGGGCCAGCTGCACGCCGTCGGCCTTCGGCGACACCACCACCACCGCGCTGTCGGCGGTGACGACGATCCACTCCGCCGACGCGGCATAGGGCACAGCGACTTTCGTCCCGGACAACCGTCCGTCGGCGAAGGTGGTCGACGGGCGGTCGGGCAGCGCGGTGCCGGGCTCGTTGAGCGCGGCCGTCAACACGCCGCCCTTGGGCACGCCGGCCAAGAACCGGTCCTGCTGTTCCTCGGACGCCAGGTCCAGCAGCGGCACCACGCCGAAGCCGAGGGTGGCCAGTGCGGGCGTGATGGCGCCGTGGCGCCCGACCTCGGTCAGCACCGTCGCGACCTCGGGCAGGCCCACGCCGTCCCCACGGAGCCGTTCGGGCACCGGCAGCGCCGGCACGCCGCCGCTGACCAACGCGTCCCAGATTGGACCCAATTGGCCCGAGTCCTCCGCGGTCCGGTCACCGGCCCGCATCGTCGCCGGGCCGAGATCCCGGTTCAGAACGGACGTCACCACGTCGGCGACGGCCTGTTGCGTCGCAGTGAGATTGAAGTCCATCAGGACGTCACCGCGTTGCGCCGGTGTAGTCGACCTGCCAGTGCTTGATCCCGTTCAGCCAGCCCGACCGCAGTCGCTCGGGCTCGCCGATCGGCTTGAGGTCCGGCATGTGGTCGGCGACGGCGTTGAAGATCAGGTTGATGGTCATCCGGGCCAGGTTCGCGCCGATGCAGTAGTGCGCGCCGGTCCCGCCGAAACCGACGTGGGGATTCGGGTCGCGCAGGATGTTGAAGGCGTGCGGGTCGTCGAAGACCTCGTCGTCGAAGTTGGCCGACCGGTAGGACATCACCACGCGCTGGCCCTTCTTGATCTGCACGCCGGACAACTCGGTGTCCTCGTTGGCGGTGCGCTGGAAGGCCGATACGGGAGTCGCCCACCGGATGATCTCGTCCGCGGCGGTCGACGGGCGCTCCCGCTTGAACAGCTCCCATTGGTCGGGGTTGTCGGCCATCGCGATCATCCCGTGCGTGATCGAGTTGCGCGTGGTCTCGTTGCCGGCCACCGCGAGCATGACGACGAAGAAACCGAACTCGTCGTCGGAGAGCTTCTCCCCGTCGATGTCGGCCTGGACGAGCGTGGTGACGATGTCGTCGGTGGGGTTCTTGCCCCGCTCCTCGGCCATGGCCATCGCGTACGTGATCAGCTCCATCGACGACTGCGCGGGATCGACGGTGGCGTACTCGGGGTCGGTGCCGCCGGTCATCTCGTTGGACCAGCGGAAGAGCTTGTCGCGATCCTCCTGGGGCACGCCGAGCAGGCCCGCGATCGCCTGCAGCGGCAACTCACACGAGACCTGTTCGACGAAGTCGCCGCTGCCCTCGCTCGCCGCGGTCTTGGCGATGTTCTGGGCGCGCTGGGCCAGTTCGGCCTCCAGCCGCCCGATGGCCCGCGGGGTGAATCCGCGGGAGATGATCTTGCGCAGCCGGGTGTGGTGCGGCGCGTCCATGTTGAGCATGACGCTGCGCTGCAGTTCGACCTGTTCGCGCTTCATCTCCGGCGGCCACGTCGGGATGGCGCCGTTCATCCAGCTCGAGAAGATGTCGCTGCGCTTCGAGACTTCCTTGACGTCGGCGTGCTTGGTGACGAGCCAGTAGCCGTGGTCCTCGAACCCGCCCGAGCCGTTGGGAATGTCGACCCAGTGGATCGGCTCCGCCTTGCGCAGCAAGGCGAGTTCCTCGACGGGCAACCCCGCGAGGTTGACGTCAGGGTCAAGAAAGTCGAAGTCGGCGGGAATGTTGGGGGGTGCCATGATGTGTGCGCTCCTCAATTGCAACGTGTTCTAGTGCCAGTAAAACACGGCTCCTGCGCAGATAAAAGGCAGGTCACCATCCTCGCTTGTCAGAGTAATGAAACGTGTTCTAGCCTGACGGAATGGGTAACCCGGTAATCGTCGAAGCCACCCGCAGCCCGATCGGCAAACGCAACGGGTGGCTGTCAGGACTGCACGCCACCGAGCTGCTTGGTGCGGTGCAGAAGGCTCTGGTGGAGAAGGCCGGCATCGACGCCGGCGACGTCGAACAGGTCATCGGCGGCTGCGTGACACAGTTCGGCGAGCAGTCCAACAACATCAGCCGGGTTAGCTGGCTGGTCGCCGGCCTGCCCGAGCACGTCGGCGCGATGACCGTCGACTGCCAGTGCGGCAGCGGGCAGCAGGCCAACGGCCTGGTCGCCGGTTTGATCGCGGCGGGCGCCATCGACATCGGCATCGCGTGCGGCATCGAGGCGATGAGCCGCGTCGGCCTGGGCGCCAACGCCGGCCCCGACCGCAGCATCCTGCGGCCCGCGTCGTGGGACATCGACCTGCCCGACCAGTTCACCGCGGCCGAGCGGATCGCCAAGCGGCGGGGCATCACCCGCGAGGACATCGACGAGTTCGGCTACCAATCGCAGGCGAAGGCCAAGCAGGCCTGGGAAGAAGGTCGTTTCGACCGCGAGATCTCCCCGATCGAGGCGCCGGCGCTGGACGAGAACAAGCAACCGACGTCGGAACGGGTCACCATCTCCCGCGACCAGGGCCTGCGCGACACCACGCTGTCGGGACTCAGCTCGCTGAAGCCGGTCATCGAGGGCGGGATCCACACGGCGGGAACGTCGTCGCAGATTTCCGACGGGGCCGCGGCCGTGCTGTGGATGGACGAAGACAAGGCCAAGGCTCTCGGGCTGCGGCCGCGTGCCCGCATCGTCAGCCAGGCGCTCGTCGGCGCCGAGCCCTACTACCACCTGGACGGCCCTGTGCAGTCGACGGCCAAGGTGCTGGAGAAGGCCGGCATGAAGATGGGCGACATCGACATCACCGAGATCAACGAGGCGTTCGCGTCGGTCGTGCTGTCCTGGGCGCGCGTCCACAACCCCGACATGGACAAGGTCAACGTGAACGGTGGGGCCATCGCGCTGGGCCACCCGGTGGGCAGCACCGGCAGCCGGCTGATCACCACGGCGCTGCACGAGCTGGAGCGCACCGACCAGACCACCGCGCTCATCACCATGTGCGCGGGCGGTGCGCTCTCGACCGGCACCATCATCGAGCGCATCTAGCACTTGATCGTCTCGGAGGAGAGCCGTATCGCCGCGGCGCAGTCCTACATCGACGCGCTGGTCAGCCACGACGGCGATTCCGTGCCCTTCGCTGCCGGCTGCACCCGCATCGAGCAGGGGATCAAGAACGGGTTCTCGGGTAATCACTTGCGGCGCAGCCTTAATCGTGGGGCTCAGTACCGCGTGATCGCGGGCGCGACGCCGCCGGACTACCGGGTGGACGGCGACCGGGTGCATGCGGCGTATGCCGTGCTGACCAAGGCGGCGTGGGGCGGTCGGCGGTTGGCCGCACGGGTCGACGAGACGTTCGTGATTCCTGCCGAAAACCCAAGCGGCAGAGCAGAGATCCACCACATCCAGGTTCGCTTCCGACCGTTCATCCAGCGTTAAGGAAACCTCATGCCCAAACCCAAGCCACGCTCGTTGAACGCACCCTGGGTCGGCTTCATCATCAAATGGATGGCAAAGGGCAACACGTGGATCTACCGGCTGAGCAACGGGAGGTTCGGCGGCACCTTCCAGAACGCTCCCGTCGCGCTGCTCACCACGACGGGCCGCAAGACCGGTGAGCCGCGGGTGAGCCCGCTGCTCTACCTGCGTGAAGGGAACCGGGTGGTATTGGTCGCATCGAAGGGCGGCAGCGACAAGCACCCGCTGTGGTACCTCAATCTGAAGGCCAATCCCAAAGTGTCCGTGCAGATCAAGGACGAGGTGCTGCAACTGCAGGCCCGCGATGCCACCGAGGCTGAGCGCGCGGAGTACTGGCCGAAGCTCGACGCCATGTACCCGTCGTTCGACGACTACCGGTCTTGGACGGATCGCGTCATCCCCGTCGTGATCTGCGACCCGTAACGCCAGACACGTGATTCACGGGTTCCGCAACCCACGTTCTCTCGTCTTACCAGACGAAATACTTTGCGCGCGCTCATATGTATTCCGCGGTACGGGCGGCCGGTTGGGCGCCCGGTTGGTTTGCCTCCGTGACGTCGACGAAGTGAGGTGGCTACGCTTTCGATGTAGCTTTCCGTCCGGGTAGCCGGCAGGGCGCCGCTGAGCTCAGCGGTATTTGTCCGCTGCATTGACGATCGTCGCCCCGGCCCCCGCCGCTCCCGGCTGTTTCATGTATTCCACCGTGCCGACCGTCGTCGATGCCAGGCCAATGTAAGTCGCCTCGTTCTGAGGTCGTCGATCCTTGGGAACGGCATGGATTTGACGGGCACTGTTAGCTGCGGATCGGCCGAACTTGTAGGGAAACTCCTTATTGGTCCGGCCAACCTGGCGGCCATAGGCTGGACAAAGTCTGACGCGGACGAACCTGCGCCACACACATTTCGGAAGGCACTGCCGTGGCTAAACAAATGACGAAACGTTTCGGGGTCCTGGTCGCCACGGCCTGTCTGTTCGGAATCGCCGATGCCACACCGTCGATGGTGCCAACCGCCAGCGCCGACACGCTGCCGAATGGATACAGCGTGACCTGTACGCCCAACGGTCCGCACGAACCGACCTGCATCGTTTCCGGGTGCCCGCGCGTGCACGGAGATGAGGCTGGGGATGTGATCCATCTCAACGGCCTGGGTTATTTCATGCAACCCGAGCTCAGCAAGGGGTGCGACAACACCGCGTCCTTTACTATCCCTGCAAGTACGAAGCCGCAAACCTTCTCGATCCAGGGCTGCCGCAAACACTTCCCGGGTACGGATGATTGCGGCGCCTGGTCGGACTATACGTATGTGCCGCCTGCGGCGGCGGCACCGCCCGCACCCGCGCCCGCGCCGGCGCCCGTGCGATGCACCGGTGGACCGGACGCGGGAAAGACTCTTCCTCCCGGCTCGAATTGCGCCGCAGCGCCGGCTCCGGCAGCGCCGGTGAAATGCCCGGCCGGTTCGGTGACGGACACCGTCCCAGCCGGCCAGCAGTGCGGCGCGCCGACGAACGCCGTCGCGGTGAACATCTCACGGAATGGACTCAATGCCCGCGTGGCTATCACCAACAATTCCAGTCTGCCCGCCAAATGCAGCTACACCGCCACGAAATCCGGTGGATTCGGGCCGCAAGAGGTCGATAGAAGCATCGACGTCGCTGCGAACAGCACCGGTGCGATTACTGACATGTTGTGGCCCCCCCCTGGGCACCAGCTATGAGACAACGGTGAAGTGCACGGTCAACTACAACAACAAGCAGACCTCCATCGGTCAGTCCAGCGAGAAAGTTAGCGGCTGACGACCGATCGCGGTAGCCGCGAGGTCGCTGATGATCGGCCGGAGCAGGGGTGTGGTTTGTGGTTGGCCTAGTGCCGAAACGCTTATGGGCTAAGGGGCCAGCGCCAGCCTCGACCGACGACGAGTCGATCGTGTTGGACTTCATTCGGCACGGCGAGTCCGGCGACATCACGGCGATCAACGCCATGATTCCCGGGCAGCCCCTCACCGACACGGGTGAGATCCAGGCGTCCGATTTGGCGCTGGTGCTGAAATACATCGGCATCGAAGAGATTTGGGCGTCGACGATATCCAGTCGCAGGAAACCGCGGCGCAGTCTTCGCCGACCTCGTCACCGCGCTTGCGGGGCTCGCCCTAAGCGCCGTAGACAGGCACCGGCGGGCGCGCCTTGGCCAGCAGGTCGGTGACGACGGGCCCCAGTTCCGCGGGGTCCCACCTGGCACCCTTGTCGATCTGCGGCCCGTGCGCCCAGCCCTCGGCGACCCGGATCTTGCCGCCCTCGACCTCGAACACCTTTCCGGTGACGTCGCGCGATTCGGCGCTGCCCAGCCACACCACCAACGGCGACACGTTCTCCGGCGCCATGGCGTCGAAATCCTGGTCCTGCGTTGCCATCATGTCGGCGAAGACGGTCTCGGTCATGCGCGTGCGGGCCGACGGCGCGATGGCGTTGACCGTGACGCCGTAGCGGCCCATCTCGGCGGCGCCGACCAGCGTCATCGCCGCGATCCCGGCCTTGGCGGCGCTGTAGTTGCCCTGCCCGACGCTGCCCTGCAGGCCGGCGCCCGAACTGGTGTTGATGATCCGCGCGTCGACGGTCTTGCCCTCTTTGGACAGACCGCGCCAGTACGACGCGGCGTGCCGCATCGTGGCGAAATGACCCTTGAGGTGCACGGCGATGACGGCGTCGAACTCCTCCTCGCTGGTGTTGGCCATCATCCTGTCGCGGACGATGCCGGCGTTGTTCACCAATACGTCGAGGCCGCCGAAGGTGTCGACGGCGGTCCGGATCAGGCCGGCGGCTTCGTTCCAGTCGGCGATGTTGGATCCGTTGGCGACGGCTTCCCCACCGGCCGCGGTGATTTCGTCCACCACGCCCTGGGCGGCGCTGCCCCCGCCGGCCGGTGAACCGTCCAGGCCCACCCCGATGTCGTTGACCACCACGCGCGCCCCTTCGGCCGCGAAGGCCAGCGCATGCGCGCGACCGATACCGCCGCCCGCTCCGGTGACGATGACGACGCGGCCGTCAACCACTCCCATTGTTCGTTTCTCCTCTACTTGATCGCGCTGGCGTTGGTGGTGGCCAGGTAGTGCGGCGGCTCGCCGCCGCCGTGCACCTCCAGCGATGCGCCGCTGATGTAGGACGCCGCTTCCGACGCCAAAAAGGCCGCGGCCCAACCGACGTCCTCCGGCTTGGCCAGCCGGCCCAGCGGCACGTTCTTCGATATCGCCGCGATGGACTCGGCGTCGCCATAGAAAAGTTCGGACTGCTCGGTCTCCACCATGCCGACCACGCAGGCGTTCACCCGCACCTTCGGACCCCACTCCACCGCCAGGGTCTGCGTGAGGCTTTCCAGGCCGGCCTTGGCCGCCCCGTACGCGCCGGTGCCCGGGGACGGCCGGCGACCACTGAGGCTGCAGATGTTGATGATCGACCCGCCGCTGTCCCGGGTCTGCATGTGAGCGTTCGCGTATTGCGAGACCGACAGGGCGCCAATCAGGTTCAGCTCGATGATCTTGCGGTTGAACTTCGCGCTGGACTCCGCGGTCAGCACGTACGGCGAACCGCCGGCGTTGTTGACCACGACGTCGAGCCGGCCGTGCTTGTCGACGACGGCGTCGATCAGCGCCTTGACGGCGTCGTCGTCGCGGATGTCGCAGGAGTGGAACTCGTGCGGCAAGCCCTCGACCGCCCTGCGCGCGCAGGTGATCACGGTCGCGCCCTGCCCGGCGAAGACCGCGCTGATCCCCGCGCCCACCCCGCGAACCCCGCCGGTGACCAGAACCACCCGCCCGGCCAGCCCCAAGTTGATGGCGTCGGGTGCTTCGGCGCGAGTCACTGTGCTAGCGTACCAAGCAAGTGCTTGCTTAGGTAGTTACCCCACAAGGAAGTGGCACCTTGCCCATCACATCCACCACCCCCGAGCCGGGCATCGTCGCGGTCACCGTCGACTTTCCCCCGGTCAACGCCATCCCGTCGCGCGGCTGGTTCGAGCTGGCCGACGTGATCACGGCCGCCGGCCACGACCCCGAGACCCACGTCGTCATCCTGCGGGCGGAGGGCCGCGGCTTCAACGCCGGGGTCGACATCAAGGAGATGCAGCGCACCGAGGGATTCACCGCGCTGATCGACGCCAACCGCGGTTGCTTCGCCGCCTTCCGCGCGGTGTATGAGTGCGCGGTACCGGTCGTCGCCGCCGTGAACGGGTTCTGCGTCGGCGGCGGCATCGGGCTGGTCGGCAACTCCGACGTCATCGTCGCCTCCGACGACGCCACCTTCGGGCTGCCCGAGGTGGAGCGCGGCGCCCTGGGCGCGGCCACCCACCTGTCCCGGCTGGTGCCTCAGCACCTGATGCGGCGGCTGTTCTTCACCGCCGCCACCGTGGACGCCGCCACCCTGCACCACTTCGGTTCGGTGCACGAGGTGGTGCCGCGCGACCAACTCGACGAGGCCGCGTTGCGAGTTGCCCGCGACATCGCCGCCAAGGACACCCGCGTCATCCGCGCGGCCAAGGAAGCGCTCAACCTCATCGACGTGCAGCGGGTCAACTCGAGTTACCGCATGGAACAAGGCTTTACGTTCGAACTCAATCTGGCCGGTGTCGCCGACGAGCACCGCGACGCGTTCGCGGGTACGACGAAGGGTGAGAAGTCTTGACCGACAAGCGAACCACCCTCGACGAGGCCGTCGCGCAGCTTCGCAGCGGCATGACGATCGGCATCGGCGGTTGGGGTTCGCGCCGCAAGCCGATGGCGTTCGTGCGAGCCATGCTGCGCACCGACGTCAAGGATTTGACGGTGGTCACCTACGGCGGGCCGGACCTGGGACTGCTGTGCTCGGCCGGCAAGGTCAAGCGGGTCTACTACGGCTTCGTCTCGCTGGACTCCCCGCCGTTTTATGACCCCTGGTTCGCCAAGGCGCGCACCAGCGGCGCGATCGAGGCGCGCGAGATGGACGAGGGCATGCTGCGCTGCGGCCTGCAAGCCGCCGCGCAACGCCTGCCGTTCCTGCCGATCCGGGCCGGGCTGGGCAGTTCGGTGCCCGACTTCTGGGAGGGCGAGCTGCGGACGGTGACCAGCCCCTACCCCGCACCCGGCGGCGGTCACGAAACTCTGGTCGCGATGCCGGCCCTGCGCCTGGACGCCGCCTTCGTGCACCTCAATCTCGGTGACTGCCGGGGCAATGCCGCTTACACCGGGATCGATCCCTACTTCGACGACCTGTTCCTGATGGCCGCCGAGCGGCGCTACCTGTCCGTGGAGCGCGTCGTCTCCACCGAGGAGCTGGTCAAGGCCGTTCCCCCGCAGGCGTTGCTGGTGAACCGGATGATGGTCGACTCCGTGGTGGAGGCGCCGGGCGGCGCCCACTTCACTACGGCCGCGCCGGATTACGGCCGGGACGAGAAGTTTCAGCGGCATTACGCCGAGGCGGCGTCCACCGAAGAGGGCTGGCGGCAGTTCGTCGCGACCTACCTGTCCGGCGGCGAGGACGACTACCAGGCCGCGGTTCGCGCGTTCGCAGAGGAGGCCGCCAAGTGAGCAGCACCCGCGCCGAAGTGTGCGCAGTCGCCTGCGCCGAATTGTTCCGGGACGCGGGCGAAATCATGATCAGCCCGATGACCAACATGGCCTCGGTCGGGGCCCGGCTGGCGCGGTTGACCTTCTCCCCCGACATCGTGCTCACCGACGGCGAGGCGCAGCTGCTGGCCGACACCCCCGCGCTGGGCAAAGCCGGACCCGTCGAGGGCTGGATGCCGTTCGGCCGGGTGTTCGAGACGCTGGCGTGGGGGCGGCGACACGTGGTGATGGGCGCCAACCAGGTTGACCGCTTCGGCAATCAGAACATCTCGGCGTTCGGCCCGCTGCAACGCCCGACCCGGCAGATGTTCGGGCTGCGCGGCGCGCCCGGCAACGCCATCAATCACGCCACCAGCTACTGGGTGGGCAACCACTCGAAGCGGGTGTTCTGCGAGGCCGTCGACGTGGTCTGCGGCATCGGCTGGGACAAGATCGACCCGGACAACCCGGCGTTCCGGTTCGCCAACCCCTACCGGGTCGTCTCCAACCTGGGTGTGTTCGACTTCGGCGGCCCCGACCACACGATGCGCGCGCTGTCGCTGCATCCCGGGGTGGCGCCCGACGACGTCCGCGAGGCCACCTCGTTCGAGGTGCACGGCGTGGACGACGCCGTCGAGACCCGGCTGCCGTCCGACGAGGAACTCCGCCTGATGCGCGAGGTGATCGATCCGAAGTCGTTGCGCGACAGGGAGATACGGTGAAGCTGCGCACGCCGCTGACCGAGCTGGTCGGCGTCGAGCATCCGGTGGTGCAAACCGGGATGGGCTGGGTGGCCGGCGCCCGCCTGGTGGCCGCCACCGCCAACGCGGGCGGGCTGGGCATCCTGGCCTCGGCCACCATGACGCTCGACGAGCTGGCGACGGCCATCGGCAAGGTCAAGGCCGCCACCGACAAGCCGTTCGGCGTGAACATCCGCGCCGACGCCGCGGACGCCGGCGACCGCGTCGACCTGATGATCCGCGAGGGCGTGAAGGTGGCGTCGTTCGCCCTGGCGCCCAAGCAGGAGCTGATCGCGAGGCTGAAAGAGGCTGGCGCCGTGGTCATCCCGTCGATCGGCGCCGCCAAGCACGCGCGCAAGGTCGCGGCCTGGGGCGCCGACGCGATGATCGTGCAGGGCGGCGAGGGCGGCGGCCACACCGGCCCGGTCGCCACGACGCTGCTGCTGCCGTCGGTGCTGGACGCCGTGGCGGGCACCGGCATCCCGGTGATCGCGGCGGGCGGGTTCTTCGACGGGCGCGGGCTCGCGGCCGCGTTGAGCTACGGTGCCGCCGGCGTGGCGATGGGCACGCGCTTCCTGCTGACCTCCGATTCGACCGTGCCCGACTCGGTCAAGCGGCGCTACCTGGACGCGGCGCTGGACGGCACCGTGGTCACCACGCGCGTCGACGGGATGCCGCACCGCGTGCTGCGCACCGGGCTGGTCGAGCGACTGGAAAGCGGATCGCCGGTAAGGGGTCTCACCGCGGCCGTGCGTAATGCGGCGAAGTTCAAGCACATGTCGCAGATGACGTGGCGGTCGATGATCCGCGACGGCATGGCCATGCGCCACGGCAAGGAGCTGACCTGGTCGCAGGTGGTCATGGCGGCCAACACCCCGATGCTGTTGAAGGCCGGGCTGGTCGAGGGCAACACCGAGGCCGGGGTGCTCGCGTCGGGCCAGGTGGCCGGCATCCTGGAGGACCTGCCGTCGTGCGCCGAGCTGATCGATGCGATCGTCCGTGACGCGATCACGCACCTGCGGTCGGCGTCGGCCTTGGTCGAAGGCGACTAAAGACCCTGGCTTCGGCGCGGGCCCGCGGTCATCGTGGAGTCATGAGTGCGCTACTACCCGAAGCGTGGCCGAAGCCGTTGCTCGGCGCGATCCGTGTCTCCAACAGATACCTGCTCAACCCCCTGATGCTGCGCCTGGCCGGGCACAAACACTGGTACGCATCGGTCATTCGCCACACCGGGCGACGGTCGGGCAAGCAATACGCCACGCCGGTCGTCGCCGACCGGACGGCCGACGGGTTCCTCATACCGCTGCCGTACGGCACCGGAGTGGACTGGTTGCAGAACGTCCTCGCCGCGGGACAAGCGAACGTTTCCGCCCAGGGCGAGAGTTACGACGTCGCGCAGCCCGAGGTGATCGACGCCGAGGCGGCCTTGCCGATGCTCTCAGCCGACCGGAAACGCACCTTCGCCCGACTCGGCATCGCGCACTACCTCAGGGTCCGGGACGCTTCGCCGCCGAATTGAGTGCGGCGCCGTTCGTCGAGATATAAACGACGCGCATCTTTTTCGGCGTGTCGTCTCCGTAGGTTATGTGTCGTGGGACAGCAGACCGGGCCGCTTGTCCTACAGCCGCTCGATGATGGTGACGTTGGCGGTGCCGCCGCCCTCGCACATCGTCTGCAGGCCGTAGCGGCCGCCGACGCGCTCGAGTTCGTTGAGCATGGTGGTGAACAGCTTCGCTCCGGTGGCGCCCAGTGGATGCCCGAGGGCGATCGCGCCGCCGTTCGGGTTGACCTTCTCGGGGTCGGCCTTGATCTCCTTGAGCCAGGCCATGACCACCGGGGCGAACGCCTCGTTGATCTCGACGGTGTCGATGTCGTCGATGGACAGGCCGGCCTTGTCCAGCGCGTAGCGGGTGGCCGGGATCGGGCCGGTCAGCATGAACACCGGGTCGGCGGCGCGGGCACTGATGTGGTGGATGCGAGCGCGCGGGGTCAGCTTGTGGTCCTTGACCGCCTGCTCCGAGGCGAGCAGCACCGCGCTGGCGCCGTCGGAGATCTGGCTGGCCATCGCCGCCGTCAACCGGCCGCCCTCGACGAGCGTCTTCAGCCCGGCCATCTTCTCCAGCGACGACTCACGTGGCCCCTCGTCGACCCGGAACGGCCCGGACTCCGTTTCGACGGTGAGGATTTCGTTGTCGAAGTGACCGCCGCGGATCGCGGCGAACGCGCGCTCGTGGCTGGCGAGCGCGTACCGCTCCATCTCCTCGCGGGACAGGTTCCATTTCTCGGCGATCAGCTCCGAGCCGCGGAACTGGGAGATCTCCTGGTCGCCGTAGCGGTGCAGCCACTGCTTGGACTCGTTGGTCGGCGAGGTGAACCCGAATTGCTCGCCGACGGTCATGGCCGACGAGATCGGGATCTGGCTCATGTTCTGCACGCCGCCGGCCACGATGAGATCCGCGGTGCCGGCCATGATCGCCTGTGCCCCAAACGAAATCGCCTGCTGGCTAGACCCGCACTGCCGGTCCACGGTGACGCCGGGGACCTCTTCGGGGTAGCCCGCGGCCAGCCACGAAAGCCGGGCGATGTTTCCCGCCTGCCCCCCGATGGCGTCCACACAGCCGGCGATCACGTCGTCGACGGCGGCCGGGTCGACGTCGACCCGGTCGAGCAATCCGCGCCACGCGTAGGCGCCGAGGTCGACGGGATGCACCCCGGCCAGCGATCCGTTGCGCTTGCCCACCGCGGTACGCACAGCGTCGATGACGTACGCCTCCGGCATTTCAGACTCCTTCTTTGGTGATCCCGCCCAACACGATGGCGAGGTATTGCTGACCCACTTGCTGTGCCGTGAGGGGGCCGCCGGGCTGATACCAGCGGACCGACACCCACGTGGTGTCACGAATGAAACGGTAGACGAGATCGACGTTGAGGTCGGGCTGGAAGTAGCCCTCGTCGATGCCCTGGTTGATCACCTCGACCCACATCTTGCGCTGCTGGCGGTTCATGTCCTCGATGTAGGAGAACCGGGGCTGCGACAACAGCCGTTGCGCCTCGTCCTGGTAGATGACGACCTGCGCGTGCCGATGCTCGATCGCCTCGAACGAGGCCATGAACAGCCCCTTGAGCCGCTCCAGCGGATTCGCCTCGCTCTGCACGATCTCGCGGTAACGGGCGAACAACCAGTCCAGGAAGCTGCGCAGCAATTCGTCGACCATCTGCTCCTTGGAGGAGAAATGATGATAGAGGCTGCCGGACAGGATGCCGGCGCCGTCGGCGATGTCGCGCACGGTGGTGGCCCGCAATCCGCGGTCCGCGAACATGGTCGCGGCGAGCTCCAACAACTCGTCGCGGCGGCTGTTTGCCTGACCGGCCACTCGGTCCACCGGATCAGGATATCAACCAAGCGCTTGCTTGGCCAGCCAGTGGCTTACGGATGCTGACTGGAGACCGAGATGACTTCGCCGGTCAGGTAGCTGGAGTACTCGCTGGCCAGGAACGCGATGGTGGCCGCCACCTCCCAGGGCTCGGCGGCCCGCCCGAACGCCTCGCCGGCGGACAGCCGGTCCAGCAGGTCGGCCGAGGTGGTCTTGTCCAGGAACCTGTGCCGGGCGATGCTCGGGGACACCGCGTTGATCCGCACCCCGTATTCGACGGCTTCGATTGCGCTGCAACGGGTCAACGCCATCACGCCGGCCTTGGCGGCCGCATAGTGCGACTGCGAGTGCTGCGCCCGCCAGCCCAGGACGCTGGCGTTGTTGACGATCACGCCGCCGTGGCCGGCCTCGCGGAAGTAGCGCAGCGCCGCGCGGGTGGCCCGGAACACCGACGACAGCGTCACGTTCAGGACACGGTCCCACTCGTCGTAGGTCATGTCGACCACCGGGGTCTGGCCGCCGAGTCCGGCGTTGTTGACCAAGACGTCGAGCCGGCCCATCCGGGCGGTGGTCGACGCGATCAGCGCGTCCACCTGCGCGGTGGATGTCACGTCGCAAAGCACGCTCTCGACCCGGCCCAAGCCCAGCGCGGACAGCTCGTCGGCGGTCTCCCCCAGCCGCCGTTCGTGGTGGTCGGACACCACCACGTCGGCACCCTCCATCAGGGCCCGGCGCGCCGTCGCGGAGCCGATCCCGGTGCCCGCCGCCGCGGTGACGACGACCACCTTTCCTTGCAGAAGCCCGTGCCCGGCAACCTCTTTCGGAGCTTCGGACAGGCTCATGCTTCCTCCTCCGTCTTCGCGCAAGCGCTCATCCTCGACCTTCCCGGGGCAGGCCGAGCACCCGCTCGGCGATGATGTTGCGCTGGATCTCGTTCGAGCCGCCATAGATGGTGTCGGCGCGGGTGAACAGAAAAAGCCGCTGCCATTCGTCGAATTCGCCGTCCGAAAGGGTCAGGGCCGGCTTGCCGATCACGTCCATCGCCAGCTCCCCCAGATCGCGATGCCAGTTGGCCCACAACAACTTTGACACGTTGTCCTGGCCGGGCTGTTCAACGTCCATGGTGGCCAGCGCGTACGAACGCATGGCCCGCAACCCCGTCCACGCCCGGGCCAGCCGCTCCCGGATGAAGGGGTCGTCGGCGGCGCCGTTGCGCCGCGCGAGGTCGGCCAGATTGGATAGCTCACGGGCATAACGGATCTGCTGCCCGAGCGTTGAGACGCCGCGCTCGAAGGTCAGCGTGCCCATGGCGACCCGCCAACCGTCGCCGGGCTCGCCCACCACCAGTCCGGCCTCGGTGCGCGCGTCGTCGAAGAAAACCTCGTTGAATTCCGAGTCGCCGGTCAGCTGGATGATCGGGCGGACCTGCACCCCGGGCTGATCCAGCGGCACCAGCAGGTAGGACAGCCCGGCATGCCGCTTGGAGCCCTTCTCGGTGCGGGCCACCACGAAGCACCACTGCGCCCAGTGCGCCAACGAGGTCCACACCTTCTGGCCGTTGATCACCCACTCGTCGCCGTCCAGCTCGGCGGTGGTCGACACGTTGGCCAGGTCGCTGCCGGCGCCGGGTTCGGAGTAGCCCTGGCACCACAGCTCGGTGACGTCGAGGATCTTGGGCAGGAAGCGCTGCTGCTGCTCGGGCGTCCCGAAGGCGATCAGCGTGGGGCCGAGCAACTCCTCGCCGAAGTGGTTGACCTTGTCCGGGGCGTCGGCGCGGGCGTACTCCTCGTAGAAGGCCACCCGGTGCGCGGTGGACAGCCCGCGGCCGCCGTGTTCGACCGGCCAGCCCAGGCAGGTCAGTCCGGCCTTGGCGAGATGCTGGTTCCACGCCCGGCGCTCTTCGAACGCCTCGTGCTCGCGCCCCGGCCCGCCAAGGCCCTTGAGGGCCGCGAATTCGCCGACCAGATTGTCGGCGAGCCAACCGCGGACCTCCGCCCGGAACTCCTCGACGTCCTGCATGCCCTGTAGGCTAACCTACCAAGCACTTGCTTTGTCAGCTCGGTGACGATGCGCGCCGCGCAACGGCGTGAGGAGGAACCGAGCAATTCAGGTAGGAGCGTCGCCGATGACCCACGATCCGCGCACCGTAACCGCGGCGCTCGATCGGTTGGTGCGGCAACTGCCCGGTCACGACGCGTTGATCACCGACGAACGGTCGTTCACCTCGGCCGCCCTGCGCGACGAGGTGCACCGCGCCGCCGCCGCCCTGATCGACCTCGGCGTCGCCGCCGGGGACCGGGTGGCGATCTGGTCGCCGAACACCTGGCACTGGGTCATCGCCTGCCTGGCGATCCACCACGCCGGGGCGGCGATGGTCCCCCTGAACACCCGCTACACCGCCGAGGAGGCCGGTGACATCCTGGCCCGCACCGGTGCGCCCGTGCTGTTCGGGATGGGCCGGTTCCTCGGCCACGACCGCGTCGCCGATCTGGCTCGGGAAGCCCTGCCCGCGCTGAGGCACATCGTGCGCATCCCCGTCGAGGCCGACGACGGAAGCTGGGACGACTTCATCTTGCGCGGCACCGATCTCGACGCGGTCGAAGCCCGTGCCGCCGCCGTGACGGCCGACGACGTCAGCGACATCCTGTTCACGTCGGGCACCACCGGCCGAAGCAAAGGCGTGCTGTGCGCGCACCGGCAGTCGCTGTCGGCCTCGGCGTCGTGGGCCGCCAACGGCAAGATCACCAGCGACGACCGCTACCTGTGCATCAACCCGTTCTTCCACAACTTCGGCTACAAGGCCGGGATCCTGGCCTGCCTGCAGACCGGCGCGACGCTGATACCGCACCTGACCTTCGACCCGCTGTGCGCGCTGCAGGCGATCGAGCGGCACCGCATCACCGTGTTGCCCGGACCACCCACCATCTACCAGACCCTGCTGGACCATCCGCAACGCAAGGACTACGACCTGAGCTCGCTGCGGTTCGCGGTGACCGGGGCGGCCACCGTGCCCGTCGTGCTGGTCGAGCGCATGCAATCCGAACTCGACATCGACATCGTGCTGACCGCCTACGGGCTGACCGAGGCCAACGGCATGGGAACCATGTGCCGCGCCGACGACGACGCGGTCACCGTGGCCACGACCTGCGGTCGCCCGTTCGCCGACTTCGAATTGCGCATCGACGCAAGCACTCCCGACGAAGCCGGCGAGGTGCTGCTGCGCGGGCCGAACGTGATGCTGGGCTACCTCGACGACCCGGCCGCCACCGCGGCGGCCATCGATGCCGACGGTTGGCTGCACACCGGCGACATCGGCGCCGTCGACGCGGCCGGCAACCTGCGCATCACCGACCGGCTCAAGGACATGTACATCTGCGGCGGCTTCAACGTGTACCCCGCCGAGGTCGAGCAGGTGCTGGCCCGCATGCCGGGGATCGCCGACGCCGCGGTGATCGGCGTCCCCGACGAGCGCCTCGGCGAGGTCGGCCGGGCGTTCGTGGTCACCCGGCCCGGCGCCGACCTCGACGAACAATCGGTGATCGCTTACACCCGTGAACATCTGGCGAACTTCAAGGCACCGCGGTCGGTGCGGTTCGTCGACGCGTTGCCGCGCAATCCGGGCGGCAAGGTGGTCAAGCCACAACTGCGAGAGTGGACCTGAAGTGGATCTGCAACTGGACGAAGAGACCCTGGCGTTCGCGGCCGAGGTGCGGGACTTCTTGTCGGCCAACGCCGAATCGATCCCGACGAAGTCCTATGACAACGCCGAGGGCTTCGCCCAGCACCGGCACTGGGACCGCGTGTTGTTCGACGCCGGGCTGTCGGTGATCACCTGGCCGAAGAAGTACGGCGGCCGTGACGCCCCGCTGCTGCACTGGGTGGTGTTCGAGGAGGAGTACTTCCGCGCCGGGGCCCCGGGCCGGGCCAGCGCCAACGGCACCTCGATGCTGGCGCCGACGCTGTTCGCGCACGGCACCCCCGAGCAGCTGGACCGCATCCTGCCGAAGATGGCCAGCGGCGAACAGATCTGGGCGCAGGCGTGGTCGGAACCGGAGTCCGGCAGTGACCTGGCGTCGCTGCGGTCCACCGCGACCAGGACCGAGGGCGGCTGGCTGCTCAACGGGCAGAAGATCTGGAGCTCGCGGGCGCCGTTCGCCGAGATGGGTTTCGGGCTGTTCCGGTCGGACCCGCAAGCCGAGCGGCACAACGGCCTGACGTACTTCATGTTCGACCTGTTGGCCAAGGGCGTCACCGTGCGGCCCATCGTCCAACTGGGCGGTGACACCGGCTTCGGCGAGATCTTCCTCGACGATGTGTTCGTTCCAGACCACGACGTGATCGGCACCCCGAACGAGGGCTGGCGGGCCGCCATGAGCACGTCGAGCAACGAGCGCGGCATGTCGCTGCGCAGCCCGGCCCGCTTCCTGGCGACCGCCGAGCGCCTGGTGCAACTGTGGAAGGACAGCGGCTCGCCCCCGGCGTTCGCCGACCGGGTCGCCGATGGCTGGATCAAGGCGCAGGCCTACCGGCTGCAGACCTTCGGCACCGTGACCAGGCTGGCCGAGGGCGGTGAGCTGGGCGCCGAATCCTCGGTGACCAAGGTGTTCTGGTCCGACCTCGACGTCGAGTTGCACCAGACCGCGCTCGACGTCCTCGGCGCCGACGGTGAGCTTGCCGACCGATGGACCGATGGCCTGCTGTTCGCGCTGGGCGGGCCGATCTACGCCGGTACCAACGAGATTCAGCGCAACATCATCTCGGAGCGGCTGCTCGGGCTGCCGCGAGAAAAGTCCGGGGGCAAGAAGTGAAATTTGCGCTAGACGAACAGCAGCGCGACTTCGCGGCCAGCATCGACGCCGCGCTCGGCGCGGCCGACCTGCCCGGCGCGATCCGCGCCTGGGCCGCGGGCGACACCGCGCCCGGCCGCAAGGTGTGGGGGCAGCTGGCCGACCTCGGGGTCACCGCGCTGGCGGTGCCGGAGAAATTCGACGGCATCGGGGCGGACCCGGTCGACCTGGTGGTCGCGCTCGAACGCGTGGGGCGCTGGTGCGTGCCCGGGCCGGTGGCCGAATCCATCGCCGTCGCACCGGTTTTGCTGGCCTCCGACGATGAGGCCGACCGTTGTGCCGCGCTGGCCTCCGGCGAGCTGATCGCCACCGTCGCCCTGCCGCCGCAGGCGCCGCGCGCGGTGGATGCCGAGACGGCCGGCCTGGTGCTGTTGGCCACCGACGAGGGTGTGAGCGAGGCGACCCCGGGCGACCGGCACCAGTCGGTCGACCCGAGCCGGCCCCTCTCCGACGTGAGCGCCACCGGACCGGTTTGGCAGGCGGACGTCCGGCGCGCCTACGAGTTCGGGGCGCTTGCCACCGCCGCGCAACTGGTGGGCGCGGCCGAGGCGCTGCTGCGCGACACCGTCGAATACGCCAAGCAGCGCGCGCAATTCGGCCGGGTGATCGGTTCGTATCAGGCGATCAAGCACAAGCTCGCCGACGTGCACATCGCGATCGAGCTGGCCCGGCCGCTGCTCTACGGCGCGGCCCTGTCGCTGGAGCCCCGCGACGTCAGTGCGGCCAAGGCGGCGGCGTCCGACGCGGGCCTGCTCGCGGCGCGCTCGGCGCTGCAGACCCACGGCGCGATCGGGTTCACCCAGGAGCACGACCTGTCCCTGTGGTTGCTGCGGGTGCAGGCGTTGCGTTCGGCCTGGGGTACTCCCGAGGCGCATCGGCGGCGACTGCTGGAGGCACTGTGACTGAAGAACGGGAGATGCTGCGCGAGACCGTCGCGGCCCTGGTGGCCAAGCACGCCAACCCGGCGGCGGTGCGCGCGGCGATGGAGTCCGACCGCGGCTACGACGAATCGTTGTGGCAGCTGCTGTGCGAGCAGGTGGGCGCCGCCGCGCTGGTCGTCCCCGAGGAGCTGGGCGGCGCCGGTGGCGAACTGGCCGATGCCGCAACGGTCTTGCAGGAGCTGGGCCGCGCCCTGGTCCCCTCCCCGCTGCTGGGCAGCACGCTGGCCGAGCTCGCCCTGCTGGCCGCGCCCGAGCCCGACGCCGAGGCGCTGGAGAAACTCGCCGAGGGGGCGTCGATCGGCGCGCTGGTGCTCGACCGCGACTACGTGGTCAACGGCGACATCGCTGACGTGGTGGTCGCCGCCGGGGACGGTCAGCTGAGCAGGTGGACCCGCTTCAGCGCGCAGTCCGTCGTCACCATGGACCCGACCCGTCGGCTGGCGCGGGTGGCACCGGCGCAGACCGAGGCGATCGGCGCCGATCCCGGCATCGCCGAGGCCGCGGCCATCCTGCTGGCCGCCGAGCAGATCGGCGCCGCCGAACGCTGCCTGGAGCTGACCGTCGAATACGCGAAGAACAGAGTGCAATTCGGCCGGCCGATCGGCAGCTTCCAGGCGCTCAAACACCGGATGGCCGACCTGTACGTCATGATCGCCGCGGCGAAGGCCGTCGTGGCGGACGCATGCAACGCCCCCGGCCCGGCCACCGCGGCCACCGCGCGCCTCGCCGCCACCGAGGCGCTGTGCGCCGCGGCCGCCGAGGGGATCCAGCTGCACGGCGGGATCGCGATCACCTGGGAACACGACATGCACCTGTATTTCAAACGCGCCCACGGCAGCGCCCACCTGCTGGACACCCCGCAAGAACTGCTCGCGCGACTGGAAGCCGAGGTGCTCGAACCGTCGTGAACGACCACGTCGCGGGCCGCGCCGCCATCCCGCCGTTCTATGTGATGGACGTGTGGCTGGCGGCCGCCGAGCGCCAGCGCAGCCATGGCGACCTGGTGAACCTGTCGGCGGGCCAGCCCAGCGTGGGAGCCCCCGAGCCGGTGCGCGCGGCCGCTGCCTCCGCCCTGCACCTCAACGAGTTGGGGTACACCGTGACGCTGGGCACGCCTGAGCTGCGCGCCGCGATAGCGGCGGATTACCAACGCCAGCACGGGCTTTCGGTCGAACCCGACGACGTCGTGGTCACCACGGGTTCCTCCGGCGGGTTTCTGCTCGCGTTCCTGGCGTGCTTCGACGCGGGTGACCGGGTGGCGCTGGCCAGCCCCGGCTATCCGTGCTACCGAAACATCCTGTCCGCCTTGGGATGTGAGGTGGTCGAGATCCCCTGCGGGCCGGACACCCGCTTCCAGCCCACCGTGCAGATGCTCGCCGCGCTCGACCCGCCGGTGCACGGGGTGATCGTGGCCAGCCCGGCCAATCCCACCGGGACCGTGATCGCGCCGGCCGAGCTGGCCGCCATCGCGTCGTGGTGCGGGACGTCCGGGGTGCGGCTGATCAGCGACGAGGTCTACCACGGCCTGGTGTACGAGGGGGCGCCGCAGACCAGCTGCGCCTGGCAGACGTCTCGGGACGCGGTGGTGGTCAACAGCTTCTCGAAGTACTGGGCGATGACGGGCTGGCGGCTGGGCTGGATGCTGGTGCCGCCGGCGCTGCTGCGCGCGGTGGACCGCCTGACCGGCAACTTCACCATCTGCCCGCCGGTGCTCTCGCAGCTCGCCGGGGTGGCGGCCTTCACGCCCGAGGCGATCGCCGAGGCCGACGGCAACCTGCACCACTACGCGACCAACCGCGCGCTGCTGCTGGACGGCCTGCGCCGGATCGGCATCGACCGGTTGGCGCCCACCGACGGCGCGTTCTACGTCTACGCCGACGTCTCGGAGCGCACCGACGACTCGCGCGCGTTCTGCTCGAAGCTGTTGGCGGACACCGGGGTTGCCATCGCACCGGGCATCGATTTCGACACCGCGCACGGCGACTCGTTCGTCCGGCTGTCGTTCGCCGGGCCGACGGCCGACATCGAAGAGGCGCTGCGCCGGATCGGGCCCTGGCTCTAGGCGTCCAGGATCTTGTCGAGCCGGGCTTCGAGCGCGGCGCGGCCGCCCAGGTCGGCCACGTTGACGCCGAACCGGTCGGCGAGGGTGTCGACCACCGCCGCCGCGTCGTCCAGGCGGATCTTCTCGCTGGCGTCGGCCCGATGGATGGCCAGGTTTCGGCCGGCCAGGTTCAACCGGGCGTCGTCGGTGACGCGCGCGGCCGTCAGCCCGGTCACGAAGTGCGACGACGGGTTGGTGGAGACGAACCAGCTGCCCACCAACAGGTCGATGTCCGGCGCGGTCCGGGTGCCGAATTCGTAGAGCGGCTGCCACTCGCCGCGCACCCGGGCCGCCAGGACGAGGCCGTCGCCGCGGTCGTCCAGCCGGTAGGGCTCGTGGGTCGTCTGCTGGACGGTGCCGGTCTCGATGCGCAGTGGCGACGTCGGTGTCTGCCCGCCGAAGCCCACGTCCACCAGGTAGGCGCCGTGGGAGCCGGGAAACGTCACCGCCAACACGGTGTGCGTCTGCGCCGGCACCGGCGCGTCGGGCGGCCGCATCCACACCACCCGCCCGGCCAGGCGCCGCACCCGGAAGCCCAGTTCGGCCAGCACGTAGCCCATCAAGCCGTTCTGCTCGTAGCAATAGCCGCCGCGGCCGCGGCGCACCAGCTTGCCGGCGAGGACGCCCGGGCTCAGGTCGTCGACGGGCACTCCCGTCAGCGGATCGAGGTTCTCGAACGGGATCGCCTTGGTGTGCGAGCTCACCAAGGCCTGCAGCACCTCGAGGGTGGGCGCCGCGGCGCCGCCATAGCCGATCCGATCGAAGTACTCGCCCAGGTTCAGCGTCATAGGGCCATTCTGCTGCCAACGCCATCGCAGGCGTGCGACGGCCGCCAACGGGTATGCGTTCTTCGACCAAGCCCTAGCGAAGGAGGAGCCCATGGCTGCCGTCGACCTCTACCTCGACCCCGTCTGTCCGTTCTCCTGGGTGACCGCACACTGGCTGCTCGACGCCGCGCAGTCGACGCAGACGCCGGTCACCCTGCGCCAGATGAGCCTGGCGGTGCTCAACGAGGGCAAGGACGCCCACGCCGAACAGCAGCCCATGATGGAGCGGTCGACGCGGCTGGGCCGCCTGTTCGCCGCGGCCGTCGACGAGCGGGGGACGGACGCGTTCGCCGGTCTCTACGAGTCGGTCGGTCGCCGGCTCCACGTGCGCGGGGAGGACCTCACCGACGCCGCGATCCACGAGGCCCTCACCGAGAACGGCCTCCCGGAAACCCTGGCCGGCGCGCTCGACGACAGGGGCTTCGACGAAGCGGTCAGGCGCGCCCACCAGGCCAGCCAGGACGCCCTGGGTGACGAGGCCGGCAGCCCCATCATCGCGATCGACGGCCGCGCGTTCTCCGGGCCGGTCCTGACCCGATCGCCGGACGCGAAGGACGGTGTCCGGCTGCTCGATGCCGTGCTCGCCATGGCCGCCGTGCCGGAATTCGCCGCGCTGCAACGGCCGTACCAGGGTCCGCCGACCATCGAGGGCTGACCGCCGCCGACGGCGTCGTGGGCTAACTTCGCCCGACCCACCCCGGGGCCCGGCGAACGAAGGTTGCCGAAAGGCCCACCCGCGAGATTCTGAGCGCTAATCTTGAGCTCGCCAATCACATATTTCGCGGAGGGTTGAGCGCCAGCAAATGCCTGAAGAGCCCCGGCCCGACAGTGTCGCACCGGTACCGAGCGGCATCGCCGCGGAGCTGGCGGCCGCGGGTTTCGAGGACGCACGCCAAGTCGCCCGGGGCGGCGCCGGGGTCATCTACTGCTGCTACGAGACCGCGCTCGGCCGCAGCGTCGCGGTGAAGGTGCTGCCGTCGCACATCGACGACGACAGCCGGGAACGGTTCCTTCGCGAGGGTTACGCGATGGGCGGGCTTTCGGGGCATCCGAACATCGTCAACATCCTGCGGGTCGGCGTCACGCCGAGCGGCAAGCCCTACATCGTGATGCCGTACCACTCGGCCGATTCGCTGGCGGTGCGGCTGCGCCGGGAGGGGCCGGTCGCCTGGCCGGAGGCCTTGCACATCGGCGTAAAGCTTTGCGGTGCATTGGAAACCGCGCACCGCACCGGCACCTTGCACCGCGACATCAAGCCGGCCAACATCCTGGTGAACGACTACGGCGAGCCGCAACTGAGTGATTTCGGGATCGCCCACATCGAGGGCGGGTACGAGACGGCGACCGGGTTCTTCTCCGGCACCATCGACTTCACCGCGCCCGAGGTGATGACGGGCAACCCCGCGACGGTGGCCTCCGACATGTATTCGCTGGGCGCCACGCTGTACGCGCTCATCGCGGGCAACGCCGCGCACGAGCGCAAGAAGGGCGAGGACCTGATCGCGCAGTACCTGCGGATCAGCACGACCGGCATCCCGGACATGCGTCCGGACGGCATCCCGGACGCGGTGTGCTCGGCGATCGAGAGGGCGATGTCCATCGACCCGGCCGAGCGGCCCGCCTCGGCCGAAGAGTTCGGCCGCGAGCTGCAGGCCGCCCAGCGCCGCAACGGTCTCAAACCCGACGCGATGGCGATCACCGGACGGCCCTCCGCCGTCGCGGCGGACGTCCCGCATGCCGCGCCCGTCCCTCCCGCCAACCTCAGCGAGGTGGCGCGGCCGTCAGCCCTGAACACGTCGAGCATGCCCGCGCCGCCGCGGGGTGGGCACGACGACCCGACCTCCGCGATCAGCGCCCCGATCGAGCAGGACCACGCGCTACAGACCGCGGCTTTCGCGCAGTCGCCCGCCGAGCTGTCGGAGGCGGCCAGCCTGCTGCGCGCCGGGCACGGGGCGGCGACGCAACCGAAGGTGCGCCCGCCCAAGGCCTCCGCGCCGGCCGGCCCGAACGGCGGCGGCCAGGGCCCGCCGCGCGCCCCCCGGGAACGGGTGGCCGCGTGGTTCGCGGAGCCCGGGAGAAAGCGCAACCGCATCGCGCTGACCGCGGGGGCGCTCGCCGCGGTCCTGCTGCTGGTCGTCGCCGGTGTCTATTTCGCCCTCTCGCCCGACAACAAACCGGGGTCGACGGGCGCGTCGGGGCAATCGACTGCCCAGCCGCCCATGCAGTGGAAACCGATCACCAACGCCCGCATCTCGCGGGACGCGGCGGCCACCACGCAGGCCGACGGCACGATCTGGATCTTCGGCGGCATCCGCAGCGACGGCGCCCTCACCGGGCTGCAGGAGGGCTATGACCCCGTCATCGACAGCTGGAAGGGCGGCGACGACCTACCGGTCCCCGTCTCGCACGCGATGGCGGTCACCTGGCAGGGCAACCCCGTCGTACTCGGCGGCTGGAAATCCGAGGGCGGCAAACCCGTTGCCACCGACCAGGTTTGGCGGGTCGTCAACAGCCGCTGGGTGGAGCTTCCACACCTGCTGCAGCCCCGGGCGGCCGCCGCGGCGGCCGTGGTGGGCGACCGCCTGGTCGTCACGGGCGGAGTGGACGCCGGCGGCGCGCTGCTGAACACCACCGAGGTGTTCGACGGCAACGCCTGGACCCTGGCCGCGCCCATCCCGACCCCGCGCCAGCTGCTGGCCGCGGCCTCGGACGGGAAGCTGGTGTACACCGTGGGCGGGACCAACGGCACCGCGGACCTGGCGGCGGTCGAGGCCTACGACCCGGCCGCGAAGACCTGGACGCCGTTGCCGGCGCTGAGCCAGCCGCGCAGCGACCTCGGCGTGGCGATCGTCGACGGCCGCCTGGTCGCGGTCGGGGGCGTCTCGGCGGGGCAAGTGCTCAAGAGCGTCTCCGCGCTCGACCTGATGACGAAGGCGTGGTCCGGGCTGCCGGACATGACGACCGCGCGGCACGGCGTGGCCGTCGACGCGGTGGAGAAGTCGGTGTACGCGATCGGCGGGTCGACCGCCGTCGGCGACGGCCAGCTCACTTCGTCGGCGGAGGCGCTGAAGCTCCCGGCCCGCAGGATCCAGCCGGCGTCGCAGTGGCGCACGCTGCCGGACGCGCCGACGGCCCGGCTGATGACCGCGTGGGCCGTCGTCGGCGACAAGATCTGGATCGTGGGCGGCCTGCGCAACGGCGTCGCGCTGCAGACCGTCGAGAGCTACGACCCGCGCACCGGCGCCTGGCAGACGGGGCCGCCGCTGCCCATCCCGCTGCATCATGCCGCGGCGGCGGCCTACCGCGGCGAGGTGGTGGTGCTGGGCGGCACGAGCGACCAACTCGCCGACGCGTCCAACAAGGTGTTCGCGCTGCGCGGCGGGAACTGGGTCGAGCTGCCACAGCTGAAGCACGCCCGCGCGGCGCCGGCCGCGGCGGTGGTGGGTGACAAGCTCGTCGCCGTCGGCGGCCAGAACGCCAAACAGGTCGTTCCGCAGACCGAGGTCTTCGACGGCAGTTCGTGGCAGGACGCCGCCGACATGCCGACCCCCCGCGAACACCTCGCGGCGGTTTCGGATGGCACCTACGTGTACGCGATCGGCGGAAGGTTCCTCTCCGCCGACAAGAACTCCGCGGCCAACGAGCGGTTCGACCCGCAATCGGGCACCTGGACGAAGCTGGTGGGCATGCCGACGCCGCGCGGGAGTTACGGCGCGACCTACATCGACGGCCGGATCGTGGTGGTCGGCGGCGAGGAGCCCACGATGGTGCTCAACGTCGTGGAGATGTACGACATCGCCGACGCGAAGTGGAGCACCCTGCCCCCGATGCCCACCGCGCGCCACGCCGAGGTGGTGGCGACGGTCGGGAACACGGTCTACTGCATCGGCGGCGCGAACCGGCCGACCCATGAGGGGCCGATCGCGACGGTGGAGGCGCTCGACTTCATGTAGCGGCGGTGACCGCGCTCGGCTCAGTCGACCGGCGCGGGTGACGCGCTCGGCATTGCGCGCACGTCGGGGCAATAGGTGGAATGGGCGAGGCTCACCATGGATGCGACCTCTTTGAGCGATACCTTCCGCGAATCCACATTGGGGTGGATGGCCTGGGCGATCTGGTCGTACGAGTAGCCCCAGGCGATGTCGTCGCAGATGAGACGCCCCATCGTGGTGAGCGGGACGTCGTGATCGGCCGGCCAGGTGAGACCGAGGTTGTGCAGCCGGGCCAGGTAGGCGTCGTCGGCGGTGTCGGCGGTCGCCATGCCCGGGTTCGTCAACAGCACGGCCCCGGCCAGCACGGGGACGGTCAGCCCGGCGAGCCGGCGCGGTGAGAACATCTCTTTACCGCGGGATGCGGCAACAGCGTCGCGCGCGGGTAAAACTGCCATGCTTAGCAAACTAGATCAGGCGGTTGCGCGTGTCAGCGTTCGCAGCATTTGTATTCGATATGTGTTGAGCTCAGGGCATACACGTCCCCGAGCCGCGGGCAGGGCAGATTCCCTCCGGCGGCGCCGGCAATCGGCCCTCAGAGCCAGGTGTCCTGCGTGGTGGCGGTGAGGAACGCCTCCAGGTCGTCGCGCCACTGCGCGGGAGTGGTCTTGTCCGGTTCGATCCCGGTGTATTCGCCGCGGTAGAACAGCAGCGGCCGCGGCTTGATCTTGGGCGCCTCCGACAACGATCGGACGGCGCCGAACACCACGAAGTGGTCGCCGCCGTCGTGCACGGAAGCCACCGTGCAGTCGATGTAGGCCAGCGACCCGTCGATGATCGGTGATCCGAGTTCCGAAGCGTGCCAGTCGATTCCGGCGAACTTGTCGGGTTCCTTCGACCCGAAGCGCGCGGACACGTGCTTCTGCTTCTCGGTCAGCACGTTGACGCAGAACCGGCCGCTGGCCTCGATGGCCTTCCAGGACCGGGACACCTTGGTGGGGCAGAACAACACCAGCGGCGGGTCCAACGACAGCGCCGCGAAGGACTGGCAGGCGAAGCCGACCGGTGCGTCGTCGTGCACCGTGGTGATGATGGTGATGCCGGTGCAGAACTGGCCGAGCACCTGCCGGAAGGAACGCGGATCGATCGGTGCCGACATGGTCAGCCGCGGGCGCCGACCGTGAAGTCGTGGCCCCACAAACTCACGGCGGTGCTTTCCCGGGCGATCCAGCCGTTGTCTTCCACTTGCCTTCCCTCGCAGCCGAATTCGACGTCGAACCCGCCCGGTGTCTTCATGTAGAACGACAGCATCAGGTCGTTGACGTGCCGGCCGAGGGTGGCCGACATGGGCACCTTGCGGCGCAGCGCGCGGTCCAGGCACAGCCCCACGTCGTCGGCGTTCTCGACCTCGATCATCAGGTGCACGATGCCGCTGGGCGTCGGCAGCGGCAGGAAGGCCAGGCTGTGGTGGCGCGGGTTGCAGCCGAAGAACCGCAGCCACGCGGGCGCCCCGTCCGCGGGCCGGCCCACCACCTGCGGCGGCATCCGCATCGAGTCGCGCAGCTTGAAGCCGAGCACGTCGCGGTAGAAGTGCAGGGCCTCGTCGTCGTCGCGGGTGGACAGCACCACGTGCCCCAGCCCCTGCTCGCCGGTGACGAACTTGTGCCCGTACGGGCTGACCACGCGGCGGTGCTCGAGTGCCACCCCGTGGAACACCTCGAGGCAGTTGCCGGACGGGTCGGCGAACCGGATCATCTCGACGACCCGCCGGTCCGCCAGTTCGGTGGCGGTGGCCTCCTTGTAGGGCACGCCCTCGACGTCGAGCCGGTTTCGGATCTCTTGCAGCCCTTCGGCGTTGGCGCACTCCCAGCCGGCCTCCATCAGGTGGTCGCGCTCGCCGGGCACGATCACCAGCCGGGCCGGGAAATCGTCCATCCGCAGGTACAGCGCGCCCTCGGTGTTGCCTCCCGAAGCTGGGGAGCCCTCCACCATGCCGAGCACCTTCAGGCCGTATTCACGCCAGGCCGCCATGTCGGTGGCCTCGATGCGCAGGTAGCCCAGCGATCGGATGCTCATCACGCACCTCCCAGGAAATCGACGGTCAACTTGTTGAACTCGTCGAACTTCTCCACCTGCGCCCAGTGCCCACATTGCCCGAAGACGTGGAGCTGCGCACGCGGAATGGTCTTCAGCGCGACCAGCGCGCCGTCCAGCGGGTTGACCCGGTCCTCGCGGCCCCAGATCAGCAGGACGGGCTGGCGCAGCCGGTGCACCTCGCGCCACATCATGCCGAGCTCGAAATCGGCTCCCGCGAACGACATTCCCATCGCGCGGGTCGCCGCCAGCGACTCCGGCGTGCTGGCCAGCGCGAACCGCTCGTCGATCAGCTCGGGCGTGATCAGCTTCTGGTCGTAGACCATGACGCGCAGGAACGCCTCGAGGTTTTCCCGGGTGGGTTCGGCGGAGAACTTGCCGAGCCGTTTGACGCCCTCGGTCGGGTCGGGGGCGAACAGGTTGATGCTCAGCCCTCCGGGGCCCATCAACACCAGCCGGCCGGCCCGGTCGGGATAGTCGAGGGCGAACCGCACCGCGGTGCCCCCGCCCAGCGAATTGCCCACCAGCGGAACACGTCCCAGGCCGAGCTGGTCGAAGAGGCCCCTGAGCGCCCGCGCGGCGTAGCGGTTGAACTGGCCGTGCTCGGCGCGCTTGTCGGAGAGCCCGTAGCCGGGCTGGTCGACGGCCAGCACGTGAAACCGCTGCGCCAGCACCGGGATGTTGCGCGAGAAGTTCGTCCAACTCGCCGCGCCGGGACCGCCGCCGTGCAGCAGCACCACGGTCTGGTCGTTGCCGGCCCCGGCCTCGTGGTAGTGCAGCTTCAGCGGTCCGTCGACGTCGACTTCGGCAAAGCGCGAGGTGGACTCGAACGTCAGTTCCTCGGTAGCCGTCATGGCCTAAACCATGGTGTCGCCCGGCGGCAACCCGAACTCGTTGTTCCCGAAGATCTGGTAGGCCCGCTCGGGGTCGTTGGCCGCGTGCACCCGGCCGGCGTGCGCGTCGCGCCAAAAACGTTGCACCGGTTGGTCGTTGCCCAGCGCGGTGGCACCGGAAGCCTCGAACAGCCGGTCGATCGAGGCGATCGCGCGCCCGGTCGCCCGGACCTGGTCGCGGCGGGCGCGGGCGCGCAGCTCGAACGGGATCTCCTTGCCGGCGGACAGCAGCGCGTACTCGTCGGCGACGTTTCCGCTCAGCTGGCGCCAGGCCGCGTCGATGTCGCTGGCCGCCTCCGCGATGCGCACCTTGGCGAACGGGTCGTCCTTGGCCTTCTCGCCGGCGAACGCCGCGCGCACCCGCTTGCCCTGGTGCTCAACGTGCGCGTCGTACGCGCCGTAGGCCATGCCGACGATCGGTGCCGAGATGGTGGTGGGATGCATTGTGCCCCAGGGCATCTTGTACACCGGGGCGGTGTTCGTCCGGTATCCGCCGGCGGTGCCGTCGTTCATCGCCTTGTAGGACAGGAACCGGTGCCTGGGCACGAAGACGTCCTTGACCACCACCGTGTTGCTGCCCGTGCCGCGCAGGCCGACCACATGCCACACGTCGTCGATGCGGTATTCGCTGCGCGGGATCAGGAAGCTGCCGAAGTCGACCGGGCGGCCGTCCTTGATCACCGGACCGCCGAGGAAGGCCCACGTGGCGTGGTCACATCCGGAGGACCAGTTCCAGGAGCCGTTGACCAGGTATCCGCCGTCGGTCACCACGCCCGCGCCCATCGGCGCGTACGACGACGACACCCGCACGTTGCGGTCGTCGCCCCAGACCTCCTCCTGGGCCTGCTGGTCGAACAGCGCCAGATGCCAGTTGTGCACGCCGATGATGGAGCTCACCCAGCCGGTGGAACCGCACGCGCTGGCCAGCCGCCGCACCGCCTCGTAGAACAGGCCCGGATCGCATTGCAGCCCGCCCCACTGCTCGGGCTGCAGCAGGGTGAAGAAGCCGACGTCCTGCAGGTCCTGAACGGTCTCGTCGGGCAGCCGGCGCAAATCCTCCGTGGCCTGAGCGCGCTCGGAGATCCGCGGCAGTAGGTCGTCGATGCCGGCCAACACCGACTGCGCGTCACGCTGTTGAATGGACGTCACTAGGTTTGCCTCCTGGGCCAAACTTACTCAGTGGACTTACACCAGAGACTAGAACACGTTCCGATTTGTGTCGAGCAGGGTATTCCTGCGGCTGGTAGCGATACGGATCCACTTTTCTGTAACATGTTCTAGTTGCAACGAGAGGGAGGATGGGTCTTGGTCGAGGCCAATCTCGACGAGCCGCTCGGTGACCACGTCCTTGAACTGCAGATCGCCGAGGTCGTCGCCGAGACGGACGACGCGCGGTCGCTGGTCTTCGCGGTGCCCGACGAGCCGGGCGACCCCGGCATCCCGCCCGAACGCCTGCGCTACGCGCCCGGCCAGTTCCTGACGCTGCGCGTGCCCAGCGAGCGCACCGGTTCGGTGGCCCGCTGCTACTCGCTGTGCAGCTCGCCGTTCACCGACGACGCGCTGACCGTGACGGTCAAGCGGACCGCGGACGGGTACGCGTCGAACTGGTTGTGCGAGCACGCGCGGGCGGGCATGCGGATCCACGTGCTGGCCCCCTCGGGCAACTTCGTCCCGAAAACGCTCGACGACGACTTCCTGCTGATGGCCGCGGGCAGCGGGATCACCCCGATCATGTCGATCTGCAAGTCCGCGCTCGCCGAGGGCGGCGGGCAGGTGACCCTGCTCTACGCCAATCGCGACGAGAAGTCGGTGATCTTCGCCGACGCGCTGCGCGAACTGTGCGCCAAGTATCCGGACCGGCTCACCGTGGTGCACTGGCTGGAATCGTTGCAGGGGATGCCGAGCGTGGCCGCGCTGGCCAAGCTCGCCGCGCCCTATACCGACCGGCCCGTCTACATCTGCGGGCCCGGCCCCTTCATGGACGCCGCCCGCGAGGCGCTGGACTCGCTGAAAGTGCCTGCGCCGCAAGTGCACATCGAGGTGTTCAAGTCGCTGGACTCCGACCCCTTCGCGGCGGTCAAGATCGAGGACACCGCCCCGGGCGATCAGCCGCCCGCCACCGCGGTGGTCCAGCTGGACGGTGAGACCCACACCGTGTCGTGGCCGCGCAATGCCAAGTTGCTCGACGTCCTGCTGGCCAAGGGCCTCGACGCGCCGTTCTCCTGCCGCGAGGGCCACTGCGGCGCGTGCGCGTGCACCCTGAAAAGCGGCAAGGTGAGCATGGAGGTCAACGACGTGCTCGAGCAGCAGGACCTCGACGACGGCCTGATCCTGGCCTGTCAATCTCACCCGGAATCTGATTCGGTGGAAGTCACCTACGACGAGTAGTCGCGGGGCTAGGTTCACCTCAGGGTTGGCCGGACCGAAAGGGGAGCGGGATGAAGCGGCTGATAACGGTGTTCGCCGTCGCCGGATCGGCGTTGACGTTTCTGCCCGCCCCGGCCGCCGGCGCGGCCAGCAACACCGCCACCACGTTGTTCCCGCTGGACGGGCCCAACCAGCTGGAGACCCGCACCATCCTGAATTGCTTCAAGTCCGACGGCCACTGCGACTTCACCGCCGGCGCGGACATGCTGACGCCCGGCGGCGTGACCGGCTTCCCCAACGGCCTCTGGGCCCGGCAGACCACCGAGATCCGATCGTCGAACCGGCTGGCCTACCTCGACGCGCACGCCACCGGCCAGTACGAGCGGGTGATGAAGTCCATGGGGTCCGACGAGATCACCACCGTCTACATGGGTGAGGGCCCACCGGACAAGTACCAGACGACCGGCCGCATCGACTCCACCGACTGGCAGACGGGCCAGCCCAAGACCGACAACAACGTCATCGTCTGCACCCACATCCAGGTGGTCTATCCCGGGATCAACACGACCTCGCCCAGCACCTGCGCCCAGACCACGTTTTCTTAGCGCCGCCCGCTCGCCGAGCCGGTAGATCTGCAGACAAAGTGCGAGTGCTGGCCTGCTCGACGGGCATTTAGGGTTAGCCGGCCAAGGGGACTCCGAGATGTCCGTCGAGTCGGCAACCTCTGGCGATCAGCGCCCCCCTGACGCGCTCGATGATGTCTTGAGGCTTGTCCTCGGCGATCACCCGGATCACGACCCAGCCGAGTTCCGCGAGTCTTCGCAGCCGCCACTGATCCTTGACATACTGACGCCGATCGCTGCGATGATGGTCGCCGTCATACTCGGCGGCCACACCGAACTCCCGCCAGCCCATGTCGAGCATGGCCAGCAAACGGTAGCCCTCGACTACCGGAATCTGGGTGGTGAGGGCGGGCAAGCCCGCATCGTGAAGCAGCAGTCTCAGCCAGGTTTCCTTGGGCGAGGCAGCGCCACCGTCGATAAGGGGCAGTATTGACCGCAGCCGGCGCGTCCCTCGCGCGCCGGGGTATCGCTCGGCCAGCAGCGACACGTCCTCGATGGTGAACGGCGTCGCCCGCATCAATGCGTCGAGGCGCGCGACCGCCTGCTCACGCGGAAGGAATCGAGCCAAATCGTACGCCGTTCGCACGGGCGTGGTGACCGGTAGTCCTGCCACGCAAGCGATTTCGTCGTCGGCCAGCAACTGCTCACGCGCCACGATTCCCCGCGGTGGCCGCGTATTCGACCAGACCAACTCGATGGGGACGTCGTCGTCAACCCACCGAGCGCCGTGCAACGCCGAAGCCGCGACACCTGCGATCGTCGCCCTGCGACGAGACCACAACCACGCGCCTTCGGTTCGATGACGAAGCGAAAGCGGCTGATTCCGTGCGGCATACACTCCCGGGAAGATCGGCCTATGCCAGCGTTGCAGTTCATGCCGCGTCACGATGCCCCGCGCAACGGCTTCGCCACCGATCAACACCCCGGCCATGGGCCGAATAGTGGTCCGGGGCACCGACAACCCGCCGAGCCTGTAGATCTGCAGACAAAGTGCGAGTGCGGGCCTGCAGAATTACAGGCTCGACGGGGAGCCCCGTTAGCGCGGCAGCCCCAGCAGCCGCTCGGCGGCCACGGTGAGCAGGATCTGCTCGGTGCCGCCGGCGATGGTGAGGCAGCGCGTGTTCAGGAAGTCGTACACCGCGTGGTTGCGGACCAGCCCGCCGCCCTCGGAGACGTCCATCATGTACTCGGCCAGCGCCTGCCGGTAGCGCACCCCGATGAGCTTGCGAACGCTGGACTGCGCGCCCGGGTCCTGCCCGCCCACGGCGAGCTGGGCGATCCGCTGGTCGAGCAGCGCGCCGGTTTGGGCGATGGCGATCAACCGGCCGAGCCGATCCTGCTGCGCGGCATCGAGATCCAGCTCCGCGAGCACCTTGAGCAGCTCCTCCATCGGGTTGCCCAGCGCGGTGCCGCTGGCCATCGCGATCCGCTCGTTGGCCAGCGTGGTGCGCGCCAGCCGCCACCCGTCGTTCACGCCGCCGACCACCATCTCGTCGGGAACGAACACGTTGTCCAGGAAGACCTCGTTGAACAGCGAGTCGCCGGTGATCTCGCGCAGCGGCCGGATCTCGATGCCCGGCGCCTTCATGTCGACCATGAAGTAGGTGATGCCCTTGTGCTTCGGGGCGTCGGGGTCGGTGCGCGCCAGGCACACGCCCCATCGCGCCTTGTGCGCCGCCGACGTCCAGACCTTCTGGCCGGTGAGCAACCATCCGCCTTCACCCCGCACGGCCTTGGTGCGCAGCGACGCCAGGTCCGACCCGGCCCCCGGCTCGGAAAACAGCTGGCACCAGAGGAATTCGCCGCGCAACGTGCCCGGCACGAAGCGCTCGATCTGCTCCGGCGTGCCGTGCTCGAGGATGGTCGGCGCGGCCCACCAGCCGATCACCAGGTCCGGGCGGGCCACCCCGGCCGCCGCCAGCTCCTGGTCGATCAACAGTTGCTCCGCCGGGGACGCGCCGCGCCCGTGCGGCGCCGGCCAGTGCGGCGCCTGCAGCCCGGCCTCGGCCAGGGCCGGCTGCCGCTTGTCCTCGGGCAGCGCGGCGATCTCCGCGACCGTCGCGGCGATGTCCGCGCGCTGGTCCTCGACGTCGGTGAGGTCGATGCCCAGGCGCCGGCGCACGCCCGACTGGGTCAGTTCGGTGATGCGGCGCAGCCAGCGTTCGGCGCCGCCGAGGAACCGGCCGATGGCGTGCGCCCGCCGCAAGTACAGGTGCGCGTCGTGCTCCCACGTGCAGCCGATGCCGCCGAGCACCTGGATGCAGTCCTTGACGTTGGCCTTCGCGGCGGCGACGCCGATGCCGGCGGCCAGGGCGGCCGCGATCGAAAGCTGGTCGGCGTCGCTGTCCGCCGCGGCGCGGGCGGCGTCGGCCGCGGCCACCTCGGCCTGCTCGGCGCGGCACAGCATCTCCGCGCACAGGTGCTTGACGGCCTGGAAGCTGCCGATCGGCTTGCCGAACTGCTCGCGGACCTTGGCGTAGTCGACGGCGGTGTCCAGTGACCATCGGGTCACGCCGGCCGCCTCGGCGGCCAGCACGGTCGCCGCCAATTCCTCGACGCGCTCGGGGGATTCGACGACGCTGGCCGGCGCCGACGTCAGCTCCACCCGGGCCAGCGGGCGGGAGAAGTCGGTGGCCGGTAGCGGCTCGATCCGCACGCCGTCGCTCTCGGTGTCGACCAAAAGCCACTGTCCGTCGGCCGGCACGAGGACCACACCGCCGTCGGCCGCGCCGAGCGCCAGCGGCAGCGTGCCCGACGCCCGGGAGGTTTCGGCATCGAACCGGACGTCGCCCTCCAGCGCCACCCCGGCGAAGCGTTCGCCGGCGGCCAGCGCCGCCGACAGATCGGGGTCGGTGACGACGAGCGTCGCCAGGGCGGTGGTGGCCACCGGCCCGGGTACCAGCGCCTTGGCCGCCTCCTCGACCATCGCGCACAGGTCCTCGACGGTGCCGCCGGCCCCGCCGTGCTCCTCCGGGATGGCGACGCCGAAGATGCCCAGCTCCGCCAGCCGCGCGAACACCGGGCGCCATGCGTCCGCGTCGCCCTGCTCCACCGCGCGGATCGCCGCCGTCCCGCCCGGACCGGACGTCGAGTTGCGGGCCCAGTCGCGCACCAGGGCGCGCGCGGCGAACTGCTCGTCTGTGACGGTCGCAACCACTCTTGGGACCTCCGCGTCCTCGATTCGGCGTGACGTGGGGCCTACGACCCCTAGCTCTCGATTCTCCTGCTTGCCTCGGGTCGCTGCGCAACCCGCCTCGTCGCAGACTAGAACGTGTTCTAATAGTGCCAGCGATCGACCGTCAAGTCGAACGGCGTTACAGCAGCACACGCGGCTGTCCCGGCGGTACGGAGGTGGGAAATTCACACTCAGCGTGCGTATCGTTTGCAAGCGAGCCGCCAGGAACAGGAGCAACCCGTCACATGCCAGCCAGTGCCAACTCGAGCCGCGCTTCTGACTCGCAGCCGCGCGAGGTGGTGAACGTGGCGGTTTTGGCGGAGTCCGAGCTCGGCTCGGAGGCTCAGCGGGAACGCCGCAAGCGCATCCTGGACGCCACGATGGCCATCGCGTCCAAGGGCGGCTACGAAGCGGTTCAGATGCGTGCGGTGGCGGATCGCGCCGACGTGGCGGTGGGCACGCTGTACCGGTATTTCCCGTCGAAGGTGCACCTGCTGGTGTCGGCCCTGGGCCGCGAATTCAGCCGCATCGACGCCAAGACCGACCGCTCGTCGGTCGCCGGGGGCACGCCGTTTCAGCGGCTGAACTTCATGGTCGGCAAGCTCAACCGGGCGATGCAGCGCAATCCCCTGCTCACCGAGGCCATGACCCGCGCCTACGTCTTCGCCGATGCGTCGGCGGCCAGCGAGGTCGATCAGGTCGAGAAGCTGATCGATTCCATGTTCGCTCGGGCGATGGCCGACGGCGAACCGACCGAGGACCAGTACCACATCGCCCGGGTCATCTCCGACGTCTGGCTGTCCAACCTGCTGGCCTGGCTCACCCGGCGCGCCTCGGCGACCGACGTCAGCAAGCGGTTGGACCTGGCGGTGCGGTTGCTGATCGGCGACCAGAACGGCGGCTAGCCCGGCGGGCCCGCGGTGCGGCCGCGGATCAACTCGGTGTTCAACACCTCGACGACCGGCAGGCCCGACCGCGGCGGGCTCAACAGCAGCTCGCCCGCGCGGCGGCCCTTCTGCAGGCTCGGCTGCGACACCGTGGTCAACCCACGGCCGATCGCGTCGGGCACCCCGTCGAAACCCGTCACCGTCATCTGCCCGGGCACGTAAATGCCATGTGCGCGAAGGTAATCCATCGCTGACAGCGCCAAGATGTCGGCCGTGCACATCAGCGCGGTGATCCGCGGATTGGCCTCCAGCGCCGCCTTGGCGGCGGCGCCACCGGAGTCCGGCAGGTGCTCGTAGCTCTCCACCACGGTCAGCGCGTCGAGGTCGACGCCGGCCGCCCTCATCGCCTCCCACACCCCGACGATGCGTTCGCGCTGCACGTCGAAGGCCGGCGACCGCAACCGGTCGGCGTCCACCAGCCCCTGCCGGCGGTCGCGGCCCAGCCGCATGGTCAACAGTCCGATCTCGCGATGCCCCAGGCCGAGCACGTAGTCCGCCAGCTCGCGCATCGCCGCCCGGTCGTCGATGCCGACCCGGGAGACCCCGGCGAGCCCCTTCGGCTGGTCGACGACCACGACCGGCAGCCGGCGCTGCAAGACGACCTGCAGATACGGGTCCTCTTCGCAGACCGAATACACCACGAAGCCGTCCACGCCGGCGCCCAGCACCGCACCCATCCCGTCCTGGATGCTGCGACCGGGCCCGACGGCCACCAGTAGCAGTCCCTGGCCGAGCTCTTCGCAGGACTGGGCGACCCCGGCGACGAAATCCCGCGCGGCCGGGTCGCTGAAGAAGTAGGTCAGCGGTTCGGCCATCACCAGCCCGACCGCACCCGCCTTGCGGGTGCGCAGCGAGCGCGCCACCGGGTCGGGGCCCGGGTACCCCAGCCGCTTGGCCGTCGCGAGCACCCGTTCGCGTAGGTCGGCGGAGAGCTGATCCGGCCTGTTGAAGGCGTTCGAGATCGTGGTGCGCGAGACCTTCAGTTCGTCCGCCAACGATGCCAGAGTCGCACGCCGGCGCGATGCGGGACTCACGTTCGGTGACGCTACAACGAATCCGCATCGGCGCCTAAGCGGTGGCCACCCGCGGCTTTGTAGATGGAAACGATTTTCATTAGTATTGTGGGTCGGCCGGTCGGCCAGCGAGAGGAAATCGGACGTGCGCATGGCGCTCAAGCGGGGACGACGCGCGGTGGCCAGTCCGCTGCACGCGCTGCCCGCCGCGCTGGTCCTGCTGGCCGCCGCCGTCGCGCCCACCGGCTGCGCCAGCCCGGCGCATCCGCACGCGGCCGCCGTCGTGGCCTCCACCGGCGTCTGGGGCAGCGTGGCGAGCGCCGTCGCCGGCGGTCACATCGCGGTCAACTCCATCCTGACCGGGGGTGACACCGACCCGCACTCGTATGCGGCCAGCCCGGCGGACGCCGCCGCCATCGCCGACGCCACCCTGGTCGTCTACAACGGCGGCGGATACGACCCCTGGGCGGAACAGGTGCTCGCCGGGCACCCCGGCGTGAAATCGATCGGCGCCTATTCGTACCTGAGACCGGCCGTCCCCGGCGGGCAGCCGGCCAACGAGCACGTGTTCTACGACCTCGAGGTCGCCAAGTCGGTCGCATTCGCGATCGCCGAGCGCTTGTCCGCGATCGACCCGGCCCACACCGCCGACTACCGGGCGAACGCCGCCGAGTTCTGCCGCGGCGCGGACGCCGTCGCCATCTCCGAACACGCCATCGCCAGCGCCTATCCCGGCACCGGGGTGATCGCGACCGAACCGGTCGGCTACTACCTGCTGGCGGCGACCGGCCTCGTCAACCGCACGCCGTCGACCTTCACCGCCGCCAACGAGAACGAGACGGATCCCTCGCCGTCCGACATGGCGTTCGTCCTCGACCTGATCGGCCACCGTCAGGTGGCGGCGCTGCTGGTCAACCCCCAGACGTCCACCGCCGCGATCAACGCCGTGCGGGACGCCGCGCGGGACGCGGGCGTGCCCGTGACGAACGTGAGCGAAACGCTGCCCGACGGAAGCGACTACCTGACCTGGCAGCGCAGCACCGTCAACCAGCTGCTGGCCGCGCTGCAGTCCGGCCGGTCGGTACAACCGTGAGCCTCGACGCGGTACCCGCCCTCGACCGCTACCCCGACACCGTGTCGCTGCGCGGCGCCCGGCTGGCGTTCGGTGACCGCGTGCTGTGGGACCACCTCGACCTGTCGGTCTCGCGCGGCGAGTTCATCGCGGTCCTCGGCCCGAACGGCAGCGGCAAGACGTCGCTGCTGAAGGTGCTGCTGGGTCAGCTGTCGCTGTCCGCCGGGGTCGCGCTGGTGGACGGGAAGCCGATGGGCTCGGGCGGCGGCCGCGTCGGCTACGTGCCGCAACACCGGCCGATGGGCCACGACGTGATGCTTCGGGGGCGCGACCTGGTGCGGCTGGGCGTCGACGGGCATCGCTGGGGCGGCCTGCCACTGAGATCGGCCGACCGGGCCCGCCGGCGCGCGGCCGTGGCCGACGCGCTGCGACAGGTCAACGCCGAACACCTCGCCGATGTCCCGGTGGGCGTGATGTCGGGCGGCGAGCTGCAGCGCATGCGCGTCGCGCAGGCCCTGGTCAGCGACCCGATGCTGCTGCTGTGCGACGAGCCGCTGCTGGCCCTGGACCCGGCGAACGCGAGGCTGGTCTCCGCGCTGATCGAGCGCCGCCGCCGGGACGCCGGGACCACCGTCATCGTCGTCACCCACGACCTGAACGCGATGCTGCCGTACGTGGACCGGCTGGTCTACCTGGTCGACGGGCGGTTCCGGGTCGGCACCGTGGAAGACGTGATGACCACCGAGACGCTCTCCATGCTGTACCGGGCCGACATCCAGGTGGTGAAGGTCAAGGACCGCTACGTGGTGGTGGGCGACACGACCGACGGCGCCCACCCGTGAACCACCGGCTCACCGACGTCCTGGCTCATCTGCTCGACTTCGACATCACCGCCCACCTGCTGGGCCACCACTTCGTCCAGCAGGCGTTGCTGGCGGCCGCGTTGCTGGGGCTGGTGGCCGGGTTGATCGGGCCGTTCATCGTGATGCGTCAGATGTCGTTCGCCGTGCACGGGTCCAGCGAATTGTCCCTGACCGGTGCGGCTTTCGCGCTGCTGGTCGGCGCCGAGGTGGGGGTGGGCGCGCTGGTGGGCAGCGCTCTGGCGGCCGCGCTGTTCGGCGTCCTGGGGCGGCGGGCCCACGAACGCGATTCCGTCATCGGCGTGGTGCTGGCCTTCGGCCTGGGCCTGGCCGTGCTGTTCATCTACCTGTACCCGGGCCGGACCGCGACCAGCTTCGCGTTGCTCACCGGGCAGATCGTCGGCGTCGGCTACACCGGGCTGGCCATGCTGGCGCTGGTGTGCGTGCTGGTCATCGCCGTCATCGCGGCCTGCTACCGCCCGCTGCTGTTCGCCACCGTCGATCCCGACGTCGCCGCGGCCCGCGGCGTGCCCGTGCGCGCGCTCGGCATCGTGTTCGCGGCGCTGGTCGGCGTGGTGGCCGCCCAGGCCGTGCAGATCGTCGGGGCGCTGCTGGTGATGTCGCTGCTGATCACGCCGGCGGCCGCCGCCGCCCGCGTGGTGGCCTCCCCGGCGGCGGCGATGGTCGCCTCGATCGTCTTCGCCGAGGTTTCCGCCGTCGGCGGCATCGTGCTGTCGCTGGCGCCCGGCGTCCCGGTGTCGGTCTTCGTCGCGGGGATTTCGTTCCTGATCTACCTGTTCTGCTGGTTGCTCGGGCGCCGGCAGGGGGCCGCCGCCTAAGCTGGTCGGCACAGATCTGCCCGGCGTGCGAAAGGCTCTGGTGCGTAGGCGATTCCCGATCCTCCTGCAGGCGGCGGCGTGCGCCCTCACGGCCGGCTGCACCACCGTCGTCGGCGGTAGCGCCGCGCCCGCGGACACCCGCGGTCCGCTGACGCGGGCCCCGGTGCCCGTCACCGCGATGGACGGGTTGCTGCTCGACGACAGGAAGATCGACGACATCGTGGGCTTGGGAATGCGGGTCCGGTATCGCACACAGGAGATGTGGGACTCCAGCCAGACGTTCAGCGAGACGAGTTGCCTCGCGATGGCCGGGCCCGCCCAGCAGGCCGTGTATGCGGACACCGGCTGGATCGCGGTGCGCGGCGAGCGACTGGACGACAGCTTCGACGACCCCACGGTGCGCAACTACTCCGCCAACCAGGCCGTGATCGCCTACCCCACGGCCCGGCAGGCCAACGCGTTCTACGACGCATCGGTCCGGAGGTGGTCCGCCTGCGCCAACCGCCGGTTCGTCGACCGTCCACCGGGCCGGCCCGAGATCGCCTGGGCGGTGGCCGATTCCCACAAAGTCGGCGGCACGCTCAGCACGTCCGAAGAACAGGAAGGCAGCGAGGACAACTGGCGGTGCCAGCGCGCGCTCACCTCGCGCAACAACATCGTCATCGACGTGTCCACCTGCGGCTCCTTCCTGTCCGGTGGGTCCGCGGTCGACGTCGCCCAACAGATCGCGGCCGCGGTCGTCACCCGGTAGCGAAGCGGAAGGCGACGCCTCCGAAGGAGGGCGCCGGCGCCGCCCCATAAGCTGGGCGGGTGGCCCGCATCGACCTCAACGCCGACCTGGGCGAGGGCTTCGGCGTCTGGCGCCTCGGGGACGACGACGCCATGCTGCGGATCGTCACCAGCGCCAACGTGGCGTGCGGTTTCCACGCGGGCGATCCCGCCGGATTGTCACGGGTCTGCCGGTCGGCCGCCGAGCGCGGCGTCCGCGTCGGGGCGCAGGTGAGCTATCGAGACCTGGCCGGGTTCGGCAGGCGCTTCATCGACGTCGCCGCCGACGACCTGGCCGCGGATCTGGTGTATCAGATCGGCGCTTTGCAGGCGATCGCGCGGGCCGCCGGTTCCGCGGTGTCCTACGTCAAACCCCATGGCGCCCTGTACAACACGATCGTGACCCACCGCGAGCAGGCGGCGGCGGTCGCCGAGGCTGTGGCGATGGTGGACCCGGCGCTGCCGGTGCTGGGCATGGCGGGCTCGGCGTTTTTCGACGAGGCCGCCCGCCGCGGCCTGCGCACGGTGGCGGAGGCCTTCGCCGACCGTGCCTACCAGCCGGACGGCCGGTTGCTGTCCCGCCGCGAGCCCGGCGCGGTGCTGGGAGACCCGGCGGAGATCGCCGACCGCGTCGTCGGCATGGTGACCGCCGGCCGGGTCACCGCCGTCGACGGCACGCAGATCCCGGTCGACGTCGAATCGGTTTGCGTGCACGGCGATTCGCCCGGTGCGGTGCAGATCGCGACCGCCGTCCGCGATCGCCTCGCGGCCGCCGGCGTCGAGATCGGGGCGTTCAGCTGATGCGGCTGAAACCCTGTCGGCCCGACCTCGGGGGGTACGCGGACCGGTTCGACGCGCCCGCCGCCGAGCCGGGATCCCTGTCGGTGCTGTGGATGGGCGTGGCGACGCTGCTGATCGACGACGGGTCGTCGGCGCTGCTGACCGACGGCTACTTCTCCCGGCCGAGCCTGGCCCGGGTGGCCGCCGGCAAAGTGGCGCCGTCGCCGGCCCGCGTCGACGGCTGCCTGGCCCGGGCCAAGGTGTCCCGCCTGGAGGCCGTCGTCCCGGTGCACACCCACATCGACCACGCGCTGGATTCCGCCCTGGTTGCCGACCGCACCGGTGCGCGCCTGGTCGGCGGTGAGTCGGCGGCCAACGTCGGGCGCGGACACGGCCTGACCGAGGACCGACTCGTGGTGGCCGCCGGCGGCGAAACGATTGCGCTGGGCGCCTACGACCTGACCCTGATCGAATCGCAGCACTGCCCGCCGGACCGGTTCCCGGGCACGATCGACGCGCCGCTCACCCCGCCGGTCAGGGCGTCCGCCTACCGCTGCGGCGAGGCCTGGTCGGCGCTGGTGCACCACCGGGCGTCGGACCGGCGGCTGTTGATCCAGGGCAGCGCCGGTTTCGTCGAGGGCGCGCTGGCCGGCCGGCGCGCCGACGCGGTCTACCTGTCCGTCGGCCAGCTGGGGCTGCGGCCGAGGTCATACCTGGTCGACTACTGGACTGAGACCGTGCGCGCGGTGGGTGCGCGCCGGGTGACCCTGATCCACTGGGACGACTTCTTCCGGCCACTGTCAAAGCCGCTGCGCGCCTTGCCCTATGCGGGCGACGACCTGGACTCCTCCATCCGCATCCTCGACGAGTTGGCCGCACGGGACGGTGTCGCGCTGCACCTGCCGACGGTGTGGCGGCGCGAGAACCCCTGGGCGTGAAGCGGTTCTAGAACATTGACCCTGACCCTTGCGCTGGTGCTGCTCGCCGCCGTCCTGGCCTTCGCCGTCGTGCGTCCGCGGGGCTGGCCGGAGGCGGTGGCGGCGGTTCCCGCCGCGCTGATCCTGATCGCGGTCGGCGCCATATCGGTGCGTCAGGCGGCGGAGGAGGTCGCCGGGCTTTCCGGAGTGGTCGGGTTTCTGGGCGCGGTGCTGGTGCTGGCCAAGCTGTGCGACGACGAGGGCCTTTTCGAGGCGGCGGGCGCGGCGATCGCGCGGGGACGCGTCGGGTCGGGTCCACTGCTGCGGCGGGTGTTCGTCATCGCCTCGCTGATCACCGCCGTGCTCAGCCTGGACACCGCGGTGGTGTTGCTGACCCCGGTGGTGCTGGCGGCCGTCCGCCGGTTGCGGACCCCGGTGCGGCCGTACGCGTATGCCACCGCGCACCTGGCCAACGGGGCATCGCTGCTGCTGCCCGTGTCGAATCTGACCAACCTGCTGGCGTTTCACGCCGCCAACCTTTCGTTCACGCGGTTCACGCTGCTGATGGCGTTGCCGTGGGTGGGGGTGGTGGTCACGCTCTACGCGATATTCCGCTGGTTTTTTGCCAAGGACCTGCGCGTGCAGCCCCGCCCGGAGGAGCCCGGGCCCCCGCCGCGCCCCCCGGTGTTCGTGTTGGTGGTCATGGGGCTGACGCTGGCCGGGTTCGCGGTGGGCCAGACGGTCGGGGTGGCCCCGGCCTGGGTGGCCCTCGCCGGCGCCGTGGTGCTGGCCGCGCGCAGCCTGAGCCGCGGGCACACCTCGGTGGTCGACGTCGCCCGTTCGGCCCACGTGTCGTTCCTGGTCTTCGTGCTGGCGCTGGGCGTCGTGGTCCGGGCGGTCATGCTCAACGGCATGGACAGGGCCATGTCGGCAGTGCTGCCGTCCGGCGCGACGCTGCCCGCGCTGCTCGCCATCGCCGCCGTGGCGGCCGTGCTGGCCAACGTCGTGAACAACCTGCCCGCCACGCTGGTGCTGCTGCCCCTGGTCGCGCCGAGCGGACCGGTCGCCATCCTGGCCGTCCTGCTCGGGGTCAACATCGGGCCCAACCTGACCTATGTCGGTTCGCTGTCGAACCTGTTGTGGCGGCGGGTGCTCCGCCAGCACGACGTCGACGCCGGGGTGGGCGAATACACCCGCCTCGGGCTGTGTACCGTGCCGGCTTCTCTGCTCCTCGCGGTGCTCGCGCTGTGGGCGTCGGCGCGGCTGCTCGGTGTCTAGCCGCGGCGGTAGGCCGGCGGCAGCGGCATGCCGAGTTGTCCCAGCACGGCGCGCAACAGCGTCGGGTAGTCGGTGATGAGTCCGTCGACCCCGTCGGCGATCTGTTCACGCATGGTGTCGGCGTCGTCGACCGTCCACGGGATCACCTTGAGCCCCAGCGCATGCGCGCGATCGACGTACGGTTTGCCCGTGACCAACTGGTAGCTGGGCGCGACGACGTTCGCGCCCACCAGCTTCGCCCCGACCATCGGGTCGCCTCCGGTGTCCTCGTTGTACAACGCCACCAACGGAATCGACGGCTCGTCCCGGTGAACCAACGGCAGCGTCCGCCAGTCGAAGCTCTCGATCTCCACCACGCCGACCTTGCCGGCCGCCCTGACCGCGGCCAGTATCACGTCGACGAACTGGCGGGGATCGGCCGAAGTGCCGGGGTGGTCGGTCGCCACCTTGGTTTCGATGTTGTAGCGCACCGCGGCGTGATAGGAATCGGCGAGCGCGAACACCTCCGGCAGGATGGCTATCTTGTTGCCGCGCACCACCTCGGCATCGGGAAACTCGGCCAGCCGCCGTCCGCAGTCGAGCGTGCGGATCTGCGGCAGGGTGAGCTCGTGTACCAGCTTTCCGACGTAGGGGTACTGCGGATCCCCGGCGAACGCGGGGCCGGTGTCGGCGCACTTCTCGGGGTGGATCGCCGGGTCGTGCCACACCAGCGGTTGCCCGTCCCGGGTGATGTTGATGTCGAGTTCGAGTGTGCTGACGCCCAATTCGAGGGATTTCGCGAAGGCACGCAGCGACTCCTCGGTGGTCTCCCCGCGCCCGCCGCGATGGGCCTGCAGGTCGAACTCCGGGGCTTGGGCGGCCGCCGCGGGCGACGCCAGCACACCGACGACGGCCAGCGCCACACCGAGGCGCGCGGGCCAGCGGCGCACCGGGGTCACGTCCTGCGCTGGCGGGCGATCTCGGCGAGCACCACCCCGGCGGCCACCGAGGCGTTCAGCGATTCGGCGTGCCCGGCCATCGGGATGGACACCACCTCGTCGCAGTTCTGCCGCACGAGTCGCGACAGCCCTTTGCCTTCGGACCCGACGACCACCACCAGCGGGTCGGCGCCGTCCAGGTCGTCGACCACGGTGTCGCCGTCGGCGTCCAGCCCGATCACCCGGATTCCGCGGTCGGCCCAATCCTTCAGCGTCCGGGTGAGATTGGTGGCCCGGGCGACCGGGATGCGGGCCGCGGCGCCGGCGCTGGTGCGCCAGGCCACGGCCGTCACCGACGCCGAACGCCGCTGCGGGATCAGCACACCGTGGCCGCCGAAGGCCGCGACCGAACGCACGATCGCGCCAAGGTTGCGGGGATCGGAGATGTTGTCCAGCGCGACCAACAGCGGGGGCGGGGAGTCCAGGGCGGTCGCCAGCAAGTCGTCGGGGTGGGCGTAGTTGTACGGCGGGACCTGCAACGCGATGCCCTGATGCAGGTGGTTGCTGGTCATCCGGTCCAGGTCGGCACGCGGCACCTCGAGGATCGAGATGCCCGAATCCGCGGCGCGGGCAACGGATTCGGTGACCCGCTCGTCGGCGTCGGTGCCCAGCGCCACGTAGAGCGCCGTCGCCGGGACACCGGCGCGCAGGCACTCCAGCACCGGGTTGCGGCCGAGCACCGTTTCCGTCTCGTCGGTGGGCCGCTTGGCGGGCCGGCGCGGCGGGGACTGCGCGCGCTTGGCGGCGGGATGGTTGGGTCGCAGATGCGCCGGTGGCGTGGGACCGCGCCCCTCCAGCGCGCGTCGGCGCTGCCCGCCCGAGCCCACGGTGGGCCCCTTCTTGGTGCCCGCCTTGCGTATTGCGCCGCGGCGGCGCGAATTGCCGGCCATCTACTGGGTCTGACCGGCCTGCAGGGACCACTGCGGCCCGTCGGCTGTGTCGGTGACCTCGATGCCGGCGATCTTCAGCCGATCCCGGATCTCGTCGGCAAGCGCCCAATTGCGTTGCTCGCGGGCCTTTTCCCGGTTTTCCAGTTCGGCGCGCACCAACACCTCGACGGCCGCCAGCGCGGCCGAGGTCTCGTCGCGGGTTTCCCAGCGCTCGTCGAGCGGGTCGCAACCCAGGATCCCCATCATGGCGCGGATCGCCCGGGCGTGCTGCAGGGCGCCTTCGTGGTCGCCGGAGTCGAGGGCGCGGTTGCCCTCGGCCCGGGCGTGGTGCACCTCGGCCAGCGCGGCCGGGACCGCCAGGTCGTCGTCGAGCGCCTCGGCGAACCGCGAAGTCCACTCGCCCGGCTCGACCCCGCCGACGCGGACGCGGACGCGGTGCAGGAATTCCTCAACGCCCACATAGGCTTTCACCGCATCCTGCAGGGCGTTGTCGGAGAATTCCAGCATCGAGCGGTAGTGCGCGCTGCCCAGGTAGTAGCGCAGCTCCGCCGGCCGCACCCGCTGCAGCAACGCGGGGATGGCCAGCACGTTGCCCAGCGACTTGCTCATCTTCTCGCCGCCCATGGTGACCCAGCCGTTGTGCAACCAGTAACGGGCGAATCCGTCGCCGGCGGCGCGGCTCTGCGCGATCTCGTTCTCGTGGTGCGGGAAGACCAGGTCCATCCCGCCGCAATGGATGTCGAACTCCGGCCCCAGGTAGGTACGCGCCATCGCCGAGCACTCCAGGTGCCAGCCGGGGCGCCCGCGGCCCCATGGGGTGGGCCAGGACGGCTCGCCGGGCTTGGCGGCCTTCCACAGGGTGAAGTCGCGCTGGTCGCGCTTGCAGGTCGCGACGCCCTCACCCTGGTGGACGTCGTCGATCTTGTGCCCGGACAGCTGGCCGTACTCCGGATAGCTGAGCACGTCGAAGTACACGTCGCCGCCCGCCGGATACGCGTGGCCGGTTTCGATCAGCCGTTCCATCAACTCGACCATCTGGGTGATGTGCCCGGTGGCCCGGGGCTCGGCCGACGGCGGCAGCACGTCCAGGGCGTCGTAGGCGGCACTGAACGCGCGTTCGTAGGTGGCCGCCCACTCCCACCACGGGCGGTCGGCCGCCGCGGCCTTGTTGAGGATCTTGTCGTCGATGTCGGTGACGTTGCGGATGAACGCGACGTCGCAGCCGCGCGCCATCAGCCACCGGCGCAGGATGTCGAAGGCCACGCCGCTGCGGACGTGCCCGATGTGCGGCAGTCCCTGGACGGTGGCGCCACACAGGTAGATGGAGACGTGGCCCTCGCGTAATGGAACGAAATCGCGCACGGCGCCGGCCGCCGTGTCGTGTAGCCGCAAGCGGGCGCGATCGGTCACGACGTGCCAGCTTACCGGGTGGTTCCCAGTTGCCCGGCGCTGCGCGGGCCTCAGCCGGCGGGGAAGACCAATGCGGTGGCGATGGCGGCGCGGCCCTCGCCGCGACCGGTCAGGCCCAACCCGTCGGTCGTCGTCGCCGACACCGAGACCGGAGCCCCCACCAATTCGGAGAGCACGCGCTGGGCCTCGGCGCGGCGCGGACCGACCCTGGGCTGGTTGCCGATCAGCTGCACCGCGGCGTTTCCGACCCGAAGGCCCTCGCGTGCCACCAGCTCGCCGACGTGGCGCAGCATGTCGGCGCCGCTGACGCCCTTCCAGCGGGGGTCGTCGACGCCGAAGACCGCGCCGATGTCGCCCAGCCCCGCGGCCGACAGCAGCGCGTCGCACAGCGCGTGGGCGCCGACGTCGCCGTCGGAGTGACCGGCGCAGCCGTCGGCGCCGGGAAACAGCAGGCCCACCAGCCAGCAGGGTCGCCCGGGCTCGATCGGATGCACGTCGACGCCCAGGCCGACGCGGGGCGGCCCGCTCACGGGCGCACGATCGCTTCGGCCAGCAGCAGGTCGAGCCGGGTGGTGATCTTGAACGCCAGCGGGTCGCCGTCGACCACCTGGACCTGGCCGCCGACATGCTCGACCAGCGAGGCGTCGTCGGTGAAATCGGCCGTGCCCGCGCGCTGGTAGGCCCGCAGCAGCAAGTCCCGGGCGAAGCCCTGCGGTGTCTGTACGGCGCGCAGTCCGGCCCGCTCGGGCGTGCCCAGCACCACGCCGTTGGCGTCCACGGCCTTGATGGTGTCATGCAGGGGCAGCGCGGGGACCACGGCGTTGTGCCCGGCCCGCAATGCGTCCACCACCCGCACGATCAGGGCGGGGGGCGTCAGGGCGCGGGCGGCGTCGTGCACCAGTACGAACTGGGGGTCACCGGCGAGCGCGGCCAACGCGAGGCTGACCGATGTGGTGCGGTCGGCCCCGCCGGCGACGACGGTCGCGCGCTCCCCCAGGGCCCGCTTGGCCCCATCGAGCCGGGCCGCCGGAACGGCGACCACGACGTGGTCGACGACTCCGGATTGCAGCAAACCGTCGACCGCGCGGTCCAGCAGGGTGCGCCCGTCGACCTCGCAGAATGCCTTCGGGATGCCCGCGCCGAGCCGCTCGCCGGACCCCGCGGCCGGGACCACCGCGACAACCGTGCCCGAGGAGACCGTCCCCGTGACCACCGAAGTGTCAGGGCCTTCAGGAAGCGGCGGCCAGGACCTCGTCGAGGATGGTGTCCGCCTTGGCTTCGTCGGTGCTCTCGGCGAGCGCCAATTCGCCGACCAGGATCTGGCGGGCCTTGGCCAGCATGCGCTTCTCGCCGGCGGACAGGCCCCGTTCCTGGTCGCGACGCCACAGGTCGCGAACTACCTCGGCCACCTTGTTGACATCGCCGGAGGCCAGCTTTTCCAGGTTGGCCTTGTAGCGGCGCGACCAGTTGGTCGGCTCTTCGGTGTGCGGAGCCCGCAGCACCTGGAACACCTTGTCGAGGCCTTCTTGCCCGACGACGTCGCGGACGCCGACGTATTCGGCGTTGTCAGCGGGTACTCGAACGGTCAGGTCTCCCTGCGCCACCTTCAAGACGAGATATTCCTTTTGTTCCCCTTTGATGGTGCGGGTTTCAATCGCCTCGACTAACGCAGCACCGTGATGCGGGTAAACAACGGTGTCGCCGACCTTGAAGATCATCTGATTCGAGCCCCTTTCGTTACTTCAGTCTAACACGGCCGCCCAATCACGTGTGGAGCAACGATGCAGGTCAGGGGCACAACACGCGCAGATTAGGGGTTGACAGGGGGAGCAGAACGTGCAGTGACGCACATTACCAACGCCCTGACCTGGCGCCGAGGGCGGCCCCGCGGCCGCCATGGCGGGCCCCGCGGGAGGGCGCCCGGGCTGGTCTTACGCCCCGCGCTACCGCGCGCTGAGCCTTCCTACTACTGTGCATAGTTGCATCCCCGTCGAACCGGCCCAGCAGGAGGCAGTGAGTGAACCTCGTCAAGCGCGCCGCACTCATCGGCTTCGCCGCAGTGGTCGCGATTCTGCTCAGCGGCTGCGGGGCCGGCCAGGTCTCACAGATGGCCGTTCAGGAGCCCGCCATCAACGGCAACAAGGTCACGATCAAGAACGTGGCGCTGCGCAACATCCACATCCGGGCCGCGCAGACCGGTGACTTCGTGCAGCCGGGCCGAACGGTGGACCTGGTGCTGGTGGCCACCAACCAGTCGCCGGACATGCCGGACCGGTTGGTCAGCATCACCAGCGACGTCGGCTCGGTGGCCGTGAGCGGCGACGGGCGGCTGCCCGCCGGCGGCATGCTCTTGATCGGTACGCCGGAGGGCCAGAAGGTGGCGCCCGGCCCGGTGGGGTCAAGCAATGCGGCCAAGGCGACGGTCACGCTGGCCAAGCCGATCACCAACGGCCTGCTGTACAACTTCACCTTCACCTTCGAGAAGGCCGGCCAGGCCACCGTGCTGGTGCCGGTCTCGGCCGGGCTGGAACCGCCGCAGCAAAGCTAGCCGGGCCCAACCGCCTGTCATAGCGGGGATTTGTCGTACCGTCTCGATACCGTCATGGCGTGGCAAATCCGCGCTCCCAATACCGCTGCTCCGAATGCCAGCACGTCACCGCCAAATGGGTGGGCCGCTGCCTGGAGTGCGGCACCTGGGGCACCGTGGACGAAGCGCCGGTGCTGGCCGCGGTGGGCGGCCGTCGGACGGCCTCGGCGACGGCCTCCCCGGCGGTCCCGATCACGTCCGTCGAACCGAACGCCAGCAGGCACCGCTCGACCGGCATCGGAGAGCTCGACCGGGTGCTCGGGGGCGGTGTCGTGCCCGGTTCGGTCACGCTGCTGGCCGGTGATCCCGGCGTGGGTAAGTCGACGCTGCTACTCAAGGTGGCGCACCGCTGGGCGCTGACGGGCCGGCGCGCGCTCTACATCTCCGGTGAGGAGTCCGCCGGCCAGATCCGGCTGCGCGCCGACCGGATCGGCTGCGGCGGCAAGGATGCGCAGGACGTCTACCTGGCCGCCGAATCCGACGTGCACACGGTGCTGACCCACATCGCGACGGTGCGGCCCGCGCTGGTGATCGTGGACTCGGTGCAAACCATGTCCACCACGGAGGCCGACGGGGTGGCCGGCGGGGTGACGCAGGTGCGCGCGGTCACCGCCGCGTTGACCGCGGCGGCGAAGGCCGACGGTGTCGCACTGATCCTGGTCGGTCACGTCACCAAGGACGGGGCCATCGCCGGGCCCCGCTCGCTGGAACACCTGGTGGACGTGGTGCTGCACTTCGAGGGCGACCGCAACGGGTCGCTGCGGATGGTCCGCGGTATCAAGAACCGGTTCGGCGCGGCCGACGAGGTCGGCTGTTTCCTGCTGCACGACACCGGGATCGAGGACGTGTCCGACCCGTCGAACCTCTTCCTCGATCAGCGTCCGGCGCCGGTCGCCGGGACCGCCATCACTGTGACGCTGGACGGCAAGCGGCCGCTCATCGGGGAGGTCCAGGCCCTGCTCGCCACCCCCGGCGGCGGCTCGCCGCGCCGCGCCGTCAGTGGGATCGACCACTCCCGGGCCGCGATGATCGGCGCCGTGCTGGAGAAGCACGGCCGGCTGTCCATCGGCGTCAACGACATCTACCTGTCCACCGTCGGCGGCATGCGGCTGACCGATCCCTCCTCGGACCTGGCCGTCGCGATGGCGCTGGCCTCGGCCTACTCCGGTCTGCCGTTGCCGACCACGGCGGTGATGATCGGCGAGGTCGGGCTGGCGGGCGACCTGCGGCGGGTGAGCGGCATGGAGCGGCGGCTGGGTGAGGCCGCCCGTCAGGGATTCAGCATCGCGCTCATCCCGGACGGCGACGATCCCCGGCGCGAGATCGTGCCCGACGGGATGCGGGCGCTGCGGGCGCCGACGATCGTCGCGGCGCTGCAGCACATGAAAGCCATCGCCGAGCCCCGCGATGGCTGGACGCACAATGCGCTGGGGCCGCACAATGACACGCTGTGACTCGTCCGACACTGCGTGAGACCGTCGCCCGCCTGGCGCCGGGCACCGGGCTGCGCGACGGCCTGGAGCGCATCCTGCGCGGCCGCACCGGTGCGCTGATCGTCCTCGGCAACGACGAAAACGTCGAGGCGATCTGTGACGGCGGTTTTGCCCTCGACGTCCGGTATGCGCCGACCCGGCTGCGCGAGCTGGCGAAGATGGACGGCGCGGTGGTGTTGTCCACCGACGGCAGCCGCATCGTTCGGGCCAACGTGCAGCTGGTGCCGGACCCGTCCATCCCCACCGACGAATCCGGGACGCGCCACCGCTCGGCGGAGCGAGCCGCGATTCAGACCGGCTACCCGGTGATCTCGGTGAGCCACTCGATGAACATCGTCACCGTGTACGTCGGCGGGGAACGCCACGTGGTGGCCGACTCGGCGACCATCCTGTCCCGGGCCAACCAGGCGATCGCGACCCTGGAGCGGTACAAGACCCGGCTCGACGAGGTCAGCAGGCAACTGTCGCTCGCGGAGATCGAGGACTTCGTCACGCTGCGCGACGTCATGACGGTGGTGCAGCGGCTCGAGCTGGTCCGGCGAATCGGCCTGGTGATCGACGACGACGTCGTCGAGCTGGGCACCGACGGACGCCAGCTGCGGCTGCAGCTCGACGAGCTGCTGGGCGGCAACGACATCGCCCGGGAGCTGACGGTGCGCGACTACCACGCCAGCCCGGAGCCGCTGTCCAAGGCGCAGATGACGGCGACGCTCGACGAGCTGGACGCCCTCTCGGACACCGAGCTGCTCGAACTGACCGCGCTGGCAAAGGTTTTCGGCTATCCGACGACGGCGGAGGCGCAGGACTCGGCGGTCAGCCCGCGCGGTTACCGCGCCCTGGCCAGCATCCCGCGCCTGCAGTTCGCCCACTCCGACCTGTTGGTCCGGTCGTTCGGGACGCTGCAGGGCTTGCTCGCGGCCAGCGCCGGAGACCTGCAGTCGGTCGAGGGCATCGGCGCGATGTGGGCCCGCCACGTGCGGGAGGGTCTGTCGCAGCTCGCCGAGTCGACCATCTCCGACCCGCTGAGTTAGCCGGCGGGGACGGGTCCCGGCGCCGGCGCCTCGGGCGGCGGGGCGACGACCGGCTGGCCCGGCCCCGGCACCGGCCCCGGCGGCGGGGGCGGCTGGTTCATGATGAACGGCACCGGCTGCGAGCGCAGATTGCCCAGCTGCACGACCAGGTTGTAGGTGCCCGGTCCGATCGCCGGCCGCGGCAGCGGGCAGTGCGGCGCCGAACCCATCCCCGTCCACGTCACCGCGGTCGTCACCTGCTCGCCCGGGGTGAAGGTCTTGATCAGCGTCTCGTTGGACGGCGCGCAGTCCAGGTTCGACCACAGCCGTTTGTTGTCCAGCGAGTACACGTAGGCGGCCAGCACCGCGGCGCCGACGTCACGCTTGCAGGACACCAGGCCGATGTTGGTGACGACCATGGTGAACTTGGGCTGATCGCCGATGAAGTACTGGGGCGCATTGGTCAGACCCTTGACGGCCAGCGTCGAGTCCGGGCAGTCGTCGCCCTCCTTGAGCACCGGCGGCGGCTGCACCGCGGCGGTCGGGGTGGGCATCTCCGGGTTCTGCCCCTGCTGCGGGGCCGCCGGGGCGGGCTGCTCCCCCGGCGCGGCGGGCGGAGGCGCCTGCGGCGCGGGCGAACCGGGCTTGCTCTGAGCGGAATTCGGCTTGTCGGCACTGGCGGGCTTGGCGCCCCCGGTGTGCCCCATGAAGGCGATGACCGCGGCGACCACGATCCCCACCACGACGACCGCGACGCCCACGGCCAGGCCACGGCGCCGCCAATAGATCTCGGTAGGTAGCGGGCCACGCGGTTCCAGATCCAGCACGTTTGCAGCGTAGGCCCAGGTCACGTCGAGTTGGCTGACCCGCCCCGGCGTGTCGCGGTGTTTGCTGGCTGACCGCCGTGTTAGTGGCGGGCCGAAAAGCGGCGGCTTCCCGCCGTTGGCCCGCTATTCCCCGATGTCGCCGACGTGGTCGACCAGGGCCGCCCGCCCGTCGGCGAGGTGGTAGGTGGCGCCCGCTATCGCCAGGGTGCCGGCGGCCACCCGCTCGGCGATCGCGCTCGAACGCGACATGAGCTGGGCGATCGTTTCGCGCACGTGCCGTTCCTCGAACTCGTCGACGCGGCTCAGGCCGTCGCGGCGGCCCATCAGGATCGACGGGGCGACCCGCTCGACCACGTCGCGCACGAAGCCGCCCGGAATCGCGCCGTCGTCGATCGCGCCCAGGGCCGCCTTGACCGCGCCGCAGCTGTCGTGGCCTAGGACGACGATCAGCGGCACGTCGAGGACCGTCACGGCGAACTCGATCGAGCCCAGCACCGCCGAGTCGATGGCCTGTCCGGCGGTGCGCACCACGAACATGTCGCCCAGGCCCTGGTCGAAGATCAGCTCGGCCGCCACCCGGCTGTCCGCGCAGCCGAACACCACCGCGGTCGGCTTCTGGCCGCCGGCCAGGCTGGCCCGGTGTTCGACGCTCTGGCTTGGATGCTGGGGCTTCCCGGCGACGAATCGCTCGTTACCCTCTTTGAGTGCTTTCCACGCGGTTACCGGGCTGGTGTTAGGCATGGCTGACATCATGCCGCATCCGACGGTAAACGGCCCGGGACACATATCGGTTTCCGACCTTCTCGACTGGTACGACCGATCCCGCCGCGACCTGCCCTGGCGGGAGCCGGGCGTCAGCGCCTGGCAGATCCTGGTCAGCGAATTCATGCTGCAGCAGACGCCGGTGTCGCGGGTGCTGCCGGTCTGGTCGGAGTGGGTGCGGCGCTGGCCGACGCCGTCCGCCACCGCCGCCGCCAGCGCCGCCGACGTACTGCGCGCGTGGGGCAAGCTGGGTTATCCGAGGCGGGCCAAGCGCTTGCACGAATGCGCGACCGTCATCGCCCGCGACCACGACGACGTGGTTCCCGACGACGTCGACACCCTGCTGACCCTGCCCGGGATCGGCAGCTACACCGCGCGCGCCATCGCCTGTTTCGCCTACCGCCAACGGGTTCCGGTGGTCGACACCAACGTCCGCCGGGTGGTGGCCCGCGCCGTGCGCGGGCTGGCCGACGGCGGTCCGGCGTCGGCGGCGCGGGACCACGCCGCCGTCTCGGCGCTGCTGCCCTCCAACGGGATGGCGCCGACGTTCTCGGTGGCGCTGATGGAGTTGGGCGCGATCGTGTGCACCGCGCGGGCGCCGCGTTGCGGGTTGTGCCCGCTGCGCGGCTGCGCGTGGCGTGACGCCGGTTATCCGCCCGCCCAGGGGCCGCCGCGCCGGGTGCAGGCCTACGCCGGAACGGACCGGCAGGTGCGTGGCCGGTTGCTGGATGTGTTGCGCGCCAACGACGCCCCGGTCACCCGCGCGGAGCTGGACGTGGCGTGGCTGACCGACACCGCCCAGCGGGACCGGGCGCTGGATTCGCTGCTCGCCGACGGCCTGGTGACGAGGACGGTCGATGGCCGTTTCGCGTTGCTGGGCGAGGCGTAACCCCGCCGATCAAAGATCGTTGCCGGCGTAGGACTGGTTGAAGCTTTTGTTGGCCAGCGGGAAGTCGGGGACAATGGTGTCGGCCATCGCGACCGGCAGCGCGGGCCAGTTGAACCATGACGGGTCGACGATCTTCGCGCGGGAGATCGTGTCGGCGGCGTCGATCTCGACGCGGTGAACGATGGTGCCGCGCCAGCCTTCGACGATGCCGATGCCGCTGCGGGCCGCGCCCCGGACCGGCAGGCTCTCGACGTATTCGATTGGACCACTGTGTGATTCGGAAAGATGGCGGACCAGCTCGGTGGACGCGGCGAATTCGTCGCGCCGCAGCGTGTAGCGGGCCAGCACGTCGCCCGCGGCGGCGTGGACCTCGGTGACGGGCAACGCGGTGGTCGGGTGTTCGAGCCGGGCGTCGGTGCGCACGCCGCTGGCCCGCGCGACGTAACCGAGGCACCCGAGCGCGCGAGCGTCGTCTTGGAGCAGCACGGCCGTCCCGGCGAACCGGTCGTAGACGACGGTGTTTCGCAGGGTCAGTTCGGCTATTTCGGCGAGGTCGGCGGCAACCGATTGCAGCGTGGCGGCATCCGGCAGGGCGCGGACCGCCACCGCGCCGGGGCGCATCGCGCCCCGCAGCAGCCGGTGCCCGGTGACATCGGCGTTGACGCGGAGCAGCCGTTCGCGGATGCGCTGCGTGTGCGCGTGGGCGATCCCGAATCCGACGTCGTTGGCCAGCGCGCCCAGATCGGCGGCGTGGTTGTAGAGCCGTTCCAGTTCGACCAGCATTGCCCGCAACCGGTGCACCTCGTCGGGGAGTTCCACCCCCAGCGCGTCCTCGATGGCCAGGCAGTGGGCGAGCGCGTGCCCGGCGGAGGTGTCGCCGCTGACGCGTTCGGCCAAATCGACCGCGCCGTCCGGTGATCGCCCCTCGAACAGCCTTTCCACGCCGCGGTGCACGAACCACAGCCGGGCCTTGAGTCTCAGCACGGTTTCGCCGGCAACGGAGAAGCGGAAATGTCCGGGTTCGATCAACCCCGCGTGCACGGGACCCACCGGGATTTCGTACACGCCGGGTCCCTCGACAGTGACGAACGGAAAGTGGCCGGCGCCATCGAATTCCGGGGCGGGTGACGCGTCGTGGCGCATCGGGTGCCAGCCCTCGGGCCAGTGGGCGTGCCGCACCAATCGGCGCGCCTTCGGGTGCCCGACGCAGCGGATTCCGTACAGATCCGCCATCTCGCGTTCGAACCGGCTGGCCGGGAACGACAGGTAAGCCAGCGACCGGACCGCGGGATCACGCTTGGGCACAACGCATTCGAGCTCGACGCGGCGGTCCGGCCCACCAGCCAGGAACAGGTAGACGACCCGCAGGTCGGCGCCGTCGTCGTGGGCGGCCACCAGGCCCAGGCGAAAGCCCCTGCCCAGCAGCTCTTCCGCCACATCGGCCAGCCTGTCCTGCGACATCCGGTCGCGTTGCCACAGAGGTTTCACCGCGGTAACCCCAGGCCCGCCGCCGCGGCGGTGAACAAGTCGGTGAGCGGGCCGGCGGTGACACCCAGGGCGATCGATGCGCCGACGCCGACGAGCAGGGCCGCGGCGACCGTTCGCGGCACGGCGATTTCGGGCGCGGCGCCCGGGCCGCCCAGCAGGATGCGTCCGGCGTTGCGCGCCAGCGCGGCGAAGGCGACCGCGACGAAGAGCATGCCCGCAGCGAGGACCCACGCCAGCCGGGCGTCGGCGAGCGAACGCGCGATGGCGAGCTCGCTGGCGAACATCGCGAAGGGCGGCAGCCCGAGCAGCACGATCACACCGACGGCCAGCGACACACCGAGAAGTCGGGAGCGCCGCAGCACGGCGTTGATGTCGGCGATCGCGGTGGAGTTGTGGGCGGCCTGCAGTTGCCCGCTGGACAGGAAGAGCACCGTCTTGCCGATCCCGTGGGCGAGGACGTGTAGCAACAGCGCGGCGATGGCCAGCGATGTCCCCGCTGCGGCGGCAATCGCGATCAACCCCATGTTCTCCATCGAGGAGTACGCCAGCATGCGTTTGATATCCGCGGTGACCGTCAGCATCAGGGCCGCGATCACCAACGTCGCCAGCCCGATCAGCAGCAGGCCCGACCGCATGAAGGCGGGCCCGGTGGCCGTGCCGATGATCGGCTCGAGGCGAATCACCACCGAGAAGGCCACCGACAGCAGCACCCCGCTCATCAGCGCCGAGACGGGTGCCGGGGCCTGACTGTGGGCATCGGCCAGCCAGGTGTGGAACGGAAACAATCCGGCTTTGGCGCCGTAGCCGACGAGCAGCAGGCCGCCCGCCAGCCGCGCGATGTCGCGATCCAGGCCGCGGGCGTGGGCGGTCAACACATCGAGGTTCAGGGCCGCGGCGGCGGGCGCACCCGCGTGCTCGGCGGCGTAGTACAGCAGCACGGTGCCGAGGAATGCGACGGCGATACCGACCGAGCAGATCACGACGTATTTCCAGGTCGCTTCGAGCGCGCCGCGGGTGCGGCGGTGCCCGACCAGGAAGGCGGTGATCACCGTGGTCGCTTCGACCGCGATCCAGATCACGCCGATGTTGTTGGCGCACACGGCGACAACCATCGCCGCCAGGAAGCCGGCCGTCAGGGCGCCGTAGACGCGGGCCCCGGCCGGGTCGGTGTGACCCTGCTCCAGTTCGGTCTCGAGGTAGCCGACGCTGGCCCAGGTCGCCAGTGCGGCAACGGTTCCGATGACGATCAGCATGGTGACGCTCAGCGCGTCGAGCCGCAGCAGCCCGCCCAACGCCAACCGGGTGCCCGACCCGACGCGGAACGCGAGCCCCGCGCCACATGCCAGCACCGTCAGCGCAGAGAGCGCGATCAGCGTCGCGGTGGACCGCCGCCATCCGGCGACCAGGACGGCGACCGAGGCGCCGACCGGGGCGAGGATCGCGGCGAGCAGAAGAGCGGTCATCAGTCGCGCAGCTCCTGCAACGCGTCCAGGTCGGCGCCGCCGAAGGCGCGAGACAGCCGGCCCGTCAGCACGCCGATCACGATGATCGCGAACAGCACGTCCAGCGAGGCACCCAGCTCGACGATCAGCGGCACCCCCGCGGTGAGCAGGAAGGCGGTGGCGGCGATCCCGTTGTCCAGCATCAGAAATCCCGCGGCCTGCGACACCGCGTGGCGCCGCGTGACCATGACGAACAGCGCGATCAGCACGACCGCGGTGGCGGCCGGGACGGCGCTGGTGGTGGCGGCGGGCTGCAGGTTCACCAGGGGCCGCGCGGCGGCGAAGGCGGCCAGCGTCAGCCCGGCGGTGATCAGCAGCGACGTGGCCGTGTTCACCAACGGGGTGGCTTCGCGGCGCGACCGCGGCTCGGCGCCGACGGCGCGGGCCAGCAGCCGCGGCAGGACCGCGACCCGCAAGACCAGCACGGCCGCACCGACGCCGATCAGCGCGCCGTCGCCGTCGTACGCCCCGCGCAGGACGGGGATGGCCGCCAGTGCGGCGCCCTGCCACGCGAGCAGCCGGATGATCGCCACCAGGTCGCGGCGCCACACGACGAGCACCGCGGCCAGCAGCAGGCCGCCGGCGGCGAGGTCGACGAGTAGCGAAAACGTCCCGTACGTCACGCCGGCACCGCGAAGAAGTTGGCGGCGACGACGGCGAGCAACGCCAGCAGGAAGGATCCGGCCAGCAATTCGGGCACCCGGAACAGCCGCAGCTTGGCGACGAATACCTCCATGCTGGCCAGCAGCGCCGCCAGCACCCCGACCTTGGTCGCCACCAACGCGAGGCCGACGAGCACCGCGACGGCGCCGGGCTTGTCCCCGGCAATCCCCCACGGCGCGAACAGGTTTGCCAGCAGCGCCAGCAGCACGGTCAGTCGCATCCCGGCCGCCCACTCGACCAGGGCCAGCCGCGGGCCGGCGTATTCGAGGACCATCGCCTCGTGAACCATCGTCAGCTCGAGATGGGTCGCCGGGTTGTCCACCGGCAGCCGGCCGGTCTCGGCGACGATGACGATCACCAGGGCGGCGAACGCCAGCACCGCGGCCAGCGACACCACCTGCCCGGGATGGGTGATCGTATGCGACACCAGCGCACCGAGATTGGCCGAACCCGCCGGCATGGACAGGGCGAAGACCGCCAGCAAGATGGTGGGTTCGACCAGCGCGGCGATGGTGATCTCGCGGCTGGCGCCCATGCCCCCGAACGAGGTGCCGGTGTCGATGCCGGCCAGGGTCAACGCGACGGTGCCCACGAACAGCAACCCGACCACCGCGAACAGGTCGGCGCTGCCGTCCAGCGGCGACCCGGTGGCGACCAGCGGTGCGATGGCCGCGATCAGCAGGGTCGTCCCGGCGACGATCGCGGGTGCGGCCGCGAACACCACCGTCGTTCCGTCCGGGGTGATCTGTTGTTTGCCAAGCTGTTTGACGATGTCCCGCCATGGCTGCAGGACGCCGCCGCCGGCGCGGCCCTCCCAGCGGGCGCGCACCTGCCGGGTCAGGCCCACCACCAGCGGAGCCCCGGCCATCACGGCGAGGATCTGGACCGCACCCGCGACGCAGGACATGACGTTCATCGCGCCACCACCAACACGACCAACACACCGAGCGCGCCGTATGCCAGATACAGGTGAACGCTGCCGGTGTGGGCGCGCCGCACCAATGCGGCCGCGGCCGTGACCGATCGGATCACCGGCGGGTAGCAGCGTTCTTCGATCGCGTCGGCGATCCTGCTGCGGTAGACGATTCTGTCGGCCAGGTACCGCGACTCCGCCGGGTGGGTGACCTCGATGTCGGTGTCGGGGCGCAGGACGTCGTCGAAAACGCGTTGCAGCGGTTCGGCGAACGAGGTGGCGGTGTATTGCATCCGCTCGGTCAGGTCGTCCGCGCCGCAGGCCCAGAGCGGCGCCGCCGCGGGTGCCGGACGGCGGCGCCGCCGCCAGCGCGTCAGCAGCGCCGCGGTCAGCGTGGCCACCACCACGCAGGCGGCGATCGCGCCGGGCTCGATCGACCCCTGCAGGCCCGGAAGCCGCACCACGGCACCGAGTTCCGTGAACGGCGCCGAGTGGGCCGCCGGCAGCGCGGCGACTGCCGGGCGCAGCGCGGGCGAGAGCACCGCCGGCGCCACGGCCACCGTCAGGCAGGCCGCCGCCGCGATCGCCATGCCGGCCAGCATGGTGCGCGGGACCTCCCGGGCGTGGGCGGCCTGCTCGGAACGCGGCCGCGCCAAAAATCCGATCCCGAACGCCTTGACCATCGCCGCCACGCCCAGCCCCGCGGTGAGCGCGACCACGCCGACCGCCAACGGCGTGGTCAACGCCAGGACGGCGGAGTGCTCTTTAGCGGTGTGGATCAACGCCTGCACCAGTAGCCACTCGCTGACGAACCCGGCGCCCAGGGGCAACCCGGACGCGCCGAGCGCGGCCACCCCGAACATCGTCGTCGTCACCGGCATCCGGCGGGCCAGGCCGCCCAGCCGGTCGAGGTCACGCAGCCCGGTCGCGGTCAGGACCGAACCCGCGGCGAGGAACCCGAGACTCTTGAACGCCGCGTGCGCGACGAGGTGCAGCATGGCGGCGGCCGCGGCGATCGTCGCCGTTGCCCGCGCGCCGGCGGCCGCGAACAGGGTGGCGGCCCCGAGCGCCAGGGTGATCAGCCCGAGGTTCTCGGTCGTCGAATAGGCAAGCAGCCGTTTGAGATCGGTGGCCACCGAGGCCTGCACCACCCCGTAGAGCGCCGAAACCCCGCCGACGACCATCAGCGTCAGCCCCCACCACCGCGGCCCCGGGCCCAGCAGTTGCAGGTCGACCCGGCAAACGCCGTAGACACCGAGGTTGACCATCGCCGCGCTCATCAGCGCCGAAACGGGGCTCGGCGCCTCCGGGTGGGCGCGCGGCAACCAGGCGTGCAGCGGCACCAACCCGGCCTTGGAACCGAATCCGGCCAGCGTCAACAGGAACACCGCGGTGCGCGCGCCCTGCGGAAGCCGGTGCAGGTCGGTGAACCGGTCCGCGCCTCCGGCCGCCGACAAGACCATCAGGCCGACCAAGATCGCCACGAAGCCGAGCTGGGTCATCACCGCGTACACCAACGCGGCGGAGCGAACCCGCGGCTGGGTGTGGTGGGTCAGCACCAACACCAACGACGCGACCGCCATCAACTCCCACGCCAGCAGGAAGGTGGTGACCGACGCCGCGGCGGGCACCATCAGCATCGCCGCGACGAAGGCGGGCAGGACGGCCAGGGTGACCGGTCCCAGCCGCTCGCGCCGCGCGTACCCGATGGCGTACAGCCCGACCGTGACGGCGACCGCCCCGGTGAGCGCCAGGAAGAATCCGCCCAGCGGATCCAGACCCAGCCGGACGCCCGACAGGGGAAGCAACCATCCGATGCCCACCTCCCGCACCCGGCCGAACATTCCCAGTGCGCCCGCGCCCAACCCGGCCGCGCCCAGCAGCGCCGTCAGCGCGCCGGCGCACGCGGTCGCGGAGTCGTTGTGGCGCAGGGATTTACCGGCGGTCGGCGCACCGGCCGCCAGGGTTGCGGTCACTTGCCGGTCACCGAGCGCAGGGCCGCGACGATCTGCGCGGGGGTCGGCGGGCAACCCGGGATCTCGACGTCCACCGGCACCACTTCGCCGACCGCGCCCGCCACACCGTAGGCATCGGTGAACACGCCCCGATCGATGGCGCAGTCCCCGCAGGCGATCACCCGCCGCGGCCGCGGCGTGGCCTCGATCGTGGTGCGCAGCGGGGCCGCCATGTTGTGCGTCACGACGCCGGTCACCAGCAGCGCGTCAGCGTGCCGCGGCGACGCCACCAGCCGGGCGCCGAACCGCTCGGCGTCGTACACCGGGCCGAACGCGCCCGCGATCTCCACCTCGCACCCGTTGCACGAGCCCGCGTCGACGTGCCGGATCTGCAGCGAGCCGCGCACCCCGGCGGGCGGCTCGGTCACCGGGTCCGGTGCGGGCGGCGCGGGTTCGGCGATGCGACCGACCCGCAACGCTTTACTGATCCAGCCCATGGGGCGCTACCCCGCGCCGCCGGCGCGCAGGCCTTCCAGCATCGCCACGCTGTCGCTGAGCACCCCGGTGAGCACCTTGCGCGCCACCAGCAGCAGTTCGGCGATGTCCGGCGAGGCGATCGAGTAGATCATCGTGTTGCCGTCGCGCAGCGCGTCGACCACACCGGCTCGGCGCAGAACGCCGAGCTGCTGGGACAGGTTCGACGCCTCGAGCCCCACCTCGGGCAGCAATTCGGCGACCGACTTGTCGCCCGCCACGAGCAGCTCGAGGATCCTGATCCGCGCCGGGTGCCCCAGCGTCTTGAAAAACTCGGCCTTGAGCTTGTAGAGCGGCTCGGTCACGCCAGGACTCCTGAATACTACAAGATGTTTATGTTCGAACGATTGAAGAATTTATCATATGGTGCGGCGCGCGTCGTGCCGGCGGCCGGATGGGCGGCGCTCAGTCGCGCGGGGGCAGGGTCGCCAGGAAGGATTCGACCGCCTCGCGGTACACCCCTGGCGCCTCGTCGTGAATCAAATGTCCGGCTTCCGGAACACGCAAATACCTTGTGGTGGAGTGCATTTCGGCCATTCCACGCATCTGCCCGGGCGGTGTCACCGAGTTCCCCGCCTCGATGAGCAGCGCCGGGGCACGCACCGCACCCCACTGCCGCCAGTAGGCGCGGGTACCCCATTCGGCGGCGATCTCGATCCACCGCGCGGTGTGGCCGTGCAGGCGCCAACCGGTGGCGGTGCGGTCGAAGGCCTCCAGAAAATACCGCCCCGCGACGGGCCCGAACTCGTCGAAAACCCTTTCCTCGGAATCGAATTCGACCGGAAGCGCGTGCAGCCACGGCTCCCACGGACCGGTCGTGCGGCCGCGGAAGTCCGGGGCCATGTCCTCGAGTACCAGGGCGGAAACCAGGTCCGGGCGCTGCGCGGCCAGACACCACGCATGCAGGGCGCCCATCGAGTGGCCGACCAGCCGGACCGGGGTTTCCAGCGTCGTCACCGCGTCAACCAGGTCGGTCACGAACCGTTCGGTGCTGATCGGGTGGGCGTCGTCGACGTCGCGGCCCCGATGCCACGGGGCGTCGTAGGTGTACACGACGCCCAGCCGCCTCAGCCAGGGCAGCTGCCGCGACCACGTGCTGCCCCGCCCCATCAGGCCGTGCACCAGCACCAACGGCTCGCCCCGCCCCCCGCGGCAAGTCAGCAGATCACCGGGCATGTCACCATCCTGCGTGCCCCGCCCTGCAGTTGGACAGGGCGGGCGAAGGGGTAGCCTAGCGGCATGTCGCCAGTGGTGAAGATCAACGCAATCGAAGTACCCGCCGACGCCGGCCCCGAGCTGGAGAAGCGGTTCGCACACCGGGCGCACGCGGTCGACAACCAGCCCGGCTTTCTCGGGTTTCAGCTGCTGCGCCCGATCAAGGGCGAGAACCGCTATTTCGTCGTGACGCAGTGGGAGTCCGAGGAGGCATTTCAGGCCTGGGCGCAGGGGCCAGCCATTGCGGCCCACGCCGGCGAGCGGGCCAACCCGGTGGCGACCGGGGCATCGCTGCTGGAATTCGAGGTTGTGATGGACGTTGCCGGCAACAAGCAGGGTGGCTAGCGGGTTCTCGGCCCGGCGCCGCGCGGTGGCGTTGAGTGCCGCCACCGCATTGGTCGTCACGTTCGCGCCCGGTTGCGCCCCGTCCCCCTCGCCGCAGGCGAACGCGGCCAATCCCGGCCGGCAGATCGACGTCCGGACGCCACCGGGCATCCGTGCCCAGCAGACGCTGGACATGCTCAACTCCGACTGGCCCATCGGCCCGGTCGGCGTGGGCACGCTCGCCGCGCCGGGCATGGTGAAGTCGGTGGAGACCACCATGGAGGCGCTTTGGTGGGACCGCCCGTTCACGCTCGACGGGGTGGATCTGGGGGCCAGCGTGGCGACGCTGCACCTGACGTCCTCCTACGGTGCGCGGCAAGACATTCGCATCCACACCGATGACGGCGGCTGGGTCGACCGGTTCGATCTCGAGACGCAGGCGCCGAAGATCAACTCGTGGCACGACATCGACGCGGTGCTGGGCAAGACCGGCGCGCGCTACTCCTACCAGGTCGCCAAGGTCGACAACGGGCATTGCGACCCGGTCGCGGGCACCAACACCGCTCAATCCCTGCCGCTCGCATCGATTTTCAAGTTGTACGTGCTGCACGCGCTGGCCGGCGCGATCGAGGACGGAACGGCCTCCTGGGACGATCAGCTGACCGTCACCGACAAGAGCCGCGCGGTGGGGTCGTCCGGGTTGCAGCTGCCCGCCGGGGCGCAGGTTTCGGTTCGGACGGCGGCCGAGAAGATGATCGCCACCAGCGACAACATGGCGACCGACCTGCTGATCGACAAGCTGGGCACGCCGGCCATCTCCGAAGCCCTCGCCACGGCGGGCCACCACGACCCGGCCAGCATGACGCCGTTCCCCACGATGTACGAGTTGTTTTCGGTCGGCTGGGGAAAGCCGGACCTGCGCAGCCAGTGGCAGCACGGCTCGCCGCAAGTCCGCGCCCAGCTCCTGGCGCAGGCGAATTCGGCCCCCTACGAACCCGATCCGACGCGCGCGCACACCCCGGCCTCGTCCTACGGCGCGGAGTGGTATGGCAGCGCCGAGGACATATGCCGGGTCCACGCCGCCCTGCAGGCCGACGCCGTCGGCAAGGCCGCGCCGGTCAAAGAGATCCTCTCCGCGGTGTCGGGCATCCAACTGGACCGCAACATCTGGCCCTACATCGGCGCGAAAGCCGGCGGCCTGCCGGGTGATCTGACCTTCAGCTGGTACGCGGTCGACAAAACGCGGCAGCCGTACGTGGTCAGCTTCCAGCTCAACTGGCCGCGCGACCACGGGCCGACCGTCACCGGGTGGATGCTGCAGATCGCCAAGCAGGCCTTCGCGCTGATCGCGCCCCAATAGCCTGGTGCGCCTACGCATCGCTGCGCGGTGCCTTCCCGACGCGCATGCGGCCTGCCACCCCGCTCGGAACAACCGATCGACACGAATTTCGCTACGCGCCAACCGGTTCCATCTCCGATAGGGTGCTCGCCCTAGACGGTATGGGGGGCGGCGTGAGGCCGAAGGCCTCGGGCTGCAATCGGACGTGGGTTGCCTGTATCGAGTGAAC
>NZ_MVIJ01000030.1 GCF_002086735.1 Mycobacterium scrofulaceum | reverse complement strand
GCCGAAGGCGGTCAGCTGCACCGGCGCCGGCGGCGGAGGGGCGTCCGGCGGGGGCGCGTCGGCGGGCGGCGGCGCCAGCGGCGCCGGCTGGCCGTTGATCCCTGGCGCGTCCAGCGGGGCGTCGAGCCCGGCCGGCGCGGGAACCTCACGCGGCGTCGCGCCCGACAGCGGGCCACCGCACACGGGCCACGCGCCACGGCCCTGAGTCGCGAGCACCCGCTCGGCGACGGCGATCTGCTGTTCCTTGGTGGCCAATTCCGCCGACGGGGCGTACTGGCCGCCACCGTGCGATGCCCACGTGCTTGAGCTGAACTGCACGCCGCCGTGATAACCGTTGCCGGTGTTGATGGCCCAGTTGCCGCCCGACTCACAACGGGCTACCTGGTCCCATTCGCCGTCGGTGGCCGCGGCCGCCTGGCCGGCCAGGGCGATGCTGCCGCCACCCAGGACCGCCCCGGTGACGGCGATCTTGGCGACGCTGATGTTCGACGTGCTGGGCTTACGGTGACGTCCACTCATAGGCCGGGAAAATTCCTCTCTCGTCACGCGCCTGCGAGGTCAGCTGTCGGGTTCGGGTTGGAGAGGCCACCCGGCCGTCGTCGTCTCCACTGCGAAACGACCCGGCTTCACCCCAAGGGGCCGCAAGCGGCCCCAGTCCGATCACGGTGGACCGGTGGGTCCCCCGTCTCCATCCACGTAGGTCGGTGGACCCCTGCCTATTGGATGGAGCTCGGCGCGATAGGTAGGGGAGGTCTGCCAATTCGGTTGTCTTGGCGTGCCTTCGGAGAAAGGTAGCGGTTTCTGTTGGTCCCGTCACGTTCAGCGAAACCCGGCGTTTCCCTTTCGGCCATGTCCGAAAACCCGAGGAACACGCGGCATTCACGCAGGTCATAGCGGCCGATATCCGGGCGTGATGGCGTCGTTATCGTTTCGTTACGTGAGGTATCTCACAGTTTTAGCCACCGGCGAAGGGGGGTAGGACGTCGATCGTGTTGCCGCCGCGTAACGACGCGGTCTCGTCGCGGACGGCGATCCCGTCGCACAGGTACGAGCACCTGGTCAACACGGTGGCGAGCCGAGAGCCCCGGATTGCGAGGCGCTCGACGAGTTCGGCCACCGTGGTGCCGGGGCGCAGCACCAGCGTCTCCGATTCGGTTCCGGCCGCCGCACGCGCGGCCGCGAAATAGCGCACGGTCACCTGGACACCGTCTCGTGCGACGGAGGTCTGGGGCACCGGGTCAGCCACCGATCGCACTCATCGGGCGGTCGGGCTGGATGAAGCTCGGGTCGTTGATGCCGTGACCGGCGGGCTTGCCCCACATCGCGACGCGCCACGCGGCTTCGATCGCGTCGTCGGACGCCCCGGTGCGCAACAGGGTACGAAGATCGGTCTCCTCGGCAGAGAACAGGCAGCTGCGGATCTGGCCGTCGGCGGTCAGCCGGGTGCGATCGCAGGCCGAACAGAACGCGTGCGACACCGACGCGATGACACCGAATTTCCCGCTCGGCGTGTCCGGGCCGGTGTCGACCAGCCACAACTCGGCGGGCGCCGATCCGCGGGGCGCCGGGTCCGGACGTAACCGGAAATGTGGGCGCAGGGTGTCGAACACATCGTCGGCGCTCAACGCGGCGCCCCTGCGCCATTGGTGCCCGGCGTCCAGCGGCATCTGCTCGATCACCCGCAGTTGGTGGCCGCGCTCGAGGCAGAACCGCAGCAGCTCGACGACGTCCTCACGCCCGGTGACGGGGTCGAGCACCGCGTTCACCTTGACCGGTGTCAGGCCCGCCTCGTGGGCGGCGGCCAGGCCGGCGAGCACGTCGTCGAGCCGGTCCCGGCGGGTGATCGCCGCGAAGTGGTCGCGATCCACGCTGTCCATGGACACATTGACCCGATTCAGGCCGGCCCGGGCGAGCGCGGCGGCGCGCCGGGCCAGCCCGACACCGTTGGTGGTCAGCGAGACTTCCGGGCGGGGGCGCAAGCCGGCCACGGCGGCGACCACCTCTTCCAGGTGCCGCGCCAACAGCGGCTCCCCCCCGGTGAACCGCACGCTGGTGATGCCCAACCGGGCGACGGCGATCTGCATGAGCCGGGTCAGCTCGTCGGGACGCAGGAGTTGCTCGCCCGGCAGCCAGTCCAAGCCTTCGGCCGGCATGCAGTAACTGCACCGCAGGTTGCAGCGGTCGGTCAGTGACACGCGCAAGTCGGTGGCGACCCGCCCGTAGGTGTCCACCAACGGGCCCGCCGTCGGCGCGTTCCGCGCGTCGGCACCGGCGGTGCGGCCCGGCACCGTCGGCACACCCAGCGCGGTCAATGTCATGCGGCCACCGACGCGTAGTGGGACGGCGCGCTGACCGGCACGATCTGCTTGCCCAGCGGCATCAGCGACACCGGGATGAGCTTGAGGTTGGCCAGCGCCAGCGGAATGCCGACGATGGTGATCGCCATGGCCAGCGCGCTCACCACGTGGCCGATCGCCAGCCAGATCCCGAACAACAGCACCCAGATGATGTTTCCGATGAGGGCCCCCGTTCCCGCCGTCGGCTTGTCGACGATCGTGCGGCCGAACGGCCACAACGCGTACGCCGCGATGCGCAGCGACGCGAAGCCGAAGGGAATGGTGATGATCAGCAAGAAGCTGACGAGCGCCGCGACGAAGTACCCGGCGGCCATCCACAGGCCGCCGAACACGAGCCAGATGACGTTCAGGATCAGGCGCATATCTCCTCCACCGTTGATGCCCAGCCTACCGAGTGTGGGATAACGGGGGTGCTCGTTAGGTGAGCAGCCGAGTAGGATCTATAGACCAAACGGCGTCCTGCGCAGGCGGGACGCTTATTCTGTTGGCCATTCTATTGATCCGTTAGACAAGCAGGTGAGACCAGTGCCGACCGGCAAGGTTAAGTGGTACGACGCCGACAAGGGGTTTGGCTTCCTGTCGCAAGAGGACGGCGAAGACGTGTACGTCCGCTCGTCGGCGTTGCCCGCCGGGGTCGAGGGGCTCAAAGCGGGCCAGCGGGTGGAGTTCGGCATCGCCTCCGGGCGGCGCGGACCGCAGGCGCTGAGCCTCAAGCTGATTGAGCCGCCGCCCAGCCTCACCAAGGCTCAGGGGCGCCGCGAGACGCCCGTCGAGCACAAACACAGCCCCGACGAGCTGCACGGCATGGTCGAGGACATGATCACGCTGCTGGAGGGCGCCGTGCAGCCCGAGTTGCGCAAGGGGCGCTACCCGGACCGCAAGACGGCCCGACGCGTTTCCGAGGTGGTCCGCGCGGTCGCCCGGGAGCTCGACTCCTAACCCCTCGGCGGAACCGGCTGGCACCCGGACGCCCCGTGGCCTGGGGCAGAATCGTGGGCATGGCCGCCTACGTCGCCGACAAAGGTGACTTCACCCGCGATACCAACTACATCACCAGCCGCGTCACCGCCGACGGGCGCGACGGTTACCCGGTGGAGCCCGGCCGGTACCGGCTCGTCGTCGCCCGCGCCTGTCCGTGGGCGAACCGCGCCAACATCGTCAGGCGCCTGCTGGGACTGGAAAGTGTTCTCTCCATTGGGTTTTGCGGGCCTACCCACGACGAGCGCAGTTGGACGTTCGACCTCGACCCGGGCGGCGTCGACCCGGTGCTGAAAATCCCGCGGCTACAGGACGCGTACTTCAAGCGCTTCCCCGACTACCCGAAGGGCATCACCGTTCCCGCGCTCGTCGACATCCCGACGGGCGCGGTCGTCACCAACGATTTCGCCCAGATGACCCTGGATTTCTCCACGGAGTGGACCGCCTACCACCGCGACGGCGCACCGGAGCTATACCCGGAGCGGCTGCGCGCCGAGATCGACGAGGTGAACAAGCGGGTCTATACCGAGATCAACAACGGGGTGTATCGGTGCGGTTTCGCCGGCTCGCAACAGGCCTACGACGCGGCCTACGATCGGCTGTTCGCCGCGTTGGATTGGGTGAGCGACCGGCTGGCCGATCAGCGATACCTGGTGGGCGACACCATAACCGAGGCCGACGTGCGGCTGTTCACCACGCTGGCCCGCTTCGACCCGGTGTACCACGGGCATTTCAAATGCAACCGCAGCAAACTGAGCGAGATGCCGGTGCTGTGGGCGTATGCGCGCGACCTGTTCCAGACACCGGGGTTCGGCGACACCATCGACTTCGTCCAGATCAAGCAGCACTATTACATCGTGCACGCCGACATCAACCCCACCCGCATCGTGCCCAAGGGGCCCGACCTCACCGGCTGGCTGTCGCCGCACGGGCGGGAGTCTCTGGGCGGCAAGCCGTTCGGCGACGGAACCCCGCCGGGGCCGCCGCCGGCGGCCGAGCGGGTGGCACATCCTTTCTAAGGCCGGCACTCTCGTCCGGCGGAGTTGCGACCGGTCCGAATGGCGGCGGGTTCGGCGTTGCGGCCGCCGGGCAGGCGCGGAAGGTCGTTTGGTCATCAGGGATGGGACCAACGGCCCCTGACCGCGCATCACCGAAATCCTAGAGTTGACTGTGCCGGACCACACTCTTCGAGGGACGAGGCGCCGAAATGGTCAGCGAAATAACCAATCCGGGAATCGTCGTCGCGATCGACGGGTCGCCGGATTCGAACGAAGCCATCCGGTGGGCCGCCCGCGAGGCAACGATGCGCAAGGCGGCACTGACCCTGGCGCATGCCGCGGCGCCGGCGCCCGGCGGAGCGCCGGTACTCGAGTGGACAGGAGACTCCGCCCCGGCGGAATTCCGCGAACAGCTGGGCAGATCGGTGGAGCAGATACTTGTCGACGCGGCCAAGATCGTCGAGAGCGTGACCGACGAAGGCAACCGGCCGCGAATCAACAACGAGGTGATCACCGACGCGCCCGTCCCCGCGCTCGTCGAATTGTCGACCAAAGCCGACATGGTCGTGGTCGGAAGCCGCGGTCACGGAGCGTTGGAACGCGGGCTGTTGGGATCTGTCAGCACCGGGCTCATCCACCACGCCCACTGCCCGGTGGCGGTGATCCGCAACGAAGCCTCGCCCCGCGAGGGCTGCGTGCTTGTCGGCGTCGATGGTTCGCCGGTGTCGGAGCTGGCGACCGCCATCGCGTTCGACGAAGCTTCCTGGCGGGGTGCGGAACTCGTCGCGCTTTATGCCTGGACCGACGCCGAGGTCCCCGACATCCCGCTGCGGGAGTGGACCGGAACGACCAGAACCTCCTGGACGGCACTGCAGTCTGAGGCCGAGGAGACATTGGCGGAGCGGCTGGCGGGGTACCGGCAACGCTATCCCGACGTCGTCGTCCGCCGCGAGGTCGTGGTCAACCGGCCCGCCCAACACCTCGTCGAGGGCTCAGAGTCGGCGCAACTGGTGGTCGTCGGGAGCCACGGGCGCGGCGGCTTCGCCGGAATGCTGCTCGGATCCGTGAGCACGGCAGTGGTGCACGCGGTGCGCACACCGGTGATCGTCGCTCGACGACGTTAGCCGTCGTCACACCGGCGCCCCGTCAGAAGACCAGGCGCACCGACCATTCCGCGTGCGGGACGTCGCGGAGCTCGCCGCCGGGATCCATCACCAGCGTCAGCAATTGCACGACGATCCCGACCATGCGGCCGCGATGGGGGTCGACCGGGGGGATGGTGACCGCGAACCGGGTGTTCGGCCGAAAGATGGTGCTGGTCGTGTTGGTGGGATCCTCGTAGACCTGCAGCAGCCGCCACGGCGCCCGGTAGATCGCGTCGGGCACCGATAGCTGCACCGGATAGCGCTCGCTGACCTTCAGCTCGCCCTGCGTCTGGGTCGTGTCACAGTCGTCGAGGTTCAGCACGCTGCAGTACAGGTAAGGCCCCACCCTCGCGAGGTGGCCGTGCGAATACGCGCTGATCTCGGGGCGCTGCGGGCCGGACGGCCGCACCAGCAGCCAGGTGCCGACCCCAACGGCTACGCACAACACAGTCATCAGACCGGCGAGCAGCACGGCCATACCGCGTTTCACTCGGGCACCGCCTCCGGGCTGCCGCGGCGCACGCGCTCCTGTTCCACCATGACCGGCCGGTTACCTCCGAGTCCTGGAATCAGCGAATTCCCTTGATAGCTCACGAGCGTCTGCGCCAACCCGAGGATCAGCAGCGCCGTGACCGCGGTGAAGCCGACCCACAGTTCGGTGTAGACCAAGACGCCCACGGCGCCGCCCAGCACCCAGGCCAGCTGCAGCGTCGACTCGGAGCGCCCGAATCCGGACGCGCGCGATTCCTCGGGCAGGTCGTTCTGCAGCGAGGCGTCCAGCGAGGCCTTGGCGATGGCGCTGGAACCCGACGTGACCAGGGTGGCGATGACGGCCGCCGCGAGGGTGCCCGCCACCGACGCCGCCAGCGCCACCGCCGAGACCGCCAGCGTGCAGCGCACCACCAGCACGGCCGGCCGGCCCAGCTGCAGGCGTGCCGCGGCGAAGTTGCCGGCGAAGTTCCCGATGCCGGCGGCCGCGCCGATCATCCCCAGCATCCCCAGCTGAACCCAGCCGCTGGCCTGGTGCGCCTTGGCGACAAACGCCGGGTATAGGAACAAGAAGCCGACCATGACCTTGATGGTGCAGTTGCCCCACAACGAGGTGATGATGTTGCGGCCCAGCGGTTGTCGCAAGGCGCCGCCGACCTTCTTGACCTCTTTGCGCCAGTGCCTGCGCGGCGGCTCGCTGTCCTGCCGGTAGCTCAAGGTGGCCGGCACCTCGCCCGCCGTCACCTCGACCCAGCGCGGGATCCGCATCGACAGCGAGGCGCCGGCGATGGTGACCGCGATGACGACGAACAGCGCGCCGGGCAGCTTGAACAGGTGGGTGCAGACGAACTCGACGCCGGCCGCGACGGCCCCGCCGGCGATGGTGCCGCCGAGCAGACCGAACACGGTCAACCGGGAGTTCACCCGCACCAGGTCGATGGTCGGCGGCATGACGCGGGGGGTCACGGCGCTGCGCAGCACGCTGAACGACTTGGAGAACACCATCATCGCCAGCGCGCACGGGTAGAGCACCCACGACGGGTAGCTCCCGGTGGCGCCGTCGTAGTTCAAGATCAGCAGGAGCGCCAACGCCGTGCGCAAAATGAACGACCCGGCGAGCGCGACCCGCCGGCCGTGCTGCAGCCGGTCCAGCGCGGGACCGATGAGCGGCGCGATGACGGCGAACGGCGCGATGGTGATCAGCAGGTACAGCGCGACGCGGCCCTTGCTCTCCCCGGTGGCCGCCGCGAAGAACAGCGTGTTGGCCAGCGCCACGGCCATCGCGGCGTCCACCGCGAAGTTGGCCATCACCGGCCAGGTGAGCGCCGTCAGGCCGGATTTGTCGGCCCCGTCGGCGGTGGCGGCCCGTTGCACCATCCAGTACATCCGCGAACCCATCTCGCGGCTCCGCAGCGCGGCGGCGCGGGTGACGGTGATCCGTTCGCCGCCGACGGCAGCGCGCGGGGGCGTGTTGTCGCTTCGATCCGGCTCCGACTGGTGGCCGATGGGCGGCAGGTAGCGGTTGGCGCTAGGCATCGGCGATGGCCGGCGTGCCCGCCGATTCGCGGCGTCGTCGGCGGGGTAATTGGCCATGCCCGGATGTTGGCTGGCAGCCCCGTTGCGGGGCCGGCGACCCGGGGTGGAGGCCACGCGGCCCGGATCATCACGCCGCCGTCCAGACACGTTGGAGATTCTCCCCTATGGCGACGACAAGCGTCTGCAGGCAACGGGCGTGGCTCGCCAACCTAGTATTGGAACCGCAATGCAGGAAGGGGACAGCGTGACGGGGCCCATCGAGGAATCCGCCGTGGCGACCGTGGCCGAGTGGCCGGAGGGGTTGGCGGCCGTGCTTACGGGTGCGGCGGACCAGGCCAGGGCCGCCGTCGTGGAGTTCAGCGGTGCGGACTCGGTCGGCGATTACCTGGGTGTCAGCTACGAGGATCCGGCCGCCGCCACCCACCGGTTCCTGGCGCATCTGCCCGGTTACCAGGGCTGGCAGTGGGCGGTCGTCGTGGCTGCGCACCCCGGTGCCGACCACGCCACCGTCAGCGAGGTGGTGCTGATCCCGGGGCCGACGGCGTTGCTGGCGCCGCCGTGGGTTCCGTGGGATCAGCGGGTGCGGCCGGGCGACCTGAGCCCGGGGGACCTGCTGGCCCCCGCCGCCGACGATCCGCGTTTGGTTCCCGGCTACGTCGCCAGCGGTGACGACCAGGTCGACGAAATGGCCGCCGAAATCGGGCTGGGCCGGCGCTGGGTGATGAGCGCCTGGGGCCGTGCGGCGGCGGCCGAACGCTGGCGCACCGGCGATCACGGCCCCGACTCGGCGATGGCCCGTTCCACCAAACGGGTGTGCCGCGATTGCGGTTTCTTCCTGCCGTTGGCGGGAGCGCTCGGCGCGATGTTCGGTGTGTGCGGCAACGAACTGTCCGCCGACGGGCAGGTCGTCGACAGGCAGTACGGCTGCGGCGCGCATTCGGACACCCCGGCGCCGGCGGGCACCGGGTCGCCCATGTACGAGCCGTTCGACGACGGCGTGCTCGACGTCGTCGAGGCGCCGCCCGAGCCGGCCGAGACGCCGGAATCCGCGGCCGAGGGCGCGCGGCCGGACCTGTCGGCCGAAACCGAGCCCGAGGTGGCGGAGCCCGAGCAGGACCGACCCGAGGCGACCCAGCCCGAGGAGCCCCAGCCGGAGGAGTCTCAGGCCGAGGAGCCCCAGCCGGAGGAGTCTCAGGCCGAGGCGCTGCGGGCGGAGGAGCCCCGCTCCGACTAGCCCCGCTCTGCGGCGGCCTTGATCCTGGCCAGCGAGGCGTTCATGCCCTCGACCAATTCGCGTTCGAAGTTGGTGGTCCCGCCGAACAGCGCATTCACCGACAGATTCGAGAACGCGGTCACACCGTTCTCGGCGTGACGACTCTCGATCAACCGGGTCCCCTGGTCGCTGGGCTCGAGCTCGTAGCTCCAGATGGTGTTGTTGGTGTCGACGCGGAACGCGAGCTTGGTCTCCGGGACGACCTCGACGATGGTGCACGTCGTCGGCCAGAACATCCGGTTGCGGCGATTGATGTTGAGGGTGCGCGTGCCCTGCCGCAGTGGGCCAAAGGTCTTCATCCATCGACATTGCGGGCTCCACTCCGGCATCCGCCGGAGATCGGATATCAACGCCCATACCGCGGAAACCGGTGCGTCGATATCGATTTGCGCTTGCAGTAGCGGGGCTGCCATCGGTCCTCCGGGTCCCAATCTCAGTCGTGGTCGAAGTAGTTCTCGAGCCCGGCTTGCGCGCCGCGTGCGCCGCGGCGGGCCGCCGCGAGTTGTAACACGAAGATGCCCGTCCCCAGCACGCCCACTCCGATCCCGGCCAGCGTCACCGGACGCCAACTCTGCAGGGCGGGCACCAAAAATGCGGCGGCCACCGCGGCCAGCCAGCCGAGCGCACCCACCGCGATGAAGGGCCACGCGTTGAGCAGCGCGGGCGGTAGCGGCGGGGCCTCACGGTTCTGGCCGGGTTCGACAGACATCGCGATTAACATAGCCCGCGCCGGTGCGGGCCGTCGTACCGCCCAGTCGCGGCGCCAGACCTCCGAAAAGGCCTGGGCACTGCGGGTTACACGCCCGCCCAACCGGTTCGTCGCCGCCCGGCCGGCGCGGCGATGCCGTTCGGAGCCCGCCGTTCACCGGTTCGTGTCCCGATTTCGTGGGGTTCCGTGTAACCTCGCGCCATGCCTGACAGCGATGCGCGGCTGGCGAGCGACCTGTCGCTGGCGGTCATGCGGCTGGCCCGTCAACTCCGGTTCCGAAACCCGTCGTCTCCGGTGTCGCTGTCCCAGCTGTCGGCGCTGGCGACGCTGGCCAACGAGGGTCCGATGACGCCGGGCGCGCTGGCGATTCGCGAACGGGTCCGGCCGCCGTCGATGACCCGCGTGATCGCCTCGCTGGCCGACATGGGCCTGGTGGACCGCGCCCCGCATCCCGTCGACGGCCGACAGGTTCTGGTGTCGGTCTCCCAGTCCGGCGCCGAGCTGGTCAAGGCGGCCCGACGTGCCCGTCAGGAGTGGCTGGCCAAGCGGCTGGCGACACTGGACAGCGAGCAGCGTGACACACTGCGCAACGCCGCCGACCTGATGTTGGCCCTGGTCGACGAAGGCCCGTGAGCGACGGAATCGATGGCCTGAACGTCCAGGACGTCGACGATCCCGACGACCCCCGCCTCGACGACTTCCGCGACCTGAACAGCGTCGATCGTCGCCCCGATCTGCCGTCCGGCAAAGGCCTGGTGATCGCCGAAGGCGTACTGGTCGTCCAGCGCATGCTCGCCTCGCGGTTCACCCCGCACGCCTTGCTGGGGACCGAACGCCGGCTCGCCGAGCTGGCGGGAGACCTGGCGGGTCGTGCCGTCCCGTTCTACCGGACCTCCGCCGAGGTCATGGCGCAGGCGGTGGGCTTTCACCTCAACCGTGGCGTGCTGGCGGCCGCCCGCCGGGTGCCGGAACCCACGGTGGCCGGGCTGGTCGAGGGCGCCCGGACCGTCGCGGTGCTCGAAGGCGTCAACGATCACGAGAACCTCGGCTCGATCTTTCGCAACGCTGCCGGGCTGGGCGTGGACGCGGTGGTGTTCGGCAGTGGCTGCGCCGACCCGCTGTACCGTCGCGCTGTCCGCGTCTCGATGGGTCACGCGTTGCTCGTCCCTTACGCCCGCGCGGCGGACTGGCCCGCCGAGCTGAAGATGTTGAAACAGAAAGGGTTTCGGGTGCTGGCCATGACCCCGGACAGCACCGCTTGCGTCCTGCCCGAAGTCATGGCGGCCGCGCGCGACGAACCTGTCGCGGTGGTCGTGGGCGCCGAGGGGCCGGGGCTGACGCCGGCGACCCTGCGCTTGAGCGACGTGCGCGTGCGCATCCCGATGTCGGGCGGGACGGACTCCCTCAACGTCGCCACCGCGGCCGCTCTGGCTTTCTACGAACGGGCTAGGCTCGGCCCGTGACCGACGATTCCGCGCCCTGGGCAACGGGTTTGACGGTCGCCGGGTTCGTCGCCGCGGTAACGGGGGCCGGCATCGTGGTGCTCACCTTGGGTTTGATCCGGGTGCATCCGCTGCTGGCGGTCGCCCTCAACGTCGTCGCGGCCGGCGGGCTGGCGCCCACGCTCTGGGGTTGGCGGCACAAGCCGGTGCTGCGTTGGTTCGTGCTCGGTGCGGGAATCGGCGTCGCGGGAGCGTGGCTGGCGTTGCTCGCGCTGACGATGGGGCGGTAGAGGCTATTCCCTAGCGCTGCCCGCCCGAGCGCACCCCGAGCAGCACATCCTCCCAGGCCGGGATGACCGGCTTGCCCCGTCGGGTGTGCACGGGCTGCTCTTGCGGGGCGGGCTGCTCCTGCGGCGGCGCGGTGGCGGCGGTGGGCTTCACCGGCTCCTCGAAGTCGACGTGGGCTACCCGCGCCAGCGGTCGCAGCGGACGGTCGAAGTTCGGGTCGATCAACTCCTTGGCGGCGTCGTCGATGGCCGTGACCGTCCCGCCGTGCGCGCCGGGGGCGAAGCAGAAGTGCGCGATGTTGTCGGAGCGGCCGGCCTTCCACGCCAGTTGCACGGTCCAGCGGCTGTCCTCGTTGCGCCAGGCGTCCCAGCTGAGCCTGTCCGGTTCCAGGCCCCGCGTCACCAGGGCGGCACTCACGGTTTCCAGCAGGGTGAGCACCGCGGGACCGTCGGCGAGCACCGGGTGCGCGGCTGTTGCCAACTCGGCGGCGCGGGCCCGTTCCAGCAGCACCGGATGGGCGAACCGGCGGATCCGCGAGATGTCGGAGCCCGACGCCGCGGCCACCTGCTCGACGGACGCGCCGGCCCGGATCTTGGCCTGGATTTCCTTCGGGCTCAGCATGTTGGTGACCTGGATGTCGAGCTGAGGTTGCTCCAGCGGTGCCATCTCACCGCGCACCGCAGCCTTCAGCTGATCGTCGACCACGAGCTTGAACGGTTCGGCGGGATCGCCGGCCTCGCAGATGATGTGTTTGCCGTCGGAGTCGACCCCAACCATTTTGAGTTCCCGCATGGCTTCTCCTCGCAGGCTCCGTCCAGGTCGACGGACCCGTCTCGTGCGCACTCTAGTGCAGCTAACGCCCGTCACCGGTGCTGACACGCTGAGCGGTTACGTGCTGATTGCGAGGCGCTAAAGCCGCTCGACCACCCAGTCGACGCATTGCGTCAGGGCGCTGACGTCATCCGGGTCGATCGCCGGGAACATCCCGACGCGCAACTGGTTGCGGCCGAGTTTGCGGTACGGCTCGACGTCGACGATGCCGTTCGCCCGCAGAACCTTCGCAACGGCCGCCGCGTCGACGTCGTCGACGAAGTCGATCGTGCCGACCACCTGGGACCGCAGGGCGGGGTCGGCGACGAACGGCGTGGTGTACGGCCGTTCCTCCGCCCAGGAGTACAACCGCCGCGACGAGTCCGCCGTGCGCTTGACGGCCCACTGAAGTCCGCCGTTGCCCAGCATCCAGTCGACCTGCTCGGCCATCAGCGCCAGGGTGCCGATCGCGGGGGTGTTGTACGTCTGGTTCTTCAGGCTGTTGTCCACCGCGATGGGCAGCGACAGGAAGTCGGGAACCCAGCGGCCCGACGCGGCGACGGACTCGACGCGCGCCAGCGCGGCCGGGCTCATGACGGCAAGCCACAGGCCGCCGTCGCTTGCGAAATTCTTCTGCGGCGAGAAGTAGTAGGCGTCGGTCTCGGTGATCTCGACCGGCAGCCCGCCCGCGCCCGAGGTGGCGTCGATGAGGACCAGGGCGTCGCCGGCGTCGGCTGGCCGGCGAATGGGCACCGCCACCCCGGTCGACGTCTCGTTGTGGGCCCAGGCGACCACGTCCACCGACGGATCGCCCTTCGGCTCGGGGGCGCTGCCGGCGTCGGCCTTGACGACGATGGGGTCGCCGACGAACGGGTTGTTGGCGACGGCCGAGGCGAACTTGGAGCTGAATTCGCCGAACGACAGGTGCAGCGACCGCTTGTCGATCAACCCGAACGCCGCGGCGTCCCAGAACGCGGTCGCGCCACCGTTGCCGAGGACGACCTCGTACCCGTCCGGCACCGAGAACAGCTCGGCCAGCCCCGACCGGACCCGGCCCACCAGGTTCTTCACCGGTGCCTGGCGGTGTGACGTGCCGAACAGGGGGGCGGCGGTGGTCGTCAGCGCCTGCAACTGTTCGGGCCGGACCTTGGAAGGACCGCATCCGAAGCGGCCGTCGCGGGGTTTGATGTCAGCGGGAACCTCGAGCTGGTCAGCCATGCTCATCAGGGTAGTGAGCCGGGCTGACCGGCGACGCGGCGGTCCGTTGCGCGACGCCCCCGACGCGGGCAAAACGCCAGGACGCGCGGTGCGCGATGTTTCGCCGGTTGTGAGACAGGGCACACCAAAACCCTGACCACTGGTCAGTTCACAGTGCCGCGGGGGGTCTAGAAAGATATGCGGTACCTGCGGTACTGTCTGGACATAGCACGTCCAAATGTAAACCTCGCTGGGGAGGCTTGGATCATGGCCAGGACACGGATGGTTCGGCGTTGGCGCCGCAACATGGAAGTGCGCGACGACACCGAGTACGTCAACACGCTTGCCACACTGTCCGAGGGGTCGGTGCGGCGAAACTTCAACCCGTACACCGACATCGACTGGGACTCCCCGGAATTCGCGGTGACCCAGAACGATCCGCGGTGGATTCTGCCGACGACCGATCCGTTGGGCCGCCACCCGTGGTATCTCGCGCAGTCCGACGAGCGCAAGATCAAGATCGGCATGTGGCGCCAGGCCAACGTCGCCAAGGTCGGGCTGCACTTCGAATCCATCCTGATCCGCGGCCTGATGAACTACACGTTCTGGGTGCCGAACGGATCCCCGGAATACCGCTATTGCTTGCACGAGTCGGTCGAAGAGTGCAACCACACCATGATGTTCCAGGAGATGGTCAACCGGGTCGGCGCCGACGTGCCGGGCATGCCGCGACTGCTCAAGTGGCTCTCGCCGCTGGTCCCGCTGGTGGCCGGCCCCTTGCCGGTGGCGTTCTTCATCGGGGTGCTGGCGGGCGAGGAGCCGATCGACCACACCCAGAAAAACGTTCTCCGCGAAGGGAAGTCGCTGCACCCGATCATGGAGCGGGTGATGGCCATCCACGTGGCCGAGGAGGCGCGTCACATTTCCTTTGCCCACGAGTTCCTGCGCAGGCGGGTGCCGCAGCTGACCAAGCGGCAGCGCTTCTGGACGGCCCTGTACCTGCCGCTGACCATGAAGCTCCTGTGCCGGGCAATCGTGGTGCCGCCCAAGGCATTCTGGCAGGAGTTCGACATTCCGCGCGAAGTGCGCAAGGAGCTCTTCTTCCGGTCGCCGGAATCGCGAAAGTGGCTCAGCGACATGTTCGGCGACGTCCGGATGCTGGCCCACGACACCGGGCTGATGGAGACGCGCTCCGCGCGACTCATGTGGCGGCTCTGCAAGATCGACGGCAAGCCCTCGCGCTACCGCAGCGAGCCGCAACGCCAGCACCTGGCCGCGGTACCGGCCGCCTAGGTCCGCACGGGTATTCGTCTATGCCGCACGTTATTACCCAGTCGTGCTGTAACGACGGGTCCTGCGTTTTCGCGTGCCCGGTGAACTGCATTCACCCCACGCCCGACCAGCCCGGCTACGCCACCTCGGAGATGCTCTACATCGACCCGGTGGCGTGCGTGGACTGCGGAGCGTGCGTGAGCGCCTGCCCCGTCGGCGCGATTGCGCCGGACACGCGGCTGGACATCAAGCAGTTGCCGTTCGTCGAGATCAACGCGTCCTTCTACCCGGAGCGGCCCGAGGGCGAGAAAGTGCCCCCGACGTCGAAGCTTGCCCCGGTGATTCCGGCCGCCCAGGTGCGCGCCCGCCGCCAGCCGCTGACCGTGGCCATCGTCGGGTCCGGGCCGGCGGCCATGTACGCGGCCGACGAACTGCTCACCCAGCACGGCGTGCGGGTCAACGTCTTCGAAAAGCTGCCGACCCCCTACGGATTGGTGCGCGCCGGCGTCGCGCCCGATCACCAGAACACCAAACGGGTCACCCGGCTGTTCGACCGGGTCGCCGGTCATCGGCACTTCCGGTTCTATCTCAACGTCGAGGTCGGCAGGGACCTGAGCCACGCCGACCTGCTGGCCCACCACCACGCCGTGCTGTACGCAGTCGGCGCCCCCGACGACCGTCGCCTGCAGATTCAGGGCATGGGTCTGCCGGGCACCGGAACCGCCACCGAATTCGTGGCGTGGATCAACGGCCATCCCGACTTCGCCGACCTGCCAGTCGATCTCAGCCACGATCGGGTGGTGATCGTCGGCAACGGCAACGTCGCCCTCGACGTGGCCCGGGTGCTCGCGGCGAATCCCGATGACCTGGCCCGTACCGACATCTCCGATCGCGCGCTGGCGGCGTTTCGCGCTTCCGCGGTCCGCGAAGTGGTGGTCGCCGCGCGGCGTGGCCCCGCGCAGTCGGCCTTCACCCTGCCCGAACTCATCGGGCTGACCGGCTCGTCGGATGTCGTGCTGAGCGCGGCCGACCACGAACTGGTGGCGGCCGACCTCGCCAGCGCGACCGACGGCCTGACCAGGCGCAAGCTGGAAATCCTGGCCGCGCTCGGTGACGATTCGGCGCCGGGAGATGGGCGTCCGCGGGTCAGGTTGGCCTATCAGCTCACCCCCGAGCGCGTGCTGGGTGAGCAACGCGCCACCGGCGTGGAATTCGCCGTCACCGGCGACGACGAGCTGCTCCGACTGGACACCGGCCTGGTGCTGACCTCGATTGGCTACCGCGGCAAGCCGATTCGCGACCTGCCGTTCGACGAGTCGACCGCCGTCGTTCCCAACGACGGTGGCCGGGTGGTCGATCCCGACTCGGGGGAACCGGTGTCCGGCGCGTATGTCGCGGGCTGGATCAAGCGAGGACCGAGCGGGTTCATCGGCACGAACAAATCCTGCTCCCTGCAAACGGTTCAGGCTCTGGTGGCGGACTTCAACGCCGGCAGGCTGAGCGATCCGGTTTCGAGGCCGGAGGCGCTGGCCAGGCTGGTGCAGGCCCGGCAGCCCGACGCCGTGGACGCCCGCGGATGGCGGGCCATCGACGCCGCCGAGGTCGCCCGCGGGAGCAGCGACGGGCGGCCGCGGAACAAATTCACCGACGTCGCCGACATGCTCGCTGCCGCTGCCGCCGCCGAGCCGGCCCCACCGCGGCGACGCTGGCTGCCAACGCTTGGCTGAGAATGTGGTGCCTGCGCGCAGTAAGCGGGGCAGGCCTTCCGCGATGCCGGTAGGCGGTGGCCCCGCCGTGTGCCAATCGGCGTGGCGTTGCGAGCTCTAGTGAAGTGCGCCGGCTCGGGAAGTGACTCGTTGAGACGTCGGTGGGGTGGTGGTCTCAGGAATGACCGTGCAGTGGTGAGCCCGACAGCGCAAACATCGCCTCACCGAGCGCTTCGCTTTGCGTCGGATGGGCATGCAGAAAGGGGCCAACCTCGGCGGGTAGCGCCTCCCAGCCGACGATCACCTGCGCTTCGCCGATGAACTCGCTGATTCGCTCACCTACGCAATGGATTCCGACTACGGGGCCGTCACCATGGGCCGGGCCCCGGCGGATCACCTTGACGCCGCCCGAGGAGCGCAAGATCTGACTCTTGCCGTTGCCGCCGAGGTCGTACACCGTCGTGGTGACGTCGCCGTACCGTTCGCGCGCCGCGGGCTCGGTCAGCCCCACGGAGGCCACCTCGGGCTGGGAGTACGTGATTCGCGGAATGAACTGCTCGACGACCGGCACAGGGTCACGCTGAGCGATCACTTCGGCGACGAAAATGCCGTGCGCGAAGCCCCGGTGCGCGAGTTGCGGGCCGGCGACGAGGTCGCCGACGGCGTACACGCCCTCATGGTTGGTGGCCAGGCGCTCGTCCACGCAGACGAAGCCTCGATCGACGGTGATGCCCGCGTCGGCCAGCGCCCGCGAGCGCGGCTCACGACCCACGGCGACCAGCACGACGTCCGCGTTCAACGCTTCGCCACGGTCGGGCGTCACGGTCACGGTGTCCTTGGTTTGACTCGCCTCGGTGACCGTGATTCCGGTGTTGACGGTGATGCCACGACGGCGCAGCGCGCGCTCCAGCGTTGCCGACGTCCAGGGGTCCTCCCCCGGTAACAGGCGGGGCAGCGATTCCAGGATCGTCACCGACGACCCCAGCGACGTCCACAAGCTGGCGAATTCCACCCCGATGACTCCACCCCCCAGAACAATCGCGGTTTCCGGGACGTAGGGCAGTGCGAGCGCCTCATCGCTGGTGACGATGCGACCGCCGATCGAGATGCCGGGAATCCGTCGCGGCGACGAGCCCGTTGCCAGGACCACCGCGCCCCCGGTGTAGACGGTGCCCTCGACGTCTACGGCCCGCCGGCCCAGGTAGCGGCCGGCGCCGCGCACGACGGTGACGTTCCGGCTCGCGACCAGTCCCGCCAGGCCCGTGTACAGCCGCGTGACCACCGACTCCTTGTAGGCATGCACGGCGGCCATGTCGACACCGTCGAAGCGTGCCCTAATGCCGAAAGTGCCTGCAGCGCGCGATATGTCGGCGACCTCGGCGGCATGCAGGAGCGCCTTGGTCGGTATGCAGCCGCGGTGCAGGCAGGTGCCGCCGAGTTCGTCGGCCTCGATCAGTACCGCCGACAATCCACGCTGGCCGGCCCGCAGCGCGCACGCGTACCCTGCGGGGCCGCCACCGAGAATCAGCACGTCGCTGTGCTGAACCGCCGTCACAGCAGGGCCAACGCCGTGACGGGGTTCTGCACGTAGTCGGCGAACAGCCGCAGGAAGCCGCCGGCCGAGCCGCCGTCGCAGACCCGGTGGTCGAAGGTCAGCGACAGCTGGGTCACCTTCCGCACGGCCAGCTCACCGCCGAGGACCCACGGCCGGTCGATGATGCGGCCGACGCCGAGGATGGCCGCCTCAGGAGCGTTGATGATCGCCGCCGACCCGTCGACACCGAAGACACCGTAGTTGTTCAACGTCACGGTGCCGCCTGCCAGCCGTGCGGGCGGCAGCTTGCCGTCGCGGGCCAGAGAAATGACTTCGGCGAGGTTGTTCGACAGCGCCACGGTGTCGAGCGCGTCGGCGTGCGGGATGACGGGAACCACCAACCCGCGCGACGACTGCACCGCAATCCCGAGATGAATGTGGCGGTGCCGCACAATCTGCTGGCGTTCGGCGTCGAAGGACGCGTTCAACTCGGGAAACTGGCGCAGCGCGGCGACGGTGAGCCGGGCCAGCAATGCGAGGAGGCTGACGGGGGCCGTCGCGCTCAGCAGTCCTCTCGCGTCCAACAACCCGGTCGCGTCGGCGTCGACCCACACAGTGGCGTCAGGGATTTCGCGGCGACTGGCGCTCAGCTTGTCCGCGATGAACTTCCGGACCCCGGTGACGGGAATGCGGGGATCGTCCTCGTCGGCCCCAGGTTCCCTAGCCGCGATCGCCCGCTCGAGGTCGGCGCGGGTGATGACGCCGCCGGCGCCGCTGCCGGAAAGCTGCTCCAGGGCGATACCGTTGTCGCGCGCAAGCGTTCGGACAACCGGCGAGATGACCTTCGCCGCAGAACCCCGCACCGTCACCGCAGCTCGTCGGCGCCGGCGAGGTGAAGCGTCGTGAGCGCTGGTTCCGTAACCGATGAGTACATTGCCCGAACCGGCGCGCTCTTCGTCCCGGTGGTGGCCGAACGTGTCGCCGCTTTCGGGAGGGTCGGGGAAGCCACTGGTGCGCACGGTGATCAACGGTGACCCGACTGCCACGGCGACGCCCACCGCCCCGTGCAGTTCGACGACCGTGCCGGCGAACGGGATCGGCACGTCAACGCAGGCCTTGGCGGTCTCCACCTCCATGACCGGTTGGTCGATGCCGACGCTGTCGCCGACGTCGACCAGCCACCGCGTGATCACCGCTTCGGTAAGCCCCTCACCGAGGTCGGGCAGCATGAAGGTCTGATCGGTCACGCGCCGACCGCCCAGCGGGTGTCGGGATGGTCATCCCACTGCAGCCGATCGACGGCGTCGAGAATGCGGTCGCAGGTGGGCAGATACCAGCGTTCCAATTTCGGTGCGGGGTAAGGGATGTCGTAGCCGCATACCCGCAGCACCGGTGCCGCCAAGTGGTGAAAGCAGCGCTCCTGGATGCGCGCGGCGATTTCGGCAGCCACGCCGGCGAACCCCGGCGCCTCCTGTACCACTACGCAGCGACCCGTCTTGCGGACCGAGGCCGTCACCGTCGCGTCGTCGAACGGCACGATCGATCGCAAGTCGACGAGTTCGACGTCCCGCCCGTCCTCGGCGGCTGCCCTCGCGGCGTGCAGGGCCGGCTCCACCGATGGCCCGAAGGCAATCAACGTGATATCCGTGCCCGCTCGGAGCACGTGGGCCTGCCCGATCTTCGCGCCTCGGCGCAGCTCGACGTCGTCCCTGGAGAAGTAGAGCCGCTTCGGCTCGAGGAACACGACCGGATCGGGATCGTCAATGGCCTCGCGCAACAGCCCATAGGCATCGGCGACCGTCGCCGGCGTGACGACTTTGAGCCCCGGCGTGTGGGCGTAATAGGCCTCGCTCGAATCGCAGTGGTGCTCGACTCCGCCAATACCACCGGCGTAGGGCACGCGGATCACCAGCGGCGCCGACAGGACGCCGCGAGTCCGGTTCCGCAGCTTGGCGACGTGCGACACGACCTGCTCGAAGGCCGGGTAGGCGAAGGCGTCGAACTGCATCTCGACCACCGGCCGAAAACCCCCCATCGCCATCCCGACCGCGAATCCGATGATTCCGGACTCCGCCAGTGGAGTGTCGAAACACCGGTCGGCCCCGAACGCCTCGGCCAGGCCGTCGGTGACGCGGAAGACGCCCCCGAGTGCGCCGACGTCCTCTCCGAACACCACCACGGAATCGTCGTCGTCGAGCGCATCGCGTAAGGCGGCGTTCAAAGCCTGCGCCATCGTGGTCGGTGTCATTGATCGTCCTCGTCGAGATCGGGGGTGAATTCGATACGGGCGTGGTTTTGTTGTTCTTGCAGTTGGGTGGTCGGCTCGGCGTACACGTACCGGAACAAATCGTCGATCTCGGGGGGCCGGTCACGATTCATGCCGTCTCGGATCGTGGTGGCAAAGCCGTCCGCCTCGGCGGTCAATGCGGCGGCGTAGGCGTCGTCCACCAATCCCTGGGCGCGCAGGAAGGTTTCCAGTCGCCGTAGGGGGTCGCGGGCCGTCCACGCCGCCACCTCGCCCTCGGTGCGGTACCGGCCCGGGTCGTCGGCGTTGGTGTGGCCGGATATCCGATACGTGTGCGCCTCGACGATGACCGGTCCGTTTCCCGCCAGCACGTAGTCGCGCGCCGCGTCCAGCACGGCAAGCATGGCGACGGGATCATTGCCGTCGACCTGCTCACTGCCGATGCCGTAGCCAACCCCCTTGTGCGCCAACGACGGAGCCACAGACTGGCGGGCCAGCGGAACGCTGATGGCAAAGCCATTGTTTTGCACCAGGAAGATCACCGGCGCCCTGAACACGGCGGCGAAGTTCAGGGCTTCGTGGAAATCGCCCTCGCTGGTGGCCCCGTCACCGCACAGGGCCAACACCGCCGCGCTGGTCGCCGTGCGCGACAGGGCGTGCGCCAAGCCTGCCGCGTGCAGGAGTTGAGTGGCCAACGGTGTGCACTGCGGAGCGGTGTGGTGATGTTTGGCGTCGAAGCAGCAGTGCCAGTCGCCGGCGAGCATCCCGAGGATCTCGACCGGGTCGATGCCCCGAGCCGTCAGGGCCATCGAATCGCGGTACGTCGGAAACAGCCAGTCCTCCGCGTGCAGGCACATCGCCGCCGCGATCTGGCAGGCCTCCTGCCCGCGAGAAGACGGGTAGACCGCAAGCCGGCCTTGCTTCGTCAATGCGACCGCCTGCTCGTCAAAGCGGCGTCCCAGCACCATGTTCCGGTACATCGTCAGCAACCGCTGAGGGTCCGGTCGGGCATATCGGGCGCTGCTCGCGACCGGCTGGCCGGCCGGGTCGAGGAACTGCACGGCCGTATCGGCGGGAAGGAACTTCTGGTACAGCGATGTGTCAGCCGATCCGACCACTGTCACGGTAGCCTCCGATGTCGCGTGTTCGTCTTACGATCTTCGGTAGGCGTGGACCGGATGACAACTAGATGAGCGATACTCGATACGTATTGCTGTCAGTGCCCACTGAGAGCGACAGATTGTCCAGTGAAGATGGTCGAACGGAAGCGGGCGGTGAACAAATGGATGACGCGGTCACACCCATTCAACTAGACGACGTCGACCGCAGGTTGATCAAGGAGCTAGTCAAGGACGGCCGGTTGTCGATGTTGGCTTTGGCGCAGCGCGCACACGTCTCGCGTACCCACGTCTACGCACGGGTCGAACGGCTAGAGAAGGCGGGTGTCATCGAAGGCTTCACCGCGCGAATCAACATGGAGAGGGCCGGGTTTGCCACATCCGCTTTGATCGCCCTGACGATTCTGCAGGATTCCTGGCGCGGGCTGTCCGAGCAGTTGAAAACGCTGCGCTACGTCGAGCGGTTCACTTTGATCGGCGGAGACTTCGATGTGTTGGTCGTGGTGCGTGCACCCGACAACCACACTCTTCGCAACGTCGTGCTCGACCGGATCCACAGTCTGGCCGGAATCCGTTCGAGTCGCACGTGGCTGATCTTCGAGGAGTGGAGCGACCTGTGCTGGGAATGGCTGTGACTCGTGCTCAGCGCGCAAGGGGTTCGGGTGCGTCGGCGCGTTTGCGCGCGAGCGTTCGCGCGGCCACATCGGTGGGAACACCGTCGGCGGCGCTGATCTGGTAGACGAGCGTCAGGGTCTGACCGATGGCTTCGGTGTAACTCGCTACCGTCTCGTCATCCCACCCGAGCACCTCCCGGCCGACGAGATGCAATGCGCCGCCGGCATTGGAGACGAAGTCGGGGGCGTACAGGATTTCGCGATCACGTAGCACCGACCCCGCTTCGGCATCCGCCAGGATGTTGTTGGCGGCCCCCACGACCGCGGAGGCGCTGAGTCGCCGCGCGACAGCGCGGTCGACGACGGCACCCATCGCACAGGGCGCGAAGATGTCACATGGCGTGGTGGTCACCTGCTGGATTGGGACCGGGTTGCAACCGAACCTCTGCGCCCAGGCGATCCGGTCGCTGTCGACGTCCGCGACCAGTAGGCGCGCGCCGGCCTCGGCCGCCATTGTTGCGAGGTGACCGCCGACCGCGCCGAGACCTTGGATGAGGACGGTCAGGCCCTCGATGCCGCCCATCCCGCCGAACCGCGCGGTCGCCTTCATCGCCTCAAAGACTCCGACTGCCGTGTTGACCGCGCTCGACCCGGCGCCGCCTCTGCCGACCGAGCGGCCAAACACGAAGCCCGTTGTGTCGCCGACGATGTCCATGTCCGCGGAGTTTGTGTTGACGTCCGGGCCCGTCCAGTAGATGCCGTTGAGCCTGTCGATGTTTTCGGCGTGCAGGCGCAGGATGCGGTCCCAGGCCCGCGTGTCGATGTCCTTGCGTGGGACCGGCAGGGCGATGACGGATTTCCCGCCGCCCATGGGTAGGTTGCTCACCGCCATCTTCAATGTCATGGCGTCGGCGAGCCGGGCCGCGTCAGCCAGCGCGTCGGTGAGCGACGGGTAGTGGGCTGCGCGCGTCCCACCCGCGGCGCGGCCGTGCCGGATCGAATCGACCCGGATGACGAATGTCGCGCCGGTCTCGGGGTCATGGCGGGTGAGCGTGAGTTCGCCATCCCACCGAAATGCGTCACCGGGGTCCATGGCCATGCCTTTCATATCGATGGATGGGTAGCCACGCTAGGGGGCTGCAGACGGATAGGCGAGAATGGGCCGGATTGTTCGAACAGAATGCTCAGCTACGGCGGGCTGGAAGGACGAGTTGTCTTATTCCTGCCTCGCAGCGGGCCGGCGGTGAACGGTCTGCTGAGACGCTCACCCGACCACTTTGCCGCGATGAATGACCATGCGTACGCGTTCGGGCAGCCGCTGCACCGCAATCTCCGGACCTTCCAGGAGCACCATGTCGGCCCGCTTGCCCGGGGCCAGCTCGCCGATCTCCGCTTCCGCGCCGAGCAGTTCGGCCGCCGACGTCGACGCGGCACGCAGCGCGTCGACGGCCGAGATTCCCACCCGGTTCATCAGTTCCAATTCGCGGAGGTTATCGCCGTGGCGGGAGATGCCGGCATCGGTACCCATCGCAATGCGGACACCCGCGGAGTGGGCGAGCCGCACGGACGCTTCGTGCGCTTCGAGGGCCGCAGCGGCCTTGTCCCGCGTCGACTCGGCGATGCCCCCTTGCTGCAGGATCGCGCGGGGAGCGGATAGCGTTGGCACTAGCCACGTTCCACTCTTGACCATCATGTCTATGGCCTCGTCGTCGAGGTAGACACCGTGTTCGATGGAGCGCACTCCGGCCCGGACCGCGTTCTTGACGCCCTGCGCACCCTGGGCGTGCGCCATCACCGGCAGGTGCGCGGCGCGTGCCTCCGCCATCATGACCGCGAGTTCGTCCTCGGCCAGCTGCGCGCGCCGCGGATCACTTCGTGGACTGATCACGCCGCCGGTGGTCGCGACCTTGATGACATCGGCTCCAGCGCGCACGAGTTCGCGGACCGCGCGGCGCATCGCGTCAACGCCGTCGACGACGGTCGACGGCCGGCCGGGATAGGTGGGCCACAACGCGTGCACACACTCGCCGGTGGGAAGCCATTCGTCACCGTGGCCGCCGGTTTGGCTGAGCATTCCGATGGCGATCCGCATGTCGGGACCCTCGACGAGCCCGGCGGCGAGTGCCTGCTTGACACCCAGGTCGGCGCCGGCGGCGTCCCGGATTGTCGTCACGCCGGCGCGCAACGTCAGCCGCAGGTTGCGCGCGGCCTGAAAGAACCGCAGCGACAATGGCGTTTGCAGCAGGCGCAACGTGTCGACGTCGTCGAGCATGACGTGCACATGGCAGTCGATGAAGCCGGGAACCACCAGTTGACCGGTGGCGTCGATCGCGGTGTCGCCGTCCAGTCCCGCGCCGACGCCGACAACCCGGGTGCCCTCGACGGCGACGTCCGCGGGCCCCGCCGTCCCGCCGATCGGGTCGAAGACGTGGCCGCCCCGAACCAGTAGTCGCGTCGTCACGTGTGATCCCTCGGGCACGGCCCGTACAACGTGTTGATCCAGACGGTCTGCAGCGCCGCCGCGGCGGTGGCCGGGTCGGTGATCGGCCGCCGACCGAACGCCGCTATGAGATAGCGCTCGTTCATCCACGTCAGCGCCCGCGCCACTTCCGCAGGCTCGGTGATGTGGCTGCGTCCCGCGGCCAGATCCGACGTAATGCGGCACGCGGTCTGCTCGGCGAGACGATCGGCGAGCTCCTGGTAGAGCGCGGCGATCTCGGGATCGTGTCGGGCGGTGTCGGAGATCGCCTCGATAAGCCGTCCGTGCTCGACCCAGAGGGCGGTGAGCGCCTCCAGGCTGCGGCGCAGCTCGGCGACCGGATCGTCCGACTTCGCCAACCAGTTGTCGGCCACGTGGTCCAATTCGAGGCCGACGTCGCCGAGCATCGCCATCAGCAGGTTCTGCCGATCGTCGAAGTGGCGGTAAAAGGCCGTGCGGGCAACGTCTGCGGCAGACGTGATGTCGTCGAGCGAGATTTCCGCCCATGCCTTTTGTTCGAGCAGGGCGTGCGCGGCGTCGAGGATGCGGCGACGTGCGTTGCGGCGGTGCTCGCGGCGACGCGCTTGCAGGTCCGTCTGACGGGTGGTCACGAATTCGAGTCTCGCACATGTCGGCACACCAAGTGAAACATCGTTCTTGACACAGTGTCACAGTTGTAGTTACGTGATGGGCACCAACGCGGATGCACGCGTCCGCGCGACCGCGTCCCGCACCATAGATTGGGGTTTGAGCCTCGTGCGATTGAGTCTGTCGTTCACCGGATTCGGCTCGATCTTCGCCGACCTGCCGGCGGTCCTCGCCGCAGAAGAGTGCGGACTGGACGGCATCTGGTACGCCGAACACATCTGCGCTCACGACGCGGTTGTGCCCGCGACGGTCTATCTGCGGGAAACCGAGCGGCTGGAGCTCGCGCTGATGGGCATCAATCCCGCGGGTCGCCACCCCGGCGTCACGGCGATGGAACTCGCGTCGCTGGCCGAGATCGCCCCCGGCCGCGTGCGCGCCGCGATCGGCACCGGCGTGCCGGACATGGTCGCCAAGCTGGGCCGCTCGATCGACAGGCCGATCGCCTCGACCGTCGCACTGCACCGCGCGCTGAGCTCCGCCCTCGCCGGCGTCGAGTTGACGGGGGGCTACCCGGGATTCGGCTTTGAGCGGTACCAGCTGAACCCGCTGGCGGCGCCACCGGCGTTGGACATCATGGCGGTGCGCCCGAAAATGGTGGAGACGGCGGCGCGATACGCCGACGGTGTGTGCCTGAGCGCCGGTTCGTCGCGCGCCTACCTGAGCGAAACCGTGCGGCGGGTCGAGGAGACGCTGGCCGCGGCCGGCCGGTCGCGGGAAAGTTTCCGGATCTCTGTCGTGGTTCCCGCCTTCATCACCGAGGACATCGACGGTGCGCGGACGCAGGTGGCCTCGTTGCTGTCGACATTCGACGCGGCTACCACGGAATACCTTGCGGCTGGTGCGATCCCGCCGGGCGTCCTGGTCGCGGCGGTCGCCTCCGGTGACCCGGCCGCGGCGTTGGAGGTGTTCACCCCGGACGTGATCGACGCCGTGGCCATGGTCTGCCCGCCCGATGGCGTCGGCGAATCGTTGGCGGCGTACGCCCAGACCGGCGTCGACGAGGTCGCCATAGCCCCGTTCATGCCGCCCGGCCAGGTCCCCGACCTGGTCGGGCTGCTGGCCGAAAACCGGCCCACGATGGCCGCCAAATCCTGAATGCCGAACCGTGAGAGGACGAAACGCAGATGACGCAGAGCGCCACTGTGCTCGAGGGTGATGCCGCCGAAATCATGCGGCTGCACCGGGAATTCGTCGACGCCAACAGCCCGCTGGATTCGCGCTATCTGAGACGGCGCGCGAGCGCCAACCCCGATGAGCTCGTCTGGTACAACCTCAACGGCTCTGCCTACATCGGACAGGACCACATCGCCCGGTTGTGGGACACCCTGTCGTCCAACATGAGTGGGCAGGCGGTGAGCGCGGATCTGCGCGATGAACGCGTCGAGGTCGAGGGCGACGTCGCATGGGTTACGTACCTGAGCCGCTATCAAGCGGATTTCGGTGAACTGGGCGCCTACGACGGCGGCATGCGCAGCACCGAGATCTGGCGGCGCCGCGGTGGCGAATGGCGGCTCGTCCACACGCACTTCTCGGCGCATGTGCCCGACCAGATGGGCGGACGATGACGCCGGCGCGCCCACGCGATCGGGGTTAGGCGGTGCGGCGACGCTTCGTGCCGGGTCCGGCGGGGCGCATCAGCTGCCTGGTGGCCGAATCCGACTCGCCCCGGCCACCGGTGGTGTTCGTGCACGGCATCAACGGAGCCGCCGAGCAGTGGTCGCCGGTGGCCCGCCTGGTGGCGGGTCGCGGGCTACTCGCCGTCGACCTTCGCGGCCATGGCGATTCGGCGCCGGGCGGTCGGTACGAAGCCGCCGACTACGCCGCCGATGTCAGCGCTGTGATGCGCGCACTGGGCATCACGCGCGCTCACCTGGTCGGAGCCTCGTTCGGCGCGGGCGTCTGCGTCACGCTGGCCGCAACCGAGCCCGATCGCGTTGCGTCGCTGACACTCGTCGGTGGGGCACTCAGCGTGGCCGCCGGCGCCGATGCCGAAGCCGCCGTCACCGAGTTGCGCCGGCTGGGCGCGGAGTCGTTTTTCGAGCAGGCCGCTGCGGCGAGCTTCGGGCCGGATGCCGACGAAGAGATGTTGCGGCACTCGGTGCGGTTGGCCGCGTTTCGCGACGAGGCGGTGATCGAGCGGATCCTGCGCGCGGCGCTGTCTGCCGACGTCTCGGCGGCCGCCGCGCGGGCCGCGTCGCCGGCCCGGGTGCTGGCCGGCGAGCACGACCGGACCTGTCCGCCCGCCCTGGGTGCGGCGCTGGCCACCGCCCTGCGCACCGACTGCACGGTGCTGGCGGGGCTGGGGCACATGGCCCACCTCGAGGACCCGCGACGAATTGCGGCGCTGCTCGTCGCACACATCGATGAGGCCGAGTCGTCCTGCGAATCCCCGGCAGCGCGAGGCTCGTGATGCGCCCGGCAGCGTTCGACTACGTGGCCGCGTCCACCGTGACCGAAGCCTGCGCCGAACTGGCTCGCGACCCCGACGGAACCCGGGTGCTGGCCGGGGGACAGAGCCTGATGCCGCGCCTGGTCCGCCGGCTGGACCGCCCGCGCCGCCTCGTCGACATCTGCAGGATCGCCGAACTCCACGAATTGTCCGCCACGCCAGACGGTGTGCGGATAGGCGCCGCGGTCACGCAGCGAACGGCAGAGCTCCATCCCGAGCTGCGGGGGTTCGGTGTGCTAACGCAGGCCTTGCCCGGGGTCGGCAAGGTCACCACCCGCAATCGCGGGACGATCTGCGGCAGCCTGGCCAACGCCAACCCCGCCGCAGAGCTCGGCGTGTGCCTGGTGCTCCTCGGCGGCGAGGTGACCGCGGCCTCGACACGCGGCCTGCGGCGAATCGCCGCAGACGATTTCTTCCTGGCTCCGCGCCGCACCGCGCTCGATGACGACGAGTTGCTGCACGCCGTACGGTACGACCGCCCGCAAGCGGGCACCGTGGGACATTTCGAAAAGGTGACGATCCGCGGTGCAGGCGACACCCCGCTGTTGAGCGCCGCGGTCAGCGCTCGCCTCAGCGCCGAAGGCGCCACCGATGTGCGCATCGGCGTGGGCGGCGAGGGTCAGAAGCCGATGCGTGCCCCGTCGGGCATTACCGCGCCGCTGGCGGGGGCGCTCGATGACCCCGGCATCGAGCACGCGAGTCGCACGCTGGCCGCAGAACTCGAATTCCTCGGCGACACAAGGGCATGCGCCGACCATCGTCGACGGCTGGCGATCCGAATCGTCGCTCGCCTGCTGCGTCGCCTGCGGGAGGATCTGGCATGACCGACGATGTGGCCATCGAAGTCCGGGTGAACGGCCGGGCGGTGCGCGCCTGCGTGCCCGCACGAATGACGCTCGTCGACTTCCTGCGGGAACGGCTCGGCCTCACCGGTACGCACATCGGCTGCGGCGAGGGGTTGTGCGGCGCGTGCAACGTGCTCCTCGAATCGCGCTCCGCGCGTGCGTGTCTGACGCTGGCCGTGCAGGCCGACGACACTGACGTCGTCACGATCGAAGGGCTCAGCCCGCCCGGGCGTGCCTCGAAGGTGCAGGACTGCCTGGTGCGGCATCACGCGTTGCAGTGCGGCTTCTGCACACCCGGCTTCGTGGTGCTGATCGAGGAACTGCTTGCCGAGGTCGACGCCGGCGGGCGCCCGACGTCCACCCAGATACGCAAACACCTCAGCTCGTCGCTGTGCCGCTGCACCGGCTACGCGCCGATCATCGCCGCGGCCGAGGAACTGGTGGCCGACAGGCTTGCGGTAATCGACGGCAACAACACGAAACCAACGACGAAGGCGAGACGATGAAATACGCATCTCAGGAATGGTTGTCCCGGCAGACCGCGCTCCAGCAGACGTTCGCGGTACGCCCCGGCGCGACGGCCCGGGTGCAATACCGTCTCACCAACGCGCCCGGCGGCGGCGAAATCCGCTACTACGCCGACGTCCGCGACGGCCGGGCCGTGGAACAGCAGCTGGGTGACGACCCCGCCGCCGATGGCACCATGACGGCGTCGTTCGGCGACTCCGTCGCAATCCTGCGGGGGGAACTGCCCCCGACGACGGCGTTCATGGAGGGGCGCATCAAGCTTGCCGGTGACGTGGCCAAACTCGGCAAGTTGATGCCGCTCACCCAAACGGCCGAGTACAAGCGGCATCTCACACAGCTCTGCGAGGAGACCGATTTCTCTTGACCTTCTCGCTGCTTGCCCGCGATCCGCGCACGGGCCATCTGGGCGTTGCATCGCAGTCGCACTACCTGGGCGTCGGCTCCGTGGTGACCTGGGCCGAGGCCGGTGTCGGTGTAGTCGCCACACAGGCGTTCGCGCTCCGCGGCTACGGGCCGCGCGGCCTGGCCTTGATGCGGGCCGGCAGCCGCGCGCCGGACGCACTGCGGCAACTGCTGCGGTCGGATGCCGACCGTGAGATCAGGCAGGTCGCGTTCCTGGATGCGGCGGGGGACTTCGCAATTCACAGCGGCACTCGATGTGTCGGCGCCGCGGGTGTGGCGCGAGGCGAGCATGTCGTGGGGTTGGGCAACATGCTCGACAACGACGGCGTGCCGCAGGCGATGGTGCGTGGCTTCGACGGCGCTGACGGTGATCTCGCCCACCGCCTCCTGGCCGGCCTACTCGCCGCCGATGAAGCGGGTGGTGACATTCGCGGGCGGCAATCGGCCGCGGTTCTGGTCGTCGACGGAGCGCCGACCGATGCGCCCTGGGATGGCATCGTGCGCGATCTCCGCGTGGAGGACGATCAGGACCCCGTCGGGGAACTGAACCGGCTGCTCGAGCTCAACGATGCGGTCGACGAGATGTCGCAAGTGGTGTTCGACCCGAGCGGCCCGATTCTCGGCCCACCGCAACCCGATTGCGTCTATCTCTCGGCGGTCGCATCGCTGGCGGCGGTGGCGACGGCGCTGGGCGACAATCCCGAAGCGACGTTCTGGCAAGCGGTGCTGCAGGCGCGCCGGGGACGGACGGACGAGGCCAGGCAACTGCTGGAAATCGCTACCCGGCACAATCCGCGGCTGGTGACGTTCTTCTCGCGGTTGGCCGACGCCGGAATCCTTACATCCCAGACCGTCTCCGCCCTGACTTAATCTCTCAGAAGCCGCTGCCGCCACCTGTCGCCCATACACGCACGGGCGCAGACGGTTGTGGCTGGGGCGCGGGGGTGGAGGTCATCGAATCCAACGCGGCGAGCAGCCGGTCGGCGGTGATCGGAATGGTGTCGACGATGTGGGCGGGTTCGGCCCCGATGGCATCGCGGATCGCGTTGGCAAGTGCCGCGGGCAGCGGAATGGCACCGCTTTCCCCGGCCCCTTTGGCGCCGTTGAGCGAGAACGGAGAGGGTGTTTCGAGGTGCACGAGTTCGACCGGCGGCACGTTGGCCGGCAGCGGGGGAAAGTAATCCCACATCGATTGGACCACGGGTTGGCCGTCGTCGGTGTAGGGCAACTGCTCGTACAGCGCCGCGCCGATCCCCTGTGCGGTGCTGCCCTCGATCTGCCCGACGACCAGCGCGGGGTTGAGCTGCGGGCCGCAGTCGTGCCCGAAGACCAGCCGCCGCACCGACACCGCGCCGGTGTCACGATCGATTTCGACCACGACCGCGACCACACCGAAAGTGAAGGCGAAGTTCCGCGGATCGTAGGTAAAGGACGACTCGAGCCCGGGCTCGGTATCGGGCGGAAGATCTATTGCACGCCAGGCGGCTTCGACGACCTGGCCGACGGTGACGCTGACGCCGGCTGCGTCGGCGAAGCCGGAGTCCGTGTCCTGAATGCCCGCCGAATCGCCTGCCTCGAGGATGTGGGCGGCAATGACCCGCATCCGTTCGCGCAGCCCCCGCGCGGCCATCATGACGGCGGAGCCGGCCACCCCGGCGCCGCGGCTGCCGCCGCTGGCATAGCCGGTGTACGGACAGGCCTGCGTATCCCCGTAGATGACCGAAACCGATTCCAGCGCAACGCCGATCTCGTCGGCGGCCACCTGCGCAAGGACGGTCTCGAGCCCCTGGCCCATCGGGATCTGCCCGGTCAACACGGTCACCAGGCCCGCCGCGTCCATGCGGACCACCGCGCGGTCGTGGCCGGGGTTGTTGATCCCCATCATCGCCGCGGCCGCCGACGGGCCGAAGTTGGAAGCCTCGACGTAGCAGGCGACGCCGACGCCAGCCAGTCGCCCCCTGGCGCGGGCTTCGGCGGCCTCGCGGCGGGCGCGCGGCCAGTCGACGTGGTCGGCGACTAGGTCGAGCAGTTCGCCGTAGCGCCCGCTGTCCAGGCACATCATCGCGGGGGTCCAATACGGCAATTCCTCGGGACGCAAGAGGTTGCGGCGTCGGATCTCGATCGGATCGATGCCCAGGCGTCGCGCTCCCTCGTCCAGCGCACGCTCGATGGCGAAGGTGGCTTCCGGCATGCCGAAGCCGCGGTACGCCCCGATCGGCGTTTTGTTGGTCACCACCGCGACCAGCTCGCTCAGCGCGTCGGTGACCCGGTACGGACCGGTCAGCATGGCCGCGGTGACCACCCCGGACCCGGCGCCGGCCATGTAGGGCGTTGCCCCGCAATCGAGGACGACTGTGCCCCGCAGTCCGGTGATGGTGCCGTCAGCGTTGAGCCCCAACTCGAGGTCGACCGCCGTTCCGCGTCCGTGAACGGTGGCGGTGAACGCCTCGGATCTGCTTTCGATCCAGCGGACGGGACGGCCCACGACGCGCGCGGCGAAGGCCACCAGGGTTTCCTCGATGTACGCGCACGTCTTGTTGCCGAACGCCCCGCCGACATCGGGACAGATCACCCGCACCCGGCTCTCGGGGACCCGCAACGTGGTGCTCAACGAGGTCCGCACCTGATGCAGCGCCTGCGTCGAGGTCCACACGGTGACGGAATCGCCGATGATGTCCCATGCGGCGCGTACCCCGCGCGTCTCCAGTGAGAGCCCGGCGACCCGATTGCTGGTGTAGCGGCCGGCGACGATCAGCGCCGCCGTCGACAGGGCGGCGTCGGGGTCGCCGGCCTCGAACCGTGTCCGGCCGAAGACGTTGTCCGGCCAGTCGTCATAGATCAGCGGTGCGCTGTCGGCGCCTGCCTCGACCACCGCCGGCAGCCGTTCATAACTGACGTCCACGAGCTCGGCGGCGTCCTCGGCGAGGTAGGCGTCGTCGGCGACGACTGCTGCGATCGGTTCGCCCACATAGCGAACCCGTTCGCCGGCCAGACACCACGTGGGGGCGTCGGCCTGGATCTGGGTCGTCCACATCATCGCCATCGGGTCGGTCGCGGAACGGACGTCGGAGCCGACCAGGACTGCGTGCACCCCGGGAGCGGCGCACGCCTTGCTCGTAACGACCGAGATGCGGGCGTGCGGTTCACGGGAACGGACCACCACGAGGTGCAGCTCGCCGGCAACCTGCTCATCGGCGAGATAGCGGCCGCCTCCGGCGGCCAGTCGCCGCAAATTGAGCCCCGGCGGGCTTTGGCCGACCTGGCGCGCAGTGGTCATGGCGAGGTGCACACGCCCCTTCTCCGACACCTTCTCCGGGTCTTGACCGATACGTCCGGACCGGTACGGAAGCAAACGTAACTACACGTGTGACAGCATGTCAATAACGCAGTTCAAATTGCCGTCAGATATGCTCGCGGGTGGAACTGCCACGCCCACCGCGCGTCTGCGACCACGGTCGGTCTGGCGGACCCGCCCCTTACCGCAAGAAGGTTGCCGCTCCTGACTACTCGACAAAGCGATCTGCAGGCGCGCCGGCGCGAGCATCGACGCAATGCCCGCCGTCGGCTGCTCGACGCCGCGCACGGCCTGCTCGAAGAGCAACGCTGGGCGGAGATTTCGCTCGACGACATCACCTCGGCCGCCGACGTCGCGCGCACCGCCTTCTACCGCCATTTCGAGGACCGCCAACACCTGTTGATGGCGATGCTCGACGACGTCGGACTCGAGTTGGATCACGTCGCCGACAACTGGATGGCGCCGGCCGAGGACCCCGTGGCCGAGCTGCGCACGAGCCTCGGCGGCCTGACAACGGTTTTCGTCGAACACGGTCGCCTCATCCAAGCCATCTCCGATACCGCCCGGCACGACCCGGAGATCGGCGCGCTCTACGACCGGCTGGCCGACCGCCTTCTCACCGCAACGGCGCACCGAATCGAAGCGGACGTCGAGGCCGGACGGAGCGACATCACCGAGCCCTACGAGGTCGCCCGCGCGCTGACGTGGATGAACGAGCGATACTTGCTCGCATCGTTCGGGCACCCCCCGTTCAGCGACCCGGCGGCGGTCACCGAAGCCCTGGCGATCATCTGGATCCGCACGCTGTACGGGTCGGCGGCGGCGACTTAACGCACTCTCACGTCTTGTTGGTTTCGGCGCGGCCGGCGGCGACGCGACGGAACAGTTCGGTCATGCCGGCACGGTCCGTGATCATTTCGGCCAGTCGCGGGTTGAGTGCAATGGCTGCGGCGATGGGCCGGACGGGCGCGCCGGTAACGTGCACTTCGGGGCGGTCGTGGCGAATGGCCGCCACGATCTTGCGAGCCACTCGAGTGGTCGTGGTCGTGCCGAGCAGGGGGCTGGCGGCAAATCCGTTGTCGAGCATGCGTTGGTACATCCCGGCCCCGGTCACCAACCCGGGGCACACGACGGAGAAACCTACGGGGGTATGACGGTATTCGGCGCGTAGCGCCTGTGTCAGCGCGAGCAGGGCAGCCTTGGTCGCGGAATAGGGCACTTGGTAGGCGCTGCCCATCTTCGCCAGTCCCGAAGAGACGAAGACGATGTGGCCACGCCCGCGATTGAGCATGCCGGGCAGGACTCGATGGGTGAGCAGCATGGTGGCGGTCAAGTTGACCTCGACCATGGTGCGGATGTCGTCGGGCGTCATGTCGGTGAACGCGGCGGGCTGTTCGACGCCGGCGTTGTTGACCAAAATGTCGGCGGGGCCAACGTCCCGCTCGACGCTGCCGAGAAGGTCGTCTGCTGCCGCAGCGTCCCTCAGGTCGATCGGAATGGCACGTGCACGGCTACCTTTCGTGCGCAGCTCGACAACGAGCTCCTCGAGAGCACCGCGTTGTCGACCAGAAACCACCACGGCGGCGCCGGCATCGGCGAGCGCCAGGCAGATGGCGCGACCGATGCCGCCGGACGCTCCGGTGACCAGGGCGGTCTTGCCGGTCAGTTCTTTCATCTGGGCTCCTCGCAATGGGTTGCGCGTTGTGGTGGTGGCCTTCCGCGCGGCGAGAGCCCGTCGAGCAGCCGGTCGAGGTCGCCATCGGTGTTGTACAGATGAAAGCCGACGCGGGCGGAGCCGGCGCGCACCGATGCCCGGACCCCGGCCCGCCGCAGGGAATCGGTGTGGGGGGAGCCAGGGATGGAGACGATCGGTGAGTCGACGGCGGGCATGCCGAGTTCGGCTCGCAGCCGATTCGCCAAACCCACGCCATGGGCCTCCACCGCGACCCGGTCCAGCGATGCCACCCAGGGCAGCGCGAGCCCCGCCCCCAAGATGCTGAACCAGACCGGCGCCGCGTCGAACCGCCGCGCGCCGCCGGCCAGCCGCATCGGCAGGCCGTACACCGAGGACCATAGATCTTCGCCCGCATAGGGATTGGCCAAGTGCGGTATCAGTGCATCCGACAGGCGTTGGCTCAACGACATCCACGCCACACCGCGCGGCCCGAGCAGCCACTTGTAGCTGACCGAAACCACGGCGTCGGCCCACGGCATCTCGATGTTCCTCCAGCCCAGCGCATGGGTCGCATCGATGAGCGTGAGCGTTCCGGATTCGGCGGCGTTGCGACGCAACCTTTCGACGTCCAGCACGGCGCCGTCGGCCGATTGCACGAGACTGGCTGCCACCACGTCGAAGTCACCCGCCGCATCCTCGAGCAGGCCGGCGGGCAACTCCGTGACCGTGACGCCCCGCGCAGCCTGGGCGGCGAAGGGAAAGGTGACACTGGTGAATTCGCCGCGCAGGGTCGCCACCCGGGTGCCGTCGGGTATCGACGCGGCCACCAGGCCGATGGCCGACGAGACGCTGGTGCCCATCGTCACCCGGCTCTCATCGACGCCGACCAGGGCGGCGTACGCCGCGCGGCTGGCGCGCATGGGCGCGTCGAACGTGCTCATCTGCAGGCGCCCTTGCGCCCACGACCGCACGCAATCGCGCATCGCGTCGGCGACAAAGCACGGCGGGAGCCCAGATGTGGCCGTGTCCAGGAAACCCTCAGCGCCAAAGAACGTCGTACCGAACGCTTCACGCCTCACCGCGCCGCCCTCCTTACCCGCTCATCGTTGCCGCCGCCGCCGACACACGCGGTCAGCCGCACTCGGAAATGAAGACGTCCCTGTTGTCCCGGAACCACGATTTCAACGGAAGCGGCTCGAAACCGAGCATTTCTGGAGTGAGGTGGCGTTCCCCGCCCCGCAGGTCGTTGCCGCGCTTGAGAAGTTCGTTGATGAAGGGAACCTCATGATGACATTCGGCCAGGATGTGCTCGGCGGCGTCGTCGCGCTTGTAGTACTTCCGCAGGGCGGGCCCGAGTTCCCGCAGAAAGGCTTCGTCGGTGCCTTCGTAGGCGATCGGCACGCCCCACGCGTCGCTCATGATGTCCGCGATCCTGCTGAACCTGATCATCGTGTCGATGCCGTTCTCCAGGTGCAGGGTCTCGCCGGCCTCGGTCAGCGAGGGGTCCAGCAGCAGCTCGGCCGCGCAGCGGCCGATGTCGCGGGTCGCGATGAAGTTCATCGGCCGGTCCGCCGCCATGACGAACGTGCGCTTGTCACGTATCGGGTCCACCAGGAACTCGGAGAAATCCTCGAAGAACCAGCCCGGGATGTTCATGTATACGACCGGAACGCCCGCTCCCGTCAAGACTTTACGGGCTCGCAGATGATGGAGGGCGGTTTCGTTCTTGTAGTCGGGGCCCCACAACGCCAGCACCTCCGCTTCGTCGCGGATTCCCGGCGGGTCGCCGATCAGCCGGACCAGCCGCACGAGCGTTCCGGCTGCGTTGACCGCGTCGGCCACATTGGCCATGGCGACCTTCTCGTCGATGAAATCGGGGGTGAGCACGAACGCCGCGTGGATCCCATCGAAGGCCGCGATCATGTCGTCGGCGCGCAGGTAATCGGCGATCATGACCTCGGCGTCCGGGTGCGCTTCGGCCAGGGCGGCGGCCATGTCGGGCCTGCTGGAGACGACCCGGATGTGCGCCGTGGGGTGCCGTTCGGTGAGCCATTGTGCGCAGGGGCGTCCGATGTGCCCGGCGGCGCCGAAAATGAGAAAGGACGGTTCGGGGGGCAATGTCTGGATCGTCACGATTCAATTCCTAAGGCGCCGTCGGGATTCGGTTGGTGCGCCAGCCATGGGGGCGGTGCGTCGTGCGCGGAGTTCCGAAACTTTCGGCCCCTCGATGCCGTTGCGCGGTGCCGGGGGGCCGTGGCTGGCGTGCCATCGATGACAATATGTAATATGCCATGCGTGACATGGTGTCACAAGTGCGGTCACAGCGCGGTGCCCCTGCCGCCACGGCCACGAGGAGATGAGCGCCGATGGACGATGGGTTTCGCGGGCGGTGCGGCCGCTGCGCGGGCCGGCCGTCCAGTCGTTGCGCCCGGCGGCCGGCGTGAAGCCCGCATCAACGCCGGAGAAACGTCTCGTGCAGCTCGGCATCGAGCTGCCGGCCCCGGCACCGGCCGCCGGCAGATACCTTGCGGCCAAAAGTGATCGCGACCTGGTGTTCATATCCGGCCACGGGCCCATTTGGAACGGGCATGGCGGCTCCGTCCCCGGCATCCGGGGCAAGGTGGGAATCGACCTCACGCCGGAGGCCGCCCGATCGGCCGCCCGCCTCACAGGGCTGTTCCTGCTGTCGGCGCTGCGCGCGGAAGTCGAATCCCTCGATCGCGTGCGATCGGTGCTCAAGCTGTTCGGCATGGTGAACTGCGCTCCCGGATTCACCGACACCCCCGCCGTCATCGACGGCTGCTCGGAACTGCTCGTGCAGGTCTTCGGTGAGAAGGTCGGTCGGCACGCCCGTTCCGCCGTCGGCATGGCCGAGTTGCCGTTCGACATCTGCGTCGAGATCGAGATGCTGGTAGCGGTCAAGCGCAGGTGCTGCCCGCGCGGCCGAAGGCGTTGACGGGTTCGCGGGCCACCACAGCCACCGCCAGTGCCGGGCTGTCAGCCTTTGGGACGGTTGTCGATCAGCCGCCTCGCCTTGCCCTCCGAGCGCGCCATGCTGTTCGGCTCGACAACGTTGACCGTCACGCTGACGCCGATGCGGCTCTTGATCTGCCCGGTAAGCGCCTCGGCGGCGTCCGCACGCATCTCTGGCGTCGCACCCGGCCGGCTTTCCACATGCACGGTCAGAGTGTCGAGTCGGCCGGCGCGGGCGAGAACGCAGTGGAATTCCGGTGTCAGGGCCTGGATTCCGAAGATCAGCTCCTCGATCTGGGTCGGGAAAAGGTTGACACCGCGCAGGATGATCATGTCGTCGGTGCGCCCTGCGATCCTGCGCATCCGCCGCATGCTGCGCGCGGTACCGGGCAATAGTGCCGTGAGGTCGCGGGTGCGGTACCGGACGATCGGGAACGCCTGCTTGGTCAGTGAGGTGAAAACCAGCTCCCCTTCGGCTCCGTCGGGGAGAACTCGGCCGCTTTCCGGATCGATGATCTCGGGATAGAAATGGTCTTCCCAGATATGCAGTCCGTCTTTGGTTTCGACGCACTCCTGCGCAACCCCCGGGCCGATTACCTCCGACAATCCATAGATGTCGACGGCGTCGATGTCGAGCTTGTGTTCGAGCTCGGCGCGCATCTGTTCGGTCCAGGGTTCGGCACCGAAGACGCCGGTACGCAAGGAAGTTTTGCGCGGATCGGTGCCAGCGCGTTCCATCGCGTCGATCAGTGTGAGCATGTAGGACGGGGTGACCATGATGGCGTCGGGCTCAAAGTCGGTGATGAGCTGGATCTGGCGTTCGGTCATGCCACCCGACATGGGGATGACCGTGCAGCCCAGGCGCTCCGCCCCGTAGTGCGCGCCTATTCCGCCGGTGAATAGGCCGTAGCCGTAGGCGATGTGGACCTTGTCGGTGGAGCGGACCCCTGCCGCGCGCAGGCTGCGTGCGACCAGGCCGGCCCAGGTATCTATGTCGGCCGCGGTGTAGCCGACCACGGTCGGGTGGCCGGTTGTGCCCGATGAGGCGTGGACGCGCCGGATCTCCGACTGGGGCACGGCGAACATGCCGAACGGATAGTTCTGCCGCAGGTCGGCTTTGGTGGTGAAGGGGAACAGCGCCAGATCAGCGAGGTCTTTGAGGTCGCTCGGGTGCACGCCGGCCTGGTCGAACGCGGTCCGGTAATGCCCGACATTGTCATAGGCATGTCGAAGCGACCACGTCAGCCGCGAAAGCTGCACGGCCGCAATCTCATCGCGCGACGCCATTTCTATGGCTTCGGGTTCATCGGGTGAGGGCCGCGCGGCGCCATCGGCGGGACGATCGATCACATCGGCCATGGCAAGCTCCCAGGGCAACATCGTCATGCGTCGAAATCCACGGTCAGCGCGTCAGTGACGGGGCAAGACTGGCATGTCAGCACGAAGCCGGCCTCGATTTCGGCGGGCTCGAGGGCGTAGTTGCGGCGCATGTGCACGGCGCCGCCGGTGACCTTGGCGCGACAGGTCCCGCAAACCCCACCCTTGCAGGCAAAGGGCAGGTCGCTGCGGAACCGCTGCGCCCCATCCAGGATCGACGAATCACGCGGCAGCGCGAGTGTGCCGGTGGCACCGTCCAGAACAATGGTGACCCGGCTGACCGGGCCGGACACCGCCGCATCGACATGTTCGACCGGTGCGGGAGCGGCGTCTTCGACGAAGAACAGCTCCTGGTGGATCCGATCGCCCGGCACCCCGAGCGCGCGCAGCGCTGCCCTGGCGTCGGTGACCATACCGAGGGGGCCGCACAGCCAGAAGTGGTCGACGCTGTGCACCGGCACGAGGCGTCGCAGCAGTGCGTGGATGCGGGCATGGTCGAGCCGGCCGCTGAGCAGATCGGAAGTTCGCGGCTCACGCGAAAGCACGTGCACCAGCTGCAACCGTGCGCGGTAGGAGTCCTTGAGGTCGGCCAGCTCATCGGCGAACATGACCGTGCCGGCGCGGCGGTTGCCGTAAAGCAGGGTGACCCGTGAGTCGGGATGGGTCAGCACCGAAGCGGCAATCGAAAGGACCGGGGTGATACCGGAACCGGCGGCAATCACCACGTGGTGTCCCGCCGTGGCGGGGTCCGCGGTGAAATTGCCCGAGGGCGGCTGAACTTCGACCTGATCGCCCGGCGATATCCGGCGGACCAGCCAGCTCGAGACAGCTCCTCCGGGTACTTCGCGGACTCCGATCCGGGGCCGGTCACCAGCAGGCGAGCAGATCGAGTAGGTCCGGCGCTGCTCGGTGCCGTCGATGGTGCGCCGAACGACGACGGATTGGCCGGGTGCGAAAGCGAATTCGGCGGCGTACTCGTCGGGCACGGTGAAGCTGATGGCCGCGGCGTCAGCGCAGAGGCGCTGCACCTCGGCGACTCGCACCGTGCGAAACCGCCGCTTACGCAGGCCCGTACCCGTCGCGGCGACCGGTTCAGCGGTGGACATGTCAGATCTCCTTGATCCGTTCGAATGGTTCACCGCAGCACCGGCACCGGTGCAGGGCTTTGCAGGTGGTCGACCCGAAGGCCGACAGTTCTTCGGTGTCCAGGCCGTTGCACTGCGGGCACTGCACAACGGGGCGGCGCGCAACGAGGGTCAAGGGGACGGGACCGGTGGCCGGTCGCGGGGCGGCGTGCGGGGGAGCGATCCCGTGTTCTTCGAGCTTGCGGCGCCCGCCGGCGGTGATCCAGTCCGAACTCCAGGGTGGCGCCAGCGAAATCCGGATTTCGAACCGCTCGAAACCCCTCGCGGCGAGCGCATTCGAGAGGTCCTCGCGCATGGTGGCCAGCGCGGGACATCCGGAGTAGGTCGGGGTGATGGTGACGACGATGGTGCCGTCCCCGTCTTGGTGGACGTCGCGCAACACTCCGAGGTCAACCAGCGTCAGCATGGGCATCTCGGGGTCGGTCACCGTGGCGGCGACCTCACGCGCCCGCGCCACCGCCCCCATCGTCGCGGCGATCATTCGCCTCACCATGCCCCGGTGGGATGCGCCCGGGCCACCGACTGCATTTCGGCCAACAGATAACTCAGCGCTTCGGTGTGGGTGCCGTCCCGACCCGATCTGCCGGCCACTCGGGCCGCCGCCCGCACCGCCGGGAGCGGCAATAGCGCGGCCTGGAAAATCTGTTCGAGGACCTCGTCGAACTCGCCGCGCAGAGTGGACGAGTCAACGGCCGCGCCCGATGCGGCAAGTCGCTGTTCCACCGGGTTGGCGCTGAAAAGTTCGTCAACGTAGGGCCATACGCCCGTGACCGCTTGCTCGAGCCGGCGCCGTGACTCGTCGGTCCCCCCGGCAAGCGTGAGCAACCATCGGGCGGCGTAGTCGCGGTGATAGGTCACTTCTTTGACGCCCTTGGTGGCCACCGCCGCCAGCACCGGGTCGCGCGAGTCCCGTAGCCGCTGCAGCGTCGCCAGCCGGAACGTGGCGAACACCAAAAGACGCGTGATGCTGTGGGCGAAGTCGCCGTTGGGCAGCTCGACCAGGCGAAGGCACCGAAACGACGGTTCGTCGCGGAAGAAGGCCAACGCGTCGTCGGCGGGCACGGGGGAGCCGTCGGGCAGCGCCGGGACAATCGCGGGGTGGGCGGCCGCGGCGCGGGCCAGCAACAGCCGGGCCTGGCCGAGCAGGTCCAGCCCGATGTTGGCCAGTGCCATCTCCTCTTCGAGTTCGGGTGCGCGAGCGCACCATTGGGTCAGCCGCTGCGCGGAGACCAACGCATCGTCGGCGAGCATCAGGCAGTAGGTTGCCAGGTCGGGGCCGTCGATGCCGTCGGCCAGCGTGGTGTCGACGCCGGCCAGGGGATCGTCGAAACTGGTGCCGAATGCCCACTGGCTGTGCGTGTCCTCGTCGATGGCGCGGGGGTTGGCGTGATCGTTCATGCGCGCAGGCCTTCCTCGCCGATCACATGTGGGGAACGTTGTCGGCGATGGTGTAAAAGGTCGGGTGGCGGTACACCTTGTCGCCGCTGGGGGCGAAGAACGGATCCTTCTCGGCGGGGCTGGACGCGGCGATGGCCTCCGAACGCACCACCCAGATGCTGACGCCTTCGTTGCGCCTGGTGTAGAGGTCACGCGCGTGGCGCAGGGCCATCTTCTCCTCGGCAGCGTGCAGCGAACCGACATGCACATGGTTGAGGCCGCGCCTTCCGCGGACGAAGACCTCGTAGAGGGGCCAGTCGGCCTCGACCGCGGTGTTGTCGGGTGCGGTGTCCACGCTCGCTGTCGGAACCGCACCGTGACCGCCTTCGGCGGTGAAACCCTCGTCACTCATCGGGCTTTGCCTTCCACGGCCCGCGGTTTCGCCGCGAACGCGGTCGCGGCCTCGCGCACCCATGCGCCGTTGTCGTGGGCGCGCGTGCGCGTGGCGATGCGTTCGGCGTTGCACGGGCCATGCCCCTCGATGACGTCCATGAACTCGCTCCAATCCGGCGTCCCGAAATCGTGTGCCCCGCGTTTCTCGTTCCAGCGCAGCCGCGGATCGGGCAGGGTGACGCCGAGCGCCTCGGCCTGCGGGACCGTCATGTCGACGAAGCGTTGCCTGAGCTCGTCGTTGGTATGGCGCTTGATCCCCCATGCCATGGACTGCGCGGTGTGGGACGAATCGGTGTCGGGCGGGCCGAACATCATCAGGGTCGGCCACCACCAGCGGTCGACGGAGTCCTGGACCATGGCGCGTTGGGCGTCGGTGCCCGACATCATCGTGGCCAGCAGTTCGTAGCCCTGGCGTTGGTGGAAGGACTCCTCCTTGCAAACCCGGATCATCGCGCGGGCGTACGGTCCGTAGGAGCTGCGGCACAACGGGACCTGATTACAGATCGCCGCGCCGTCGACCAGCCAGCCGATCACGCCCACATCGGCGTACGTCAACGCGGGGTAGTTGAAAATCGAGGAATACTTCTGCTTGCCGGCAATGAGCTTGGCGTTGAGGTCGGCACGGTCGGCGCCCAAGGTCTCGGCCGCGGAATACAGGTAGAGGCCATGGCCGGCTTCGTCTTGCACCTTGGCCAGCAGGATTGCCTTGCGGCGCAACGAGGGTGCCCGGGTCAGCCAGTTGCCTTCGGGCTGCATGCCGATGATTTCGGAGTGAGCGTGCTGTGCGATCTGGCGGATCAGCGTCTTGCGGTAGCCGTCGGGCATCCAATCGCGGGGCTCTATCCGCATGCCGTCGGCGACGATTGCTTCGAACTCCCGCGCCAGTGGAGCGGGGTCGTGGCCACCCGTCTGCGACGATACGTCGCCCAAGGTCATCCACCCTCCTATTACCTACCGAACGGTCGGTTATAAAGTCTGCCGGATCGCGGGCTTGAACACAAGTTGGGCGGCTTCAGTGCCCTACGAAGACGGGCCTGGCCTTGGTGAGGAATGCCTCGACGGCCGCAGCATGATCGGTCGACGTCCCGAGGCGCTGCTGTGCGGCGGCCTCACGTTCGAGGACGTCTTGCAATGAGGCAGTGGCGTTTTCGGCTAGCAGGGCCTTGACGGCGCCGAAGGCGGCGGTGGGTCCGACGGCCAGGCGCGCCGCAAGGCCGGTCGCCACCTCGTCGAGGACATCGGGGCCGACGACCTGATGCACGAGTCCCCACGCGTGGGCGGTGGCCGCGTCGACGGTGTCTGCGAGCAAAAACATGGCCGCGGCGCGACCGCCTCCGATGAGCCGGGGCAGCGATGCGGACAGCGCGGAGTCGGCCGCCAGGCCGATGCCGGTGAAGGCGGTGCCGAACTTGGCCTTCGAGCCGGCGATGCGGACGTCGCCCGCCAGGGCCAAACCCAGCCCCGCGCCGACGCAGGCGCCGTTGATCCCAACGACGACAGGTACCTTGATCGCGTGTAGCGCCGTCAGGATCGGGTTGTAGTGGTCGCGCACGGTGTCCATCGCGTGGCCGGGGTCGGCGTGCAGCGCATCGACGTGTTCGGCGAGGTCCTGGCCTACGCAGAAGTTCTTTCCGGCAGCGGTGATCACGAGGGCGCGCACGCTGTCGTCCGCCCCGACCGCGGTCAGCGCATTCAGCAGCTGCTGCTTGGTGGCGCGGTCAAGGGCGTTGGAAGCCGCGGGCCGGTCGAGTCGAATCGCGGCCAGAGCGCCGTCGACGTGATAGGCGACGGTGGCCATGGAAGTTTCTGTCATCGGATGCTCCTCAATGGTTGTTCACCGCGGCCAGGGGAAGAACCCCTGGCCGGTCTTGCGGCCCAGTTCTCCGCGGGCGACTTTGTCGCGCAGCAGCGCCGGTGGCCGGAAGCGTTCCCCCAAGGTGGTGTGCAGGTGCTCGGCGATCGCAAGCCGGACGTCCAGTCCGACGAGGTCTGTGGATCGGAGTGGACCCATCGGATGCCGGTAACCGAATTCCATCGCACGGTCGATCGACGCGGCGTCCGCAACGTTTTCCTCGAGCATGCGGATCGCTTCCAGCCCCAGCGCCACGCCGAGGCGGCTAGTAGCAAAACCCGGTGAATCCTCGACGACCACATCGGATTTCCCGAGTTCGTGAATCCAGCCGAGCACCTGGTCGACGACGTCGGCAGCGGTCGCTGGTCCGCGCACCACCTCGACCAGTGCAGAGGCCGGCACCGGATTGAAGAAGTGCATGCCGACGAACCGCTCCGGAAAGCGCAGCGCCGCAGCTATTTCTCCAATCGACAGGGAGCTGGTGTTCGAAGCGAGCACGGCGGTTGGGGCGACGACCTTTTCCGCCCCGGACAGCACATTGATCTTGTCGGCCGTCCGTTCGGGCACCGCCTCGATGACAAGATTTGCGTCGGAGGGCAATTCGGTCAGTGCCGTCACGGTATGCACCCGCGTCATAATCCGCTGCGCATCGTCGCCCAGGCTGCCTTTGTCCGCCGCGCGGGCCAGCCCGGCGGCAACCCGTGCGCGGGCAGCCACTGCCGCGTCCGGGTTCGCCTCCGCCACGACGACCGTCGACCCGGCCGCGGCGAAGACCTGGCCGATGCCGGCGCCCATCCGCCCTCCGCCGATGACGGCGACCACTTCGGGCACGGTGATCATGAGGTCCTCTTTTCCAGAAACCGGGTCATCCGCTCGACTTTGTCGGGGCTTTCGAACAGGACCGCCTGAGCGATGTCATCGAGCAGGGGATGCGGTGCGGTGGCATCCACAACCGCCTTGGAGATCCGCACCGCCAGTGGCGAGAGCCGGGCAATCCGGTCCGCCAGGGTGCATGCGCGGCTGAGTGCCGTCCCCGTCTCGACCACCTCACCGACCAGGCCGCACTGCAGTGCGGCCTCGGCGTCGAGGATGCGTCCGCCGAGGATGACCTGCTTGGCAATGGATTTGCCTACCAAGTCGGTGAGCCGGTAGCTGGCGCCCGCGGCGGCGAGGATTCCGAGTCCGGGTTCGGGATTGCCGAACCGGGCGCCTGTTGCCGCGACGCGTAGGTCGCAGGCATACGTCAGTTCGGCGCCGCCGCCCAACGCATTGCCCTCCACGGCGGCGATGGTGGGCATCGGCAGCGCCGCAATTCGGTCGAAGACACCGCGATTGATTCCGGCCAACGCTTCGTCGCGCCCCCGCGAGCGGAGTTCGCCGATGTCCGCGCCGGCGGCGAAGTCGCGGCCGGTGGCGCCGACGACGAGCACGCGGGGCCGGCACTCCAGAACCGCGCAAACCGCGTGAAGTTCGGTGACCATTGCGGCGTTGATGGCATTGCGTTGGGCCGGGCGGTGCAATTCGACCACCACACGGTCGTCATCCTCGTGGACGCGCAGCGTCTCGTAGTCGGTCACAGCGCCTCGATCAACATGGCCACCGAACCGCCGGACAGTGGGCGCGACGATTGCGCGGTCCCGATGCCGTAGGCGCGGAACAAGCCGTCGACCAGATCGACATCTGCGTCCACCCCGCCATCCTTTCGCGATTCCGATGATAACCGACCATTCGGTCTATAATTCATAGCAGATGGCTGGGCGAGAGGTTGCCGGCGTGTGGATGACGCGAGATGTCATGATGATCAACATGGCCGCACCGCGTTCGCGCCCCACCGGGCAAGTCGGTCGGCCGGGCTATGACTTGGACTCTTTGCTGGCCATTGCCGTGGGCGTGTTCAACCAACGCGGCTACGACGGCACGTCGATGGAACACCTGTCGGCCCGGCTGGGCATCAGCAAGTCGTCGATCTATCACCACGTCAGCGGTAAGGAAGAGCTGCTGCGGCTCGCCGTGGATCGGGCCCTGGACGCGCTCTTCGCCGCCACGCAAGCCCCGGACACCACTACCGGGCCGGCCATCGAACGCCTGGGAAACCTGGTCAAACGCAGTATCCATGTGCTGGTCGAGGAGCTTCCCTACGTGACGCTGCTGCTGCGGATTCGCGGCAACACCACCGTGGAGCGCCGCGCTTTGGCGCGGCGCCGCGAGTTCGACCACATCGTCGGAAAGCTCGTCGAGGACGCGTGCGACGAGGGCAGCATTCGCCCCGACGTCGATCCGGCACTGACGAGCCGGCTCATCTTCGGCACCGTCAACTCCCTCATCGAGTGGTACCGGCCAAGCCGTGCCCTGGGCGCCGACGAACTCGCTGACGCGGTGGCGACGATGATCTTCGACGGACTGCGCACCGCTGCTGCCGCAGACTGACCGTTCGGCCGGTATTACCGCCCCCTGACGTGCGCTTGACGCGGCGATGGCCCCGCTGGCATGGTGATAACCGAACGAATGGACGGTTGGTTAAAGGAGCCTGCTGGATGACCGATGTGCTGAAGAGCTACGTGACGGGAAGCTGGGTCGCGCCGGCGGGGGATGACGTCCCACTGTTCAACGCGGTCACCGGCGAGGAAGTGGCCCGATTCGCGACGGGTCCGGTGGACGTGGCCGCCCTCATCGCCCACGGGCGTGAGGCCGGCGGCCCGGCGTTGCGCGCGTTGACCTTTCATCAGCGGGCCAACGCGCTGAAATCGCTGGGCAAGCTGCTCATGAGTCGCAAGGAAGAGTTCTACCCGCTGTCGGCGGCCACGGGCGCGACCGCCCGCGACTCGGCGATCGACGTCGACGGGGGAATCGGCACATTGTTCAGCTACGCGAGCAAGGGCACGCGCGAACTGCCGAACGACACCGTCCACCTCGATGGCCCCGCTGAAAGGCTCGGCCGCACCGGTGCATTCGTCGGACAGCACATCTACACCTCGCGCGCCGGCGTCGCTGTCCAGATCAATGCGTTCAACTTCCCGGTGTGGGGCATGTTGGAAAAACTGGCCCCGGCGTTTATCGCCGGGGTGCCCTCGATCGTCAAGCCGGCACACCAAACCGCCTACCTGACCGAATTGGTGTTCCGCGCCATCGTTGACTCCGGGTTACTTCCCGAAGGGTCCGTGCAGCTGCTGTGCGCCAGCCCGCACCAGTTGCTGGACCACCTCGACAGCCAGGACAGTGTGTTGTTCACCGGGTCGGCATCGACCGCGGCCAAGCTCCGCGGCCATCCCGCGGTGGTCGAGGGCGGTCTGCGCTTCAACGGCGAGGCCGATTCCCTGAACTGCTCGATCCTGGGCCCCGATGCCACTGCGGACACCCCCGAGTTCGACTTGTATGTCGAGCAACTCGTGTCGGAGATGACCTCGAAGGCGGGCCAGAAGTGCACGGCCATCCGGCGCGCCCTGGTGCCCCACGAACTTCTCGATGAGGTCATCGACGCGACGAGCGCGCGACTGGCGCACATCGTCGTGGGTGACCCGGCGCTCGATGGCGTGCGGATGGGTCCGTTGGCCAGCCTCGATCAGCGCGAAGAAGTGCTGCGGTCGCTCAAGAGCCTTCGCGACGCCGCTGCCCTTGTCTTCGGCGACCCGGAATCGTTCACCGTCGAGGGCGCCGACGCCGCCCGTGGCGCCTTCCTGCCGCCAATGCTGCTGCGGGCAACGGATCCCACGGCCGCCGCCGTGCATGAGGTAGAGGCTTTCGGCCCGGTGAGCACCGTCATCGGCTACCGCGACATCGATGACGCCATCGCGCTCGCGGCGCGCGGAAAGGGAAGTCTCGTCGGGTCATTGGTTACCCACGATGCCGCGGTGGCACGACGGGTGACGATCGGCATCGCCCCGTATCACGGCCGCGTTCTCGTGCTCGACCGCGACGACGCCAAGGAGTCGACCGGCCACGGATCGCCGCTGCCCACCCTCGTGCATGGTGGGCCGGGTCGTGCGGGCGCCGGAGAAGAGTTGGGGGGCATCCGGGGCGTCCTGCACTTCATGCAACGCAGCGCGATCCAGGCCGGTCCCGACATGATGACAGCAATCACCGGTCGCTGGACCACCGGTTCCGCACGGACCGCCACGGACGTGCACCCGTTCCGCAAGCACCTCGAGGAGCTGCACATCGGCGACACGATCGTCGGCGGCCCGCGGGTCGTCAGCCTCGAAGACATTCACCACTTCGCCGAGTTCACCGGCGACACCTTCTATGCTCACACCGACCCAGCGGCAGCGGCCAACAACCCGTTGTTCGGCGGGATCGTCGCGCACGGCTATCTCGTCGTTTCGCTGGCAGCCGGCTTGTTCGTCGAACCCAGCCCGGGTCCGGTCCTGGCGAACTTTGGCGTGGACGGGCTGCGCTTCCTCACCCCGGTGAAAGCTGGAGACGCCCTGACCGTCACCCTGACCGCAAAGCAGCTGACACCGCGGCTTTCGGCCGACTACGGCGAAGTCCGCTGGGATGCCGTGGTGACCAATCAGCATGGTGAGCAGGCGGCTACTTATGACGTCTTGACGCTGGTCGCGAAAATGAAAGAGGAACGCAACCAACCGGGGCGTCGATGAGAATGTCAAGCGACGGCAGCCCCAGCCCCTGACGCCCGGGGCGTGACTGCAGTGCTCGGGGTCGTAGCGAAGCCGCCAGACCGGCTTTCGTTCGATTTCGGCCGCCGTCGATCCGGGTCTTCGTCGTCCCGTGCTATCCGATCCCCCTTAACCGTGAGGAGCAAATGATGTTTCGAGTCTCAGTCTGCTACGGCGAGCCCACCGACCCCGGAGCGTTCGAGAAGTACTACAGCAGCACGCATGTTCCGTTGACGTTGAAGATCCCCGGTTTGACCGGCTTCACCACCGGCAAGTGTCGGTCGCTCATGCCTGACCGCGAGGCCCCGTACTACATGGTGGCCAGCCTGACCTTCGGTTCCCTCGAAGATCTCAAAGGGGCGCTGAAATCACCCGAGATGGCCGCCGCCAGTGCCGATGTGGCGAACTTCGCCACCGGCGGGGTCTCGTTGTACAGCACGGAAGAGGTCGACCGGCTGATCGGGACCGGTAACGCGTCGTCCTAGACCTGATCCACGGCCTGTGGCCGGACTACGCGGCCGATAGCCGGCGCTACCGCCCCGCCATCGCGGCCTGGATCTCGTCGTAGCCGACCTCGCGGACCGGCTGCCCCATCGACCAGTGGTGGCCGAACGGATCGGCGACCACGCCGTAACGGTCGCCCCAGAACTGATCGTCCAGCGGGGCGACCACGGTGGCGCCGGCGTCGACCGCGCGCTGGAACTTGGCGTCGACGTCGGTGACGGTCAGGTGGATGGTGACCGGCGTGCCACCCAACGACGTCGGCGTCATCGACTTGCCGCCGCACATCTCGGGGAAGTCATCGTTGAGCATCACCAAAAAGCCGTTGATGCGCAGCGCGGCGTGGATGAGTTTCCCGTCCGGACGAGGCACCCGCCCCAGCTCCTCGGCGCCGAACGCCCTGACGTAGAAGTCGATTGCGGCGGCGGCGTCGTCGACCACCAGGTGCGGGGACAGGGCGGGCTCGATGTTGAGCGCCATGGTGTTCTCCTTGCTGTCGGTTCCCAGGCCGGCCCGGGGCGGGCAGGCTCGCGAGTTATGACTGCGCCCGCGACGAAAACTCATCGCGGCGACACTCATTCAACCGCCGGGTACCGACAACGAGAGCGCCGTCAGGCGTGGGTGAGGCTGCGGTCCCAACCTTCGACAGATTCGGGGCTGCGCGGAGCCGGCCCCACGTAGATGGCCGACGGGCGCACCAGCTTGCCGAGCCGCTTCTGCTCGAGGATGTGCGCACACCAGCCCGCGGTGCGGCCGCAGGTGAACATCGCCGGCATCATGTTGGCCGGGACCTGGGCGAAGTCCAGGATCACCGCCGCCCAGAACTCGACGTTGGTCTCGATGGCCCGGTCCGGACGGCGCTCGCGCAGCTCGGCCAGGGCGGCCTGCTCCAGCGCCACCGCAACCTCGTGCCGCGGCGCGCCCAGCCGCTCCGCCGTCGCGCGCAACACCCGCGCCCGCGGGTCCTCGGCACGGTAGACCCGGTGCCCGAAGCCCATCAGCTTGTCGCCGCTGTCCAGGATCTTTTTGACCAGGGCGCGGGCGTCGCCGGTGCGCTCGACCTCTTCGATCATCGGCAGCACCCGCGCCGGCGCCCCGCCGTGCAGCGGCCCGCTCATCGCCCCGATCGCCCCGGACAACGCCGCGGCGACGTCGGCCCCGGTCGAGGCGATCACCCGGGCGGTGAACGTCGAGGCGTTCATGCCGTGCTCGGCGGCCGAGACCCAGTAGGCGTCAATCGCCTCGACATGCCGCGGGTCCGGCTCGCCCTGCCAGCGCGTCATGAAACGGGCTGTGACGGTGGAGCATTCGTCGATGACCCGCTGGGGCACCGCGGGCTGGTAGATGCCCCGAGCGGACTGCGCGACGTAGGACAGCGCCATCACCGAGGCCCGGGCCAGCTGGTCACGGGCGGTGGCGTCGTCGGTGTCGAGCAGGGGCTTGTACCCCCAGATCGGGGCCAGCATCGCCAGCCCGGCCTGGACGTCGACGCGCACGTCGCCGGTGTGGATGGGCAGGGGGAACGGCTCGGCGGGCGGCAGGCCGTGGCCGAACTTGCCGTCGACCAGCAGGCCCCAGACGTCACCGAAGGTGACCTGCTGATCCACTAGGTCTTGGATGTCGACGCCGCGGTAACGCAGCGCGCCGCCGTCTTTATCCGGTTCGGCGATCTCGGTGGTGAAGGCGACGACGCCTTCGAGGCCGGGGACAAAGTCTTCGGGGACCACAGTCATACCGAAAATTCTCGCACCCCAGCCTGCGGCCGACGCTACCGGCCGGTAGCAAGCCCCGGTAGCGTTGGCGCGATGGCAGGACCAGACTCCGAGCACCTGCAGCGAATGCGCGTGGAATACGGATCGGCGGAAAAGGACGGCAGTCCGGATCTCGACGCGGATTGGCTCGCCGACGGCTGGGTTGCCTTGTTGCGCAGATGGATCGAGGACGCCGAACGGTCCGGCGTCGCCGAGCCCAACGCCATGGTGCTGGCCACCGTCGCGGACGGCAGGCCGGCGAGCCGGACGGTGTTGTGCAAGAGCGTGGACGAGGCCGGGATCACATTTTTCACCAACTATGGCTCGGCAAAAGGCGCCGACCTGGCGGCGACGCCCTACGGATCGGTGACCTTTCCCTGGTATCAGCTGGGCCGGCAGGTCCACCTTCGCGGCGCGGTGAGCAAGGTCACCCCGGAGGTCACCGAGGACTACTGGTCCAAGCGGCCGCGCGGCTCACAGCTCGGCGCGTGGGCGTCGCACCAGTCCCGCCCGATCGCCTCGCGTGCGGCGTTGCTCGACCAGCTGGCGGAGGTGACCACCCGCTTCGCCGACAGCGACCAGGTGCCGGTTCCGCCGGGTTGGGGCGGCTATCTGCTCGCTCCGGAGTCGGTCGAATTCTGGCAGGGGCGGGAGAACCGGTTGCATAACCGGATCCGGGTCACCGGCGGTCGGGTCGAGCGCCTCCAGCCGTAGCCCACTCCGAGGGTCGGGCGACCCCGCAGACCCGACCCCGGGCAGGCACGCGAACGCAACAACGACTACCTTCACCTATAAGCACCTAGTCAGGGCAGCCATACCAGCCAGAGCGCAAAGGGGTTCTCGTGGCCGACACCGACGACACCGCAACTCTGAAGTACCCGGGGGGCGAAATCGATCTGGAGATCGTTCGCGCCACCGAAGGTGCCGACGGGATTGCGCTCGGTTCCCTGTTGTCCAAAACCGGGCACACCACCTTCGACAACGGGTTCGTCAACACCGCTGCGTGCAAGAGCTCCATCACCTACATCGACGGTGACGCCGGAATCCTGCGCTACCGCGGCTACCCGATCGAGCAGCTCGCCGAGAAGTCGACCTTCATCGAGGTGAGCTACCTGCTGATCTACGGCGAGCTGCCGGACTCCGACCAGCTCGCCGAGTTCACCAAGCGGATCCAGCTGCACACGATGCTGCACGAGGACCTCAAGCGCTTCTTCGACGGCTTCCCGCGCAATGCGCACCCCATGCCGGTGCTGTCCAGCGTCGTGAACGCGTTGAGCGCCTACTATCCGGACGCGCTCGACCCGATGGACAACAACCAGGTCGAGCTGTCGACGATCCGGCTGCTCGCGAAGTTGCCCACCATCGCCGCTTACGCCTACAAGAAGTCCGTCGGCCAGCCGTTCCTCTACCCGGACAACTCGCAGTCGCTGGTGGAGAACTTCCTGCGCATGACGTTCGGGTTGCCCGCCGAGCCGTACCAGGCCGACCCCGAGGTGGTGCGGGCGCTGGACATGCTGCTCATCCTGCACGCCGACCACGAGCAGAACTGCTCGACGTCGACGGTCCGGCTGGTGGGGTCGTCGCGGGCCAACCTGTTCACCTCGATCTCCGGCGGCATCAACGCGCTGTGGGGGCCCCTGCACGGCGGCGCCAACCAGGCGGTGCTGGAGATGCTCGAGCAGATCCGGGAAAGCGGCGACGACGTCAGCGAGTTCGTCCGCAAGGTGAAGAACCGCGAAGAGGGCGTCAAGCTGATGGGCTTCGGCCACCGGGTCTACAAGAACTACGACCCGCGCGCCCGCATCGTCAAGGAACAGGCCGACAAGATCCTGGCCAAGCTCGGCGGGGACCCGCTGCTGGACATCGCCAAGGAGCTGGAAGAGGCGGCGCTGACCGACGACTACTTCGTCGAGCGCAAGCTGTACCCGAACGTCGACTTCTACACCGGGCTGATCTACCGGGCCCTGGGCTTCCCGGTCCGGATGTTCACCGTGCTGTTCGCGTTGGGCCGGCTGCCCGGCTGGATCGCGCACTGGCGCGAGATGCACGACGAGGGTGACAGCAAGATCGGCCGTCCGCGTCAGATCTACACCGGCTACACCGAGCGCGACTACACCACCATCGACGCGCGCTAATCACAGCGAGGCCAGCACCGCCATGGCGGCGTTGTGCCCGCCGATGCCCGACACGGCACCGCCGCGGCGGGCGCCGGAGCCGCACAGCATGATTCGCTCGTGCGCGGTGGCCACCCCCCATAGCCGCGCCGGGGCGTCCAACGGGTCGTCGTCGTCCGCGAACGGCCACGACAATCCGCCGTGGAAGATGTTGCCCGCGGTCATCCCCAGCTTGCGGTGCAGGTCCAGGGTGGTCGTCGTCTCGATGCACGGCCGGCCCTCGGCGTCGCTCATCAGCACGTCCTGAATCGGTTCGGCCAGAACGGAATTCAGCGACGCAAGCACCGCGTCGGTGAGCCGGTCACGCAGGGCGCCGGAGTACGTGCCGTCGAACAACGAGTGCGGGGTGTGCAGGCCGAACACGGTCATCGTGTGGGCGCCCGACTCGCGCAGGGCGGGCGACAGGATGCTCGGGTCGGTCAGCGAATGGCAATAGGCCTCGCAGGGCAGCGGATTCGGGATCTGCCCGGCGGCCGCGTGGGCATACCCGCTGTCGAGTTGGGTCCAGGACTCGTTCACGTGGAACGTTCCGGCGAAGGCCTGCTCGGGCGCCACGCCGGCGTCGCGCAATCGCGGCAGGCGCCGCAGCACCATGTTCACCTTGACCTGCGCGCCCTGGGCGGGGGTTGGCGGTCGTTCGCCGAGCAGGCCGGCCAGTGTCGACGGTGTCACGCCGGCGAGGACGAACCGGGCGTGGACCGTGCGCTCGTCGTCGCGGACGCGGTAACGCACCCTGCCGTCCGGGTCGACGGCGTAAACCTCTGCGCGGGTGGTGATCTGGGCGCCGTGTCGGACCGCGGCGGCCGCCAGCGCCTCGGTCAGCGCGCCCATCCCGCCGACGGGCACGTCCCAGTCGCCGGTCCCGCCGCCGAGCACGTGATACAGGAAGCAGACGTTCTGGATCAGCGACGGGTCGCCGAGGCGGGCGAAAGTCCCGATCAGTGCGTCCGTCGCCATGACGCCGCGTACCACATCGTTGCCGACGGCGGCGGTGATGGCGTGCCCGATCGGCTCGTCGATCAACGCGTGCCACGCGGCGGTCGCCTCGGCGCTTCCCACGGCGTGCCGGCGGGCCTGCTCGCGGGTGCGCAGCGGTTCCAGCAGCGTCGGCCACAGCCGCCGGGTCACCAGCCGGCAGCGCTGGTAGAAGTCGGCGAACCCCTGCTCGTCGGCGGCGGCCCCGATCGCGGCGAACGTGTCCCCGGTCCCCCCGATCAGCAGCCCGCGGCGCCCGCCGGTGGCGGGGTCGGGCGTGTACGACGAAAACGGTCGCCGGGCCAGCCGCACCGCGGCGCCCAGGTCGTCGACGATGCGCGGCGGCAACAAGCTGACCAGATACGAGTACCGCGACAGCCGGACGTCGACGCCCTCGAAGGCCCGTGCCGAGACGGCGGCCCCGCCGATGTGTCCCAGGCGCTCCAGCAACCGCACCCGCAACCCCGCCCGGGCCAGGTACGCCGCCGCCACCAGGGCGTTGTGGCCGCCACCCACGACGACGACGTCGACATCCGCCGCGTGTTGGCTCAGTTCAGGTAGCCCTCGACCTCGTCGGGCGGGCGCACCTCGGCCTCGCGCGGGTCACCGCCGCTGTCCCGCAGCGCCCGGCGCTGCCGCAGCAGGTCCCAACACTGGTCGAGTTCGACTTCCAGCCGCCGCAGCCGATCGTGCTCCTCCGATTCGGAGATGTCGCGCTGTTGCAGCTGCTCCCGCAGGGCTTTCTCCTCGGCGACCAGGTCGCGGATGTGTGCCAGGGTTTCGCTGTCCGTCGGTTTCTTGCCGTTGGCCATCGCTCCAGTGTGCACGACGCCCCCGCGGGCGGCGAGGAAACCGGGAGCCAGCGGTCGTCCGCCGGCGGCACCGGAAACCGACATACCGGAATCGCTTGTAGCCGCGGGCATTCCGGGCTCACTGATCCGCGCCGCGGGACCCTAGCTCGGGCCCGGGAGGCGCAGCACCAGCCGTGCGCCGCCCAGCGGGCTGCTTTCGAGTGCGGCGGTCCCGCGGTGCAGGTGGGCCTGTTGGGCCACCAACGCCAGGCCCAGCCCCGACCCCGAATGCGAGGCGGTCGACCCGCGGGAGAACCGCTCGAACACCACGGTCCGTTCGTCTTCGGGCACGCCGCTGCCGTTGTCGTCGATGGCGATTTCCACACCGGCGCGGGAGCTGACGGCCGAGAGCTGGACCCGGGTCGCGCCGCCGTGCTTGACGGCATTGGCTATCGCGTTGTCCACGGCCAGGCGCAGTCCGGCCGGCAATCCGACGATGATGCACGTCGGTGAGGGCACCAGGGACACGTCGAGATCGGGGTAGATGCGCATCGCGTCGTGGGCGGCGCGGTCGAGCAACTCGGTGATGTCGACGGGCACGTGGTCGTCGGACGTCGACAGTTCGCCCTGGGCCAGCCGTTCGAGCGCGCTCAGGGTGGCCTCGATGCGCGACTGGGTGCGGATGACGTCGCCCAGCACCTCCTTGCGTTGGTCGTCGGTCATGTCCAGGGTGGACAGCACCTCGAGGTTGGTGCGCATCGCGGTCAGCGGGGTGCGCAGTTCGTGCGACGAGACGGCGGCGAAGTCGCGGGCCGACGCCAGCGCCTCCTTGGTCCGGATCTGTTCGTCCCAGATGCGCTGCAGCATGCCCCGCATGGCTTCGGCGATCTCGACGGCCTCGGTGGCGCCGTGGACCTCGACGCGCGGTGCCTCGTCGCCGGCATCGATCGACCGGGTCTGCTGCGCAAGCTGTTTGAACGGGCGCACCGCGAACGCGGCCAGCAACCAGGCGAACACGGCCGCCGCGCCAATCGCGAAGCCGCAGATCAGCAGCACCCGCCGGTGCAGATTGTTGGTTTCGGCCAGCGTCGCGTCATACGTCGCCCCCACGGCCAGCGACGTGGGCTCCGGCGCGGGAATCTCCACGGTCCGCACCCGGTAACGCACACCCTTGACGTAGGCGTCGGCGTAGTCGACGTCCAGCTTGGGCAGCGTCACGTCGGAGTTCGACTTGACGAGGTCGCCGCGCCGGACCGTCATGATGGCGTCGTTGTCGTTGGGGGAGCGGGGGATTTCGTCCAGCCCGCGCGGCAGGAACGGGATCGCGAAGCCCGCTGCCTCGTCGAGGCGCCGGTCCAGCCGTTCCTTGCGGTCGTTGGTGATGCCCACCCAGACGACGACGCCGACGATGAGCACGGGAATCGCCGCGCCGATGACCGTCGCGACCACGACCCGGGCCCGCAGCGATGGCGTACGGGTCAGGATCCGGGAGACAAAATTCATCGGCCGCTCGACCTGGTTACTGCATACGCAGGACGAACCCTACCCCGCGGACGGTGTGCAGCAGCCTGGGGCCGCCATTGGCCTCCAGCTTGCGGCGCAGGTATCCGATGAACACGTCGACGACGTTGGTGTCGGCGGCGAAGTCGTAACCCCACACCAATTCCAACAGCTGCGCGCGGGACAGCACCGCGGTCTTGTGCTCGGCGAGCACCGCCAGCAGGTCGAACTCCCGCTTGGTGAGGTCGACGTCGACGCCGTTGACCCTCGCGCGCCGGCCGGGGATGTCCACCTCCAGCGGACCCACCGTGATGGTTTCCGACGACGAGGTCGCGGTCGCGCCGCGGCGGCGCAGCAACGCCTTCACGCGCGCGACAAGCTCCGCGAGCACGAACGGTTTGACCAGGTAATCGTCGGCGCCCGCCTCGAGCCCGGCCACCCGGTCGTCGACGGAGCTGCGGGCGGACAGCACGCAGACCGGGACGTCGTTGTCCATCGCCCGCAGCGCCGTGACCACGCTGACGCCGTCCAGCACCGGCATGTTGATGTCGAGCACGATCGCGTCCGGCCGGGTCTCGGTGGCGCTGCGCAAGGCTTCGGCGCCGTCGACCGCGGTCGACACCTCGAATCCGGACAGCCGCAGGCCGCGTTCCAGCGAAGCGAGCACATCGGAGTCGTCGTCGACGACCAAGACGCGAGGTGAGGTCCCGCCAGTGTCCATGGCGCCCATTTTGCCTGATTGTCGATCGCGGTGGTGCCGCGGAGGGGGCGCCGACACCTAAAAGGTTACGTATTCGACGCCGCACCGCGACTGCGCGCTGTTAGGGGCCTTCTGGTGCCGAAACGGCTGGCCTGCAGCGGGATTCGTGCTCCACGTCGAGTCATGTTGGGCCCGTGCGTATTCGGGTCACTCCGCGCCGAGCCCGCTCAGGCGCATCGCGAGCTGCCGTCGCACCGCCGGGACCCCCGCGGCCAGGCGTATTCCGGCGTTGCGGAGGGGCCGCAGCGGGCGCGGGAGGGTCGAGACCCGGGTCAGGCGTCCCGTCAGTTTCAGCACCCGCTCGGCGCGCCGGCGCTGCGCGGCGCTGTAGTCGTCCAGCGCTCCGTCCGGCCCGCCCGCCAGCACCTCGGCGAGCGCCGCGGCCAGCGCCATGGCGTCGGTGATCCCGAGGTTCATGCCCTGCCCGCCGGCCGGGCTGTGCACGTGGGCCGCGTCGCCGGCGAGCAGCAACCGGCCGGCCCGGTAGGTGTCGGCCACGCGGTGATGAATCTGGAACCGGGATCCCCACACCAGCTCGGTGACGGTCGTTTGCCCCGGCCCGAATCCCCGGGCGTCCAGGAGCGCCTGCACGAACTCCACCGACGGCAATGGTGGCGGGTCGGCGGTCGGCGCGACGACGCGGAAGATGTCCCCGGGCAGCGGCGCCAGCACCGTCAGGCCGTCCTTGGCGTAGAACAGGATCACCTCGTTGCGGGGCGCCTCTCCGGTCACGCGGACGTCGGCGAGCGTGAAGGACTCGGCGAATTCCCCGCCGGCGAACCCGATCCCGGCTTGCGTGCGAACCGTGCTGTGCATGCCGTCCGCCCCGACGACGTAACCGGCCCGGATGGTGTCGCCGTCGTCGAACGTCGCCGTGACGCCGCTCGCATCCTGGGTGACTCGGCTCAGTGCCTTGGGGCGGACGACGTCGCCGCCGAGTTCTCCAAGCCGCTCCACCAGCAGCCGCTCGGTGTCGGCCTGGGACAGCATCAGCGTGTAGGGATGTTCCGTCGGCAGCGCGCTGAAGTCGACGGGGATCAAGATGTGCCGGCCCTGCCGCATGGTGAACCGCGGCGCGATCAGCCCCGCCTTGACCATCCGTCGGGACACGTCCAGTTCTTCGAGCACCTCGAGGCTGCGGGCGTTGACGGCTGCGGCGCGGGACGTGTTTGCGCCCGCCGCCATCTTGTCGACCACGACCGCCCGAACGCCGCGGCTGAGCAACGCGGCGGCCAGGGTGAGGCCGGTGGGCCCCGCGCCTATCACCAGGACGTCGGTGTCTTTCATGGCCGGCTCCTCTCTCGGCTGAGTTAGTCAACGCTTGTTGGCATAATCCATGCTCGCGCGCCGGACGTGTTATGTCAACAGTTGTTGGCCTACAATCGTTGGTATGAGGCGGTCGTCTGACGACACCAAGGCGGCGATCCTGGCGGCGGCCCGCGAGCGGTTCGGCGCGGTGGGTTTTCAGGGCGCGACGATCCGGGCGATCGCCGCCGACGCGGGAATCGATCCCGCGATGGTCATGCGGTATTACGGCAGCAAGGACAAGCTGTTCGCGGCGGCCGCCGAGTTCGATCTGCGGTTCCCCGACCTGGCCGCCATCGACCCGGCGCAGGTCGGGCGGTCGATGGTCCGGCACTTTCTCGAACGCTGGGAGGGTGACGAGGCCCTGGTGATCCTGCTGCGGTCCAGCGCCACCAACGAGGAAGCGGCGCAACGGATGCAAGAGATCTTCGGCAGCCAGATCCGGCCGTTGGTGGCCTCACTCGCGCCGTCGGAGGAGGTGGGGGTGCGGGCCGGGCTGATCGCGACTCAGATCCTGGGGATGGCGTTGTGCCGCTTCGTATTACGGCTGCCGCCTGTCGTCGAGATGACGCGGGACGAGATCGTCGACTGGCTCGGCCCGACCATTCAGCGCTATCTCGGCGGGCCGGAGGGCTGACTCACCAGACATAAACCACGGTGGCGTTTTGCGGCGTGTCGTCGCAGCCGTTTATGTGTCGCGGAAGCGGACGGTCGCGGAAGCGGACGGGCGCGGAAGCGGACGGCGTGGAAGCGGACGGGCTCAGGGCAATCCGATGCGCCGGTACCGGCGCAGCCGGGCGGACAGCCGCTCGCCGGCGGGCAACGCGCGCAGCGCGTCCACCTCGGCGGCGATGGCGCGCGACAGGCGCTGACAGAACTCCACCGGCTCGTCGGCGGCGTCGGGACGCTCCGGCACGATGGCGTCGACGATGCCCGAGCTGAGCAGATCGAGCGACCGAATGCCTTGCGCTGCGGCAAGTTCGGCGGCGTGCGCGGTATCGCGGAAGACGATCGCGCTGGCGCCTTCCGGTGGAAGCGGCGCCAGCCAGCCGTGCAGGGCGCACAGCACGCGGTCGGCGGGCACCATCGCCAGCGCCGGCCCGCCGCTGCCCTGGCCGAGCAGCACCGACACCGTCGGGGTGTCGAGGGTGACCAGCTCCGCCAGGCACTGGGCGATCTGACCCGCCAGCCCGCCCTGTTCGGCCTCGGCCGACAGCGCGGGGCCGGCGGTGTCGATCACGAGCACCAGCGGCAGGCGCAGCTCGGCGGCCAGGGCCATGCCGCGGCGCGCCTCCCGCAGCGATGCCGGCCCCATCACCCCGCCCGTCACCCGCTGCTGCCCGAGCACCACGGCGGGCTGACCCGCGAGACGCGCCAGGGCCAACAGCGTCGTCGCGCTCCCCGACAGCAGCACCCGGTCGGTGGCGCCGTGGCGCAGCAGCAGCCCGACGCCCGGCCGGTCCGGGCGCCGCGACGCGACCACCGAGTCCCACGCCGGCACGTCGGGTGTCGGCTCGGGCGGCGGCGCGGGCGGTAACGCCTCGGGCGGGTCGGCGATGACGGTCAGCGCCCGGTCGAGCATCCCGCGCAGCTCGGCGACCGGGACGACGCCGTCGATCACGCCGTGGCGCTGCAGGTTCTCCGCCGTCTGGACGCCTTCGGGGAACGGCTCGCTGTAGAGCAGCTGGTACACCCGCGGCCCGAGGAAGCCGATCAGCGCGCCGGGCTCGGCGAGCGTGACATGACCCAGCGATCCCCACGACGCGAACACCCCGCCGGTGGTCGGATTGCGCAGGTAGACCAGGTAGGGCAGGTGGGCCTGCTTGTGCAGGCGGACCGCCGCGGCGATCTTCACCATCTGCAGGAAGGCGACCGTGCCCTCCTGCATGCGGGTGCCGCCGGAGCTCGGGGACGCCAGCAGCGGCAGCCCCTCGGCGGTCGCTCGCTGCACCGCGGCGGTGATCCGTTCGGCCGCCGCCACGCCGATCGAACCGCCGAGGAAGCCGAACTCGCACACCACGACGGCCACCCGGCGCCCGAGGATGCGGCCCTCGCCGGTCAGCACCGATTCGTCCAGGCCGGTCGCCGCCCGCGCGTCGGCCAGCTCGCGTGCATACGCCGCGCTGACCGGCACGGCGAGCGGCTCGCTGTCCCAGCGGGTGAAGGAGCCCTCGTCCAGCACCGCGTCCCGCAACTGAGCAGCCGTGATACGACTCACGACACGAGGCTATATAGGGTGGCTGCCATGATCGGTGTTACCCGGGCCGAAGCCGTGCTGACCCTCGAGCTGCAGCGCCCCGAGCGCCGCAACGCGCTGAATTCCGAGCTGGTCGAGGAGCTGCGGGAGGCCTTCCAGAAAGCGAGCGACGGCACCGTCCGGGTCATCGTGCTGACCGGCCAGGGCACGGCCTTCTGCGCCGGCGCGGACCTGAGCGGCGACGCGTTCGCCGCCGACTACCCCGACCGGCTCATCGAGCTGCACAAGCTGATGGACGCCACGCTGATCCCGGTGATCGGCGCCATCAACGGCCCCGCGATCGGCGCGGGCCTGCAGCTGGCCATGCGATGCGACCTGAGGGTCGTCGCGCCCGAGGCGTTCTTTCAGTTCCCCACCTCGAAATACGGTCTGGCCCTGGATAACTGGAGCATCCGCCGGCTGTCCTCGCTGGTGGGTCACGGCCGGGCCAGCGCGATGTTGCTGACCGCGGAGAAGCTGACGCCCGAGGTGGCGCTGCAGAGCGGAATGGCCAACCGCATCGGGACGCTGGCCGACGCGCAATCCTGGGCCGCCGAGATCGCCGACCTGGCGCCGCTGGCCATCCAGCACGCCAAGCGGGTGCTCAACGACGACGGTTCCATGGACGATTCATTGCCGGAGCACAAGGAGCTCTTCGACAAGGCCTGGAAGAGCCAGGACGTCATCGAGGCCCAGGTCGCCCGCATCGAGAAGCGACCGCCGAAGTTCCAGGGGGCCTGAGCGTCATGGTGCGGGGGGCGCTGCGACTGGCCGCCGGTACGGCCTCGCTGGCGGCCGGCAGTTGGCTGGTGCGGGCGCTGCACGGCGCACCGGCTGCCCTCGGCGCCCATCCCGCGGCGATCAGGGCGGCGGCGCAGGGATCACCGAACTACCGCGACGGCGTATTCGTCAACCTCGACCCCGCCTCGGCTTTCACGATGGATCGGGAGGAAATGCGGCTGGTCGCCTGGGAGTTGATCGGTAACCGGGGCGTGAGCCGGCCGCCGGCGCCGATCCCGTTGGCCGCGCCGGCGATCTTCGACGGCGATCCGGCCCGGCTCGCGGTCAGCTGGTTCGGCCACTCCACGGCGCTGCTGGAGATCGACGGCTACCGGGTGCTGACCGACCCGGTGTGGAGCGACCGATGCTCCCCGTCGGACATCGTCGGGCCGCAGCGGTTGCATCCGCCGCCGGTGCAATTAGCGGGGCTGCCCGCCGTCGACGCCGTGGTGATCAGCCACGACCACTACGACCACCTCGACATCGACACGGTGACGGCGCTGGCTCGCACGCAGCGGGCCCCCTTCTTCGTGCCGCTCGGTGTCGGCGCCCACCTGCGCGCGTGGGGGATACCCGAGCACCGCATCGTCGAGCTGGACTGGCAGCAGAGCGCCCAGGTGGACGAGCTCACCGTGACTTGCATGCCGGCGCGGCACTTTTCGGGCCGGTTCCTCGACCGCAACACCACCCTGTGGGCGTCGTGGGCGTTCTGCGGCCCGAACCACCGCGCGTATTTCGGTGGCGACACCGGCTACACCAAGAGCTTCGCGCAGATCGGCGCCGACCACGGACCGTTCGACCTGACCCTGCTGCCGATCGGCGCCTACAACACCGCGTGGCCCGACGTCCACATGAACCCCGAGGAGGCCGTCCGGGCCCACCTCGACCTCACCGACGACGGACTGCTCGTCCCGATCCACTGGGGAACGTTCCGGCTGGCCCCCCACCCGTGGGCTGAGCCGGTTGAGCGCCTGCTGACCGCCGCGGAACCGGAACAGGTCAAAGTCGCGGTGCCCACGCCGGGGCAACGCGTCGACGCCGCGGCGCCGGCGAAGGCCAACCCATGGTGGCGGTTCTGATCCGGGGTTGGGCAACGCCCCCACGTTAGAGTTCGGCCATGACGAAACGCGCGGCCGCGGCCGCTGTCACCGTGCTGCTCGGCATGACAGGCTGTGGGCCCGCGCAACCGGTATCCAGGCCGCCCGCACTCTCTGACGTACCGCCCAACGAGGTGTCCGGTCTCGCCATCCCCGCCGGCCGCATCGACGACGCCGTCGCGAAGGTCGATGGCCTGGTCGGCGACCTGATGAAGAGCACGGGCGTCCCGGGGATGGCCGTGGCCATCGTCCACGGCGCAAAGGTGCTGTACGCCAAGGGCTTCGGCATCAAGGACGCGGGCAAGGGGCAGGGGCAGGGCAACAAGGTGGACGCCGACACCGTCTTCCAGTTGGCCTCGGTGTCCAAATCGGTCGGAGCCACAGTGGTCGCGCACGAAGTCAGCGACAACGTCGTCGCCTGGGACACGCCGGTCGCGGCCAAGCTGCCGTGGTTCACCCTGGGCGATCCCTACGTCAGCGGCCACGTGACCATCGCCGACCTGTATTCGCACCGCTCGGGGCTGCCCGACCACGCCGGCGACAAACTCGAGGACCTGGGCTACGGCCGTCGGCAGACCCTCGAACGCCTGAAGTACCTCCCGCTGGCCCCGTTTCGGGCCAGCTACGCCTACACCAACTACGGCGTGACCGCCGCCGCCGAGACGGTGGCCGCCGCGGCGGGCAAGTCATGGGAGGACCTCTCCGACGAGGCGCTCTACCGCCCCCTCGGGATGACGTCGACCAGTTCGCGCTTCGCGGACTTCGTCGCACGACCCAACCATGCGGTCAACCACGTCAAGGTCGGCGACACCTGGGAGGCGCGGTTTCAGCGTGACCCCGATCCGCAATCCCCCGCGGGGGGTGTGAGCTCGTCGGTCAACGACATGGCCCGCTGGCTGATGATGCTGCTGGGCAACGGAATTTACGACGGCCGGCGGATCGCCGCGCCGGAAGCCTTGCTGCCCGCCACCAGCCCGCAGGCGGTCTCGTCGCCGGCGAAGACGCCCAAGGCGCGCACCGGGTTCTACGGGTATGGCTTCAACGCGTCGGTCGATTCCTCGGGGCGCACCGAATACAGCCATTCCGGCGCCTTCGATCTGGGGGCGGCGACCAACTTCGTGGTGCTGCCCGCGGAGGGTCTGGGCATCATCGCCCTGACCAACGGCGCCCCCTACGGCATCCCGGAGACGCTGACCGCCCAATTCATGGATCTCGTTCAGTACGGCCAGATCCGCGAGGATTGGGGCGCACTGTACAAGAAGGCGATCGGCTGGCTGAACAACCCGGAGGGCTCGCTGGTCGGCAAGCAGCCACCGGCCCACCCCGGCCCGGCCCGACCGCTGCGCGACTACGCCGGCGTCTACGCCAGCGACTACTGGGGCCCGGCCGTCGTCACCGAACACGACGGCACCCTGCAATTGGCGATGGGTCCGAAGAACCGGACGGTCACCCTGGCGCACTGGGACGGCGACACCTTCACCTTCGGATTGACCGACGAAAACGCCCCGCCCGGAACCATTTCCAAGGCCGTGTTCTCCGACAATGCGGTGAACCTGGAGTACTACGACTCGGACAAGCTGGGAACGTTCACCCGATGATCGCCGGCCTGACCGACGCGGAGGTGGCGCAGCGCGTCGCCGACGGCAAGAGCAACGCGATCTCCGAACGCGCCACCCGCAGCATCCCGGACATCGTCCGGGCCAACGTCTTCACCAGGATCAACGCGATCCTCGGGGTGTTGCTGCTGATCGTGCTGGCGACGGGCTCGCTGATCAACGGGATGTTCGGCCTGCTCATCGTCGCCAACAGCGTCGTCGGCATGGTCCAGGAGATCCGGGCCAAGCGGACGCTGGACACGCTGGCCATCGTGGGTCAGGCGAAACCGTTGGTGCGCAGGCAATCCGGTACCCGGACCCTCTCGCCCGCCGAGGTCGTGCTCGACGACATCATCGAACTCGGGCCGGGTGACCAGGTTGTCGTCGACGGCCAGATCGTCGAGGAGGCGAACCTGGAGGTCGACGAGTCGCTGCTGACCGGGGAGGCCGACCCGGTCACCAAGGCCGCCGGCGACGGAGTGATGTCGGGCAGCTTCGTCGTCGCCGGAACGGGCGCGTACCGGGCCACCAGGGTTGGCCCGGAGGCCTATGCCGCCAAGCTGGCCGAGGAGGCCAGCAAGTTCACCCTGGTGAAATCCGAACTGCGCAACGGCATCAACCGCATCCTGCAGTTCATCACCTACCTGTTGGTGCCCGCCGGTCTGCTGACGATCTACACGCAGTTGTTCACCACGCACGCGGACTGGCGGCAGTCCGTGCTGCGGGCGGTCGGCGCCCTGGTGCCGATGGTGCCCGAGGGCCTGGTGCTGCTGACGTCGGTCGCGTTCGCCGTCGGGGTGGTCAGGCTGGGCCAGCGCCGCTGCCTGGTGCAGGAGTTGCCCGCCATCGAGGGGCTCGCGCGGGTCGACGTGGTGTGCGCGGACAAGACCGGCACTTTGACCGAGAACGGCATGCGCGTCGCGGGGGTCGAGGGGTTCGGCGGATCTCAGGACCGCGTCCACGACGCGCTGGCGGCGTTGGCGGCCGCCGACCCGCGCCCGAACGCCAGCATGCAGGCGATCGCCGAGAGCTATCAACGCCCGCCGGACTGGATCGCCACGGCGACCGCTCCGTTCAAGTCGGCGACCAAGTGGAGCGGGGTGTCCTTCGGCGACCACGGCAACTGGGTGATCGGCGCGCCGGATGTGCTGCTCGATCCCGCCTCGGCGGCGGCCGAAGACGCCGAGCGCATCGGCGCGCAGGGGTTGCGGGTGCTGCTCGTCGGCACCGGTGACGTGGCCGTCGACCAACCGGACGCACCGGGCCGCGTCACCCCCGTGGCGCTGGTGGTCCTCGAACAGAGGGTGCGTCCGGACGCCGCCGAAACGTTGGATTATTTTGCCGAGCAAGGCGTTTCGGTCAAGGTGATCTCCGGCGACAACGCGGTGTCGGTCGGCGCCGTCGCAGACAAGCTCGGGTTGCGGGGCGAGACGATGGACGCGCGCCGGCTGCCGTCGGACCCCGCGGAATTGGCCGACGCGCTGGATGCCTACACCACGTTCGGCCGGGTGCGGCCCGATCAGAAGCGGGCGATCGTGCACGCCCTGCAATCGCACGGGCACACCGTCGCGATGACCGGCGACGGCGTCAACGACGTGCTGGCCCTCAAGGATGCCGACATCGGCGTCGCGATGGGTGCCGGCAGCCCGGCGTCGCGCGCGGTGGCGCAGATCGTGTTGCTGGACAACCGGTTTGCCACCCTGCCGTATGTGGTGGGCGAGGGTCGGCGGGTAATCGGAAACATCGAGCGGGTCGCCAACCTGTTTTTGACCAAGACGGTCTACTCGGTGCTGCTCGCGTTGCTGGTCGGCATCGAATGCCTGTTCGCCAGACCGCTCAAGGCCGATCCCCTGCTGTACCCGTTTCAGCCCATCCACGTCACCATCGCGGCGTGGTTCACGATCGGAATCCCGTCGTTCATCCTGTCACTGGCGCCCAACAACGAACGCGCCTATCCCGGGTTCGTGCGGCGGGTGCTGAGTTCGGCGCTGCCGTCCGGGCTGATCGTCGGGGTGGCGACGTTCGCGTCGTACCTGGTGGCCTACCACGGCCGGCACGCGACGTTCCAGCAACAGGAGCAGGCGTCCACCGCGGCCCTGATCACGCTGCTGATGACGGCGCTGTGGGTGCTGGCGATCGTGGCGCGGCCCTACCAATGGTGGCGGGTGGCGCTGGTCGTCGGCTCCGGGCTGGCCTACGTCGTGATCTTCAGCATCCCGCTGGCCCGCAAGGCGTTCCTGCTCGATCCCTCCGACGTCGCGGTGACGGCGACCGCCGTGGGGATCGGCGTGCTGGGCGCGGGCGCCGTGGAGGCCCTGTGGTGGATCCGTGCGCGGATGCTGGGCGTGCAACCGCGGCTGTGGCGCTAGCGGCCGGCCAAGTAGGATTTCGGCGGGGAAAGGACGGGGAAATGGGATTCCTGGACAAGGCCAAAGACCTGCTGTCGCAGAACGCCGACAAGGTCGAGACGGCGATCGACAAGGCCGGCGAGTTCGTCGACGACAAGACGCAGGGCAAGTACTCCGACACCATCCACAAAGTGCAAGAAGAGGCCAAGAAGGCGGCCGAGTCCGCGGCAAAAGGCGACAACCAGAACTAAGCTCATGGCGAAACTCTCCGGATCCATCGACGTCCCGCTGCCACCCGAGGTGGCGTGGCAGCATGCCTCCGACCTGTCCCGGTACTCCGACTGGCTGACGATTCACCGGGTGTGGCGCAGCAAACTGCCCGACGACATCGACAAAGGGACGGTCGTGGAATCGATCGTCGAGGTCAAGGGCATGTACAACCGGATCAAGTGGACGGTCGTGCGGTACAAGCCGCCGGAGGGCATGACGCTCAACGGCGACGGCGTCGGGGGCGTCAAGGTCAAGCTGATGGCCAAGGTCCAGCCCGCGGACGAGGGCTCCACCGTCAGCTTCGACGTCCACCTCGGCGGCCCGGCGCTGTTCGGGCCGATCGGCATGATCGTCGCCGCCGCGCTCCGCGGCGACATCGACACGTCGCTGGAGAACTTCGTCACGGTGTTCACCCGGCCCGATCCCGGCATGAACGGGGCCGGCCCCGGTCATCGCTGACGCTCGGGCGCCACGCTGGCGTGACGTTCGCGGGGGCCGGCCCGGCGTCGGCTAACCTCGCTGACATGACTCGCCGGCTGCGCCCTGGTTGGCTGGTGGCATTCTTCGCGTTGGTGATTTCGGCCAGCGCGTGGCTGCCGTGGCTGACGACGGCGGTCAACGGCGGCGGCTGGGCCAACGCCATCGGAGGCGCGCACGGAAACTTGGAACTCCCGCGGGGGTTCGGCGCGGGCCAGCTCATCGTCTTGCTCTCCTCGGCGCTGCTGGTGACCGGGGCGATGGTCGGCCGCGGCCTATCGGTCAGGATTGCTTCGGTTGGCGCGCTGGCGATTTCGTTGCTGATCGTCGCGCTGGTGGCGTGGTATTACAAGCTCAACGTCAACCCGCCGGTGTCGGCCCAATACGGCCTGTACGTCGGGGCGGGCGCGGCGGTGTGCGCGGTGGTGTGCTCGATCGTCGCGGTCATCGCGGCGCTGGCCTCCGCTCGGCCCGGCCGCTGAGGTCTCAGTCCGACGGAAACTCGTGCGTTCCCGAGGCCGAGCTGTCGCTCGGCTCGTTGACGCCGAATACGAAAGGCGCGAAGACGATTTCGCGGCCATCCGGGTCGCGGTAGCTGACCGCGCCGGTCGCCTCCCAGTACGGGTGCTGTTCGATGGGCTGGACGCCCGCCCCCTGCAGGCGGGCGACCGCCGCCTGCTGCGCCTGCCGGTCGGGGAAGTACAGACACAGCTGTTCGTGGTGGTCCACCGCGACGGGCTCGACGGACTCCACGATCTCCAGGGTCAGATTCCAGCTGGGCAGGCCGAAGATCGCACCGTTGCTGCCGTAGCTTTCGCCGAACGTCTCGAACAGGGGCAGGCCCACCAGCTCGCGGTAAAACCGCACCGTCTCTTGAAAGTTCGACGACCGGCGAGCGAAGCGCAGAGCACCGATCGTCGCCAATTGCGGCGGCCAGTGAGTGGTGCGGCGCGGCTTGTCGGTGTTCATCACAGCCCGACGGCCGCTGCGGCCGTCTCCGCGGTATCCCAGCGACGCAGCTGTTCCCCGGGTGCCCAGGTCGAATGGGTGCCGCTGGAGATGCGTTCCGGTAGTTGCAGTTTGCAGACCGGCCCGTCGCCGAGTCGGCCGGCATCGAAGACCATGCAGTACGAGGCGTCGGTGTTCATGTCGGTGGTGAGCGTGATCAGGTAGCCGTCGTCCTCGCCGGTGGCCCCGACCCGGGGCGCCATCGCCGTCTCGCTCCCGTAGACGCCGTCGCCGAAGGAGAACTCCTGTTGGCTTCCGGTGCGCAGATCGTGCTTGACCAGCCCGTCGAACAGGAACCACCCCGGCTTGCCGGTGGCGGCGTAGGCGTAGCGGTAGTTGCCCGCGGCGTAGTCGGGGTTGATGGTGCCGAACTCGGTGATGGATTCCGACAGCCGCTCCTCCGTCACGGCACCGGTGGCCAGGTTGAACCGCCATCGGTGCAACCGCGACTGCAGACGATCCAACGCGAGGAAGCGAAACAGCTTGTCCCACTTCGACCCACCGTTGTCGATCGGAGAAGGGTCGCCCTCGAAGAAACCGTCGAGCACGATCTCGTCGCCGTCCTCATACGCGTTGACGAAGTGCAGCACGAACGTCGGGTCCGCCTCGAACCATCGGACGTCGCGGGTGCCGCCGCGGCGGGGGAGGATCGCGAAGCGCGACGGCATGTCCGGGTAGAAGCGCGGCAGGTGCACGTCGTGCTCGAGCAGGGCGGGGTCCCAGAACAACGGAAAGTCGTTGAGAATCACGTAGTTTTCGGTGAACGCCATGTCGTGCGGCAGCCGCGGCCCGGGCAATGGTACGTCCACGTAGTGGACCAGTTCGTCGTTTCCGTCGACCACGCCGTATCGCATGTACGGCTCTCGCTTGCTGTAGTTGAAGAACAGCAGCTCACCGGTTTTGTTGTCGACCTTCGGGTGCGCGGACACCCCCCAATCGGAAGGGAATCGCCCGTTCCAGCTTTCCTTGCCGAGGGTTTCACCCGAGTACGGGTTGACCCGGTACAGGTCGCCGCACTGATAGAAGCTGGTCAGCGCCACGCCGCGGTGCACGATGACGTCGGTGCTCGAGGCATCCTTCATCCTGGTGCGAGCGCCCCAGCCCTCCTCCCGCTTGGCCAGTTGCACCGGTTCGGCCAGGCCCGGCCACAGCGGCCCTCCGGCGTCGTTCTCCGCAAGGAAGCCGTCGGTCCGGACAAAACGATTGCGGTAGAAGGCCTTTCCGTCGCGGAACCCCACCACGTGCAGCATGCCGTCGCCGTCGAACGGGTGGTAGGTCTTCAGCGCCGGGTGCAGCGGGTTCTCGGTGTTGCGCAGGTAGATGCCGTCCAGGTCGTGCGGGATCTCCCCTTCCACGGCGGTCAGGTCGTCGGCGTCCCACTCGGTGGTCTGGGGCCGCCAGGGTCCGGTGCGGTACGGGTGGTCGTCGTCTTCGGGCAGCGTGGACAGGAATTTGCCGACGATCTCCACATCCATGTCACGCGCCTTCTGCTGTGGTGACGACGAAGCTGACGGTGGTGGCGGTGCTGCCGCCGAAGTTGAGGGTGCCGAACGCCTTGGCCCCCTCGACCTGGTAGTCGCCGGCCCCGCCGCTGACCTGCTTGGCCGCGTCGAGCAGCATCCGCACACCGGAGGCGCCGACCGGATGGCCGCCGCCGATCAGGCCGCCGCTGGGGTTGATCGGCAGCCGGCCACCGATTTCGATCTCGCCGTTTTCGATGGCCTTCCACGACTCGCCGGGCCCGGTCAACCCGATGTGGTCGATGGCGAGGTACTCGCTGGGGGTGAAGCAGTCGTGGACCTCGTAGCCGTCGAGGTGGTCGAGGCTCAAGCGGGCGCGCCGCAAGGCGTCGTGCACCGCGGACCGCACATGGGGAAGGACATGACTTTCCCGGGGATTGTCCGCCGCGCGGTCCAGCTTCTCCCGCAAACCCAGTCCCACCGTGCGGTGCCCCCAACCGTCGATGCGGCCGATCGGGCGCGCGGCGGGATGGTCGCGCAGATACGCGTCGCCGACGAGCACCAATCCCGCCGCCCCATCGGTCATTTGGCTGCAGTCGAAGCGTCGCAGCCGGCCCTCGGTGACGGGATTGGTCGCATCGTCGTCGGTGATGGGGTCGGGGACCGTCCAAGCGCGCGTCTGGGCGTTGGGGTTGCGCCGCGCGTTGGCGAAGTTGAGCTGCGCGATGGCCCGCAGGTGCGCGTCGTCCAGACCGTAGCGGCGGTCGTACTCGTCGGCGACCTGAGCGAACATCGACGGCCACAGGTAACGCGCGCCGGCGCCCTCGTGACCTGTCCACGCCGCCGCGCCCAGGTGCCGGGCCGCGGTGTCGCCGGGAACGGTTTTCTCGAGTTCGATTCCCACCACCAGCGCGGTGTCGTAGGCGCCCGAGCGCAGGTCGGCCATCGCGGACAGCGTCGCGATGCTGCCCGACGCGCACGCCGCTTCGTGCCGGGAGGCCGGGGTGTCCCAGAGGTCGGCGCAGACCGTGGCCGGCATCGCCCCGAGGTGGCCCTGGCCGGCGAACATTTCCCCGAAGGCGTTCGCCACGTGGACCACTTCGATGTCGGCGGCGTTCATCCTGGCCGAGGCGAGCGTGCCGTCGACGATCTCACCGGTCAGCGCGGCGAAGTCCTTGCCCTCTTTGGTGAGGTTGCGGGCGAAATCGGTTTGCCAACCACCCAGGATCCACACACCCGACGAGCCGTCCATACGCCGCACGGTACTCCTGGGTGGCCTCCTCGTTGAGGCGTATCCGCGAGCGGTCGTCATGGGGAGTCGCCCAAAAATTGGGGCGGCCCCGTCGGCTCTCGGGCTGAACCGACGGGACCTAGGCGGACGCGAAGGCCGGCCGACGCGTTCGCCTCTCATGGAACATTGCCCCGTACGGCGGCAGGCAAACATGCGGCTTCCGCGCGGACGCCGCGGGCGTCCAGGCGATGCCCTCGACGAGTTCGGTGGGTTCGCGGTGGTCAAGAAGACCGGGTCCCGCGCAGCCGACGGCGGTTGGCCGGCCCAAAAGCCATACCGGGCCGGGGATCCCAGCGCGCGTTGTTGCGGCGTGCTCCTCTCCGCCGCCAGACCCATCCGCCCCAACCGTCACGGCGCGCCGGGCACACGCGGCATCGCCCGCCCCTACTCCTCGCCGACGACCGCTAGGGGAGCGGTGGCGCCGGTGGTGCCGACGGGGCCGGCGGCGCCGAGATGGTCGACGGCGGCGGCAAGGTGGTCAGCGGGGTGGGCGTGGTGGTGGACGCCTGGGTGTCGGTGCCGACGGGCGCCGCGGTCATCACGCCGCTTTGGTGATGACCTGCCAGTGCCGCCGCGGCGATGACCAGGCCGCTGACGGCGAGCAACGCATGGCGCGTGACAGTGCGATCTTGCATGAGGTTCTCCCGGATCGAAAGGATGTGATCCGTATAGCGAATCCATTAGGACCGAAATACGGATCAGATTGTCACGGCAGGATAACACCGGTGCGGGCGCCGGCAACACCCCTGAACCACAGAAAAGCGTCGCCCGACGGCCAACATCACCAGCGGGTTCGCGCCGCGGAATAGCGCGGATGGCGGATGGCGGTGCGGGCGGGATTGTTAGCTGTATACGCCCGGCGAGCTAACCGGGCAGGCCGCCCGTTTCGGCGGGATCCGGCTGCGTTGCGACACGGTCACGGATGCGTACCTATCGCCGCATCACTAGTCACAACAGCCGCACTGATCACTATCGTCACATGAGCCAACTGCGGACGTCAACGCGGTGTCCCGCCGCTCGAAAGGTGCTACATGTCGGCGATTCTTCGAAGTGTGTCGCTATCGATGGCGTCGGCGGCGGCTGTCGGACTCGTCTACGTGGTCGGGCCCGCGCCGTCGGCCAACGCCACCCCGTGCGGTGCGCCGGAAGCCAACGTTGAGCCGCCCGCCGCGCCACCGGCGATGCCCGCGCCGCAGCCGGTCGTCCAACCACCCACCGGGCGCAGACCCACCCACACGAATGACCAGGCACCGCTGCCCAAGCTGGGGCCGCTGATCTCCTCGTTCCTCAAGCCGGCAATTCCCCGGCAGGCCGCGCCCATGAGACCGCAGGCCGAGGTCCTCCCGCCCGGGCCCAACCCACCGGTGCCCGGCCTTCCTCAGCCGCCGAACGCCGGGCAGCTGCAGCCCAACGCCGCTCCGGTCCCGCAGCCGCAACCCGCGGCGGCGCCACCGCCGCCCTCGATCGCGGGGGCGCCGACCTCGCTGGTCGACTGGGTGACCGGTCCCGACGGCCCGAACAAGACGCTGCAGCGATTCAGCATCTCCGGTACCGACCTCGGGATCGCCTGGGAAAACGGCGATCCCGTGAACCGGCAGGTGCTGATGGCCTTCGGCGACACCTTCGGCTACTGCAAGGTCAGGGGCCAGCAGTGGCGCTACAACACCCTGTTCCGCAGCTCGGACCGCGATCTCTCGCACGGGATCCACATCTCGGACGGCATCCCCAACGACCGGTACTCCGGTTCACCGGTGTGGGCACCGAGCCTTTCCAAACAGGTTGTCAACACGATTCACAAGGCCGCCCACGAGACCGGGATCATTCCGACCGCCGGCATCTCGCTCGGCAGGACGCAGTACATGAGCTACATGTCCATCCGGCAGTGGGGTCGCGACGGCGAATGGACCACCAACTACTCGGCGATCGCCCGGTCGAACGACAACGGCCAGAACTGGGGGATTTTTCCCACTTCGATCCGCACGGCGTCCCCGGACGCCATTCCCGGAGCCGGGTTCACCCCCGGTAACGAGAACTTCCAGATGGGTGCCTTCATGAAGGGCAACGACGGCTACCTCTATCAGTTCGGCACCCCGTCGGGACGCGGCGGCGCGGCGTTCCTGTCGCGGGTGCCACCGGCTCAGCTGCCCGACCTGACCAAGTACCAGTACTGGAACGGCGACGAGGGCGGCCGTTGGGTCCCCAACAATCCGGGCGCGGCGACGCCGATCTTCCCGGGTCCGGTGGGCGAGATGTCGGCCCAATACAACAACTACCTCAAGCAATACCTGGTGCTCTACACCAACGGCGGCAGCAACGACGTGGTCGCGCGGACCGCGCCGACCCCGCAGGGGCCGTGGAGCCCCGAGCAGCCGCTCGTGTCCTCATTTTCGATGCCCGGCGGCATCTACGCGCCGATGATCCACCCCTGGTCGTCGGGCCGGGACCTGTATTTCAACCTGTCGCTGTGGTCGGCATACGACGTGATGCTGATGCACACCGTCTTGCCCTAATCGTGATCGTGTCGCACCCCGAATAGTCGGTATACGTGTCGCACCCTGAATAAAGCGGGGGCCTAGTGAGAGAGGAGATCGGCGATGATCACCTTCGACAACCCGGCCACATCGACCGCCGGTAAGCCACGGCGGCCAAGCATCGAGGTGCGCATCGAGGGGGTGCGCCGTGCGGATGGCGCCGTCCGGCTGGGCATCATGCTCGACGGGCGGATGGCGACTTAACCCCACGCGCCGTCCGCCGGCCGCTTTGGCCGGGGCAAGATGTAACGCGTGAGTTGGGCCAAGCGCGAAGCGAGGGCGCTCGCGGAGACGACCCTGACGGGCGATGCGCTACTGGCTGAGCTCGAAGACTATGTCCGCGTGCACAATCCGCGGCTGACGGACGTTCGGCTCGAGCGGGCGACCGCGACCGAGGATTACGACGACGAGGTGCAGCCGCCCCGGCGGTGGTACGTGGTCACCTACCTGGCCGACGACGGCGAGGGCTACGGGATCAAGCCGTAAGCCGTCGCCGTGAGTGGCTGCACGGCTTGACCGCCGTCCTTCACCGGGTTACCGGCCAGTTTTGATGAAGACGAAAGCAGTTCTGCCGGGACCGGATTCGCGCCTGCGGCCGCAGTCAGGTTCTTGGCGGTTCATGGCACAGCGGCGTAGTCGGGAGCCGATGGTGCTCCACCGGAGCGAGGATTGCCGGCGCGGGCAAAGGGCATCATTCATTGAGTTGCGGAGCCGCCGAGGTGTGCGAAGGTCAACGCGGGATCCGCGAAAAGGCCGGTGCTGAGCTTGGCCGGCGCCGCGCGGAACCATCGTGTGAATACCTTGGATGCACCCTGCCAACCGTGGCGTGCTGGCAGGCGGCCGGACTATCGCCCTAGACGGTATGGGGGGCGGCGTGAGGCCGAAGGCCTCGGGCTGCAATCGGACGTGGGTTGCCTGTATCGAGTGAAC
>NZ_MVIJ01000002.1 GCF_002086735.1 Mycobacterium scrofulaceum | reverse complement strand
CCAGCCCGTTGACCCGCGCGCTGATGATCTGCTGCGCCTGCGCCAGCGCGTCGCGGCTCGGGCGCGAACCGTCCGGTGTGCGCGCCGTCAACGTGACGCGGGTACCACCCTGAAGGTCGATGCCGAGCTTGGGGGCCGCGCGCTTGTCCCCGGTCAGGAAGACCAGCAGGTAGACGCCGACGAGCAGCAGCAAGAAAACCGACAGGTAGCGGGCAGGGTGCACCGGCGCGGAAGACGATGCCACGTTCCTTCTATCTCCTCGAGTATCGGTTCGTACCCCGGACAGAGCCTAGTGTCGGGCACCCGCCCGCTGCGCAAGCGGTCAGGGATCCCGGTCAGGAATCCTTGGTCAGCCGGCCGTCGTCGGATGCCGCCAAGCCGTCGGCGCCGTCATCGTCGGCCAGGTCGTCGTCGGCCAGGTCTTCGTCGTCGGGCAGGATCCGGTCACGGATGGCGAGTTTCATCCAGGTGGTCACCACGCCGGGCGCGATCTCCAGGTCGATGGTGTCGTCGGTGATCGCGACGACCGTCGCCTGCAGGCCCGACGTCGTGTGCACGCGATCGCCCGGCTGCAGCGACTCGTGCAGGTCGATGGTGGCCTGCATCGCGCGCTTCTGGCGCCGCGACGCGAAGTACATGAACCCACCCATGATGAGCAGGAAGGGCAGGAACAGGATCAAACTCTCCATCAACAGGCCTGTCTTTTCGTAGTGGTATTCGGGCATCGGCGCCGGGACGACCCGCGGGCCGCGCACCTCCTATCGGCCAGTGTGCCATTGCCGCAGGTAGCACCCGAGCCCCGCGTGCGCGGGAGGCCCGCAGCCGCGGCGCCCGATAGGCTTTAGTGGCGACGCGAAAGGCGCGCCGCGGTGAGGAGAAGATCGTGGCCGGCCTCGAGCAGACACGCCAGCTGGTCACCGAAATCCCCGGTCCCGCTTCGCTGGAACTGACCAAGCGGCGCGCCGCGGCGGTGTCGCACGGGGTGAACGTCTCGTTGCCCGTGTTCGTCGCGCGCGCCTTCGGCGGCATCATCGAGGACGTCGACGGCAACCGGCTCATCGACCTGGCGTCCGGCATCGCGGTGACCACCGTCGGCAACTCCTCCCCGCGGGTCGTCGAGGCCGTGCGCGCGCAGGTGGCCGAGTTCACCCACACCTGCTTCATGGTCGTGCCGTACGAGCAGTACGTCGCCGTCGCCGAGGAGCTCAACCGGATCACTCCGGGGTCCGGCGAGAAGCGCTCGGTGCTGTTCAACTCCGGCGCCGAGGCCGTCGAGAACGCCGTCAAGATCGCGCGGTCGTACACGCGCAAACCCGCCGTCGTGGCGTTCAACCACGCCTATCACGGCCGCACCAACCTGGCGATGGCGCTGACCGCCAAGTCCAAGCCGTACAAGAGCGGCTTCGGCCCGTTCGCGCCGGAGGTCTACCGGGCCCCGGTGTCCTACCCCTACCGGGACGGGCTGCTCGACAAGGAGCTGGCCACCGACGGGGAGAAGGCCGCCGCCCGCGCGATCGACGTGATCGAAAGCCAGGTGGGCGCCGACAGCCTCGCCGCCGTCATCATCGAACCGATCGCCGGCGAAGGCGGCTTCATCGTGCCCGCCGACGGCTTCCTGCCCACCCTGCTCGACTGGTGCCGGAAAAACGACGTGGTGTTCATCGCCGACGAGGTGCAGACCGGATTCGCGCGCACCGGCGCCATGTTCGCCTGCGAGCACGAGGGCATCGAGCCGGACCTCATCTGCACCGCCAAGGGCATCGCCGACGGGCTGCCGCTGTCGGCGGTCACCGGCCGGGCGCAGATTATGGATGCCTCCCATGCCGGCGGTTTGGGCGGCACATTCGGCGGCAACCCAGTCGCTTGTGCGGCAGCACTGGCCACCATCAGCACGATCGAAAGTGACGGCCTGATCGAGCGGGCCAGGCAATTGGAACGGCTGATCACCGAACCGTTGTTGCGGCTGCAGGCCGGCGATGACCGGATCGGCGATGTGCGCGGCCGCGGCGCCATGGTCGCCATCGAGTTGGTGAAGTCGGGAACGGCCGAGCCGGATGCCGAGCTGACTCAGAAGCTGTCCACCGCGGCGCACGCCGCCGGCGTCGTCGTGTTGACCTGCGGGATGTTCGGCAACATCATCCGGCTGCTGCCGCCCCTGACCATCGGGGACGAGCTGCTGAACGAGGGGCTCGACATCCTGGGCCGGCTGCTGGGCGACCTGTAAGACCTGGGGACATGTCCGGCCGCGTGGCCAATGTCACAACCTCCGCCGCGGCGCGGCCATGGTGGAATAACGTTACTTTAGCTAACGTTTTAACCGTCAGCGCATCGGCGCCAAAATGACTCACTAACTTTCATTGCGAGGGAATTGCTTATGTCGACCATCAATCACGACGAGCGGCTCGAGCGCCGTATCGAGGAACTGACCGCAAACGACCCGCAGTTCGCCGCCGCCCGCCCGGATCCGGCGATCGAGGCGGCCCTCGAGGAGCCCGGCCTGCGGCTCCCCCAGGTGATCAGGACGGTGCTCGACGGGTACGCGGACCGCCCGGCGCTGGCGCACCGGGCGGTGGAGTTCGTCGAGGACTCGGCGAGCGGCCGCACCAGGCTGGAGCTGCTCCCCCGCTTCGAGACCCTCAGCTACCGCGAGCTCGGCGACCGGGTTTCAGCGCTCGGCCGCGCGTGGGCCCATGACGAGGTGCGCGTCGGTGACCGGGTCTGCATCCTGGGCTTCAACAGCGTCGACTACGCCACGATCGACATGGCGCTGGCCACGGTCAGCGCGGTGTCGGTCCCGCTGCAGACCAGCGCGTCGCTGACGTCGCTGCACCCGATCGTGGCCGAGACCGAGCCCACCGTGATCGCGGCCAGCGCGAACCAGCTGCCCGACGCGGTGGAGCTGATCCTGAGCGGCCACCGGCCCGCCAAGCTGGTCGTGTTCGACTACCACCCCGAGGTGGACGACGAGCGGGAGGCCGTCGAAACCGCCCGCACGCGGCTGGCGGACGCCGGCGTGGTCGTCGAGACGCTCGCCGAGGTGCTCGAGCGCGGCAGGGCGCTGCCCGACGCGGAACTCCCGGCCAGCGACGAGCCCGACCCGCTCGCGCTGCTGATCTACACCTCCGGCAGCACCGGCGCGCCCAAGGGCGCGATGTACCCGCAGAGCAACGTCGCCAAGATCTGGCGGCGCGGCAGCCGGAACTGGTTCGGCGAGAGCGCCGCGTCGATCACCCTGAACTTCATGCCGATGAGCCACGTCATGGGCCGCGGCATCCTCTACGGCACCCTGGGCAACGGCGGCACGGCCTATTTCGCGGCCAGGAGCGACCTTTCGACGCTGCTCGAGGACCTCGAGCTGGTGCGCCCCACCGAGCTGAACTTCGTGCCGCGCATCTGGGAGACCCTGTTCGGCGAGTTCCAGCGCCAGGTGGAGCGGCGGCTCGCCGACGGCGCAGACCGGCAGGCTGTCGAGGCCGAGGTGTTGGCCGAGCAGCGGCAGTACCTGCTGGGCGGTCGGTACATCTTCGCGATGACGGGCTCGGCGCCCACCTCCCCGGAACTGCGCAACTGGGTCGAGTCCCTGCTGCAAATGCACCTGATGGACGGCTACGGCTCCACCGAGGCCGGCATGGTGCTCTTCGACGGCGAGATCCAGCGCCCACCGGTGATCGACTACAAGCTGGTCGACGTGCCGGACCTGGGCTACTTCGGGACGGACCGGCCCCACCCGCGCGGTGAACTGGTGCTGCGGACCGAGAACATGTTCCCCGGCTACTACAAGCGGGCCGAGATCACGGCCAACGTGTTCGACGAGGACGGCTACTACCGGACCGGCGACGTGTTCGCCGAGGTCGCGCCCGACAAGCTGGTCTACGTGGACCGCCGCAACAACGTGCTGAAGCTGGCGCAGGGCGAGTTCGTGACGCTGGCCAAGCTGGAGGCCGAGTTCGGCAACAGCCCGCTGGTCCGCCAGATCTACGTCTACGGCAACAGCGCGCAGCCCTACCTGCTGGCCGTCGTGGTGCCGACCCAGGAAGCCCTGGGGCGCTGGGACCCCGAGGCGCTCAAGGGAAAGATCGCCGACTCGCTGCAGAACGTCGCCCGTCAGGCCGGCCTGCAGTCCTACGAGGTGCCGCGCGACTTCATCATCGAGACCACCCCGTTCAGCCTGGAGAACGGGCTGCTGACCGGGATCCGCAAGCTGGCGTGGCCCAAGCTCAAGCAGCACTACGGCGAACGGCTCGAGCAGCTCTACGCCGAGCTCGCCGAGGGCCAGGCCAACGAGCTGGCCGAGCTGCGCCGCAGCGGCGCCAACGCGCCGGTGCTGCAGACGGTCAGCCGCGCCGCCGCCGCCATGCTGGGCACCGCCGCCACCGACCTCTCGCCCGACGCGCACTTCACCGATCTGGGTGGGGACTCGTTGTCGGCGCTGACGTTCGGCAACCTGCTGCGCGAGATCTTCGACATCGACGTCCCGGTGGGCGTCATCGTCAGCCCGGCCAGCGACCTGCAGGCCATCGCCAACTACATCGAGGGCGAGCGCCAGGGCAGCAAGCGGCCCACGTTCGCGGCCGTCCACGGCCGTGAGGCGACCACGGTGCACGCCAGCGACCTGACCCTGGACAAGTTCCTCGAGGCCGAGACGCTGGCCGCCGCGCCCAGCCTGCCCAAGCCCACCACCGAGGTGCGCACGGTGCTGCTGACCGGCGCGACCGGCTTCCTGGGCCGCTACCTGGCGCTGGAGTGGCTCGAGCGGATGGACTTGGTGGACGGCAAGGTGATCGCCCTGGTGCGGGCCAAGTCCGACGACGAGGCGCGCGCCCGGCTCGACAAGACCTTCGGCGTCGGCTCCCCGCAGGGCGACCCGAAGCTGGTGGCCCACTACCGGGAACTGGCCGCCGACCACCTCGAGGTGATCGCCGGCGACAAGGGCGAGCCCAACCTGGGCCTGGACCAGCAGACCTGGCAGCGGCTGGCCGACACGGTCGACGTGATCGTCGACCCGGCCGCCCTGGTCAACCACGTGCTGCCGTACAGCGAGCTGTTCGGTCCCAACGCGCTGGGCACCGCCGAGCTGATCCGCATCGCGCTCACCACCAAGCTGAAGCCGTACACCTACGTGTCGACAATCGGCGTCGGTGACCAGATCAAGCCGGGCCAGTTCGTCGAGGACGCCGACATCCGGCAGATCAGCGCGACCCGCGCGGTCAACGACAACTACGCCAACGGCTACGGCAACAGCAAGTGGGCCGGCGAGGTGCTGCTGCGCGAGGCGCACGACCTGTGCGGCCTGCCGGTCGCGGTGTTCCGGTGCGACATGATCCTGGCCGACACCACCTACGCCGGGCAGCTCAACCTGCCGGACATGTTCACCCGGCTGATGCTGAGCCTGGTCGCGACCGGTGTCGCGCCCGGTTCGTTCTACGAACTGGACGCCGACGGCAACCGGCAGCGTTCGCACTACGACGGCCTGCCGGTCGAGTTCATCGCCGCGGCGATCTCCACGCTGGGGACGCAGGTGCTGGACAACGCCTCCGGCCGGGACGGCTTCCAGACGTACCACGTGATGAACCCGTACGACGACGGCATCGGCCTCGACGAGTACGTCGACTGGCTGATCGACGCCGGCTACGGAATCCAGCGCATCGCCGACTACGGCGAATGGCTGCGGCGGTTCGAGGGCACCATGCGGGGCCTGCCGGAGCGGCAGCGCCAGTACTCGCTGCTGCCGCTGCTGCACAACTACCAGCAGCCCGAGAAGCCGATCAACGGATCGATGGCGCCGACCGACCGCTTCCGCGCCGCGGTGCAGGAGGCGAAGATCGGCCCGGACAAGGACATCCCACATGTCTCGCCGCCGATCATCGTCAAGTACGCCACCGACCTGCAGTTGCTCGGACTGCTGTAAAGGCAAGACGGCAATCGCCCAGTCCCGTCCGGGACTGGGCGATTGCTTTTGGTTGCGCGCGGGCTACTGCTGAGGATGCGGCCAGCGCAGGTACGCGGCGTTGGCGCCCGACGCCGGGCGGTTGCGGCGCCAGCCGCGCTTCGGCTGCGGGTCGACGGCTGTACGCGGCTTGGTCAGCGCGCCCGAGGACACCTCGGCCGGTTCGTACGCCGGCTCCCGGTACGGTTCGACGCCCGGCGCGGCCGCGGCTTCCGCCGGCGCCGGCGGCTGGACGTCGCGCGCCAGGCGCACGGCCGTGCGGGCCAGCACCACACCGCCGACGAAGACGATCAGCGCACCCAGTCCGGAGAAATAGGCGACTTCGAGTACCGCCCGCTTTCGCTCGGTGGCGGCGACCGGGTCACCGGCGGAGCCGATACCCAGCAGCGGGGCGAACTGACCACCGACGACGAACCACCCGCCGGCCAGCACCGCCAGCCAGCCGCCCAGCATCGCCGCCAGGCGGTTGCCCGCGACGATCAGCAAGAGACCGCCCAGCACGGTCGCGGCTCCCGGCAGCACCTCGAGCCACCCTCGCGCCGAACTCCACGCCCACGCCCGGTCGGGTGTGTAGGCGAAATTGAAGCGAGGTCCGACAAACGGTATTAACGCCCCCCAAGCCCCCAGGATGACCAAGAGCAATCCGCTGACCGCGCCACGCGAGCGCGGCATACTCAGCCCGCGGGGTTGGCCGTCTTCTGCGTATTTCATGATTTCCCCTCGTTGAATACCGGGCCTATTTCCGGCCGGAGATGGGTACCCGGCGGTTTCCACTCGTAACCCATGCGGCGGGCGAACGCCACCCCCGCCGGTGACGGTTGTGGCTGGTGAGGCTGGTGTTACTAGCGGAGGCCGAGCAGCAGCAGCACGATCGCGATCGCCGGAAAGGCGCCCTGCGTCACCGCGGCCCGCGCCTTCTCCGGCGCGGACAACAGCAGCACCACCGCGGCCGCGGCCATCGACCCCACGCCGGCGAACACCAGCGCCGCGCCAACGGCGTTGTGCCGCATGACAATAGCGGCGATGCCGATGGCGCTGACGACCGCCAGGAACAAGTTGTAGAAGCCCTGGTTGAACGCCAGCAGCTTGGTGGTCTCGGCCTCCTCGGCCGTGGTCCCGAACGTCGCCCGGGTGCGCGCCGAGGTCCAGGTCAACGATTCCATCACGAAGATGTAGACGTGCAATAACACCGCCAGCGCGGCGAATACCAGCCCGGCGGTGATCATCGCTCCCCCTGGTCGGTCGAGGCCTGCGCGGTGGACTCTACCGACCTGCGGCCGCCCCTCGACGCGAAACGGCGCCGGTAGCCGAGGGGCTACCGGCGCCTGCCGCGTTGTCAGTGGCCTCGCTAGACGCCGGCGTGGTGATGCCGGTGGAACAGGCCGCCGCCGGTGCGCCGGCCGAACAGGCCGCGACCGCGGTGCTCCGGCTCGGCCGCCTCCGGGTCCGTGCGCCCGCGCGTCGCGCCGCGGGTCTCGTCGTAGTTGGCCGGTCCACCCGCCGGCGCGGCGCCCGCCGCCACCGGCGCCGGCTCGGTCACCACCACGTCGCGCGCGTGCCGGACCGCAAGCCGGGCCACCGCGGCCCCGCCCAGGAAAACGATCAGCGCACCCAGGCCGGTGAAGTAGGTGACCTCGAGCAGGGCCCGCTTGACGTCCGTCGAGGCCACAGGCTGACCGACGTCCCCGATTCCCAGGGTCGACGCGAACGGGCGGCCGACCACGAACCAGGCGCCGCCCAGGACGGCCAGCCAGCCGCCCAGCACGGCGCTGGCGCGATTACCGGACAACAGCACCAGCAGGCCACCCAGTGCCGCCGCGGCACCCGGCAGCACCTCCAGCCATCCTTTGGCCGCGGTCCACGTCCACGCCGGGTCACTCGTGTACGCCCAATCGAGGTGTGGGCCGAAGAACGGCACCAACGCGCCCCAGGCACCCAACAGGATCAGGAGTAGCCCGGTCAGCGCGCCACGGGTGCGCGGCATGTACAGCGCACGAGGGCGTTGGTAGTCGTAGCGCTTGGTCCTCATCAGAATCTCCTTCAACAGGTATTGCTGCTGTGAGCCTGGTTACCCTGCCGCGCAGACGGATAACCGACCGCGGACCGCGCCGATCGTTTGCTGTCGCCCGCCGCGCCGGGCGTGTCGCGCGGTTTGGGCAGGCCGGCGACCGTGCGCGCGCCGGCTCGGCGGAAAGGTCACGATTCGGCCGCAAATTGGCGGGGCGGGGCCCAGCGCTAGTCGAACAGGCCGGCCTGGCCCAACCCGGTGGCGTTCGCCGGCGGGCTCATGCCCAGATGCGTCCACGCCTGCGCGGTGGCCACCCGGCCGCGGGGCGTGCGCGCGACCATCCCGGCGCGCACCAGGAATGGCTCGCACACCTCCTCGACGGTGGCGGCCTCCTCGCCCACGGCCACCGCGAGCGTCGACACGCCCACCGGGCCGCCGCCGAAGCTGCGGGTCAGCGCCGACAGCACCGCCCGGTCCAGCCGGTCCAGGCCGAGCTCGTCGACGTCGTAGACCGCGAGCGCGGACTTGGCCACGTCGCGGGTGATCACCCCGTCGGCGCGGACCTCGGCGAAGTCCCGGACCCGGCGCAGCAGCCGGTTGGCGATGCGCGGGGTGCCGCGCGAGCGGCGGGCGATCTCCTCGGCGGCCTCGGCGCCCAGCTCGATGCCCAGGATGCCGGCGGAGCGGGCCAGCACCAGCTCCAGCTCGGCGGGCTCGTAGAAGTCCATGTGCGCGGTGAAGCCGAACCGGTCGCGCAGCGGGCCGGTCAGGGCGCCGGACCGGGTGGTGGCGCCGACCAGGGTGAAGGGGGCCACCTCCAGGGGGATCGACGTCGCGCCGGGACCCTTGCCCACCACCACGTCGACGCGGAAGTCCTCCATGGCCAGGTACAGCATCTCCTCGGCGGGGCGGGCGATGCGGTGGATCTCGTCGATGAACAGCACGTCGTGCTCGACCAGGTTGGACAGCATGGCCGCCAGGTCACCGGCGCGCTCCAGGGCGGGGCCGGACGTCACCCGCAGCGACGAGCCGAGCTCGGCGGCGATGATCATCGCCAGCGACGTCTTGCCGAGCCCGGGGGGCCCCGACAGCAGGATGTGGTCCGGTGTGCCGCCGCGGTTCTTGGCGCCCTCGATCACCAGTTGGAGCTGTTCGCGCACCCGCGGCTGGCCGATGAACTCCCGCAGCGAACGCGGCCGCAGGCTGACGTCGATGTCGCCCTCGCCGACGGACAGCGCCGGGGAGACGTCGCGGTCGAACGGTTCGTCCGTCATGCGCGCCGCTCTCCCCCACAAGCGGGTGGGGGCACCCCCAACCGCCCAGCGGCGAGGGGGCCTACCCCCACTGCCTCGTCGCCGGCGCGCCTCATCGCGACTTGCCCAGCAGCGACAGCGCGGCGCGCAGGGCGGCGGATGTCGTCGCGTCCTGCTCGCTGGCCAGCACCTTGTCGGTGGCCTCTTCGGCCTGCTTGACGGCGAAGCCCAGCCCGACCAGCGCCTCCACCACCGGGCCGCGGACCGCGTGCCCGTTGACCGCCGGCGCTCCCCCGGCCGCCACGGGGGCGCCCACCTTGTCGCGCAGCTCGAGCACCATCCGTTCGGCGCCGCGCTTGCCGATCCCGGGCACCCGGGTCAGCGCGGTGACGTCGCCGTCGTGCAGCACCTGCCGCAGTGCCGCGGCGTCGTGCACCGCCAGCGTCGCCATCGCCAGCCGGGGCCCGACGCCCGACACCGTCAACAGCGTCAGGAACAGGTCGCGCGCCTCGGCGTCGGTGAACCCGTACAGCGTCATCGAGTCCTCGCGCACCACCATCGCGGTGATCAGCCGCGCCTCGGTGCCGGTGCGCAGCGTCGCCAGCGTCGACGGCGTCGCGTTCACCCGGTAGCCGACGCCGGCGGCCTCGATCACCGCATGATCGAGCGCCACCTCGAGCACCTCGCCGCGGACCGAAGCGATCATCGCGCGGCCTTCAGCTTGGCCAGGTATGCGTGGCGCTGTTGCGCAGCCAGCGCCTCGGCCGCGGCCATCCGGGCCATCATCGGCGCCCTCCAGCAATGACAGATCGCCAGGGCCAGCGCGTCGGCGGCGTCGGCCGGCGTCGGTTTGGCTTGCAGCGCAAGGATTTTGGTGACCATCGCGGTGACCTGAGCCTTGTCGGCGGCGCCGTTGCCCGTCACCGCGGCCTTCACCTCGCTCGGGGTGTGGAAGTGCACGTCGATGCCGCGCTTGGCCGCCGCCAGGGCCACCACCCCGCCGGCCTGCGCGGTGCCCATCACGGTCGACACGTTCAGCTGGGAGAACACCCGCTCGATGGCCACCACGTCGGGCTGGTGGGTGGCCAGCCAATGCTCGACGGCGTCGCTGATGGCCAGCAACCGCTGGGCCAGCGGCGCGTCCGACGACGTCCGCACCACGTCGACGTCCAGGGCGATCACGTTGCGTCCGCGCCCGCTTTCCACGACCGACAGTCCGCAACGGGTCAGTCCGGGGTCGACGCCCATCACGCGCATTTGCCCGCTCCCACCTGTAGAACAGCTGTTCGATACCCTAGCGGGCGCGACCGACCGGTTCACGGAGGACACGCGGCGGCGGCGCCGATTCCCGGTCGGGACGTTACAGCGCCGAACCCACACAAAAGCTGTTAGCTTTAGCCGACGTTCGCTCGAGCAAGGTGGCAACGGGAGGGCTCGCGTGGGATCACTGCTGGTCATTATCGCGATCGTGCTGTTCATCGCGTCCATCGTTGTGCTCGTCATCGCTTTGCGGCGCCCCAAGCGGCCGGGCCCCCCGCGCGGCCGCCAGGATCCGCTCTCGTTCAACGCGATGCCGGAGTTCGGGCCCCGCCAGCTCGGGCCCGGCGCCATCGTCAGCTATGGCGGGGTCGACTATGTGGTGCGCGGCTCGGTGACGTACCGCGAGGGCCCGTTCGTGTGGTGGGAGCACCTGTTGGAGGGCGGCGACCAGCCGATCTGGTTCAGCGTCGAGGAAGACGACGGGCGCCTCGAGCTGGCGATGTGGATCAGCCGCAAGGACGTCCGGCTGCAACCGGGCGACCAGTACGTCGTCGACGGGGTGACGTTTCACGAGTCCGAGCGCGGTCGCGCCTCGTTCACCACCGAGGGCACCACCGGCCTGCCGGCGGGCGGCGAGATGGAGTTCGTCGACTGCGCCAACTCCGATGAGTCCGTGCTGCTCTCCTTCGAGCGCTGGGCGCCGGGCATGCCATGGGAGGTCTCGACGGGAAAGCCCGTGCTGGCCGGCGAACTGACCGTCTATCCGGCGCCCCCGCCCTCCTCGACTTAGGAGCGCGCCGGTGCCGCTTCATCAGCTCGCCGTGGCTCCTGCGGACGTGTCCGGGCGAAGGCTCGGGCTCGCGCTCAACGCGCCCGCGCCGCCGCCGCTGGCGACCTGCCTCCTGCACCACCCCGACGGCGGCGCCCTGTTGCTCGGGGTGCTCGGCGCGTCGCACGTCGTCACGGTCGAACACGCCGCGGGCCGGTTCTGCGAGGAGGTCTCCTGCACCGCACGCGGCTTCGGGGGTGCCCTGCCGGAACGCACGGCCGCCGTCGGCTACTCGCTGGAATCCCGGACCGACACGTACGACGAGGGAACCTTCCGCCGCATGGCGGGTGACCTGCGCGAGCGGTGCGCGCGGGAAAACGGTTGGCTGGGGGGCTCTTTCCCCGGCGACGACGCCGCGCTGACCGCGCTGGCCGCCGAACCCGACGGCCCGGGATGGCACTGGCGGACCTGGCACCTGTATCCCCACAACGCTTTTGGGTCCGGCGGTGAGGTGGTCCACACGGCGAGCCGGTGGCACCCGTGAGCCGCAACCGCCTGTTCGTGATCGCCGGTGCGCTGGCCGTCGCCGCCGTCGCCTGCCTGGTGCCCGGAATCATCTTGCTGCAGAAGAACATCGGGTCCTACATCGCCAGTCACTATCACGAGTACTCCCGCGACGCGAACGGGACGCGGTACGAGTGCAGCGGACCGCCCGACGACGTGGCCGACACGCTGGCCGAGTACGAGGCGCCCCAGGCGCGCGCCGCCGACGGTGCCAGCGAATACCTGCGCTACAGCAGCAACATCGTGATCGTGGGCCCCGACGGCAACCGCCCCTGCAGCATCCGGCTGGAAAGCCTGAACGCCGGATACAGCCACGGCGCCTTCATCTTCCTCGGCCCCGGATTCACCCCCGGCTCGCCCTCGGGCGGGTCCGGCGGCAGTCCCGGCGGCCCCGGCGGAACCAAGTGACGGCCCACCACAGAAGGAGAAAACCATGTACCTCGCCGTCGAGATCGGCACCGTCGACCTCAATCCCGTCCTGAAAGGCGCCGTCGCGACGATCCTGTACTTCTGCGTCGGCATGGCCGTACTTCTCGTCGGGTTCTATGCGGTCGACGTGTTGACCCCTGGCAATCTGCGCCGCCTGGTCTTCATCGACCGCCGCCCCAACGCCGTCATCGTCGCGGGCGCGATGTACATCGCCCTGACCGTCGTCATCGTCAGCGCGATCGCCAACAGCTACAGCCAGCTGGGCCAGGGGCTGGTCGGCGTGGCGGTGTACGGGCTGATGGGGGTGATCCTGCTCGGGATAGCGATGCTGGCCATGCACCTGCTGATACCGGGCAGCTTCCACGAACACATCGGCGATCCCGAGCTGCATCCGGGATCGTTCGCGGTGGCGCTGATACTGCTCGCGGTGGGGTGCGTCACGGCCGCCGCCGTGTCATGACCTCGGTGGGGCTGCCCGGGTCGGACGTGAGCCGGCCCGCGGAACCGTCGGTGCGCTGGCGGGCCGTGCTGCTGGCGGCCGTCGCGGCGTGCGCCGCGTCGGGCATCATCTACGAACTCGCGCTGCTGACGCTGGCGGCGAGCCTCAACGGCGGCGGCATCGTCGCCACCTCGCTGATCGTCGCGGGGTACATCGCCGCGCTCGGGCTGGGCGCCCTGGTGGTCAAGCCGTTCCTGGCGCACGCGGCCATCGCCTTCGTCGCGGTGGAGGTGCTGCTGAGCGTCGTCGGCGGGTTGTCCGCGGCGGCGCTGTACACGGTGTTCGCGTTCGTCGACGACGAGTCGATGTGGATGCTGGCGCTGGGCACGGCCCTGATCGGCGGGCTGGTCGGCGCCGAGGTACCGCTGCTGATGACGATGCTGCAACAGGGGCGGATACGCCCCGAGAAAGGCCGGGCCCCCGACACCGGCCGGACGCTGGCCAACCTCAACGCGGCCGATTACCTCGGCGCGCTGCTGGGCGGGCTGGTGTGGCCGTTCGTGCTGCTGCCCCAGCTGGGCATGATCCGCGGCGCGGCGGCCGCGGGCATCGTCAACCTGCTGGCCGCGGGCGTGGTGGCGCTGTTCGTGCTGCGCGGGGTCGTGTCGACCCGGCAGCTGGCGACGGCGTTGTGCGGGCTCGCCGCCGCGCTCGCCCTGCTGGGCACCCTGCTGGCCCGTTCGGCCGACATCGAGACGACGAGCCGGCAGCGGCTCTACGCCGACCCGATCATCGCCTACCAGCACTCGGCCTACCAGGAGATCGTGGTCACCCGGCGGGGCAACGACATGCGCCTCTACCTCGACGGCGGGCTGCAGTTTTCCACCCGGGACGAATACCGGTACACCGAGAGCCTGGTCTACCCCGCGCTCGGGGCCGGCGCGCGCTCCGTGCTGGTCCTCGGGGGCGGCGACGGGCTGGCGGCCCGCGAACTGCTGCGTCAGCCGGGTATCGGGCGGATCGTGCAGGTGGAGCTCGACCCCGCGGTGATCCACCTGGCGCGCACCACGATGCGCGGGGCCAATGCCGGTTCGCTGGACAGCCCGCGGGTCGAGGTGGTGATCGACGACGCGATGCGCTGGTTGCGTTCACCGCACCCGGACGTCGTCCCGGCCGCCGGCTTCGACGCGGTCATCGTCGACCTGCCCGACCCCGACACCCCGGTGCTGGGCCGGCTCTACTCGACCGAGTTCTACACGCTCGTCGGGCACGCGCTCGCCCCCGGCGGGCTGATGGTCGTCCAGGCGGGCAGCCCGTTCTCGACGCAGACCGCGTTCTGGCGCACCACTTCGTCGATCCGGGCCGCCGGCTACGCGGTCACGCCGTATCACGTCTACGTGCCGACGTTCGGCGACTGGGGCTTCGCGCTGGCGCGCCGGGGGGGTAGCGCGCCCACCCCCACCGTGCCGCCCGACGCGCCCCCGTTGCGCTTCCTCAACCAGCACGTCCTGGACGCCGCCACGGTGTTCCCCGACGACACCCGGCCGCGCCCGCTGGAGCCCTCGACGCTGGACAATCCGCGCATCGTCGAGGACATGCGGCACGGGTACGACTAGCTCCGATGGTCGCCGACCCGTCCCCCGCAAGCGGGAGGTGCCCCCAGCGCCCGGCGCTGCACGCCGCGCTTGCGATCGACGACCGGGCTTGCGTCAGTCCTCGTCGAGGGCGGCCAGAACGTCGTCGGACAGGTCGACGTTGGTCCAGACGTTCTGCACGTCGTCGCTGTCCTCCAGCGCGTCGACGAGCTTGAACACCTTCCGGGCGCCGTCGACGTCCACCGGCACGCTGACCGAGGGCTGGAAGCTGGCCTCGGCGGATTCGTAGTCGATGCCGGCGTCCTGCAGGGCCGTCCGCACGGCGACCAGATCGGTCGGCTCCGAGATGATCTCGAAGCTCTCGCCCAGGTCGTTGACGTCCTCGGCGCCCGCGTCGAGCACCGCCATCAACACGTCGTCTTCGGTCAGGCCGTTCTTCTCGAGCGTGACGACGCCCTTGCGGGTGAACAGGTACGACACGGAGCCCGGGTCGGCCATCGTGCCGCCGTTGCGGGTCACCGCCACCCGGACCTCGCCGGCCGCGCGATTGCGGTTGTCGGTCAGGCATTCGATCAGCACCGCCACGCCGTTGGGGCCGTAGCCCTCGTACATGATCGTCTGGTAGTCGGCGCCGCCGGCTTCCTCGCCGGCGCCCCGCTTGCGGGCGCGCTCGATGTTGTCGTTGGGCACCGAGGTCTTCTTGGCCTTCTGGATGGCGTCATAGAGCGTCGGGTTGCCCGCCGGGTCCCCGCCGCCGGTGCGCGCGGCGACCTCGATGTTCTTGATCAGCCGGGCGAACTCCTTGCCCCGGCGCGCGTCCTTGACGGCCTTTTGGTGCTTGGTGGTGGCCCACTTGGAATGGCCGCTCATCGGTGTCTTCTACCTCTTCTGTCTTCGAAAGTTCGCCAGACGAGTCTACGTGCACGCCGAGCGTGGGCCTTAAGTACGTGATCGGCCTCGAATTCGTCCATAGCCCCCACACTCGATGGAGCAGGCGTCAGCGGTCAGGCGATGCCGTTGACGATGTCCACGAACAGTTGGTGGACGCGACGGTCGCCGGTCATCTCGGGGTGAAACGCCGTTGCCAGCTTGGCGCCTTGCCGCACCGCGACCGGGTGCCCCGACGCCTCGGCCAGCACCCGCACGCCGGCGCCGGCCCGCTCGACCCAGGGGGCCCGGATGAACACCGCGCGCACCGGGCCGTCCAGACCGGCGAACCCGATGTCCCCCTCGAAGGAGTCGACCTGTCGCCCAAAGGCGTTGCGCCGCACGGTCATATCGATCGCGCGCAGCGGCAGCGCCTCCCGGCCGCCCGCGCCGGCGTCCAGGATCTCGCTGGCCAGCATGATCATGCCGGCGCAGGCGCCATAGGCGGGCAGCCCGTCGGCCAGCAGCCCGCGCAGCGGCTCGAGCAGCTCGAGGTGGAACAGCAGGTGGCTCATCGTGGTGGACTCCCCGCCGGGGATGACCAGCCCGTCCACCTTCTCCAGCTCGCCGCGGCGCCGCACCGGCATCGACTCGGCCCCGGCCTCGCGCAGCGCGGCGAGGTGCTCGCGGGTGTCACCTTGGAGCGCCAGCACGCCGATGCGCGGCGCGCTCACTGCCCGGTGGGCTGGAATCCGCGCGGGAAGCGGGTCAGCCCCTCCTGCATGACCGCCGCCACCATCTCGCCGGACTGGGTGAAGATCTTGCCCTGGCACAGGGAGCGGCCGCCGCTGGCCGACGGCGACGACTGGTCGTACAGCAGCCACTCGTCGGCCCGGAACGCCCGCATGAACCACATCGCGTGGTCCAGCGACGCCACCTGCAGATGCTCGCCCACGTCGAGGTGGTTGACCTGCGCGGATCCCAGCAGGGTCAGGTCGCTCATGTAGGCCAGCGCGCAGATGTGCAGCACCGGATCGTCCGGGAGTGGGTCGCGGTGGCGGAACCACACCTGCTGCTGGGAGGCCTTGCCGGGCGACAGCCGCAGTTGGTCGCGGGGCACGATGCAGACGTCCCACTCCTCGAACTGCTTGAACCCGGCGTCGTCGAAAACCTTGATCGAGTCCAGGCCGGGCAGCCCGTCGGGGGGCGGCGCGGCGGGCATCGCGTCCTGGTGGTGGATGCCCTCCTGGTCGGTCTGGAAGGACGCCCCCATGCTGAAGATGATTTCCCCGTGCTGGATCGCGTTGACCCGCCGGGTGGCGAACGAGCCGCCGTCGCGGGTGCGCTCGACGATGAACACCGTGGGCTGGTTGGCGTCCCCGGGCCGCAGGAAGTACCCGTGCAGCGAGTGCACCTGGTAGCGCGGGTCGACGGTCCGCACCGCCGACACCAGCGATTGGCCTGCGACGTGGCCGCCGAACGTGCGCTGGAAATATCCGGACTCCGGGCTGAACACGCGCCCGCGGTAGATGTTGACCTCGAGTTGCTCGAGATCAAGGATCTCTTCGATCGCCACGGACTGTTCTTACCAGCCGCGCTCGGCCAGCCGGTGGGGCTGCGCGATCTGCTCCACGTTGATGCCCACCATGGGCTCGCCCAGGCCGCGCGACACCTTGGCCAGCACGTCGGGGTCGTCGAAGAACGTGGTGGCCTTGACGATGGCGGCGGCGCGCTGCGCCGGGTCCCCCGACTTGAAGATGCCGGAGCCGACGAAGACGCCCTCGGCCCCGAGCTGCATCATCATCGCCGCGTCGGCGGGGGTCGCGATGCCGCCCGCGGTGAACAGGGTGACGGGCAGCTTGCCGGCCCGGGCCACCTCGACGACAAGATCGTAGGGCGCTCGCAATTCCTTTGCCGCAACGTACAATTCGTCTTCCGATAACGAGGTCAGCCGGCGGATCTCGCCGCCGATGGCCCGCATGTGCGTGGTCGCGTTGGAGACGTCTCCCGTGCCGGCCTCGCCCTTGGACCGGATCATGGCCGCGCCCTCGCTGATGCGCCGCAGGGCCTCACCCAGGTTGGTCGCCCCGCACACGAACGGCACGGTGAACTTCCACTTGTCGATGTGGTGGGTGTAGTCGGCCGGGGTCAGCACCTCGGATTCGTCGACGTAGTCCACGCCGAGGCTCTGCAGGATCTGCGCCTCGACGAAGTGCCCGATGCGGGCCTTGGCCATCACCGGGATGGTGACCGCGGCGATGATGCCCTCGATCATGTCGGGGTCGCTCATCCTGGACACGCCGCCCTGGGCGCGGATGTCGGCGGGCACCCTTTCCAGCGCCATCACGGCGACGGCGCCGGCGGCCTCCGCGATGCGGGCCTGCTCCGGGGTGACGACGTCCATGATGACGCCGCCCTTGAGCATCTCGGCCATGCCGCGCTTGACGCGCGCCGTTCCGGTTCGCCCGCTGCCGTTGGGTGAAGCGGCGGTATCCACTGCTGATCTCCTTCAACCGTTGTCGATCCAGTCTAGTGGGGGCGGCAGGCGAGTTTCCCCACCGCGGGACGCACAAAGGGCCGATCGGCCCTAGGCCCGTAAATCGACCGCTTGCTACACACTTGATCGTTACTTTGCTCACAACCGTCGATCGGATGGACGGACAGCGTGGCCACCCAGTTGCGGTAACGGCGGCCGCCGCCCTGGCTGAGGAGGGTCGGGATGGTGCCGGATTTTGGGCTGTTGCCGCCCGAGATCAATTCCGGGCTGATGTATGCCGGTCCGGGTTCGGGGTCGATGCTGGCCGCCGCGGCCGCCTGGGCCGGGCTGGCCGCCGAGCTGGGCTGGGCGGCCTCGTCGTATGGTGCGGTCGTCTCGGCGCTCACGAGCGGGCCGTGGCTGGGTCCGTCGGCCGTCGCGATGGCGGCCGCGGCCAGCCCGTTCGTCACCTGGCTGGCGGCCACCGCGGTGCAGGCCGGGCAAGTGTCGACCCAGGCGGCGGCCGCGGCCGCCGCCTACGAGGCGGCGTTCGCGATGACGGTGCCGCCGCCCGTGATCGCGGCCAACCGCGCTCAGTTGATGGCGTTGATCTCGACGAACTTCTTCGGTCAGAACACCCCGGCGATCATGGCCACCGAGGCGCACTACGCCCAGATGTGGGCCCAGGACGCCACCGCGATGGCCACCTACGATGCCGGCACGCTGGCGGCGGCCGCGCAGTTGTCGTCCTTCGCCGAACCGCCGGACGGCCTCGGCGGGGTACCGCAGGCCGTCGACGGCGTCCCTACCGCGGCGGCGTCGGTGGCGACCCAGGCGCAATCGGCCATCTCCGACGCGCAGCTGATGTCGTCGCTGTTCCAGTCGTTCGGGCTGTCCCCGTCGTCGGCCTCCGGGCTCTCGCCGCTGGAGATGCTGTCGGTGTCCGGCGAGTTCGCCCTGCAACCCATGAGCATGCTCATGAGCCAGGTCCTGGGCCAGTTCATGGGCGGCGCCAACCCGCTGATGAGCGGTGCCGTCGGCGGCATGCCGTCGATGGGTTCGGCCCTGGCGTCCGCAAGCTCGGCGATGGGGGCGCCGCCGTCCGCGCAGCTGGGCGCTCCCGCGGTGCTGGCGGATGCGGGCAGGGCGGGATCGGTTGGGCCGCTGTCGGTTCCGCCGAGCTGGGCCACCGAGGCGCAGGCGTCCGCGCCGGCCGCTCCGGTCGCCGAGTTGCCGACCCCCGGGGTGAGCCAGGTGGCATCCGGTGTGCCGAGGGTGCCGTTCAAGCCCCCGGTCAGCGCGGGCGGGCGCGCGGTGGCCGGCCTCACCCCGGCTGCCGAGGCGCAGCGCTCCGCCGCGGTGGCGCGACCGGTGGTCGGCTAGTCAGGCGGCCGCGCGATGTCGTTCGTGATCACGGCCCCGGACACGCTGGCAGCGGCCGCCGGTGACCTGCAGGGAATCGGTTCGGCGATCGCCGCCGCCGACGGGGCGGCGGCCACCCCGACGACCGCGGTGTTCCCGCCGGCCGCGGACGCGGTGTCCGTGCGCACCGCGGCGCTATTCGCCGCGTACGGCCAGCAATACCAGCAGATCGCCGCGCGCGCGGAGGCTTTCCACGCGCAGCTGGTGCAGACGTTGGTCGGCAGCAGCGATTCCTACGCCCAGGCCGAAGCCTCCAACGCGGCCGCCACGCAACTGGCGCCGGCGCTGCCCGCGCAGCAGACGGTGACCGGAAGCGCGAGCCTGGCAAGCCCACTGCAGAGCACTCCGACGACGACGTCGTCGACCAACGTGGCGCTGATCATGGGCGGGACCGGAAACCCACAACCCACGCCCGGCTACGTGACGTCGGTCTACAACACCTACATCGCCCCGCACTACCCCGGCTACAGCCCGGTGGGGCTGACCACGCCCGAGGACTTCTGGCCCGTCACCGGCCTCACCAGCGAAACCTTCGGGCAGTCGGTCCGGCAGGGCGTGGCGATACTCAACAACGCCATCCTGACCCAAACCGGCGCGGGCAATCATGTTGTGGTGCTGGGGTATTCGCAGAGCGCGACGATCGCGACCCTGGAAATGCGCTACCTCGACGCTTTGCCCGCGGCCATCCGGCCGAGTTCAGACCTGCTGTCGTTCGTGTTGCTGTCCGACCCGAACGTGCCGGGCACCGGCATCCTCACACACGTCATTCCCGGCTTCGGCGCGTTCCACGTTCTGACCCCGGTGGACACCCTCTACCAGACCGCCATCTACACGGTCCAATACGACCCCATCGCGTACTTCCCGCACAGCATCTTCAACATCGCGGCGGACCTCAACGCCCTGCTGGGCTTCCCCTACCTGCACTCCACCTATCCGACCCTCACCGCCGCGCAACTGGCCACCGCTATCCAGACGCACATCGGCGTGACCACCTACTATCTGATCCCCACCGCGAACCTGCCGCTGCTGGACCCGCTGCGCATGATCCCCGTCCTGGGCAACCCGCTGGCCGACCTGCTCCAGCCGTTCCTTCGGCCGTTCATCGACTTCGGCTATGCCACCGGGCTGCCCGGACCGTTCCAATCCATCTCGGTGACCGCCGCCGGTGGCCTGACTCCGGTTGCGGCGCAAGCCATTCCCGAATCACTCGGGGCGCTGCTGGGCCCGCCGCCCGACTTCCCCGTCGCCGTCGACCGGCTGTAGCCCGCGCGGTCAGCGGATGGACTGCAGCGGGCCCGGGGCCCGGCCGCCGGCGAGGGCGGCCGCGTCGGAAAGCAGCTCGGACAGCTGCATCGGATACACCGTCTCGCCGGCCGCCGCCAGCCGGGCGATGTCGGCGGCATCGCACCAGCGATGGCCGTCGATGTAGCTGCGTTCCAGATCGGTTCGGCCCGCGACGGACGGCTCGAACCGGCGGGTGCGATAGACGAAATAGAACTCCTCGCTGTCGATCAGCGAGCCGTTGAACTCGAACACCTCGTCGCGCCGCCAGACCGGGCCGACCATCTCGCCCGGCGGCACCCGGAGGCCGGTCTCCTCACCCAGCTCCCGCGCGGCGGCCTCGGCCAACCGCTCCCCCTTGCGCACCTCGCCGCCGACGGTGATCCACCATTTCGGCGCGTCCGCGCGGCGGATCGCCGGATCCGAACCGCGCAGCAGCAGCACCGCCCCGGTTTCGTCGAGCAGCACGACGCGCGCCGACGTCCGGTGGTCGAGCACCCCGTGGTCGCCGTGGGCCAGCGCGTGCGGCCGCTCGACGATCTCGAAATAACTGGGCCGCGCGGCGGTGCCGGCGAGGTGGAACAGCCGCACCAGGCGCCGCTCGGCCAGCGCCAGCGTGTCGCGGACGGCGTCGTTGTGGAAGCGGCGGGCCAGCACCACCCGGGCCTCGGCGTCGGCCAGCTCGGCGATCAGCCCGGCCGGCAGCGAGGCGGGATCGACGATCGCCAGCGCGGCGGAGAGCTGGTTCTCGCAGGATTCCCGCGCGGGCCGCGGCGCCGCCTCGGCGGCGTCGGCCAGCGCGGCCAGCCGCCTGCCCTCGGAGGCGCCGCCATAGGCGTCGATGGCGACCGCGCGGGCGACCACCGCGCGGCGCGCCAGCGCGCCGTCGAGCGCCTGCCAGGACAGGTCGTAGCGGACGTGCAGCCGGTCGAGCCGGTTGGCCGTGCGGTAGGCCCAGGCGCCCAGGATGGCCAGCAGCCCGACGAGCACCGCCATGACAACGACCAGCCCGGTCATCAACCGGCCACCTCGACTTTGGCGCCGGACGCGGCGACCGTCTCGTACACCCGCATGATCTGGCTGGCCACCACCGACCAGTCGTAGCGCTGGACCGCCGCCGTACCGGCCGTCACATACCGTTCGCGCAGCACATCGTTTTCTAGCACCGAAACCAGGGCGTCCGCGAGCGCAGCGCCGTCGCCGACCGGCACCAGGCAGCCGACCTCGCCGTCGCGCAGCACGCGCCGGAAGGCGTCCAGGTCGCTGGCCACCACCGCGGTGCCGGCGGCCATGGCCTCGACCAGGACGATGCCGAAGCTCTCACCCCCGAGGTGCGGAGCGCAGTACACGTCGGCGCTGCGCATCGCCGAGGCCTTCCCGGCGTCGTCGACCTGCCCCAAGAACCGGATGTGTTTCACCAATTCGCCCGCCTGGCTGCGTAATTGGGCCTCGTCGCCACGGCCGACGATGAGCAGCTGCACGTCACCGAAGCGCTGGACCACCCCGGGCAGCGCGTCGAGCAGCACCGACATGCCCTTGCGGGGCTCGTCGTAGCGGCCCAGGAACAGGACGGTCTTGCCCGGCCGGGGGTAGCCGTCCAGGAGCGGCGCCGAGGCGAACGAGTCGACGTCGACCCCGTTGGGGATTTCGACGGCGTCGGTGCCCAGCGCCTCCATCTGCCAGCGGCGGGCCAGATCGGACACCGCGATCCGGCCGACGATCTTCTCGTGCATCGGCCGCAGGATGCCCTGGAACACGGTCAGTGTCAGCGACTTGGTGGTCGAGGTGTGAAACGTCGCGACGATCGGCCCCTCGGCGATGTTCAGGGCCAGCATCGACAGGCTCGGCGCGTTGGGCTCGTGCAGGTGCAGGACGTCGAATTCCCCCTCGGCGAGCCACTTTTTCACCTTGCGGTGGGTCGCCGGGCCGAACCGCAGCCGGGCCACCGAGCCGTTGTAGGGAATCGGCACCGCCTTGCCGGCGGAGACGACGTAGTCGGGCAACACCGCGTGCGGCGAAGCGGGCGCCAGCACGCTCACCTCCTGCCCGCGCCGGCGCATCACCTCGGCCAGCTGCAGGACATGCGACTGCACCCCGCCCGGGACGTCGAACGAGTACGGGCAGACCATCCCGATCCTCATCAGGCCTCCCTGAGCCGCGCCCGTCTGGCGTCGGACAGGTCGGCCAGCCACTGCGGCTGCAGCATGTGCCAGTCCTCGGGGTGGGCGGCGATGTTGGCGGCGAACCGATCGGCCAGCGTCTGGGTGATGGCGCGGACGTCGCCGCTGCCGCAGTCCACCGGACTGGCCACGTCGATGCCCCAGCCGTCGCCCTCGAACCAGCAGTGCGCCGACACCAGGGTGGCCCCGGTTTCGATCGCGAGCTTGGCCGGCCCCGCCGGCATCCGGGTGGGTTCGCCGAAGAAGTCGACCTCGACACCGGTGCGGGTGAGGTCACGCTCGGCCATCAGGCACACCAGCCCGTTGTTCCGCAGCCGCTCACACAGCACCTCGAAGGGCGGTCGTTCGCCGCCCGAGAGCGGCAGCACTTCGAAGCCGAGGCCCTCGCGATAGGCAATGAAGCGACGGTAGAGCGACTCGGGCTTGAGTCGCTCGGCGACGGTGCTGAAGGTGCCGCGCGTCTGCACGAACCACACCCCGGCCATGTCCCAGTTGCCGCTGTGCGGCAACGCCACGATGGCGCCGCGGCCGGCGGCCAGCGCCGTATCCAGATGGTGCGCACCCTTAGTCGTCTCCTCGAGCCGGCGGCCGAGCTCCCGCTGATCCATCGACGGGAGGCGGAACGCCTCCCGCCAGTAGCGGGCGTAGGACGCCAGCGAGGCCCGCATCAGCGCGTCGGGCACCTCCGCCGGGGGGACGCCGATGACGCGGGCCAGGTTCTTGCGCAGCTGCTCCGGCCCGCCGCCGCGCGCCGCGTAGCGGGCTCCGGCGTCGAACGCGGAGCGCGCGGCGAATTCCGGCATCGCCCGCACGGCCATCCAGCCGGCCGCATACGACCAGTCGGTCACGGTGCCCGACAGCAGGCGCCCGGCGAACCGGCGCGGTGCGGTGACCACTCCCCGTCCCGGGGTCACGGCATGCGCTCCGTCGCGCCGGGCGAAGTCCGCACCGTGTGCAGCCGTTGCACGCAGGTGACCACGCTGGCCGCCGCCAGCAGCCACATCGCCACCGGCAGCGCGGGCGGCCACGCGACGACCGGGAAGTCCGACACCCCGGCGCCGACCAGCACGATGATCAACCGTTCCGGTCGTTCGATGATGCCGCCGTCGCCGCGCAGCCCGCTGGCTTCGGCCCGCGCCTTGATGTAGGAGATCACCTGCGACGTGACCAGGCAGATCATCGTCGCCACCGCCAGCAGTGCGTCGTGTATGCCGAAGGTGATCCACCACAGCAGGCCGCAGAACACCGCACCGTCGCTGACGCGATCGCAGGTCGCGTCCAGCACGGCGCCGAAGCGGGTGCCTCCGCCGCGCTCGCGGGCCATCGCGCCGTCGAGCATGTCGAACAGCACGAAGAACCACACCACGCAGCCGCCGGCGAACAGCTTGCCCATCGGGAAGAGCGTGAGCGCCCCCGCCACGGATCCGGTGGTGCCCAGGATGGTGACCGCGTCCGGGGTCAATCCGATCCGCAGGCACGCGCGGGCGGTCGGCGTGGTGAGCCGCGCGAACGCCGCCCGCGACAGGAACGGCACCTTGCTCATGAGCGCCTCATTGCTCCCGGGACCACTCGGTGGCCAGCAGCCGGCGGGTTTCGCGCAGCAACTGCGGGATCACCTTCGACCCGCCGATGATGGTGATGAAGTTGGCGTCGCCGCCCCAGCGCGGCACGACGTGCACGTGCAGGTGTTCGGCCAGCGACCCGCCGGCCGACGTGCCGAGGTTGAGGCCGACGTTGAAACCGTGCGGCCGCGACACGTTCTTGATGACGCGAATGGCCTTCTGGATGAAGGCCATCAGCTCCGCGCTCTCCTCCACGGTGAGGTCCTCTAGCTCGGACACCCGCCGATACGGGACCACCATCAGGTGGCCGGGGTTGTACGGGTAGAGGTTGAGGACGGCGTAGACCAGCTCGCCGCGGGCGACCACCAGGCCTTCCTCGTCGGACAGCTGCGGGATGTCGGTGAACGGCTGCTCGCTCTTGCCCGACCCGTTGGGGTCGCGCTTCATCGGCGCCTCGGCCAGATACGTCATCCGGTACGGCGTCCACAGCCGCTGCAGGTGATCGCTCTCGCCGACGCCGCGGTCCAGGATGGTGTCGTCGGCGCGCTCCTCGGGATCACTCACCGCCGGTCACCTTCACGAGTTCGGCTGTGGGGGTGGCGTTCTCGCGGTCGGCGATCCACTTGACGATGGCGTCGACAGCGCTGTCGCGGGGCACGCCGTTGATCTGCGTGCGGTCACCGAAGCGGAAGCTCACCGCCTTCGCCTGCACGTCGCGGTCGCCGGCCAGCAACATGAACGGCACCAACTGGGCGGTGTGGTGGACGATCTTCTTGGCCATGCGGTCGTCGCTGCCGTCCACCTCCACCCGCACGCCGTGCGACTTCAGCTGCGCGGCAATGCTTTCCAGGTAGGGCACGTGCTCGTCGGCGACGGGGATGCCGACCACCTGGACGGGCGCCAGCCAGGCCGGGAACGCCCCGGCGTAGTGCTCGGTGAGGATCCCGAAGAACCGCTCGATCGACCCGAACAGGGCGCGGTGGATCATCACGGGCCGCTGGCGGGTGCCGTCGGGCGCGGTGTACTCCAGCTCGAAGCGCTCCGGGAAGTTGAAGTCCACCTGGATCGTCGACATCTGCCAGCTGCGGCCCAGGGCGTCGCGGGCCTGCACCGAGATCTTGGGCCCGTAGAACGCCGCGCCGCCGGGGTCGGGCACCAGTTCGAGCCCCGACTCGGCCGCCACCTCGGCCAGCGAGTTGGTGGCCTGCTCCCACATTTCGTCGGTGCCGACGAACTTCTCCGGGTCCTTGGTGGAGAGCTCCAGATAGAAGTCCTCCAGGCCGTAGTCGCCGAGCAGCTCGAGCACGAACCGCAGCAGCGACGCCAGCTCGCCGTGCAGCTGCTCGCGGGTGCAGAAGATGTGCGAGTCGTCCATGGTGAACCCGCGCGCCCGGGTCAGCCCGTGCACCACGCCGGATTTCTCGTAACGGTACACGGTGCCGAACTCGAAGAGCCGCAACGGCAATTCGCGGTACGACCGCCCCCGCGACCGGAAGATCAGCGTGTGCATCGGGCAGTTCATCGGCTTGAGGTAGTAGTCCTGCCCCGGCTTGCGCACCGTCCCGTCGTCGCCGAGCTCGGCGTCCAGGTGCATCGGCGGGAACATCCCCTCGGCGTACCAGTCCAGGTGCCCGGAGGTGTGGAACAGCTGCGCCTTGGTGATGTGCGGGGTGTTGACGAATTCGTAGCCGGCCTCGATGTGCTTGCGCCGCGAGTACTCCTCCAGCTCCCTGCGCACCACACCCCCCTTGGGGTGAAAGACGGCCAGCCCGGAACCGATCTCGTCGGGGAAGCTGAACAGGTCCAGCTCGGTGCCCAGCTTGCGGTGGTCGCGGCGCTGGGCCTCCTCGAGCAGCTCGAGGTGGCGGTCCAGCGCCTCCTGCGACTCCCATGCGGTGCCGTAGATGCGTTGCAGGCTGGCGTTTTTCTGGTCGCCGCGCCAGTAGGCGGCCGAGCTGCGGGTCAGCTTGAACGCCGGGATGTGCCTGGTAGTGGGGATGTGCGGCCCGCGGCACAGGTCGCCCCAAACCCGTTCCCGGCTGCGGGGATTGAGGTTGTCGTAGGCGGTCAGCTCGTCGCCGCCGACCTCCATGATGTCTGGGTCACCCGATTTGTCGTCGACGAGTTCGAGCTTGTAGGGCTCGTCGGCCAACTCCGCGCGCGCCTGGTCTTTGGACTCGTAGACGCGGCGCTCGAAGAGCTGCCCGTCTTTGACGATCTGGCGCATCCGCTTCTCCAGCGCCGCCAGGTCCTCGGGCGTGAACGGCTCGGCGACGTCGAAGTCGTAGTAGAAGCCGTCGGTGATGGGCGGCCCGATCCCCAACTTGGCGTCCGGGAACAGGCCCTGCACGGCCTGGGCCAACACGTGCGCGGCCGAGTGCCGGATCACGCTGCGCCCCTCGTCGGTGTCGGCGGCGACCGGGATGACCTCGACGTCGGAGTCGGGCGCCCAGCTCAGGTCGCGCAGCTTGCCGTCGGCGTCGCGCACCACCACGATCGCGTCGGGCACCCCCCGGCCCGGCAGCCCCGCCTCCCGCACCGCGGCGGCCGCGGTGGTCCCGGCGGGCACCCGCAGGGGGGCTCGCGGCGATCGCACGCCCGGCGCGGCCGGGCGCTGCGGGTCGCCGCCGTCGGCTCCCGGGGCGGGGTTTGCGGGGGCGGTCATGGTGGCGGTCTCCAGGGCTCGTCGGGTCGACGACCATGCTATCGGGGGTGGCCCGGAGCCGAGCAGGGCCGCTACTGCGCCCGACGCGGGCCTGGCCGGACGGGCGCCAAGGCAGAATGGGGCCGATGGGGGCGCAGACGGCTTTGGCATTGCTGCTCGCCGCGGTCGGCGCCATCGTCGTGGTGAACTGGATCAGCGAACGCACCGGGCTGCCCAGCGCGGCGCTGCTCAGTCTCGTCGGTATCGGTTACGGGTTGCTGCCGGGACCCAACGTCGGCCTTCGGCCCGACATCGTGATGACCTGCATCCTGCCGCCCTTGCTGTACAACGCGGCCCTGGAGTCGTCGCTGGTCGGGATTCGCCGCAACCTGCGCACCGTGATCAGCCTGTCGGTCATTCTCGTGCTCCTGACCGCCGCCTCGGTCGGCGCCGCCGTCGCGGTGCTCGTCAGCGGGGCGACGCTCGCGGCGGGCGCGGTGCTGGGTGCCGCGGTGGCGCCCACCGACCCGGTGGCCGCGCTGGCGGTCGCCCGCAAGGTCGGTCTGCCGCTCAACATCGTCACCCTCATCGAAGGTGAGGGGTTACTCAACGACGCGACCGCGCTGACCACCTTGTCGGTGGCCATCACGGTGGCCAGGGGCGGGGGCTTCTCGTTCCCGTCGGCGATCCGGGAGTTCGCCCTGGCGGCCGTGGGGGGCCTGGTGATCGGGCTGGCGTTCGCCTGGGGCCGCCGCCTGTTGCGGCGGCTGCCGCACGACGTGATGACGGCCAACGCGATCTCGCTGGCCACACCGTTCCTGACCTATCTGGCGGCCGAGAAGGTCCACGCGTCGGGCGTGCTCGCGGTCGTGGTGTGCGGGTTGATCGTGGGCCACGACTCGCCCCGGTCGGAGTCGGGCGCGAGCCGGTTACAGACCCGCGCCGTGTGGCGCTTGGCCAACTTCCTGCTGGAAGGCCTGGTTTTCCTGCTGATCGGTCAGCAGTTCCCGGCCATCCTCGACGGCCTGGGTGGCTACTCGGTGTCGACGATCGTCGTGGCGACCACCGTCACCACCGCGGTGGTGCTGCTGGTGCGGCCGCTGTGGCTGCTGCTCACCCAGTCGCTGCCGGGGTCGCTGCACACCCGGCTGGGAAACGTCTCGGGGACCGCCGACGACGATGCGGGCGACCCGGCCGAAGCCCGCCGCCGGCGCGACCGCGACGCGGATCGACTCAGTGGCCGCGAGATTTTCGTGCTGAGTTGGGCGGGCACCCGCGGTGTCGTCAGCCTCGCCGCCATCTTCGCGGTGCCCTTCACGACCGACGCCGGCGGGCGGTTTCCCGTGCGGGACCTGTTGTTGTTCTGCACCCTGGTCGTCGTGCTGGTCACGCTGATCGGGCAGGGCAGCACCTTCGGCCCGGTGGTGCGCGCCCTGGGCGTGCACGCCAAGGCCGTCGACGAGGTGCGGCTGCGTAACCGGGCGCGCACGGCCGCCGTGCGGGCTGCCCTCGACATGCTCGACGAGATGGGCGAGCAGGCCGGCGACGATGCCGACGCCCGGGCCGTCGAGGCGGTGCGGCGGCAGTTGTGCATCCGGCTGGACCGGTATCAACGCCGGCTCGATCTGCTTTCGGATTCTGACGAGTTGCCCGACTACCCCGAATACGAGGCCGCCGTGGCGGTCCGGCGGGCGGCCATCAGTGCGGAGCGCGACGAATTGGTGCGCTGGCGCGACGCCGGCATGCTGCCGGATCGGAGTCTGCGCGTGCTCGAACGTGAACTCGACCACGAAGAGGTGACACTGCCGGTGAGCGCGCCGCAAGACCGGCGCGGCCAATGAGGCCCCGACGGGAAAGCGGTTGCGGCGCAGGGACTATGACCGCGCGAGCCAGGCCAGCGCGGCGACGGTCAGCGCTTGGGTACCGGTGTCGATGGTGGGCTGGATGACGGGCGCGAACGTCGGCGAATGGTTGACCGGGATGTCCTCGCCGACGCGGCCGGCCCGCTCGGCTTTGCGATAGGTGTCGGGGTCGACGCCGCCGATACCCCAATAGCAGTACGGCGCGTCGAGCGCGGCGGGGAGGTCGCTGAAATCTTCGCTCGCGGGCTGCAGGGGCAGCTCGCACGATCGGTCGCCGAAATAATCGTCGAACGCGGCGCGCACCCGCTCGGTGGCCGTCGGATCGTTGACGGTCGCCGGGTAGTGGTCGAACAGTTCGAACTCGGGATCCGCGGGCGCCCCGGACGCCCGGCATTCGGCGGTGACGATGCGCCGGATCGCGTCGAGGATCCTGGTGCGGGTCTGCTCGCTGTAGGCGCGCAGGTTCAGGTCCAGCACGGCACGGTCGCCGATGATGTTGCTCTTGGTTCCCGCCTCGATCCTGCCGACCGTCAACACCGCGGGATCGGTGGGCGCGACCTCACGGGAGACGACGGTCTGCAGGCGGATCACGATCATGGCGGCGAGCACCACCGGGTCGACGGTCGCCTGGGGCGCAGAGGCGTGTCCACCGCGGCCGTGCACGGTAATCCGCATGCTGTCCGCGGTCGCCAGCACCGGCCCGGGTCGCACGCCGACCCGGCCGGCGGGCAGGGGCAGGACGTGCTGGGCCAGGGCGACGTCCACTGGGCCGACCAACCTCGCGAGTCCGTCGTCGACCATGCCGCGCGCGCCGTCACCGACCTCCTCGGCGGGCTGGAACAACGCGATCACCGTTCCCGTCCACTGGGCGCGGGCCCCGGCCAGCAGCGCGGCCGCCCCGAGCAGGCAGGTCACGTGAACGTCGTGCCCGCAGGCGTGCATCACCGGCACGTCGTTGCCGTCCGCGTCGGTGCTGGTGGCCGTGCTGGCATACGGCAGCCCGGTGGCCTCCCGCACCGGCAGCGCGTCCATGTCGGCGCGCAGCAACACGGCCGGGCCGTCGCCGTTGCGCAGAATCCCGACGACGCCGGTGCCGCCGACGCCCTCGTGCACGTGGTAGCCGCAGCCGCCCAGCCGTTCGGCGACGGCGATCGCCGTGTCGTGCTCCCGGTGCGACAGTTCCGGGTGCCGGTGCAGGTTGCGGTAGAAGTCCTCCTGCCAGCCACGGGCATCGCGCAGCCCCGCAAGCACCAGCGTGGACGCCGAGTCAGCAACCATCCTCGAAGTCCTCCTCGGTGTCGTGGGCCCCGGGCCTCGCCCGGCGTGATGGACGCTGGGAGAAAAGTGTCGCCGGTGACCAGGCGCCAACGGCGGGCAACATCCAGCCGCGGCGCTGCGCCAGCCAGCACAGCACGGTCCCGGTCAGCGTTCCCACCAGCAGGCCGGCGGTCGGGTGGTTGCGGTAGTTGAAGCACACCAGCACACCGCTCGCGGCCAGCGCACACGTGGCGTACAAGGTGTTACCGCCGAAGATGCCCGGCACGCGGCGCATCACGATGTCGCGGGCGGCGCCTCCGCCGACCGCCGAGATCGTGCCCAGCAGCAGCGCGGCCAGCCAGCCGAGGCCGACGGCGAGCGTCTTGTGCGCGCCGGTGGCCGCCCAGCATCCCAACGCCAGGGCGTCCACGACAGGCCACACCCAGTTCCACACCCGGCCCTCCACCCGGAACGCGAACGCGATCGCGGCTCCCGCCACGGCCGTCAACAGATAGGCGTAGTCGGTGAGCGCGACGGGGGTGCCATGCTGCAGCAACGTGTCTCGGATCATGCCGCCGCCCAGGCCCGACAGCACGGCGAGGGCGGCGAAGCCAACCGGGTCCAGCTTCTCCCTGCGGGCGACGACGCCGCCCAGCAGGGCGTTGCCGAGCACGCCGGTCAGGTCGACCGCACGGAAGAGGTCGGCCATTGTCAGGTCGGCCAGCGCCACGCCGAAACCCCCTTCCCTGACACGGCCCAACGTTGCGTGTACCCACGCGGAATCGGGCGATGCGCGGGCGCAGGCGCCCGGCCCGGCTTGTGCGTGGGGCAGTCATACGCCTTACCAAACAACGGTTTTCGACGCGGCATGGCGGCGACCGTCAGGGCTGGCCCGGCTTGAGCCGCACGAACAGGGCGTCGGCTTCGGTCAGCAGGGTGTCCCCGTCGGTCAGCCGGCCCGACACGAAGATCTTGCGGCCGTCCACGCGGTCGATGCCGGCGTCGAATTGCAGATCCTTCTCGATCGGCACGATCTGGCGATAGTCGATCTTGAGGTAGGCGGTGCGCTGGTAGGGGCCCCCGGTGAGCACCGAGGACGTCAGCCCGAGCACGCTGTCGAACAGCATCCCGAGGCAGCCGCCGTGCACGGCGCCGTTGCGGCCCAGATGGAATCGGGCGAACCGGGCGGTGCCCCGGATGCGGCCGTCGTCGGTCTTGCGGGCCTGCATGGGCACGGTCAGGATGTTGCCGCGCATCGGCAGGTCCATGCGGCGCCCGGACGGGGATTCCCACTCGTCGGCGTCGAACGGACTCAGCAACGCGGACACCTTGTCCAGCAGGTCGGCGGCCTCGGTGATCACCGCGTCGGGCGCGTCGACCGCACGGGCGTGGTCCTGCAGGGTGCGCACGGCGTCGACGAACCTGCCGTAATCCGGCCCGCCCTTGGTCGTCGGCTCCGGCGGGTTGAACCCCCCGCCGCGATGCCCGGCGCGTTCGCTGGTCACCCGGACACCGTATCCGGGCCGCGAGACTGCAATTAGGGACGGCCCTACCCGCGAAACGCGTCGTGGAATACAGTTTCGCGGGCCGAAGTCAGACCGTTTGTTGGGCCCCGGCCTTCGAAAGCGTCTCGAACTCCTCGTCGGACAGCTCTATCTCGGCGGCGGCGACGTTCTCCTCCAGGTGCGCCACCTTCGACGTGCCCGGGATGGGCAGCATCACCGGTGACCGCTTCAGCAACCAGGCCAGCGCCAGCTGCGACGGGCTCGCGTCGTGCTCGGCGGCGATGCGCTGCAGCGGCCCGTCGGCGGCGGCCAGCGGGCCGGCGGCCAGCGGGAACCACGGGATGAAGCCGATGCCCTGGCTGGTCGCGGCGTCCAGCAGCGGTTCGGCGCCCCGCGCGGACAGGTTGTACATGTTCTGCACCGACACGATCTCGGTGGTCCGCTGAGCCTCGGTGAGCTGATCGACGTTGACCTCGGACAGGCCGATGTGGCGGATCTTTCCTTCGTTCTTCAGGGTCAGCAGCTCGCCCACCTGGTCGGCCAGCGGGAAATCGCGGTCGATGCGGTGCAGCTGGAACAGGTCGATGGTCTCGACGCCCAGGCGGCGCAGGCTCATCTCGCATTCCTGGCGCAGATAGCTCGGGTTGCCCAGCGGGATCCAGACGTCGGGTCCGGTACGCAGCAGTCCGGCCTTCGTCGCGATCACCAACCCGTCGTACGGATGCAGCGCCTCGCGAATGATCTCCTCGGCGACGTAGGGGCCGTAGGAGTCCGCGGTGTCGATGAAGTTCACGCCGAGTTCGACGGCCCGCCGCAACACCCGGACGGCCTCGTCGCGGTCGGCGGGCGGCCCCCACACGCCCTTGCCGGTCAGGCGCATCGCGCCGAAGCCGAGCCGATTGACCGTCAGGTCGCCGCCGAGAGTGAACGTTCCGGACGCTTCTGCAACTGTTTTCGAGTTTTGTGCGGTCACTTTTACGACCGTACGCCGCGAATGTGGCCGCGCATGTCGGCGTGGCAAGCTGGGTGAATGGACTTAACGGCGCTCGAGGAACTCCCGTTGACGTACGCCGAGGTGGGGGCGACCGCGTCCGGCAAGCTGCCCGCGGCATACGGCCACCTGCACACGGAGGCCCAGATCGGCACGGGCCGGGAGCGCTTCGAACGGGCCGCCGACGCCGTGATGCGCTGGGGCATGCAGCGCGGGGCCGGCCTGCGGGTGCGGGCCAGCTCCGAGGTCGCGGCACTCGACACGGTTGTGGTCGTGCGCATGGGTTTCCTGCCCGCGCCGTGCCGGGTGGTGTACGTCATCGACGAGCCCGACATCCGCGGGTTCGCCTACGGCACGCTGCCGGGTCATCCGGAGTCCGGCGAGGAGCGTTTCGTCGTCCGGCGCGACCCCGCCACCGACGCGGTGTTCGCGGAGGTGACGGCGTTCTCCCGGCCGGCGACCTGGTGGAGCAAGGCCGCAAGGCCGGTGGTGTCGGTGGCCCAGCGCGTCATCGCGAAACGCTATCTGCGCGGGGTCTGAGCCGCCGGGCTCGTCGGCGCGCTACGAGCCCCAGGCCGTCGCCCTTCGCCGCCGAGTGTCACGCCAGCGTGGCGCCGCCCGCCGAGCGTCACGCAAGCGTGACGGCCGGGCGCGATAACCGGTCGTGAGCTCGCGACGCCCGGGCGCTACGAGCCCCAGGCCGTCAGCAAACGCTCTGCACCCGAACACATTTCGTCGATCACCTCGGCCACCGAAGCGTCGTCGCGGATCATCCCGACGCCCTGACCGGCGTCCACGGGGGCGACCCGGCGGTCGTCGGCGGCGATGGAGGCCGCGAGCTCGTCGCAGGCCTGCGGGTCGAGCGCGTCCTCCTTGCCGGTCCAGCGCGCGACGAAATCGTTGGTCAGCACCCGCGACGGGAACCGCGCGGGCCACGGCCGGGCCTGGGCGACGTCGAAGGCCCGGGTGACCGCGGTGTCGGTGGCGCGGGCCGCGATCAGCGCCCGGCGGCTGCCCTCGCCCGAGAGCGCCTCCGGGCACGCGGCCAGGCGCGTGCCCACCCACGCCCCGCTCGCACCGGCGGCCAGCACGGCGGCCAGGCTGCGCGCCGACGCGACGCCGCCGCCCGCCAGGACCGGCACCGAGACGGCGTCCAGCACGCTGTCGAGCAACGGCAGGGTCGCGAGCTTCGTCTCCCCGTGGCCGCCGCCCTCCGAGCCGCGTGCCACCAGCACGTCGACGCCGGCGTCGGCCGCCTGGCGCGCCCCGAGGCTGTCGTAGACCTGCGTGGCGGTGGGGATCCCGGCGTCGTGCGCCCTGGCGACCCAGGACCAGTCGGTGCCGAAACTGACCGACAGCAGGGCCGGCCGCGCGGCCAGGGCATCCTCGAGCAGACCCGCTTCGGTGCGCATCACCCAGTCGACCAGGCCGATGCCGAACGTCCCGCGCACGTGCTGCAGCTGCGCCCCGAGCAGTTGCCGGGTGGCGGCGCTGCCCATCCCGACCATGCCCAGACCGCCGGCGGCGGTGACCGCCGCGGCCAGGCGGCCACCGGCGACGCCGCCCATCGGCGCGTTGACGATCGGTACCCGCAGCCCGAATTCCCGCGACCAGGGCGTGGCAAGCATCCGGCTAGTGAGCCGAGGGAATGGTCTTCAGCACGGTCAGCATGACCACCGAATCCTCGACCGCGAGCAGGGCGTGCCGTTCGGCCGGAATCGCGACATAGTCGCCGGTCTTGCCTTCCCAGGCGTCACCGCCGGTGGTCAGGCGCACGTGGCCCTGCAGCACCTGCAGCGTCGCCTCACCCGGGCTGTCGTGTTCGGAAAGTTCGTGGCCGCCAAGCAAAGCCAGCACGGTCTGCCGAAGTTCGTGGGTGTGGCCACCGTGGATGGTGTGGGCGGCCCGACCGCTGTGCGATTCCTTGGCTTCGGCCAGCTTTTCGGACGCGAGGCCGGTCAACGAGATCGATTCCATAGCTGAGTCCTTTGCGGTTGAGCGGACGCGATCAGGCCGTCAATAGCAGTATCCCCGCCACGATCAACGCGACGACCTTGACCACCTCGAAGCCGACGTAGACGTAGTGGGCCCGGGAGCGCGGTCCGTCCGAGCCGGCGAGGACGCTGTCGGACCGGCGCGTCAACGCGGGGCGCACCGCGATCAATTGGACGGCCAGCGCGCCGGCGGCGACGAAGAGCGCCGCGGTGATGCCCACCGGCGCCGGGCCGGCGACCACGATCGCCACGACCAACAGGGCGAAGCAGACCTCGACGGTGTTGAGGGCCCGGAACACCAGCCGCCCGATGCCGAGCCCGATCTGCAGCGTCACGTTGGGCGCGCGGAACTTCAGCGGGGCCTCCAGGAACGAGATGGCCAGGACCATGCCGAGCCACACGAAGGTGACCGCGACGGCGACCGCCGCTGCGGCACTCATGTGGCCGCCGGCTGCGACGCCAGGTGCGCCACACAAAGATCGGGCTCGACGAAGGCCTCGAGCCGGTCGACCGAGACGGGCGCCCCCCACGCGTCCATCGCGCCCTGCATCAGGCCGAGGTGCACCGGGCAGACGACGGCCGTCCGGTTTTCGGCCAGCTCCAGGAACGGGCAGTGCCGCAGGCCGACCTGTTGCTCCCCGTCGGCGGTTCGGCGTTCGGGCGCGAAGCCGAGCTCGTCGAGCATGTTGACCAGGTGGTCGATGGCCTCCTCGGCGCTGGCCGGCCCGGCCGGCACCGCTTCCAGGCTGGATTCGAGCTTCTGCCCCCAGGCCCGGCCCGCGGCCACCGCCTTGGCACCGGCGTCCGGCTCGGCGGCGAACGCCGTCGCCAGCACCTCGGCGAGCAGGCGATAGTGCCGCGTGCCGCCGCGGTCCATCTGACGGACGGCGCGGAACATCAGCGGAGGGCGCCCCGGACCCTTGCGGTCGAGTTCGACGTGCTCCACCTGCCCGTCACCCACCAGGCTGTCGAGGTGGAAGCGGACGGTATTGGGGTGCACACCCAACACGTCGGCGATCGCGGCGATGCTCATCGGATCGGGCGACCTCCGTAACACCCGCAGCACCTCGCGGCGGCGGCTCGCGGATTCCCGGATCGACGTGGGCGGCAACTTCACGGGACCCTCACGCTCCTTCCGCTTGGTCGGCCCTCGGTTGAGCGGCCACCAAAGGCGTGTCTACACCGAGCGGACCCATTTTCGCCGCCCCGCCCGGGGATCCCAAGGGCGCATCGCGTCCCGGCAGCGTTTCGGCGAAGAACGCTGCATTGTCGGCCAGGTACGGTTTGAGCTCCTCGGGCAGGTCGTCTTCGTAGTAGATCGCGTCGACCGGGCACACCGGTTCGCACGCTCCGCAGTCCACGCATTCGTCGGGATGAATGTAGAGCGCCCGGCCGCCCTCGTAAATGCAATCGACGGGACACTCGTCCACGCAGGCGCGGTCCATCACGTCGATGCATGGCTTCCCGATCACGTACGTCATGCGCTGTAGTTTACACAACCTTACTTGTAAAAACGAGGGGTTCGGGGGAGGCCGTGTCCGTCGACGAACTCGGCGTCCGGCAGCTGCGCAAGCCGGACAAGCGAGCCCCGACGGTGAGCGGCGTCGCCTAAATGCTCTGCGCCGAGGCCGGTCTCGCGTCGTCGGGATGGGCGAGCCGGTAGACCTCGATCAGCCGCGCCACGTCGGTGGGCGTCACGATGCCGACCACCTCGTCGCCCTCGAACACCAGGGCGCGGCTGCGCGGACCGGCCGGCGCCATCCGCTCCAGCAGCGCGGTCAGCGGTTCCCGCGGCGCGCCGGAGGGCACCTCGTGCAGCGGTTGCGCGACCTCGGCCACGGTGGTGGTGCCGCGCCGCCCGGGCGCGACGTCGCGCAACTGCCGCAACGTGATCAGACCCGTGACCGACCCGCTCTGGTCGACGACCGGGTACGCCGAGTGCCGGTCGCCGAGCACGTAGCGCTGGACGAAATCGTCGACGGTGATCCATCCCGGGGCGGTGTGCGGCCGGGCCGTCATCGCGTCGGCGACCCGCACCCCGGAGAACATCTGCTGGGTCGAAATCCGCGTCTCCTCCTCGCGACTGGCCGCGAAGATGAACCAGCCGATGAAGGCCAGCCAGACGCCGCCCACCATCCCGCCCAGCAGGAATTCGGCCAGTCCCAGCCCGATCAGGATGAACGCCACCACCCGTCCGGCGTGGGCCGCGCCGATGCTCGCGCGCACGCTGTCCCCGTGGCGGCGCCACAGGAACGCCCGCAGCACCCGGCCACCGTCCAGCGGCGCACCCGGCAGCAAATTGAACAGGCCCAGCAACAGGTTGATGCCGGCCAGCCAGGAGGCGACGCCGACCACGATGGGGGCGGCCCCCACGATCGGCAGGGCCACAACCAGGCCCCCGAAGATCGCCGCCAGCGCGAGGCTGGTGGCCGGGCCGGCGATCGCGATGCGGAAGGCGGCCTTGGGCGTCTTCGCCTCGCCACCCAGGGTGGTCACCCCGCCGAACAGCCAGAGGGTCACGCTGCCCACGGATACCCCGGCGCGGCGCGCGACGACGGCGTGCGCGAGTTCGTGCGCCACCAACGAGGCCAACAGCACCAGCGCGCCGCACGCCCCGGCCAGCCAGTAGGCGCCGTGCGAATACCCTTTGACGCTGCCGGGCAGCGTGCTGGCCAGGCTCCAGGTGAAAAGCCACAGGATCACCAGCACGCTCCAGTGGACGTTCACCGGAAAACCGGCGATCCGCCCGATCGGAATCGCATCGCGCACACAGACCTCCGAAGTCGTCGAGGCGGGGCGGTTGACTGCGCCCCTCACCCGACGGTATGGCCACGCCGTGCTCGCCGCTAGGGCCGTTGGACCCCCGGGCGCGGCGGACGACCGGCCCGCGTGGGACGCGTCAGAATTCGCACCGGCGCCCCAGGCATCCGCCGCTGAACGTGGCGTCGGCGGCGAGCAGCGCCTGGTCGGTACCGACGTAGCTGAGCACCTGTCCGGCCCGACTGCCGTAGCGGTACACGGTGATGCCCTTCACCTTCGCCTCCCACGCGGCCAGATAGATCGCGCGGACGTCGTCGACGGTCGATTCCGCCGGCAGGTTGACGGTTTTGGACACCGCGGCGTCGACGTGCCGCTGCACCGCGGCCTGCATCCGCAGGTGCCACGCCGGGGTGATTTCCGCGGCGGTGGGGAACGCCGCCCGAACTTCGGCGGGCACGTGCGGGTCCTGGCGCACGCCGCCGTGCCGGGCGATTTCGGCGACCAGGTCGGGATGGTAGAAACCGCGGTCGCGAGCGAGCCGGTCGAAGCACGGGTTGACCTCGAGCAGGCGCCGCCCGATCACCGCCCGGACGTAGGCGATCGCGAACATCGGCTCGATCCCGGCGCTCGTCCCGGCGATCAGCGAGATGGTGCCGGTCGGGGCGATCGAGGTGAGTTGGGCGTTGCGCCGCGGCGCCGAGCCCGCGAACCGGCTGACGCCGAAGGCCGGAAACGGTCCGCGCTCCTCGGCCAACCGCTCGGAGGCGGCGTGCGCGGCCCGGTTCACGGTGCGCGCGATCCGGGCGGCCAGCCGGACCCCGCGCTCACTGTCGTACGGGATGCCCAGGCCGGCCAACAGCTCCGCCAGGCCCATCACCCCCAGGCCGATCTTGCGGGTGGCCGTGGTGGCGGCCTCCACCTCCGGGAAGGGGAAGCGGCTGACGTCGATGACGTCGTCGAGAAAACGCACGGCCAGCTCCGCCACCGCGGTGAGTCGTTCCCAGTCGACGCCGCCGCCGCCGGCCATCCGGGCCAGGTTGATGGAGCCCAGGTTGCACGATTCGTACGGCAACAGCGGGACTTCGCCGCACGGGTTGGTGGCCTCGATCCGCCCCAGCGCGGGCGTCGGGTTGGCGCGGTTGATCGTGTCGAGGAACACCAGTCCGGGGTCGCCGCACCGGTGTGCCGCTTCGCAGATGGCGGTGAACAGGTCGGCCGCGGCCACCGTCGCGACCGTCCTGCCCGTCCTCGGGTTGACCAGTCGGTGGCTGCCGCCGCGCCCGACGGCGCGCAGGAACTCGTCGGTCACCCCCACCGACAGGTTGAACTGGTTGAGCTCGCTCGGCGAGCCGGATTTGGCGGTGACGAAGTCGTAGATGTCGGGGTGCGACACGTCGAGCACGGCCATCGACGCGCCGCGCCGGCGACCGCCCATCGAGATGACCGCGGCGGCGTAGTCGAACAGCCGCAGGAACGACAGCGGCCCGCTGGCCGTTCCCCCGGTGCGGACGACCAGGTCGCCGGCGGGCCGCAGGTGGCCGAACGCGTAGCCGGTCCCCCCACCGGCCTGGTGAATGTCCGCGCCCTGGGCGAGCGCGGTGAAGATCGAGTGCAGCGAATCATCTACGGGCAGAACGAAACACCCGGACAGCAGGCCCAGTTCGGTGCCGGCATTCATCAGCGTCGGCGAGTTGGGTAAGAACTCGAGGCCGCGCAGCAGCGCCGAAAACCGTTGGGCCCACAGCGCCGAGGAGCCGGGCCGAAACTTCTCTTCGGCGCCCGCGACGTGGTTCGCGACGCGATCCATCATCTCGCCGGTCGATTCGACGGGCTTGCCCTGATCGTCGCGCAGCAGGTAGCGCTCGCCCAGCACCGTCACGGCGGCCACGCTCAACTTCAGTTCGTCGCGCACGCCCAGCAGCTCTTTGGTCGCGCGCAGTTCGGCATGGTGCCGGCGGTACGCGGCGTAGGCGCGGGCAACGTCGTCCAGGCGGGCCGCCGTCAGCCGCGCCTCGACCAGGTCCTGGATGCCCTCGACCGTCGGGATCCCGCCGCGGAACCGGCCCGCCAGGGCGTCGGCGACCGACCTGGCCAGCGGGCCGGGCAGCGTCGGGTCGCGGTGTCCGGCCTCGCGCGCGGCCCGGGCGATCGCGGCCTCGATGCGAGCGAGGTCGAAGGGCACCAGGCGCCCGTCCCGGCGCCGGACGTTCGACGGCCACCGCGCGGACCGCGCTGTCCCGACCATCACTCGAGTATCCCCGCCGGGCCAAAAGTCGTCGCCCGAAACGTGATAGGGACTTCCGTCCCTACCGCGGAACCGGCTCGCATGGTCGGATCGGAGGCGTCCGTTTCAGCAACAGACATCTCAGGAGAAAGACCATGACCACCACCGTGCCCGCGACGCAGAAGTCGCACATGCTGTTCCCCGAGTTCTCGGACTTCTTCTCGGGGTTCCCGTCGTTCGCCGGAATCCGTTCGATGTTCGACACCCGGCTCATGCGGCTGGAAGACGAGATGGTTGACGGCCGCTACGAGGTGCGCGCCGAGATTCCCGGCATCGACCCGGCCAAGGACGTCGATGTCACCATCCGCGACGGTCAGCTCACGATCAAGGCCGAGCGCAGCGAGAAGAAAGAATTCGACGGCCGTTCGGAATTCTCCTACGGCTCGTTCGTGCGCACCGTGTCGCTGCCGTCGGGCGCGAACGAGGACGACATCAAGGCCACGTACGACAAGGGCATTTTGACTGTGTCCGTGCCGGTTTCGCAGCCCGTACCCGAGGAGAAGCACGTCAAGGTCGCCGCCAAGTAGTCGGCCGAAGCACGGGCCCGGGCAGCGTGGCCCGGGCCCGCACGGCCGAATCCGGTGATGACTTTGGACCCGATCCGCAATCTGCGCGTGACGGAATGGGGGCGCCGTCTGACGTAACTTGGCTGGTGCCGGTTGCGGCTGAACAAGGGAGTATGACGGCCATGGGTGGTACCCCACCGTTGTTGTTGACCGACTCTGACGTGGACGCACTGGCGTGGGAATTCCTGCAGTCGCGCTATCTCGGCCCGATCTATGCCGACTGGTCGCCCGATCGACGCCTCGACACGTTCCTTCGGCGCCGCGGCCTGGCGCGCGTCGCCGACGACGGCGACCTGGCCAACATCGTCCTGGAACGCATCCTGGGCCATGTGGGCCGCGCTTCGCGGCCGGCCCGGCGTTAGCCGGCCCGCCGGAGGCAGACCGGTCCCACCGCTTCGGGACCAACGGCACTATCGGCCCTCGCGCCGCGCGACGGATAGTGATCCCGATCAGTGCGAAGCGGAGATGAGCGGGGCATGGAACAGCTAACCACCCTGGAAGCGAGTTTCCTGGAGGCCGAGGACGCCGACCGGCACGTGAGTATGGCGATCGGCACGTTGGCCGTGATCGACGGGCCGGTGCCGGACCCGCAGGAACTGGCCGCGACGCTGTCCGAACGCATTCGCGACGTGCCCCGGTTCACCCAGCTCGTGCGCAAGCATGCCTTCGATTTGGCGGCGCCGGGATGGATCGAGGACACCAATTTCGACATCGGCCATCACGTGCGCATGGTGGCTTTGCCTCCCCCGGGCGACGATTCGGCGTTGTTCCGCTTGATCGCCGATCTCATGGAACGCCGGCTGGACCGCGATCATCCGCTGTGGGAGTGCTGGGTCATCGAGGGCCTGCCGGTTGGGCGGTGGGCCATGCTGGTGAAGATTCACCACTGCCTGGCCGACGGGATCGCCATCGTGCGGATGATCACCCGCCTTGCGGACCCGGGCACCGGCGAAACGTACGCCGGCGACATCCGCGCCGCCAGGGAACCGGCCCCGTCCATCGTCTCGTCGGCGGGGCTCAGTCGTGACCCGCGGACGTGGGCCCGCGGCGTGTGGCGCGCGTCGGTGGCCACCACCACTACCGCCGCGCACACCGCCATGGGGGCAACCGAATTCATCGCCGGCCTGCTCGCGCCGGCGGGAGGGACGTCGCTGCGCGGACCGGTCAGCACCATGCGCCGCTACAGCGCGGCGCGGGTGTCGATGAAAGACGTCGAGACAGTCTGCCAGACCTTTGGCGTGACGCTCAACGATGTCGCGCTGGCCGCGATAACGGACAGTTTCCGGACCGTGCTGCTGCGCCGCGGGGAGAAACTCCGGCGCAACTCCCTGCGCACCATGATCCCGGTGTCGGTTCGTTCGCCAAACACCATGGACCGCACCGACATCCGGGTCTCGGCGATGCTTTCTTCGCTGCCGGTCGAAGAACGCGATCCGGTCAGGAGACTGAAGTCGGTGCACGCGCGGCTCGGCAGGCTCAAGGCCAGCGGTGAGCGGCAAGCCGCGAAAGCCTTTGTCACGCTGACCAATTACCTGCCGTTCGCCGTGAACGCGTGGACGGTGCGGGCGCTGACCCGGCTCCCGCAGCGCAGCGTCGTCACGCTGGCCACCAACGTGCCCGGTCCGCGCCAGCGGCTCCAGGTCCTGGGGCGTCCGGTCGAGCAGTTGCTGCCGATCCCGCCGATCGCACTGCAGCTGCGCACGGTGATCAGCATGCTCAGCTACGTCGACGACCTGGCGATCGGCATCACCGCCGACTACGAAGCCGCACCGGACGTCGACGAGCTGGCCCGCGGCATCGAACTCGGCGTCGCGCGCTTGGTGACCCGCGCCCTGTCGCGAAAGCCTCTGCAGCCCCGACAAAGCCGTCGGGCCGCCCGGATCGCGAACTAGGCCACGGGCTGACGCGACCCCGCGCCGGCCGGCTCACCGGCGTTGCTCGGAAGGCAGGTAACGTTTCTCCACCGCCCGCACCAGTTGCTGGCGGATGCGCTCCACGTCGGCGGCGCGGCGGGCCTCGAGGTCGTCCTCCCAGGCCGCCACCCGCGCCGCGAGCTCCTTGTCGGCGATGGTGCCTTCCAGCCAGTGGGAGAAGTCGCCTCGTTCGAGATGGTATTCGAGCGCCTGTTGGTCGAGCCGCCGCAGCGCGACGGTGAAGTCGTGCATCGTCGCGGCGGGGGCGATCGGCAGGCCGTCGGTGGTGTGGAAGTAGAACCGCCGCTCCGCGGGGAGGCGGATATCGGCGTATTTGTGGCGGTGCCGCACGTGCTTGGTGTGGCGTTCGCCGATCGTGAATTCGCGCGGCGGCCCCGAGCCGAATCGGACGGTGGCGCAACGCCGCGACCCCAGATCCGTCGCGGTGTCGGGCCTCGTCAGCGCCAGCACCACGTCGCTGCTGTCGAGCTCGTGGGCGGGCAACGACGCCGGGACGAACGAGCACAACACATAACCGCCGCGGCGGGCCCAGTGCGCCTCCTCCCCGTTGCCGAGGAGATGGGCCTCGTCGTAGATGACCCAGTGCGGAAATCCGTACTGTTCGCGGTGCGCCTCGGCGGTCGACCGCAGCCGGCGCACGTAGTCGGTCTTGCTCGGCTCGGCCAGGCCCGACAGGTCCACCACCAGGCCGGAGTTCGGGCGCAGCGCGTCGACCAGCTCGGCCGGTTCCGGCAGGTGGTGACCACCGTCGACGACCTGCACGTGGCTGAGTTGCTGCAGCTGCAGGTGATCGCCTTCGGGGTCGATGACCAGCACGCAGTAGCCGGCCGAGAGCCATCGCTCCGCCATCAGGCCGACGAGGTAACTCTTTCCCGACGCGGCGGGCCCGGTCACCAGGATGCGCGCCTGGCTCCCCGGCAACCGGGTGGGGGTCCCGTCGTCGAATGCGCCGATCTCGAGCCAGTGGCGCGGGGGGCACAAGCGTTCCGCGCCAGACAGATACGGGCCGGCCAGCAACCCGGCGACGCCCGCGCCCCCCGGAGCGCCCAAAACCACGTCGGCGAAGCGCCGCAACGACGGGACCGCGTCAGCCACCGCGGCGCCGACCTCGGCGACGGCCAGCAACGACAGGTCGTTCTCCGCGTCGCCCACCGCCACGGTGTTGTGCGGGGACAGATTCATCATCTCCAACAGCGCGGTCAGCCCGGTTCCCTTGGTGATCCCCGCCGGCAGCACCATCAGGGCGGCCCGGTTGCGGATCAGCTGGTAGTCCATTCCCAGTTCGGCGATGACTTCGACGACGGCCGCCAGGTGCTCACCGGCGACGGCCACCAGCACCTCGCCCCTCCGGTACGGTATCCCCCGCTCGTCCAGCGCCCGGTCGAGATCGGGATCGACCGGCGGCGCCAGCGCGTGCGCCTGGCCGCCGAACACGACGACGGCGCCGTTCTCCAGCACCAGCGCGTCGACGTGGTCGGCCAATTGCGGGAATTCCGCGCGCAATTCGGCGCCGATGCGGCCGGTGGCCACCACGATCGCCAGGCCGTCGCTTCTCGACTGGTCGACGGCTTGCAGGGTCGCCGGGTCCAGGTTGGCGCTCGAGGTGAGGGTGCCGTCGAAGTCGACTGCGACCACCTTGAAAAATGCCACAGCCTTGCCACCTGTATCCGCCGAAATCGAGGTCCGAACCGCTCGCGGGACGCCCGGTCCACCGGCGTCCGATGCCCAACCTATGGGCCCGAGCGCGCCGTCCTCTAGGGCCGTTCGTCCTCGTTCGGCGCGTGGCCCTGGCGAACCGCGTGCCGCGGTCAGCCGGCGCCGAGCGCGCGCTCCAGCTCGGCCAGGCACTCCTCGGTCATCGGGATGAACGTCTCGATGTCGGGCACCACCTCTCGGCCCGCGGCGTAGCCGAACCCGATCCGGTCGGCGTACGAGCACGTCGTGATGTTGAGCGCGTGACCGTCGTACACCGTCGACACCGGATACATCGCCTCGATACGGGCGCCGTTCCAATACATTTCGGTCGCCGGGCCGCGCACGTGTGAAATCGGCAGGTTGTAACCGGTGCGGATCTTCGGGGTGAACGGCAGCAGTGGGCCGATTGCCGTCGCGGCGATGCTCCCGGCGTTGGTCAGCAGCGACGCCGCCGCTCCCCGCTTGGCCACCCAGTGCTTCCCCTCCGACATCGACCGATGGATCGCGTCCAGCCGGGCCAGCGGATCGTCCAGGTCGGTGCCCAGCGGGCACATCCACAGGCCGAACCTGTTGCCATGCCGGTCGTTCGGCGTGTCGTGGTCGGGGTCGCGCACCGTGATGGGGCAGGCGGCCACCAGTGGGCGTTTGGGCAGTTCGCCGCGGTCGCACAGCCAGCGCCGCACCACACCGGCCGCCATCGCGGTGAGCACCTCGTTGCCGGTCACGCCGGCCACCCGCCGCACCGCCTGGATGCGATCCTTCGCCCAGCTGCCCGCGGCGACCGCACGCTCGGGGCCCAGGCGGCCGTTGAACCGGGTGTAGGGCGCCCCGAGGGGCAGCACGGTGGTGTGCCCAACCAAAGTGTCCAGCACCGTAGCGATTTCGCCGGTGGCCACCCGCCCGACCAGCCCCACGCCCGACGCCGCCGCGCCGGTCAGCGATCGCAACGGTGCGATGAGACGGGACACCAGCCCGCCCGGGGCCGGCGGCGCGGCCTGCGGGCGGCAGTCCGCGTAAAACGGTGGCATCGAACGGCGATCGGGATCGCTGCTCAGCGCGTCGGTGATCATCTGGAAACCCGCCACCCCGTCGGTCACGGTGTGATGCACCTTGATGTAGAAGGCGAAGCGGCCCCCGTCGAGGCCGTCGATCAGATACGACATCCACATCGGCCGGCTCCAGTCCAGGCGCAAAGCGTCCAGCTCGCCGATCAGCCGCCAGAACCCGTCCCCGATCACCGTCCGGCGCTGGCAATGCCGGCTCACGTCAACGGAATCCGCGTGCCGCCACACCCACAGCCCGCCGGTGTCCACGCCGCGGTGCGGGTACCGGCGCAGCCGTGGATCGATCGAGTCGTTCCCGGCGAGCGTCGCCCGGTGCAATTCGTCGACGTAGTCCGGCCCGGCACCGGCGGGGGGCGACAGGATCAGCACGGCGCCGACGTGCATCGGGTTGGACACCGCCTCCGCGGTCATCATCGCCGCGTCCAACGGATCCAGCGGGTTCACCTTCGGCCGCCGCGGCTAGGCGGGGAGGTCGCGCTGCGTCGCGGCCCCGTTCAACAGGCCCGACTGCTGCAACGCCGCCTCGACGAACCGCTGTACCGGTCGCGCACGGAAGAAGCCGGTATGTCCGCCGCGGTACCAGACGATTTCGGGCCTGCCCCAGTGCTCCCACAGGCGGACCACCTGCTCGCGCGGATGCACCACCTGGTCGGCGACGCCGGCGTAGATGAAGCGGCCGCGCAGGGGCACCAGCGGGGCAAGCGACAGCGGCGACGTCATCCGCCCGATGGGCTCCGCCAGTTCGATCGTCTGACGGCGCGGATCGTCGGCGGCGAGGCCGGAGTGCCGGCTCAGCAACCCGACCAGGTCCGCGACGGGAACACCGAGGATCGCACAGGTCAGGCCCGGTTCGAGGCTGGCGAGAAGTGCGGTGATGTAGCCGCCCAGCGACAGCCCGTTCAGCCCGATCTGCGATTCCGGCTCTTCCCGGCGTATCCAGGACAACAGCCGCCGGATGTCCCACACCGCCTGCGCCGTCGCGTGCACGTCGTCGAGGATGTCCTCCCCGGGGAACACCGCGCCCTTCGGCAGGGCCCGGGCCCGCGGGCCGTGCATCGGGAGCACCGGCATGACAACGTTCAGCCCCAGGTCTTCGTGCAATCGCCAGGACCGGAACAATGCGAGATCCAAAGCGGCGCGGCCCATTTCAGTGCCGTGAATGCAGACCAGCCAGGGCCGCGGTTGCGGGTGGCGCAGTAACAGGGCGTACTCGCGGTTGTTCGCGGTGTAGCTCGTCCACCGCTGGGCGCCGGGTTCACCCGGCCGGGGCAGGTATCCGCTGTCGAAAGACATCCGGTAGAAGGTCCGCCTGCCCTTCGTGACCTGCCGCATCGTGACGTCCTTGAGCGGAGGCGGGGGGCGGAAAAATCTCTTCGGATGGTCGAGCCAGCCGCGGTCGCCGTAGAACTTCAGCCCCGCGACCACCTCGCCCGTGATGCGCTCGAAGTCCTCCGGCCGGCTGATCGGGCGCCGCGCCTTCAGGCCCATCAGGACGACCTCGTCGCGAAACGCCTGTGCCGCCAGGGCGAGGGTGGGCCGGGCGATCGGAAGCTCGTCGGGCGCCTGCCCGAGGTAATCGCGCCACGACTCGGCGAGGTACCGGCCGGTGCTGGTGAACGGCTTGACGGCGCTGCTCAAGCCGACGCCTCCGGGCGGGCTCAAGGGCAATACACCCGGGCGCCGGGAACCGCCGTCGTTGGTCGATACCGCCATGGGGGCAAACTAGCAGGCGCCCAAATCGGCGTGTTAGGGACTTACGGCCCGGCAGCGGCCGCGAAAGTCCTTGGCCGGCAAGCCGACGGCAGCGCGGCACCCCGGGCCCAATGACCGGGCCCGAAGGGTCTTTCGTCACTCGCGCCTGCGCCCGGCCAGTCGTAACGTCGGAGCGGCCACAGGCATCTCCGACGCCCCCTTGTCGATTAGGAGTGGGATCATGAGCGAGGCACCGCAAAAGTCCGAGCCGCGCTGGGCCGAACTCTCCGACGACGTGCTCGAATCGGTCGAGACCGGCCGCAAGCACGCGATCGAGGCGGTCCGCAAGTTCGTCGACCAGATCAGCCCGGTGCTCCCCGAGCAGTCACGACGCAAGACCGTCGTGGACGCCGCCCTGGACCTGGCCGACGAACTGGTCACCGCGCGCATCGAATTCTTCCGCAGCGTGGTGCGCAGCGCCGGCCAGGCGGTCGGCAAGCACGACGAATAGTCCGGACCGTCGGATCATTCGACGTCCGGCTCCCCCGAGAGGATCAGGACGGCGTCGCGGACGGCGTGTCGCAGTTCGACCGCCGCGGCCCAGTTGTCGCCCGCGGGCGCGATCGGCTGACCGACCGTGATGTCGATGGCTCCGTGCCGCGGGAAATGGTGCTCGGGACGAAGGATGGTCCGGGTCCCGCGAATCCCCACCGGGGTCACCGGCACGCCGGTTCGGGCGGCCACCACGAACGCGCCCATGTGGAACGGCCGCAACCCCGGGGCGCGGGCCAGGCGACCTTCGGGAAAGATCACGAATGACTGACCGGCACGCACCAGGCCGGTCAGGCGGTCGGTGTCCGCCACGCCGTGTTCACGTTCGTGCCGTTCGACGAACTGGTGGCCCAGCCGCCTGAGCACGAACCCGTTCACGCCCTGGTGCTCAAGGACTTCGGCGGCCACGAAGCGGAACGATTGCGGCATCACCGCCGCCAGCGCCAACGGATCGATCCAGCTGGGATGGTTGACCACCGCGATCGACGTGCCCGACGGGAGGCCGTCGAGGCCGTGCACGCTGATCGGTGTCCCCGTGAGGCGAGCCAGCAGCCGGACCGCCGCGCGGGCCACCCGCCGGCGCCAGTCCGCCCGCGGTAGCAGCAGCAGCAACAGGGCGACGTGCATGCCGAGGACGGTGTACACCGCCCAGGCGTATCCGGCGAAGGCCACGTCGCCCGCCGCCCGACGCGCGCGGCGCAGCGACGGCGCTGCCCCACGGAGGCGGAGCCGTACCAGTTCCCACCACACCGCGCGCGGTCGCGCGCCGATCCTGCCGGCCTGATACAGCGCCCGGCTGGCGGCCCGCCTGATCTTGCCGCTGGACGTCTTGAGCACCGTGCGCGGCGGCGCCAGCACTACCTCGTCGGGCGCAACGCCGAGCAGATCGACTGTAGCGGAGGCGATTTCGGAGCGCAGCGCGGCTCGGGCGTCGTCCCTGACCGCTCGGGTCTCGGCCATCACCACGAGCCGTTCCGGCCCGCCGGAGGGATCGGGAGAGGCGAACACCGCCACACACCCCTTGCGGACGCCCTGGATGTTGCCCACCGCCTCTTCGAGTTCCGCGGGGTGCAGGTTGCGTCCGGCCCGGATGATCATGTCCTTGATCCGGCCGGTCACGTAGAGGTCGGCCTCGACCGTGTATCCGAGGTCGCCCGTGTCGAGCCAGTCGCCGTGGAACAGCGCGCGGGTGGCCGCCGGGTTGTTGAAGTAGCCCGCGGTCGCCGACGGACCGCGGAACTCGACGCGACCCTCACGGCGATCCCCCAATTCGTTGCCGGCCGCGTCGACGATCCGGATCTCGTGCCCCGGCAACGGCCGGCCGCAGGCGACGAATCGCAGGTCCCGCTCCCCCGGCCTGGCGGGCTCGGCCCGGCCGGACCGGGCGAATGCGTCTCGGCGGATTCGGTCGATCAGCGGACCGCGGCCCAACGGTGGGAAGGCCAGACCCACCGACGACTCGGCCAGCCCGTAGACCGGCGTCATCGCCTCGCGGCGAAACCCGTAGGGGGCGAAGCGATCACCGAATCGTTCTATGGTCGAGGCGCTCACCGGCTCGGCGCCGTTGTAGGCCAGGCGCCAGCAACTGAGGTCGAGCCCCTCGATCTCGTCGTCGCGGATCTTCGACAGGCAGAGCTCGTAGGCGAAGTTCGGGCCGGCCGACATGCTGGCCCGGTTGTCGTGAATCGCCCACAACCAGCGCGACGGGCGCATCAGGAACGCCTGCGGGCTCATCACCACCAGGGGCACGCCGAAATACATGCAACCCAACCACGCACCGATCAGACCCATGTCGTGGTACAGCGGCAGCCAACTGACGAACGTGTCCGAGCCGGTGGCCGCCGCGGCCCCGCCCATCGCCCGGATGTTGGCGAGCAGGTTGCGGTGCGTGAGCGCGACGCCTTTGGGCTGCCCGGTGCTGCCCGAGGTGTACTGCACCAGCGCGAGGTCCCCGGCCTGGGGCCGGGGAAGCGATGTGGTGCCGTGTTCGACTGCGCGCGTGAGTGTTTCGGTAACCACGACATGACGCAGGGTTTCCACGTTCGAGCGCAGCAGGTGACCGAGGGTGACGGCCTCCGGCACGGTGACGAGCATCGTGGCGCGCGCGTTGGCGAGGATGCCGGCGGTGCGGCGCAGGTGGTCGGCCAGCTGGGACGGCCGCGACGGCGGGTAGACCGGGACCGGCACCGCGCCCGCGAGGACCACACCGGCGAACGTCACGAAATACGCCCGGCAGGTGGGCAACATGATCGCGACCGCCTCGCCCGGCATGACGTCGTGCGCGATCAACCCGGACGCGACGGCGGCCGCCTCCCGGTGCAGGGCCGCATAGGTCATGTCGGCGTCGCCCGCATCGTCGAGGATGCGGATATGGGTGCGGTCGGCGCTCGCGCCGACGTGCCAGTTGAGAACGTCGTTGAGGGTCGGCGCGGACTCCGGCTCCGCGGCGGGTGATGCGGTGGCCGGCGGTGGGACGGCGCCACGGTCCGCCCGCACCGCGGGACGGCTCAGAACCAGGGCCGGGTTGAGCGCGGCCACCAGGTCACGCGGCGTCTCCGCGCTGGCCAGGATGTGCGGCGGGAGCGTCACCCCGAATTTGTCCTGGACGCGCAGTAGCAGTTCGGCCAGCTCCAGGCTGCCGATTCCCAGGGTGTCGAACGAGCTGTCAAGCGTGACGCGGGGCGGCGCGGCCCGGGCATGAACCTCCGCCACCAGACCGCGCACCAGCGCGAGGACCGCAGGGGCGCAATCTTGGGTCGCCATCGTTCATCCAGCGCACCGGCCAGCCACCGCGCGGGCGCGGCCGGCGGGCCTCACAGCGCAGACGGTGAGCGACTCCACGGGGCGGCTCCTTGAACTGGCGAACACGTCCCATGCTGCGGGCGCATCCGCGCCTCCGGGAAGGGCGCAAAGCCATCGAATCGCGGGGCATTCGTCACTTGCGACCGCTAGTCGAAGGCCTGGATCACCTGACGGGCCACATCCCGGATCTGCTGATAGACGGCGCGATCGAGGGGGAGATCACGAAAGCGCGGTATCTCGCCCGTCGTGGTGACCACACCCGGTTCCTCGTGCGCCCAGCGCGCGTTCACCTTGTCGCCCAGCGCCCGGGCGGGTGGATTGTCGGACAGCACCCGGGCATGAAAACGCTTGATGCCGTCCACGCGCGCCGCGACGGCCAGCGCACCGAGCAGCAGCGTCCCGATCCCGCGACCCTGGTAGCCGTCCGCCACGGTGAGCGCGACCTCGGCCGACGCGGGGTCGTCCTGGTCGCGGACGAAGCGGGCATCCGCGACGACCGGCCCCGCCACGCCGTCGGTGACGACCCAGACGAAGTGGTCGACGTAGTCGACCTCGAAAAGATAGGCCAGGCGCGCATCGGTCGGGGCGCCACCCTGGTACCGCCGGTACAGGGTCTCCCGGGAGAAGGAACCGCTGGTCTTGAACCGCTCCGCGTCGCCCGGCAGGACGGGGCGCAACGAGAGCGGCGCGCCGTCCCTGGTCGACACCGGAATGGGGGCGATGAAGGCGGCCAATCGCTGCCGCGCGGTGCGCAGCATCCGGTCGGCGAGGACCGGCATCGCCAGCATGCAGTCGAAGGCGGCGCCGTATCCGATGTAACCCCGCACGTCCTCGCGCGCGGTCACCGTCGCCGTTCGGGGCGCGTGCCGCAGCAACGCGATCTCGCCGACGATCGTCGCCGACGACAGCTCGGTGGTCGTGACTTTGCCTTTCGGCCCGACGTGTCTCACCTCGAGCCGGCCGGACGCGATGATCGCGAACGACTCCGCTCGCTCGCCCTGCCGCATCAGCACCTCACCGGCGACCGCATGCAGGGGCTCCAACAGCCCGGCCAGGCCGGTGAGGTCCTCCGCCGCAACGCCGGAGAAAACGGGCAGCGCCGCCAGCTCGTCGGCGCTGACAGCCCTCACGTCTGCCCACCTCTCCACCCGAGGCCGCGGCCCGAATCACGCCCCGATTGCGAATCCGTTGCTAAATCGGTCATCTCGCCGATTTGGCGATCCGGCGCCCTTGAAACGAGTAACGTGGCGATGCACCATCTCCCGATGTACGGTACGCGACCAGCGCCGTCCTGGCGGGAGAAGTAGGTAGGTGACCGCAGTGACATAAGACCCTGCCGGACTGGGACCTCGGCAGGCTGGAAGCGAGACCAAAGCCTTTGGGCGATCGTGCTCTTGGCCTCTACGGCCGGACCCTCGGGTCTGGTCGGATGGACCGTTGAGGCTAGCGGGGAGGGAACATGAAGACAGCGAAGTGGCGGCAGCACTGGTCGCAGCGCAGGCCGCCGGCCACGATCTATCAGCTCACCGACCGCCTGCACGAGGGACATGTCGCGCGCGTACCCGCCCATCAGATCCCCGCGACCGTGTCGGCCTGGCTGGCCGAGCTGGGCGCCCACAGCCCGCTGGTCGACGACCTCGAGCGCGCGGTCCGCGGCGGCGATTGGTCCGCCGCGCACGCCCTCGGTGAATGCCTGTCCATCGAGATAGCCCTGGCCGACTGACGCCCGTCCGGGGACGTTTGCCGATCCCCACATGACTTTCGTCTCTACCGCGTAACCCCCGCGCCTTCGCAGGATCGAACGGTACCTACCGGATCGACCACGTCCCGGTATCCGTTCGGCAGCAATGGATCGCGTCATGAAAGCACCGTTGGCCTCAATGGAGAGGCCCGACTTCCGCAAGATCGAGAACCGCGCGCCATCCGTGGCACAGATGTTCGTCAATCGCGTCGCCGCCACCCCCCACGCGGAGGCCTTCCGGTACCCGCTCGACCACACCTGGGCGAGCGTGACCTGGCAGCAGGTCGGCGAACGCGTCACCAACCTCGCCGCGGGGCTGATCGCGCTGGGCATCGGGCCCGAGGACCGCGTCGCGCTCGCCTCCGCGACACGGTACGAGTGGGTGCTCGCCGATTTCGCGATCATGTGCGCCGGCGGCGCGACCACCACGGTGTATCCGACGACGAACGCGACCGATGTCGCCTACATCGTCGCCAATTCCGGGAGCCGCGTCGTGATCGCCGAAAACCAGACCCAGCTGGACAAGCTGCTCGAGCACCGGGCCGAACTGCCCGACGTGAGCAAGGTCGTCCTCATCGACGGCAACGGCGACGGCGACTGGGTGATCTCGCTGGCCGATCTGGACCTGCTGGGCAAGCAACTGCTCGCGGACACGCCCGACGCCGTCGACGAGCGGGTCGCGGCCGTCGGCCCGGAACAGCTGGCCAGCCTCATCTACACCTCCGGAACCACCGGCCGGCCCAAGGGCGTGCGCCTGACGCACGGGGCGTGGACGTACACCGCCGCCGCCATCGATTCGCTGGACATCCTCGGTCCCGACGACCTCAACTTCCTCTGGCTGCCCCTGGCGCACGCGTTCGGCAAGGTGATGCTGGCGTTGCCCTTGCAGATCGGCTTCCCCACCGCCATCGACGGCCGCGTCGAGCGGATCATCGACAACCTCGCGGCCCTGCGGCCGACCATCATGGGCGCGGCGCCGCGCATCTTCGAGAAGGCCCACGCCCGGATCCAGGACATGGCCGCCGATCGCGGCAAGGTCACCAAGATGGTCTTCGACTGGGCCATCGGGGTCGGCACGAAGGTGTCAGAGGCCCGGCAGGCCGGGAAGAAGCCCTCGTTGGCGTCGTCGCTGGCCTACAAGGTCGCCGACCGGCTGGTGTTCACCACGATCCGGGAGCGTTTCGGCGGCCGCCTGCGCTTCTTCGTCTCCGCCGCCGCCGCGCTGGACCGCGATGTCGCGCAGTGGTTCGACGCCGTCGGGATCATCGTGCTCGAGGGCTACGGGTTGACCGAAACCGCGGCGGCATCATTTATCAACCGCCCCAACGCTTATCGATTCGGGACCGTCGGCTGGCCGTTCCCCGCCACCGACGTGCGGATCGCCGAAGACGGTGAGGTCCTGCTCAAGGGGCCCGGTGTGATGACCGCCTACCACGACCTGCCGGACGCCACCGCCGAGGCGCTGGACGGGGACGGATGGTTCCATACCGGCGACATCGGGGAGATCGACGCCGACGGGTTCCTGCGAATCACCGACCGCAAGAAGGACATGTTCAAGACGTCGCAGGGCAAGTACGTGGCGCCGTCGGCGATCGACGCGCGCTTCAAAGGTGCCTGCCCGTACGTGAGCGAGATCGTGGTCTACGGGGAGGGCAAGCCATACTGTGTCGCCCTGATCAGCCTGGACACCGAGGCGATCACCGACTGGGCCAACAAGAACGGCCTGGCGGGCAAGTCCTTCGCCGACATCGCGCACGACGACAAGACACAGGAGCTGATCGCCGGATACATCGACGCGCTGAACGCCGAGCTGAACCGCTGGGAGCAGATCAAGAGGTTCGCGATCGCCGACCGCGAATTCACGGTGGAGTCGGGCGATCTGACGCCGAGCATGAAACTCAAGCGCAAGGTGGTCATCGACAAATTCGCCGATCGCCTCGAGGCCCTCTACGCGCAATGACGGCCCGCGCCTTTCACCCGGGACCTAAGACCCGCATCTCGGGGCTAACGACTCTCGTGGAGCCGCGGCCGTCGTTCCTACGGTTGGCGCATAGCCGCAATGGCAGCAGTGGAGAGGGATGACATGCAAACAGATCGCCTCAGATGGCTGGTCAAAGCGAAAGGCCCGTTCGCCTCGGTGTATTTCGACGACTCGCACGACACCCTGGACGCCGCCGAGCAGCTCGACGCCAAGTGGCACGGTATCCGCCAGCAGCTGCACGACATGGGCGCGGGTGCGGACATCGTCGACATGGTGGAGCAGGCTGTGCTGCACCATCGGCCGACCGTCGGGCGGCGCGGCCGCGCGGTGATCGCGACGGCCGAGCAGGTACTGATCAACGAGAAGCTGCTCAGCCCGCCGCCGGCCACCGTGATCCGGTTGTCCGACTACCCATACCTCGTTCCGTTGATCGACGCCGAAATGCGGCGTCCCACCTACGTGTTCGCCGCGATCGATCGCGCCGGGGCCGACATCAGCCTGCATCGCGGGGGCACGGTCAGCTCCGAAACCGTTGACGGCGGCGGCTATCCGGTGCACAAACCGGTCACCGCCGGCTGGAACGGTTACGGCGACCTGCAGCACACGACCGAGGAAGCCATCCGGATGAACTGCCGCGCGGTCGCCGACGAACTCACGCGCCTGGTGGACGACGCGGACCCGGAAGTGGTGTTCCTGTGTGGCGAGGTGCGTTCGCTTGCGGACCTGGCGGCCGAGCTGCCGGAGCGGGTGGCCGAGCGGGTGTCGCAGCTGCACGCCGGGACCCGGAAGAGTCATTGCGACGACGAAGAGCTGAGCGAACTGACGGGCGAGGAGTTCGCCCGTCGCCGTGGCCTCGAGATGTCCGCCCTCGCCGAACGTTTCGAGGCGGAGGTCGGCCGCGGCTCGGGGCGCGCGGCCGAAGGCCTCGCCGCCGTCTGCCGCGCACTGCGCGACGGCAACGTCGCCACGCTGATCGTCGGCGAGCTTGCCGACGCCACCGTGGTCACCGGCACGGCGCTGACCACGATCGCGCCCGACGCCGACGCGCTGTCCGAACTCGGCGAACCGGTGGGGCGGGTCGCCCGCGCCGATGAGGCGTTGCCGTTCAATGCGATCGCCGTCGGCGCCTCGTTGACCCGGGCCGGCGAGCTGATCGCGCCCGCGGACGGCGTGGGTGCGCTGCTGCGCTACGCCGCGGGCGACAGGACCCACCGTCGCGGCGCATAAGAGCGAAAAATACTGAGCCGCAAAGATTTTGAGGCGGCGGTCCCGGACAGGGGGATGCCGGGACCGCCGCGGATTCAGTTGGTCTAGCGGTGTTCAGCTGGCCGGTGTGATCAGCCCGTAGTGCCCGTCGTAGCGGTGGTACAACACGCTCCCCCGGTCCCGGGCGGTGTCGACGAAGAACATGAAGGGCAGCCCGAGCAGCCCGATCCGTTCGATGGCCTGGTCGACGGTCAGCCGCGGGGCCGGCTGCGGGCTGATGGTCAGCGGCAGCTGGAAGGGCGCCAGCTCGTCGGCGGCGGCCGGATCGACCTGTGCCAGGCGGTATTCGGCCGGGCCTTCGCGATAGATGACGCTGTCCCGCCGGGTGCCCTCCTCGGTGAAGAGGTGGAAGTCGTAGTCCAGTTGCTCCATCTCCAGCGCGGCCTCTTCGACCGTGCAGGTGGGCAGGCTGTAGGACTTGTGCCGCATGATTCGGCGTTCGCCTTCGGGCCGGGGGAAGTACTTCGGCCGGTGCGTCGGCTCCGTTTCGTGCCGCCATTCGCGGGGGCCGCGGCCGGGGACACCGCCCCGCTTGGCCTCCCAGTGTTCGGCGGCGCGTTCCAATTGCCGGCGCAACCGCGCCTCGAGACGATCGATCGCCTCCCGCGCGGTGACGCCTTCCACCTGCGCACGCACCGGTCGGCCGTTGACGTCGAGATTGGCCTGCGCGATCACCCGGCGGGCCACCGCGGGGTCGCCGTGCTCGCTCAGCCTGACGTGGGCGTGCAGCACCGGTTCGTGGCAAAGGTGGCCGAGCTCACCGATCTTGGTGCGGGCATAGTCGTCGGCGCCGGGCAGCTGGCCGTGCGTCGTCACCTGGACGTCGAGGACGGCCGGTAGGTCGGGGCGTTGTCTCATCGGTGGCTCTCGCTGTTGGTCGCGGTCGCTCAGCGGTGCAGACCCGTGACGGGTTCGTGCGTGCTGGCCCGGATGTCGGTGGATGTCGCGGCGAACAGCTGGTTCGCCAGGTCGGACAGGGCGCGCGCGATGGCGAGCTCGTCACCGATCGCGGCCACGGGCGGGTCGGCCGGGTCGAGGCGCGCCACGCCCACGCCGACGAGCGTGCTGCCCGCCCAGGACAGCCGCGCCTTGGCCCGGGTTTTCTCCTCGCGCTCTTCGACCAGCACGTCGATGTGGCACGACTTCGTGCCTTGGTCGCTCTTCGTCATCACCAGATGCGACCATTCCGGCCACGGGCCGGAGTAGGGGCGGAAGTCCCGAATCGCGGGGCCGTTCGTCGGCCGGGCCGGCGCGGGGAATCGGGTCAGCAAATGCCTCGGCGGCCGCGAAGAAAGGCGTCGAACTTAATCGACATTCTTGCTGGGCTTAATCGACAGTTTCGTTCGCGTATATCGGCGTGCCCAACAGTAACGGGCGTGTCCAACCTCCCGACACAGACCAAGTACCTGCATGCCTCGCGGGGCCGCCGGTCGGCGCCGCACTCGGGCGACGACCGGGAGCGGGCGATCCTGGCCACCGCGGAGCGGCTTCTGCAGGAACGGCCGCTGGCCGACTTTTCGGTGGACGATCTAGCAAAGGGCGCGGGGATTTCGCGGCCCACCTTCTACTTCTATTTCCCGTCGAAGAACGCGGTGCTGCTGTCGCTGCTCGACCAGATGAACAGCAAGGCGCAGGCGGCCCTCAGGGCGCTCGGCGGCATCTCCTCCGGCGACCCGGCGGAGCTGTGGCGCGCGCGCATCGAGGCGTTCTTCGAGGTGTCGGGTTCGCATCCGGCGGTCGCCGTGGCCGGCGCCGCGGCGAAGGCGACCAACCCGGAGGTGCGGCAGTTGTGGTCCACGCTCATGCAGCGGTGGATCTCGTTGACCACGGCGGCCATCAAGGCGGAGCGCGGTCGGGGCGCCGCCCCCGACACCGTCCCGGCCGAACAGCTGTCGGTCGCCCTCAACATGTTGAGCGAGCGGGTGATGGCCGCGACGTTCACCGCCGAGGACGAGGCGATGCCCGAGGACCGGGCGGTCGACACGCTGCTGCACATCTGGCTGGCCAGCATCTACCAGCGCTGACCGAGCGTTCGCCGGGCGCGGTCCAGGCTCTCGTCGATCAGCCGGTCCACCGCACCGAAGTAGGTCGGCGACGGCGGCTCCCCGACCAGCTCGGCGATCGCCTGTTGTTCCCCCAACACGTCGGCGGCGTCCAGGTTCTCCGACATCCGCTCGGCGTGCACCGCCAGCCCCGCCAGCAGCTCGCCGCACTGCGACCCGGCGACGACGGTGCGCCGGGCCAGGGTGCGCAGGGTGTCCCATTCGGCGTGCCATGCGCCGTCCGGCCGCTCGTCGTTGGCCAGCGCCGCGGCGGTGTGCAGGGTCGCCGCCAGCTGCGGCGCGGACACCGCGGCCCGGCGAATCAGGATGGACAACACGGGATTTCGTTTGTGCGGCATCGCCGACGAACGTCCGCGGTGCTCGCCGCCCGGCTCGCTCAGCTCACCGATCTCCGGGCGGGCCATGGTGACGAGGTCCGCGGCGATCCGGCCCCACGCGTCGGTGCAGCCGACGAACGCGTCCGCGGCGGCGGTGACCGGGGTCCGCGTCGTGTGCCAGGGGAACCGGGCGACCAAACCCAACGCCGTTGCCGCGTTACGCACCAAACCGGCGGAGACCACGGCCGGGTCGTCGGTGCCGGTCACCAGCGCGGCGAGCTCGGTGGTGGCCGCCAATGTTCCGGCGGCCCCGCCGATCTGGACGGGTGTGGTGAGCGTGGCCAACCCCTCGAAGGCGTCCACGACGCCGTTCAGCCAGCCGGCCACCTTCGCCCCGAACGTGGTCGGCGCCGCGTCCTGGGTGAGGGTGCGTGCCACCATGGGCGTCCCCCGGTGCAGGGCCGCGAGTTCGGTCAGCGTCAAGGCCTGGCCCCTGAGCTGCGCGGCCAGCTCGCCCGCGACCTCGCGCACGCCGAGCATCAGTCCGGTGTCCAGGACGTCCTGACTGGTCAGGCCGCGATGAATCCACGGCGCCACGGCCGGCGCGGCACGCTCCCGCAGCAGGGCGACGAGGCCGATCACCGGGTTGCCGCCGCCCTCGGCGGCGACCGCCACGGCTTCACAATCGTTGGCGGTCAACAACATCGGCAGATCGGCGCCGTCGCACTCCCGGGGCGCCAGGCCCGCGGCCACCAGGGCGTCCAGCCAGGCGGATTCCACCGCGACCATCGACGCCAGCAGCGCCCGGTCGCTCATGTGCTCGCCGGCGCGATGGTCTCCCGGCCACAACAGGTTGGTCATCGTCCGCCGTCCCGGTACGCCAGGAACACCGTTTCACGCGGGCCCTGCAGGTGGATGTCGAAACGGTAACCCGGGCAATCCGTTTCGGCGACGCAGAGCAGCGTGGCGCGCCGCCCGGCGTCGAGGCCCGCCAGCAGCGGATCGGCGCCCGGGTCGCCGCCGGGCAGGTAGGCGCGGGTGAACAATCGGTCCAGCAGGCCCCGCGCGAACACGGTGAGGGCGAAGAACGGCGGCCGCCCGTCGCCCGCCGAGCCGGGCGCCACGGTGGTGAAGCCGTAATGACCGGCGGGATCGGTCGCGCAGCGACCCCATCCCGTGAACGCGGCATCGTCGCGATCGCCGCGGCGCAGCGAACCGGGCCGTCGCACTATCCGCCCGCTGCCGTCGGTTTGCCACAGCTCGACCAGGGCGTCCGGCACGCCGTCGCCGGCGCCGTCGTAGACCGTGCCGCGCAGCCGGAGGGCGCCCGGCCGCCCGTCGCCGACCAGGGCGCTGTCACCGGGATAGGGCAAGCCTAGGTCGAGGAAGGGGCCCACCGTCTGCCCTGGCGTGCACGCACATTCACCCATCGTCGGCCTCGGTCGGCGTCCGGGCGTCACCGCCCAGCACGACGTCCCACCGATAGCCGGTCGCGTACTCCGGCTCGGTGAGGTCGTGGTCGTAGCGGGCGATCAGGAGTCGGCGCGCGGCGGGGTCGAGGACGGACTGGAAGATCGGGTCCAGGTCGAACAGCGGGTCGCCGGGGAAGTACATCTGGGTGACCAGGCGCTGCGGGAACGCGGTCCCGAAGACGGAGAAGTGGATGTGCGCGGGGCGCCACGCGTTGCGGTGGTTGCGCCACGGGTACGGGCCGGGCTTGATGGTCAGGAAGCGGTACGAGCCGTCGGACCCGGTCAGGCACCGCCCGGCGCCGGTGAAGTTGGGGTCGAGCGGGGCCGGGTGCCGGTCGCGCTGGTGGCGGTAGCGGCCGGCGGCGTTGGCCTGCCAGATCTCCATCAGCTGCCCCGCCACCGGTCGGCCCGACCCGTCGAGCACGCGCCCCGCGACGATCAAGCGCTCCCCCTGGGGCGGGCCCGGGTGGCCGGCCGTCAGGTCGGCCTCGAGCGGGTCCACGTCCTGCTGGCCGAAGCATGGCGCCCAGCGTTCGACCTCTTCGGGATCGACCGAAACCAGGGGCTGGTTGGGGTGGCGCAGGGCGGTGCCGCGGTAGGGCGGGTAGTCGAGCCGCGGCAGCGCCTCGCTCCCCCGGTATTCGGCTGCGATGGCGGCGATCTCGGCCGTGATGTCACCCTGAGACGCGACACACCCGGGGTTCATGAGTCGAGACGCTACTCTGGACGGCCCCGCGCACCGGAGCGAATGGGCGGGGCGGCCGGCGTTACAGCGAGCGCACCAGCGCCGCGCGCCCCTTGGTCCGCATCTTGTACAGCGCGGAGCCCCGGTATTGCTCCATCTTCGCGGCCATCTTGTTGCCCAGTTCCTCGAGCTCCGCGTCGGTGATCTTCACCTCGGGCGGAGCCGGAATCAGGTCGCGCTCCTCCTCGTCGGCGTGCGCCTCGAGCACGGTCTTGAAGGAGTTCCATTCGTCCTCGTAACCCGGCGAGCTCTGCGGAGTCTTGAGCAGAACGGAGAGCTGGTCGACCACCTGGCGGTGTTCCGCGTGGGCGACCGCGATCAGCTTGGTGGCGTCCTTGAGGGCCGGGTAGTACAGGTCGTCCTCGATGCGAAAGTGAATGTCGAGCTCGATCAGCATGTCGTCGAACAGGGCATGCCGCTCTTCGCTGTTCACCGGCGCCTCGCTGATCTTGCGACCGAGGCCTTTGATCACGATGTGGTGTTCTTTCAGGACGTCGTAAGCGTTCATTTGCCTTCCCCTTCTCCGATTCCCGCCGCTCCACCGAGCGCGGGCTCGGGCTCGCCTCGAACCTCGACCATTCCGTTGACCAATCTGGCCTGATAGCACGGCAGCGGGGCCGCCGCGGGGCCGCGCAGGACGTCTCCCGACTCGGCCGCGAACCACGAACCGTGCCAAGGGCATACGAGCCGGCCGCGGTCGACCCAGCCGTCGGCCATGGGAGCCGCCAGGTGCGGGCACAGTTCCCCGAACGCCGCGACCTCCCCCGGCTTGGTCTGACACACCACCAGACCCACCCCGTCGACCTCCACCCGCACCGGCTTCCCGTTCAGGGAACTCGCGGGGAGCACCGGCGTCCATTGCGTGGTACGCAGCCGCGCGCCCGACTGGTCGATGCCGACACCGGACTCGAACACCAACGCCCCGCCGAGGTAGCTGCCCGCGACGGTGATGCCGTAACCGAGTGCGGTCAGGGCGATGCCGCGGCCGTGCCGGCCCCGGCGGCGCTCCCACCAGGATTGCGCGTACAGCGCGGTGGCGGCCAGGTTCACCAGCCCGTGCACGGCGCCGACCCGGCGGTCGGCCTCGTGGGTGTGCTGCCAGTCGGTGACGCCGGTGACGGCCGACCCGATGCTGGCCAGGATCCCCACCCCCAGGGCGCGCGACGCGAACTTCGACGCGTCGCGCACCTCGGTCGCGGGCTGCCCGGGCAGCAGGCTGAGGGCGTCCAGCGCGACGGTGGTGCCCAGCGCGCCACTCGTCAGCGACGCCAGGGGCGGGTGCACCGGGTGGCCGAGCCACACTCCGTGCAGCGCGTTGGTAACGGTGTTGCGCGCGCTACCCAAGCCGTTGAATGCGAAGCTCAGCAGGTGCTCGAACCGGTAGCTCGGCCGGTCCAGCCACTCTTGACGCCCGATGGCGGACACCACTCGCGCTCCGAGTTTCTGCAACCGACCATCCGGTGATCGAGCAGCCATTGCACCAGTCCTCCCTCAGATGCGCCGCCGACGGATAGCAACGCACGCAGAATCGACTCGTTACCCCTTGGTTAACCGCGCGCTCACCTGCGCAGCAGAGCTGACGTGACCACCGTATCCCGGCATTCTGGCCGCGTGTTTGGTAGCAACCTGTGAGTTACCACAAAGCATTCTTGTAAATACCTGACCACGGATAGTGCCGGGTGAGCGGCACTATCCGTGGGTGTTTGACCGGCGGCGGGTGGATGCGGGATTCTACTTAGCGGAAGGCATCTCTGCAGAGCAGATAAACGGCGGCGTGAGGCGGTTACCGTGACAGTCCGGCGCGAGGCCATCGACGGCCTGGACCACGTATTCGCCGCCGTCCGCGAGGGGATGATCCCCGCCCACGTCTACAACGACAGGGAACTGTTCGCGCTCGAGAAGGAGCGACTGTTCGGCCGGGCGTGGACGTTCGTGGCGCACGAGTCCGAGATTCCGCGGGACGGCGACTACGTCGTGCGCCGGGTCCTCGACGACTCCTTCATCATCACGCGCGACGCCGGGGGCCAGGTGCGGGCGCTGTTCAACATGTGCTTGCACCGCGGCATGCAGGTGTGCCGCGCCGAGATGGGCAACGCCTCCAATTTCCGCTGCCCGTATCACGGCTGGACCTACCGCAACGACGGCCGGCTCACCGGCCTGCCGTTCCACCGGGAGGCCTACGGCGGCGAGGAGGGGTACCCCAGAAGCACCCAAAACTTGCTGCTCGCACCGCAATTCGCGAGCTACAACGGCCTGCTGTTCATCAACATGGACGCCGACGCCGAACCGCTCGAGGACTTCCTCGGCGACTTCAGGTTCTATCTGGACTTCTACACCAAACAGAGCGCCGGGGGCCTGGAAGTGCGGGGGCCGCAGCGCTGGCGCATCAAGGCCAACTGGAAGATCGGTGCCGAGAACTTCGCCGGCGACATGTACCACACGCCGCACACCCACGCGTCGATCGTCGACATCGGCCTGTTCCGCGAGCCGAAAGCGCAGAAGCGCAAGGACGGCGCCACCTACTGGGCGCACCGCGGCGGGGGCACCACCTACAAACTTCCCCCGGGCAGCTTCGACGAGAGGATGCGCTACGTCGGCTATCCCGACGAGATGATCGGCCGCGTCAAAGGCGTCTGGACGCCGCGGCAACAGCGGATGGTCGGTGAGGACGGTTTCATGATCTCGGCCGCCACCTGCTTTCCGAATCTCAGCTTCGTGCACAACTGGCCCAAGGTGCGTGACGGCCGGGCCGACGAGACCCTGCCGTTCATCTCGATCCGGCTCTGGCAGCCGATCAGCGAGAACGAAACCGAGGTCTGCTCGTGGTTCGCGGTGGACTCCGCCGCTCCCGACCAGTACAAACAGGATTCGTACAAGGCGTATTTGATGTGTTTCGGCTCGACCGGCATGTTCGAGCAGGACGACGTTGAGAACTGGGTGTCGCTGACCACGACGGCCGGCGGATCCATGGCGCGGCGGCTGCTGCTCAACAGCCGGATGGGCCTGCTGCCCGACGGCGGCCCCGTGGTCGAACCGCTGCCGCCTGAGTCGTTCCACGGTCCGGGACGCGCGCAGGTCGGCTACAACGAGCACAACCAGCGCGCGCTGCTGAACTTGTGGGCCGATTACCTGCAAGGGGCCCGCGCATGAGGAAGCCGTTGGCGTTCAACGATTCTCGGCACTTGCAGGCCCACCAGTTCCTGGTGGACGAGGCCTACCTGCTGGACGCCCAGCGGTACGACGCGTGGCTCGCGACGCTGACCGACGACGTCCGCTACGTGATGCCGGTGCGGGTCACCACCGCGCGCGGCGCCGGATTCGACACCTCGCCGGGGATGGCGCACTTCGACGAGGACAAGTACTCGCTGAGCCAGCGGGTGGCGCGGCTGGGCACCGAGCACGCCTGGGCCGAGGATCCGCCGTCGCGGCTGCGGCACTTCATCACCAACGTCCGCACCTTCGAGGGCGAGAACCCGGGACACCTGCTGGTCGAGTCGGCCGAGCTGCTGTTCCGCAGCCGCGGCGACGTGACCGAAAGCGCCGTGCTGTCGTGCGGTCGCGAGGACCTGCTGCGCTGGTGCGACGATGGCTGGAAGCTGGCCCGGCGCAACATCTTTGTCGACGAGTCGGTGCTGCGGATGCAGAACTTGGCGGTGTTCCTGTGAACGAACGCATGGACGAACTCATCGTGGTGGCCAACGAATTCGCCGAAGTCGAGGTGCGGCGGATGGACACCCGCAACGGGTCGCGGCTGCTGATCAGCGCACCCAGAACCGGGCGGTCGATCAGCCTCGACGCGCTGGAATTGGAGGCGCTGACGTGGCAGAACGCCCGCACACTGGCGACCATGGTCGGCAAGTGCGGCGCGCCGCTACTGCCCGGGAAAGCCGAGGGCGGCGATGACCGGCTGGCTTGAGGGCAAGCGCGCCCTGGTCGTCGGCGCCGGTTCGGGGATCGGCCGGGCGGTGCTGGATGCGTTTCTCGCCGAGGGCGCGAAAGTATGTGCGCTGGAACGTGATCCGGAGAAGTGCGACCGGCTGCGCGAGCAGTTGTCCGGCGTCGCGGTCGTCGAGGGCGACGCCATCACCCACGACGCCAACGAACGAGCGGTCGCCGCCGCGGTCGACGCGCACGGCGGGCTGGACACGCTGGTCAACTGCGTCGGAATCTTCGACTTCTACCGGGGCGTCGGCGACATCGACGCCGGCGACCTCCCGGACGCGTTCGACGAGATGTTTCGCGCCAACGTGCTGAGCCACCTGCAGTCGGTCAAGGCGGCGCTCCCCCGGCTGCGCGCCGGGGCGGGGCCCTCGATCGTGCTGACCGGGTCCGCGTCGTCGTTCTATCCCGGGCGCGGCGGGGCGCTGTACGTGTCGTCGAAGTTCGCCGTCCGCGGGCTGGTGGCCGCCCTGGCCCACGAGCTGGCGCCGCACATCCGGGTCAACGGGGTGGCCCCGGGCGGCACGCTGAACACCGACCTGCGCGGCCCGGCCAGCCTGGGCCTCGACGGTGTCCGCCTGGACGACACCCCCGACCGGGCCCGGGAGGTGGCCGCGCGTTCCCCGCTCAACGTGGCGCTCTCCGGGGAGGACCACGCGTGGAGTTTCGTGTTCCTGGCCTCCGACCGCGCCCGCGGCATCACCGGCGAAACCGTCCGCCCCGACGGCGGATTCGGGCTGGGCGCACCGCGATGACGGTCCTGGACGAGCAGCGCGCGCTGGTGGCCGAGGGTTGCCGGGTGGCCGCCGCCCGCGGCCTGGTCGACGGCATCCTCGGTCACCTGAGCCTGCGGGTGGACGACGAGCGCCTGCTCATCCGCTGCCGCAGCGACACCGACGCCGGGGTGGCCTACACCCGGCCCGGCGACATCCGGCTGATCACCTTCGACGGCGGCGCCGGCGCCGCGGGGGAACTCGACGGGTACCGCGTGCCCAACGAACTGCCCATCCACGTCGAAACCATGCTGGCCGATTCGCGGCACCGCGCCGTCGCCCATCTGCACCCGCCCGCCGTCGTCGCCGCCGACCTGGCCGGCCTCGCGATCCGGCCGATCTACGGCGCGTTCGACATCCCCGGCGCGTGGCTCGCGCGCGGCGGCGTGCCCGTCTACGAGCGCGCGGTGCTGATCCGCACCCCGGCGCTGGGCAAGGAGATGGTCGCGGCCATGCGTGGGCGGCCGTTGGTGATCTGCCGCGGGCACGGGATCACCAGCGCGGCGGCCACCGTGCAGCACGCGGTGCTGCAGGCGATCAGCGTCGACGCGCTGGCCCGCATGTCGCTGCGGGTGCGGGCCGCCGGCGGGACCCTGCGCGAGATCGACGGCGCCGACTGGGACGACCTGCCCGACCTGGGGCCCGCGTTCACCGCGGACGCCGCCTGGCGCCACGAGGTGGCGCGGCTGCCCCACATTTATGCTGACCACGATGGCGAAAAACGGCCTTGATCCCACCGCGCCGTTATGGCGTGCGGCGCAGGTGTTCCGGCTGCTGAGCTGCGTCTACGCCACCGGGTTCCAAATCGCCGTCAACCCGGATCTGCGCCGGCCCGCGCTGGGCTGGGCGCTGTTCGCCGTGCTCATCGGCTGGAGCGCGGCGTGCGCGGTCGCGTACCTGCGCGGCTTCGGCCGCCGGCCGGCGTGGGTGCTCGCCGAGCTCGTGATCGTCGTCCTGCTCATGGCGTCGAACACCATCGTCACCAACCCACAGTGGGCGGCCGACAACCAGACCTGGCCGACGACGCTGTGGGCCAGCAACCCCACGATCTCGGCGGCCATCCAGTTCGGCCCGGCCGGCGGCATGCTCACGGGCCTAGTGGTGATGGCCACCAATTTCGCGGTCAAGAACTATCTCGCCCTCAACCTGGGGCACAACGCCACCGTCATCATCGAGCTGGCGATCGGCCTGGCGATCGGCATGGCCGCGCAAACCGCGCGGCGCGCCCACGCCGAGCTGCAGCAGGCCGCCCGGTTGACGGCCGCCGCGCAGGAGCGGGAACGCCTGTCCCGCCAAGTCCACGACGGGGCCATCCAGGTGCTGGCGCTGGTGGCCAAGAAGGGTCACGAAATCGGTGGCGCCACCGCCGAACTCGCCGACCTCGCCAGCGAGCAAGAACGTGCGCTGCGCCGGTGGCTGGCCAGCACGGACGTCGACCCGGACACCGACGGCGCCACCGTCGACCTGTGCGTCCTGCTGCGCCGCCGGGAATCCGACCGGGTGTCGCTCAGCCTCCCCGCGACGCCGGTGCCGCTGGGCCGCCGGGCGGGCACCGAGCTCGACGCGGCGGTGGGCAACGCCCTGGACAACGTGGGCGCACACGCCGGGCCCGACGCGCACGCGTTCGTTCTGGTGGAAGACCTCGGCGATTCCGTCGTGGTGAGCGTCCGCGACGACGGTGTGGGTATCGCCGCCGGCCGGCTCGACGAAGCGGCCGGCCAAGGGCGCCTGGGCATCTCGCAATCGATCGTCGGGCGGTTGGCGTCGCTGGGCGGCACCGCGCAACTGCACAGCGAACCCGGCGAAGGCACCGAGTGGGAGTTGCGCGTCCCCCGCGGGGAGGCAGCCCATGGCCGCTGAGACCCCCACGACCGTGATGGTCGTCGACGACCATCCCATCTGGCGTGACGCGGTCGCGCGCGACTTGGCCGAGGCCGGGTTCGCCGTGGTCGCCACCGCCGACAGCGTCGCCGCCGCGCGGCGGCGGGCGGCCGTGGTCAAACCCGGCGTGGTGGTGATGGACATGCAGCTGCCCGACGGTGACGGAGCGCAGGCGACCGCGGGAGTGCTCGCGGTCTCCCCCTCGTCGCGGGTGCTGGTGCTGTCGGCCTCCGACGAGCGCGACGACGTCTTGGAAGCCGTCAAGGCCGGCGCGACCGGGTATCTGGTCAAGAGCGCCTCCAAATCCGAACTGGCGCAAGCGGTGACGGCGACGGCCGAGGGCCGCGCCGTATTCACCCCCAGCCTGGCGGGGCTGGTGTTGGGTGAATACCGGCGCATCGCGCAGAACCGTGACGACGGTCCCGGCCGGCCCAACCTCACCGAACGCGAGACAGAGGTGCTGCGCCACGTGGCAAAGGGGCTGTCCGCCAAGCAGATCGCCCAGAGGCTCTCGCTCAGCCACCGCACGGTGGAAAACCATGTGCAGGCGACCTTTCGGAAACTCCAGGTCGCCAACCGGGTGGAGCTGGCGCGCTACGCCATCGAGCACGGCCTCGACGAAGAGCCGTGACCCGCGGGGCGGCCAGCCGAGGGCCCCGCGGGTCAACGGATTCCGCGGCTACCCGAGGGCCCCGACGAGGCGCTTGGCCTGTGCGGCGGCCAGCACGCGGGCGCCCACCAACGCGGTCACCATCACGGCCATGCACACCAGGCCCTCGTCCTTGAGACCCCACCTGATGGCGGCGAGGATCGCCACGCCCGCGACGCACAGCAGGGCGCCGACGGCCGCTCCCCGGCCGCGGGCAGTCACCGCGGGGGCGCCGTCCCAGCCCGACAGCGGGTTGTTCTCCAGCGGCCGCAGCGCGACGAAAAGCACCGCCAACGCGACGATCACGACCAACAGCTGCGCGACGCTGACGGCGAGGAAGTCGTGCGCGCCGGGGTAGCGCGGGCAGCCGAGGTAGTCGAAGGCCAGATGCACGCCCAGCAGCACCGGCATGTGCCACAGGTACAGGGTCATGGCCCCGGAGTTCCCGATCGCGGTCCACCACCACACCCGCGGTCGCCGGGCCCAGCGTGCGATGGCCGGCGCGGCGGCGATCGCCAGGGCGCTCAGGATGATCGCGTGCCCGGCCAGCAGCAACGAGGGCGGGCTGGTGTTGGACAGCTGGTGATCGCCGGTGCCGACCATGCTGATCTGGTACGGGCCCCAGCGCACCAGCGCAACGTCGACGGCGAACAGAACGGCCGCGACGGCCAGGGCGGCGCGCCGGCTCAGCAGCCGGCGGCGGTAGGCGATGCCGAACATGGCCGGGATGAGCCAAACGGCCAGGTTGAGGTAGCCCAGGGGCATGGCGGCCGGGTGATGCAGCCGGACGGCGTCGACCAGCGCGATGGCCCCGTAGACGCCGGCCACACCGAGGGCCAGCCGGCCCGCGGTGGTGATGCGGTACAGCATGGGCATGGCGGCCAGCACCAGCACGTAGGCGCCCAAGAACCACAGCAGTTGCGTGCTGACGCCGGCCACCGGCTCGTAGACGTGTTGCGGCAGGACCAGCGACAGCACCGTCAGCGCCACCGCCCAGAACGCAAGGTAGTAGAACACCGGCCGGAACAGCCTGGCGCAGCGTTTCATCAGCCAGTCGCCCCAGTTCGTCCCGGCGGACCACGAAGACGCGCAGGCCGCGGCGCCGGCGAAGAAGAAGAGCGGCATGATCTGCAGGAGCCAGGTCGCGGCCTGGAACACCACCGAGGTGGTCAGCAGGTTGTCCCAGATCAAAACGTGGTTTTCGATGATGCTGGCGGCCATCACGGTGTGGCCGAGCACCACACCGATCAGCGACGCGATGCGGATGACGTCGAGAGCGCGGTCGCGGCCGGCCGGAGTGGCCGCCGCCACCTCGGCGACGTCGGGAAATCTCGTGAGGACTGCCATGTGAATGTCACCGGACCTTTCGGAAAAATACTGTGGGAAAACGGATTTAGGCGGCGCTGCCCAGGGGAAGTGCTATTTCGGACGCCATGCACTTAGCATCGCCGGTCGCGCACGGCCTGCGCCCGCGCAGTTCTACGCGTTGCGCCCGGGTAGTACTACTCAGTTCGCGGCGGCGTTGAGCGGGTCATAGTCGGCCAGCAGTCTTTCAATGCGTGCTTCGTCGAGGCGCACCCGCACCGTCGCGGCCTCCTGTTGGTCGCGGATCACCTTGGCCAGCGTGAACGCGCTCGACACCAAGAACAGGAAGGTGATGCCGAGGAAGGCCCGCTGCCACGCGTCGAGCGGAAGCAAGTAGATACCGCCCAGCGCGGTCATGAAGCTGATCGCGAAGGCGACAGCGGCCTGAACGAAAAACGCGGCTGTGGTTTTGGACATGCTGTTGGGAACGGTCATGCCAAATAGCCTGCGGCAGCGAGCTGCTCGCCGAATCCGTAGGACTACTCAATTCCGCCGTCACCCGTCGCCGCGACAACAGGCCGACCGCGCTTGCGGCACAAGCTTTAACGGCCGGCGCACACTCGCCGAACCTGGCCTAGACGCCGCCGTCGGCCAGGGCGGTGCCTCAGCCCAACTGATCGCCAATCTCCTTGGCGGCCTTGCCAAGAGCGGCGGCAACCGTCGCGCACCTGGCGTCATCCAGCCGGCTTTGCGGTGCGGCCGCGTTGAGCGCGAGGCGCAGGCCAGGCGCCCGCGCCGGGATGAGCACCGCGACCGAGGCGACGCCCTCCTCGCTCTCCTCGCGGTTGACGGCGTACCCGCGCGCGCGAATGGCGGCCAGCTCGGCCTCCAGCTCGGTCCGGCTGCCGATCGAGGACGAGGTGATGCGGTCCAGCCGCTCGTGCGGCAACAGCTGACGCAGCTCGGCCTCCGGCAGCTGGGCCAGCATGACCTTGCCCGTCGAGGTGCAATGCGCCGGCATGCTGCGGCCCAACCGGGAGGCCACCCGGACGGCGGCCGGGCCCTCGACGGCGGCGACGAAGCGGACGCCGGCCCCGTCCAGCATGCCGACGTGGATCGTTTCGCGCAGCTGCTCGGCGAGGCCACGCATGATCGGCGCCGCCGAGCGCTGGATGTCGATGCGGCCGAAGATCGCGAACGCCACCCCGGTCAGCGACGGGCCGGGCAGGTAGGCCTTCGACACCGGGTCTTGCCGGACGAACCCGCGGTAGGCCAGCATCGCCAGCAGCCGATGCGCGGTGGACGACGCCACGCCCAGGTAGCGGGTGGCCTCGCTCAACCGGATCTGGGGCCGTTCGCCCAGCAACAGCAGCAGCTTGAGCGCGTTGTCTACCGACTCGATCGGATACTGCGGCGCAAGCGAATCGGCGCCCGGCGCTTCCGCGTCCCCGGCGTCCCGCTCACGCTTACCCGGCATGACAGTGAAGGTACCCGCGGACCACCCGCGCCGGTGCTGAACTCACAGCAGGCTGAGGACCGCCGCACCGAGTAATCCCGCCGCCGTCACCGCGGCCGTCGCGGTGGCGACGGCGCGCCACCCGAAGCTGCGGGCGATCATCGCGGCCCCCGGGACACTCACCGCCGGCAGGGTGATCAGCAGCGCGCCGATCGTGCCGGACGACGCGCCCAGCAGGGCCAGCCCCTGCAGGATGGGGATTTCCCCTGCTGTCGGGATGACCATCAGCGTGCCGGCGATCGCGACCACCACGACGAGCAGCAGCGCCCACAGCAGGCCGTGGTGCGCCGGTTGCGCCAGTGTGAGCAACCACCCGCGCAGCGCCCCCACCAGCAGCACCAGGACCGCGTACTCGGGCAGCAGGAACAGACCCAGCCACAACAGCGCCCGCACGAACCCGCGCGGCCCACCGATGCCCGCGCCGTCGCCGGCGGCCGGGACGGCCCGCGGCGGCCTCGGCCCGGCGCCGGGGGCGCGGGAGACCAGCCCCACCGCCGCCGCGACGCCGAGCACCGTCGCGACGCCGACCAGCAGCCGGGTCAGGGTCCATTGCCAGGGGGCGACGAAGAACAAGAACACCAGCACGGCCGGGTTGAGCAACGGGTTGCCCAGCCAGTAGGCGACCGCGGCCGCGGGCGTGATGCCGTTGCGGCGCAGGGTGACGGCAACCGGGGCGGCGCAACAGGTGCACATCATCGAGGGCATGCCGGCGGCCCCGCCGGCCAGCGCGCTCGAGACCAGGCCGCGCCTGTTCAACGCGCGCGGCAGCCACGGTCGCGGGATCAGCGCCTGCACCGACGCGCTGATCAGCAGCGCCGCGACCAGCGCCGGCCAGATCGACGACACGTACGCATGGAAGAACGTCGCGGCCGCGTGCCAGGTGGGGCGATCCCCGGCGCGCACGCCGCCCACGGCGAGCACGCTCGATCCGGCCCAGTGGTGGGTCCGATGGGCCGTGGCGGCCTTCCCCGCGTAGGGCAGCCACTTCGCCCACAGCAAACCCGCCGTGAACACGGCGGCGGCGACGGCGACGCCGATTGCGACGGTCCGTCGGCCCCCGTGGTGAATTGCATTGCCCTCCAAAGGCATAGCCATGACCAACGAGGCTAGCCCACGACCTGGGCTTGCGCACAGGCGAGTGGGTCGCCACGCCTCCCGCACTCCGACGGCGATCGCGATTATTCTCGGCTTCGTGAGCGGGGCTGTTCCGTCTGGATATCGCCGTTACGTCGCGATCGGCGACAGCCAGACCGAGGGCTTGTGGGACGGCGACGACGTCGTCGGCCTCCTCGGGTTTGCCGACCGGCTCGCCGCCATGGTCGATTCGGTCTACCCCGGACTGCACTATGCCAACCTCGCGATCCGCGGCAAACGCATCGGCGACGTTCTCTACGAGCAGGTCCCGCCGGCCCTGGCCATGCGGCCGGACCTGATCACCGTGTGCGTCGGGATGAACGACGTCATCCAGCCCGGGCGGTCGTTCGGGCCCGCCCTGCTGGACCTCGAGTACCTCTACGCCGCGCTGGCCAGGTCAGGGGCCACGGTGGTGACGACCACGTTCCCGAACGTCGCCCAGTTCCTCCCGCTGGGGCGGTTGGTCTCGGGCCGGCTGGCCCGCATCAACGCGGCCATCACGGGGGCCGCCGAGCGCTACGGCTTCGGGCTGGTCGACCTGTACAACGCGCCGTCCATGCGCGAGCTGGACACCTGGGCCATCGACCGCGTGCACGCCTCCAGCAAGGGGCACATGCTGTTCGCCGCCGCGGCCGCCGAGGCCCTGAATCTGCCTGGCAGCAACCATGATTGGGCGTACGGAAGCCTGGATGCCCGGCGGCGGTCGGTCACCGCCGGCGCCTACGAGCAGCTGCGCTGGACGCAGGACAGCTTCTTCCCGTGGATCTGGCGCCGGCTGCGCGGCCTGTCGTCGGCCGACGGGCGGGAACCCAAACGCCCGCGCCTGGAGAGCCTGAGCACGCCGAGCAGGCCGGCGGACGCGAACCGGCGGGTTTAGGGCGCGCATCGCCGGGCGGTCAGGCATCCTGGACGCATGGATGTGGAGGCTTTGCTGCACGCGATCCCGCCGCTCGCGGTCTACCTGGTGGTCGGCGGTGTGGTGGGGCTGGAGAGCCTCGGCATCCCCCTTCCCGGGGAGATCATCCTGGTCAGCGCGGCGCTGATGTCGTCGCATGACGACCTGCCGGTCAACCCCGTCGGCGTGGGCCTCGCGGCGGTGATGGGCGCCGTTGTCGGCGACTCGATCGGTTACACGATCGGCCGCCGCTTCGGCATGCCGCTCTTCGACCGCCTTGGCCGGCGGTTCCCCAAGCATTTCGGTCCCGGACACGTCGCGTTGGCCGAAAAGTTGTTCAGCCGCTGGGGAGTTCGCGCGGTCTTCTTCGGCCGCTTCATCGCGCTGCTGCGGATATTCGCCGGCCCGCTCGCCGGGGCGCTGAAGATGCACTACCCGCGCTTCTTGGCGGCCAACGTCTCGGGCGCCATCTGCTGGGCCGGCGGCACCACCGCGCTGGTGTATTTCGCCGGGATGGCCGCGGAGCGCTGGCTGGAGCGGTTCTCGTGGGTAGCCCTGGTCGTCGCGATCGTGTTCGGCCTCATCGCCGCCTTCGCGCTGCGCGAACGCACCTCACGGGCCATCGCCGAACTCGAGGCCGAGCACTACCGCAAGGCCGGCAGCACCGCCGCCGACGCCGCCTGAACCGCGGCTAACTGGCCGCCTCGCCGAGATCCTCCGGCGCGACCGGCCGGTAATCGTCGATGAGGCCGACGGCCATCCTGCGGGCGCGCAACGCGGCGTCGACGTCGCCCACGGCCGCCAGCACCATGGCGCCCTTCATCAGGATGTGACAGGACGAGGCGAACTCCTCCACGTCGGTCAGCCCGGCCGCGGCGGCGCGGTGACGCACGATGTCGCGGACGTGGTCGATGTGCGTGATGCAGGCCTGTCCCGCGGGGGAATCGGGCCCGAGCTCGAGCAGCACGTTGAGGAACGAGCAGCCTTCGTAGCCGTCGCGGCGCTGGATCCAGTCGTGCATGACGTCGAAGATGGCGAGCAGCTGCTCCTCGGGCGTCTCGCCCCGCTGCCGCGACTGCTCCTCGATCAGGCCGTGCGTCCACACTTCCTCGCGCCGCTGCAGCACGGCCAGCACGAGGTCGTTCTTGGTGGCGAAGTGACGGTACAACGTGGCCCTGGCGACGCCGGCGCGGTCGATCACCTCTTCGGTGCCGACAGCGCGGATGCCACGCCGGCTGAACAGCTCGTAAGCCGCGGTCAGGATGCGTTCGCGAGCCGATGCGGCGGGCGCTCCAACATCGGGGGTTGGCATGACAAGTCACAACGTACTCTTAGCCGCGACATGTAGACAGACTGACCTGTCTTGTTATAGAAATGAGATTCGCATTCCGCGAAAGAGTCTGTCTTCAAACGGCAGGACGGGCATCCATCGCAGCGTCGTAGACGCCGGTCGATTAGGAGTCCACGATGTGCTCTGCCATTGCAGAACCCATGACAACTACCCACCTGATGCTGAGCACGAAGCTGGTCTACGAGCTCGGCGATCCGACCAGCACGCTGCGCGCCACGGCCGATCGCAGCGGCCCCGCGGTGCTGATCTACGCGGGCGGGGAGGTCGACGCGTGCAATGAGCACACCTGGCGCCAGCTGCTCGGCGAGGTCGCCGGCGTCGCCGTCGCGCCCGGCCCCCTCGTCGTCGACGTCACCGGACTGGAGTTCATGGGCTGCTGCGCCTTCGCGGTACTGGCCGACGAGGCGAAGCGCTGCAAGGAGCGCGGCATCGAGTTGCGCCTGGTGAGCCGCGAGCCGATCGTCGCCCGCATCGTCGACGCGTGCGGCCTGTCCGGCCTGCTGCCCATCTACCCGACCGCCGATTCCGCGCTCGCGTCCGCGCCCCGTTGGTGACGGGGCGGCCCGGGCGCTGATCGGCTCCCCGGCCGGATGAGCGAGCCTCCCACCTTCGGCGCGGAGGAGGAATTCCTCCTCGTCGACCCGCGAACCGGCGAACCGGCTCCACGTAACGCCGACGTGGCCGCCGAGGCCAAGGACCGCGGTGTCGAGCTGGACCTGGAGCTGAGCAGCTGCCAAGTGGAGACCACCTCGAGCGTCGTGGCGACCGGCGCCGAACTCGGCGAGGAGCTGGCCCGGCTGCGGCGCATCGCGGCGCAGGCGGCCGAGGCCGCCGGGCTTCAGCTACTGGCGGCCGGGCTTCCGCCCGCCACGCCGCACGAGTTCCCCGTGACCGACACCCCGCGCTACCGGCGGATCGGCGAGGAGTACGGGATGGTCGCGCACGAGCAGGGCATCTGCGGATGCCATGTGCACGTGCAGGTTCCGGACCGCGCGGCGGCCATTCGAGCCAGCAACTGGTTGCGGCCCTGGCTGCCGTCTTTGCTTGCGCTGTCGTCGAATTCGGCGGTGTACCGCGGCGCCGACAGCGGCTACGCGAGCTGGCGCAGCGTGCTCTGGCGGCGCTGGCCGGTGGCCGGACCGCCGCCCTTCTTCCCGTCGCCCGACGACTACGACCGCACGGTGCGGATGCTGATCGACAGCGAAGTGATCCTCGACGAGAAGATGATCTATTGGGACGTGCGCCCGTCGGAGAACTTCCCGACGATCGAGGTGCGGGTGGCCGACGTCCCGGCCACCGTCGCGGAGACGGTGCTGCTCGCCACGCTGGTCAGGGCCGCGGTGATGACGGCGCTCGACGCCGGCGAAGGCGAACCGGGGCGGCTTCCGCCGGCGGCCCTGCGCGCGGCGTACTGGAAGGCCGCCCACGACGGGCTCGCCGGGCGCACGCTCGACCTGATCCACGGCCGCGGGGCGGTGCCCGCGCGGGAGCAGTTGCACGCCTTCGTGCAGCGCGTGCGGCCGGCGCTGCAGACTCTCGGCGAGTACGACCGCGTCGTGGGTGAACTCGACCGCGTCGCCGCGCAGGGCAACGGCGCCATGCGCCAGTTGCGCGCCTGGCGCATCCGCGGCGAGGTGATGGACGTCATTGCGGAAATTGCGGCGGCCACGCTCAGCGGGTGAACGGACGATCGCGCCACATGCGCGCGACGAGCAGCAGACCCGTCAGCGGATAGGGCAGGTTGTACGCGAGAGACTGCGCCGCGTTGAGAAACGCGTAGTCGTAATTCGAATTCGGGCCGCACGCAAGGTGAAACAACGGCGCGTCGCCCAAGAGCCCAACGGCCAAGTACACGCCCGTGCCCATGACCACCATTCCCGCGTAGAAGACCGCTGGCAGGCGGATCCAATCCCGTCCTCGCACGAACGCGTAGATCAAGACCAGATAGAAGACGCCGAACAGCATTGCCGACACATAGCCCACGCTGACTTGGACGAAGCGGGGGTTCGCGATCAGCAGGGAGTCGGTCCCGGCGTTGTAGAGGAACCGTGCCATGAAATAGCCCGACCGCGGATCGGGATGACCCACCGTATTGACCGTGTCCGCAAGCGCGGACGTCAACGCGAAGAAGGAGTACATCACGATGAAAAACCAGTCGCGTCGCCGCTCCCGCAGCGGAATCGGGTCCGCTCGTCGGACGAAATTCTCATCGCGTTGCGACACGGCTGGCATCGACATGGCCGGATCGTACGTCTGCCGATCAACGCAAGGACCTAAACCTCCGAACCCATCGATGTAGGGGGTCTAGTCACGCGACCGCGAGCAGCCGGTACAGCCCGATCAGGCCCACCACCACGATGGTCGCCCGCAGCGCGTTCCCGGACAACCGGCGCCCGTAGCGCGCCCCCGCCAATCCCCCGACCAGCGAGCCCGCCGCGATCAGCCCGGCGGCCGGCCAGCTGATCCGGTCGAAGGCCACCAGCGTATAGGCCGTCGCCGCAACCACATTCACCACCAGAGCCAGCAGGTTCTTGGCCGCGTTCATCCGCTGCACCGACTCCGGCAGCAGCGCGCCCATCAGGCCGACCAGCAGGATGCCCTGCGCCGCGGTGAAATAGCCGCCGTACACGCCGACGGCGAACGTGCCCAGCACCAGGACGGCCATGCGACCCGGCGTGATGTGCTCGGGCGAGCGGCCCGCCGCCTCGGCGCGCCGGCCCGTCCACGCCTGGATGCGCGGTCCCGTGACCACCAGCGCCAGCGCCAGGACCAGCAGCACCGGCACCACTTCGGCGAACACCTTTTCCGGCAGGTGCAGCAGCAAAAAGGCGCCCAGCACCGCGCCCGCCAGCGACGCCGGCAGTTGCCAGCGCAGCCGGTTCCATTGACCGCGTAGCTCCGCGCGGTAGCCCCAGGTGCCTGACACGCTGCCGGCGACCAGGCCGGTCGCGTTGGACATGGTGGCCGTCACCGGCGGGAAGCCGAGCGCGACCAGGGTGGGGAACGTGATCAGGGTGCCGGACCCGACGAGCGCGTTGATGGCGCCGGCGCCGAACCCGGCCAGGCAGATCAGGAGGATATGGGAAGGCGACACTGAAGAAAAACCCTAGCGCGCCGCCGGTTTCGGCGCGCGGGTGGAGTGCGCGTCAGGCAGGAGGCGCCTCGGCGCCGCGGTCGACGCCGGTGCGGAGTTTGACCGATGCCGAGTAGGCGAGCGTGCGGAAGTGCAGGACCGGATCGTCGGACGGCTCGATGCCATCGGTCACCCGCATCGGGTCGAACACGACGATGTCGCCGCCGTGCTCGCGCTCGGTCTCCGGGCCGGTGATCTCGAGCGTGCCGACGGTCGCGATCTGCGTGCTCTGCCAGGGCGCTGACGGGTCGACCGTCGAGTCCGTGGGCCCGCCGATCTGCACGCGGTAGTGAAACCGCACCGGTCCGCCGTCCAGGCGCGAGTTCAGCTCGCCGGTGAGGAAGTCGGGGCCCTCGCCGTGCGCGGACGACGCCGACAGGTAGCTCTCCGTGGCGGCCGGAACCATGTGGTAGCGAACGAATCTGGCGCTGCCGTCGTCGGCGACCCAGCGGAACGCGTGCAAGCCGTGGTACTCGATGGTGGCGTAGCTCGCCGGGATCTTGTTGGCGTCGCGCAGGACCGGCAGCGCGCCGAGCAACCGCGGGTGGGTGAGGAAGTGTTTGGCCATCCGCAGCGGGGTCGTCAGGCCGGGCCGCATCGCCTTGAGCAGGTCGACGAATCCGTCCGGCGTGCTCGAGACGAACAGGCGCGCGGTCTGCGTCGACACATCGGTGGTCGAGCCGTCGGGCAGGGTGAACTTCACCGCCATCCCGCGGACCCCCGGCACGTTGTCGCGTTGCGTGGGGTTGCCGGCGCCGTTGGAGAACCGGATCAGCGCCGGGACTGTCGAACCGTCGAAATGCTTTGCCCGCGTGAGCATGACAGCGTCAGGCGTAGCGGTGAACGTGCCGCGGTAGAGGGTGCCTTTGGCGTGCAGCGCGCGGCAGCCCGGCTGCGCACCGCCGGTGCCTCGAATCGCCTCGATCGCCTCGTCGGGAGTGACCATGGGCGAATCTTAAGGCGCTAGGAGGGAAAGCCGAAGAGTTTGACCACACCGTGGTCGCGGCCGGCGGTGTAGCCACCGTCGACGGCGATCGCCTGCCCACTGACGAACGAGGCGTCGGGCGACAGCAGGAACGCCGCCATGGCCGCGACCTCCTCCGGCTGGCCCAGCCGTTGCAGGGCGTGTTCGGTGGTGATGGATTGCAGCGGGCCCTCCATGCCCGGGAGGCCGAAGACGCTTTGGGCCATGGGCGTTTCGATGAAGCCCGGACAGATGGCGTTGGCCCGGATGCCGCTGGGCCCGTAGTCGAGCGCGATGTTCTTGGTGAGCAGCACGACGCCGCCCTTGGCCGCGTTGTACGAGCTGCCGCCCGCCGTGCCTTCCAGGCCCTCCACGCTGGCGACGGTCACCAGCGAACCGCGTTCGCCGTCGACGCGTTGCTGCTCGATCATCCGGGCCAGCGCCGCCTTGGCGACCAGGAAGGTGCCGGTGAGGTTGATCCCGATCACCCGGTCCCATTCGGTCCGGTCGAGCAGGTGGACCGGGCCTCCCCCGGCGACGCCCGCGGCGTGCAGGACGCCGTCGAGGCGGTCGGGCACGGCGGCCAGCACCGCGGCGACGGCGGCCTCGTCGGTGACGTCGGCGGTCACAAACTGGAACCGGGGGCCGCTGAAACCTAGGTCGGGCGCGGCGGCCAGGTCGGCGCCGATCACCGTGGCCCCCTCGGCCAGGAGGCGCCGCGCGCTCGCCAGGCCGATTCCGGAAGCGGCGCCCGTCACCACGAAGGTGCGTGAGCGGGCACGTTCGGGGTTCACCACGTCTGGCCTCGTTTCGGATCGTGTTACGCCGCAGACATGTTGACACATCGGCGGCGGGCGCGTGGGCGAACACCGTAGCCGGGTGATCCTTTGATAACGGGCAGCGATCAGCAAATAGCGATCCGGTCTTGGACACCGCCCGCGTTTGGGCGGATCGTGGGAACAGCGGGCGAATCCCCCCACGCCCAATGCCCGGAACAGGAGCCAGCGCATGTTCTCGTCGATCCTCAACTCCATACGTCCGCGGCGGGCCTCCGCCGTCGCCGCGGTCCTGGCCACCGCCGTGGCGGCGGCCCTTGTCCCGATCGGCACGCCCTCGCCGGTGCGGCTCGCCTCGGCCGGGGCGATCCCGATCGCCGACGGCGTCTCGATCGTCCCCGCCCCCGGCTGGACGCTCGGCCACCGCGGCCCCAACTGGGTGGCGCTCAGCAACGCCGATCTGAGCGCGCAGATGCGGGTCACGGTGAAACCCGCGGGCGGGACCGACGTCGTCGCCGCCCTGCAGGCGGACAAAGCACAGTTGGCGGGCGACGCCTCGGCCGTCCTGACCAACGTGCGGGACGTCGGCGAGCCGCACACCAGAACGCTGCCGGGTCCGAAATTCCAGCAGCAGGCGTCCGTCGACTACAGCGCCGACGTGCTGGCGCCCCAGGGCCCGATTCCGGTCATCGGCACCTTCACCGAGCTGCTGAACACGTCCAACCGGCAGTCGGTGTTCGTCGACTACCGCCAGGACAACAACGCGACCGCGCAGGCGGCCCGCGACGGCGGCGTGATGATCGAATCCATGCTCTGATCCGGGGGCCACGGCTTCGCGTGCGTATCCCGCGCTCTGTGCGTGTATCCACGGCTTCGCGCGTGAATCGACGGCGGAAATCGTCCGGCTCCCGCCCTCGGCGCACAGTCAAAGCCCTCAGTGCACACTCAACAGGAACAAACTCACTCACCCGGAGGGATTCATGCCACCAGCCGACACCACGGCGGACACCACGGAGACGCTCGCCGGATTCGTCGACCGGCACGCCCGGCAGCGGCCCGACGCCGTCGCGATTCGCTACGGGGAACGGCAGTGGTCCTGGGCCGACTGGGCGGCGAGGATCCGCCGCGCGGCCGGTGCGCTGCGCGACGCCGGTGTGCGGCGCGGTGAGTGCGTGGCGTTTTTGGACAAGAACCACCCCGCCTGCCTCGAGGTGCTGTTCGCCGCGGCGTCGATCGGCGCCGTGACGACCATCGTCAACTGGCGGGTCATCGGCGAGGAACTCGTGCACGTGCTCGCCGACAGCGGCGCGCGGCTGGTCTTCGTCGGCGCCGAGCTGCGGGCCGCGGCCGAGGCGGCCGCCGAACGGGCGCCGGGCGTGGAACGCATCGTCGTGGTGGGCGACGAGTACGAGTCGCTGCTGGACGCGGCGGCGCCCACGGGGAGCGACGCGGACGTCGACGCGGGCGAGACCGCGCTGGTTATCTACAGCTCCGGCACCACGGGGCGGCCGAAGGGCGTGTTGCTGAGCCAGCGCGCGCTGGTCAATCACGCGGCGAATCTGGCTCCGGCGTTCCCGTTCGGCGAGGGGGACGCGAACCTGGTGGCCATGCCGCTGTTTCACGTCGGCGGAATCGGCTACGCGCTCTTCGGGATTCGGGCCGGGGTGCCCACCGTGATGACCCGCGAACCCGACGCGGCCGCCCTGATGGGCGCGGTGCGGGCCGGCGCGACCCACGCGTTCTTCGTCCCGCCGGTGATCGCAAGGTTCCTGGAGGCCGGCGACGCGGCGCACGCCACCATCGCGGGCCTGCGCTACATCGTGTACGGGGCCGCGCCCATGCCGCTGCCGCTGCTGCATCGGGCGCTGTCCACCTGGCCCGAGACCCGGTTCGTGCAGGTGTACGGGCAGACGGAGCTGTGCGGGGCGGTCACCGCGCTGAGCGACGCCGATCACCGCGATCCCGCCCGCCCGCACCTGCAGCTGGCGGCGGGAAAAGCGGTGCTGGGCACCGAGATTCGCGTCGTCGATGCCGAGACGGGTACCCCGGTGCCCGCCGGGCAGCCCGGCGAGATCTGGGTGCGCAGCAACCAGAACATGAGCGGCTACCTGAACCGGCCGGAGGCGACCGCCGAGACGATCACCGACGACGACTGGGTGCGCACCGGTGACGTCGGCCGCCTGGACGACGACGGCTACGTCTACATCGAAGACAGGCTGAAGGACATGATCATCACCGGCGGCGAGAACGTCTACGGGCCCGAGGTGGAAAGCGTGCTCATCGAGCACCCCGCTATCGCCGATGCCGCGGCGATCGGCGTGCCCGACGACTTCTGGGGCGAGTCGGTCAAGGCGATCGTGGTGGCCGAGGGCGACGTCGACGCGCAGGACGTCATCGACTTCTGCCGTCAGCATCTGGCCGGCTTCAAATGCCCGCGGACCGTGGACTTCGTGGACTCGCTGCCCCGTAACGCCAGCGGGAAGATCCTGAAAACCCAGTTGCGCGAACCCTATTGGCGTGACCGGGCGCGAGGAATATGAGCGCATCGGTGGATGCGCGGCGGCGCACCTGCGCGATCGGTGTGCTGGGCGGCCCGACCACCGTGGTCGACATCGCGGGTCTGCGGATCGTGATGGACCCGACGTTCGACCCGCCCGGGGTGCACGCGTACCTGACCAAGCTCGCCGGGCCGGCGGTGAGCGCCGAGGCGCTCGGCCCGGTGGACGCGGTGCTGATCAGCCATGACCAGCATCCCGACAATCTGGACGACGAGGGCCGCCGGATGGCCCTGGCCGCGCCGCTGGTGCTCACCCACCCCGGCGGCGCCGCCCGGTTGGGGCCGCCTGCGGTGGGCGTGGCGCCCTGGCAGACCTACCAACTGCCCGGATCGCTTGCCGCGCAGGCGGTCCCGGCGGTGCACGGCCCGGCGGACGGGCAGCGCGACGCGAGCGGTCACGTGAACTGCGAAGTGACCGGGTTCGTGCTGTCCGGGCCCGGCGTGCCGACGGTGTACCTCAGCGGTGATAACGCCTCGATGACGGCGGTCAAGGACGTGGCCGACCGGGTGGGCGTCGTCGACGTCGCGGTGCTGTTCGCGGGCGCGGCCAGCGTGCCGGCCAAGGAGCGCGGGCGGCCGCTGACGCTGACCGCGGCGCGCGCGGCCGCCGCCGCCGAGGTTCTGGGCGCGCGGGTGGTGATACCGGCCCACGTCGACGGCTGGGCCCACTTCACCGAGGGCGTCGACGAATTCGCCGCCGCGTTCGACCAGGCCGGGATCGGCGACCGGTTGCGGGTGGCGCCCCACGGGGAATGGATCGACCTATAGCCGCCCCTGCACCCGCAGGTCCGGGTGCACCCAGTCCGGCGAGCGGCGTTCCTTGAAGGCGCGAAAGCCCTCGCGCGCCTCGGCGTCGCTCAGGCTGCTGGTCATGCCGATGCGGTCGTAGAGGCCCAGGTAGCTGTCGATGCTGGACTTGATCACCCCGCGGGCGCGCGGCGCGGTGCGGCAGCATTGCGCGAGCAGCTCTTTCGCCGACTCGAGCAGGCTTTCGTGCGGCACGACGCGGGTGACCAGGCCCCAGTCCAGCGCCTCGACGGCGGTGAGCACCCGGCCGGTGAACATCAGGTCGCGGGTGCGCACCGGCCCGATGACCCGGGTGAGCATCTGGCTGTAATAGGTGTCGGCGTAGCCGCGGAACAGCTCGGGCACGCGGAAGGTCGCCCGGTCGCTGACCACCGACAGGTCGCTGCACAGCGCGATCTGGAACCCGCCGCCCTGACACAGGCCGTTGACCGCCGAGACGACCGGCTTGGCCGAGGTGCGCACGGTGTCGAACGGGGTGACGTCCATGCCCAGCGCGCCGCCGAAGGTGATCCAGTTGTCGGTGGCGCCCCCGCCGCCCATGTCGCCGCCGGGCGCGAAGACGTCGCCGGTTCCGGTGATCAGCAGGCCGGCCAGGTCGGGATCCTCGTTGACGCGGCCCACCGCGTGACGGATCCCGAAGTACATCGCGGGCGTCAAAGCGTTGCGCGCGTCGGGGCGATCGATGGTGCACACCGCGATCGACCCCTGGCGCTGCAAGGTGAGGTAGGGCGTGCCGAGCCAGTCCCCCTCGGGCGGGCGGGGGGTGTCGCGGGTCGGGGGAACCTGGGCCACGGGATTCCTCTCACGTCGGTCGCTACTGTCGCTCTTACAGTAGCGGCGGCGGCCCCCTACAGATACGCCAGCGTGGCGATGCCGGTGGTCGCCGACGCGTCGGCGAGCAGCTCGGCCAGTTTCACCTGCAGCGTGGCCGTGGTCTCCCCCACCGGCTTCTCGCAGAACCGGCAGCTCGTCGTGAACTGCGGCTGCTCGTCTTCGTCGGGCCAGAATCGGCGCGGCCCCACCATGGCGCCGGGATCGTACTGAACGGCCTGGTGGGGGGCGTCCTTGAGGATCCGGCCCACGGGGTGGCCTTGCGGGCATTCGAGTTTGAGCGTGCCGATGCCTTCGAAGTTGCCGACCATCGTTCACCGTCCTTGCCAGATTGGTTGTCACCGATTGTCGCCGGTATGGGCTGTTCACGTTCGCGCTGGGCAAACTCGGCCGACAATAGGCTGCGGAAGTGACATGCTCGGGGCCAGCCAACGAATCGAGGTCGACATGCCAGCCCCCCTGGTGGACACCGGTCTCCTCGAGGACGCGGTGCGCTCAGCGTGCCGCGCGCCGTCGCTGCACAACAGCCAGCCCTGGCAGTGGGTGGCCGGCGGCGGTCAGGTGGAGCTCTTTCTCGATGCGAACCGGGCGATGGTCTCCGACCGGTCCGGCCGGGAGGCGCTGATCAGCTGCGGCGCCGCGCTCGACCACCTTCGGGTGGCGCTCGCGGCCGCCGGGTGGCGAGCGCGGATTTCCCGGTTCCCCGACCCAAAGGATCCGAACCATCTGGCGACCGTCGACGTCAGCCCGGTCCAGGACGTCACCGACGACGAACGGCGCCGCGCCGGCGCGATCTGGACCCGCCGTACCGACCGACTGCCGTTCATCGCGCCGATGAACTGGGAGGCGTTCGAGCCGTCGCTGCGCGGTGCCGTCGAGGAGGATGCCGTGCACCTGGACGTGATGGCCGACGAGGTGCGCGACATGCTGGCGCAGGCATCGTCGGTGGCCGAATCGGTGCGTCTCTACGACACGGCCTACCAAGAGGAACTGCATTGGTGGACCGCGCCTTTCGAGGCCACGGAGGGCGTTCCCTACAGCGCTCTGGTGTCGCCGGCCGAACGCGAGCGCGTCGACGTCGGGCGGACGTTCCCGACGACGCATGACCCCGAACGGCGCACCGAGGTTCCGAGGGACGAGTCGACGATTTTGATGCTGTCCACCGACGACGACACCCGCCTGGCCGCGTTGTTGTCCGGTGAGGCGCTCTCGGCGGTGTTACTGGAATGCACGATGGCGAACCTGGCGACCTGCCCCGTCACGCACGTCACCGAGCTCAACGTCACGCGCGAGATGATCGCGAACCTGCTGGACGAGGGCAGGCGGCCGCAGGTGCTGGTCCGGGTGGGGGTGGCCCCCGCGGCCGAGCCGCCTGCGCTCACGCCGCGACGACCGCTCAGCGAGGTGTTGCGGGTTCGGGATTGAGCGGCGGCCCGACAGGCCCACCTGCGTCTTTACTTGTGGTCCCGGCTGGGATCGAATTAGCCGCCTATGTAGTTGCTCCGCACAACCGGTACCAGCAATAATATGCCTGTCACCTGCTGTGATGCCGACGTTAGCGTAGTTGCGTACCTATGCACAACTAGACACACCCCTGCAGTTGGATAACACACGGATAACACCACGAAGGGCGACTGGGATGGCAGGTAAGAAGGGGCACCGAGGGTGGGGCTGGGTGCGTCAAAGCGGCCGCGGACGGGTCAGGCGCTGGCACGCCAGCTACCTCCATGAGGGCGTTCGGCACAACGCGCCGCACACGTATGCCGCCCGCTCGGACGCCGAGGGCTGGTTGGCCTCGGAGCGGCGCCTGATCGAGTTGGATGCGTGGACTCCTCCGGCGCAACGCAAGGCTAAGAAACAGGCCGCGGGCATGACCCTGGCCGACTACACCCCCACCTGGATTGCGCAACGCACTGTGGCCGGGCAGCCCCTCAAACCGCGGACCAAGTCGCACTACACGAAGTTGTTCGAGGAGCACATCAAACCGACGCAGCTGGGCCGGATCCCGATGCGCAACATCACCGCCGACGCCGTGCGCGCCTGGCACGCCACCACGCTGATCGACAAGCCCACCTACCGGTCCCACGCCTATCAGTTGCTGCACGCGGTGCTGGCCACCGCCGTCAGCGACGGACACCTCCAAGCCAACCCCGCCGTGATCCGGGGCGCCGGCAGCGCCGCCACCAAGAAGGAGTCGGTGATCCTCGACGTCGACGAGGTGGGCCAACTCGCCGACACCATCGACGCGCGCTATAAGGCCCTGATCCTGATCTCCGCCTGGTGCGGCCTCAGGTGGGGTGAGGTAACCGCGCTGGAGCGCCGCGATATCAGCACCGACTACGCCGTGATCACCGTGCGCAGGGGTGTCGTCCACCGCGACGGCAAGTGCCACACCGATACGACTAAAAGTAAGAAGGGCCGGGCCGTCGCCGTGCCGCCGCACATCATTCCGGCCGTCAAGCAGCACATGGCCAAATATGTCGCTAAGGACGCCGCCGCGCTGCTGTTCGCCGCCGACCGCTCCTGCCACCTAAGTGACAAGACGTTTCGCCGGTACTACCAGAAGGCGCTCACCAAGATCGGCCGCGACGGCGAAAACAAGCCCCAGCCCTCCATCCACGACATGAGGCACTTCTGCGGCACGAACACGGCGCGCGTCGGCAACCTAGTCGAGACGATGGGAAGGCTGGGACACAGCACCGTCAAAGCCTCGCTGATCTATCAGGGCATCGTCAGCGGCCGGGACGCGGAGATCGCCGCCGCCCTGTCGGCTCTGGCCGCACCGGGCGCCACCGACAAAGACTGACGTGTGGTGGAGAGTGGCAAAAGTTTCCACTCTCCACTGCCCCCGCAACCCCTTGACGCTGTGATCTCCGCCACATGTCGGCCGAATCCAATTGCATAAACGCAATTAATCCGTTACTGCGCAACGCCTTCCGGCCCAGCCGGGCGCAAGACCGACACGCCGCGCACGCAGCGACTCTTCGCGGCCGCGCCGTTGCTCTAGCAACCCCAAGCCTTGCACGAATGCAATTTACATGCGTTGCGGCACATGGCATTTAGCGGCATCGTAGTGTGGCGCTTGGCGCCCCCCTTGGGTTAACTATCACGCATGACCACATATGCGCCGGGGCGCTCCAACAAAGCGCCCCACACCACTGGGTTGCCATCGCGGGCGCCTCCGACCGCCGGGATGCCGCAGCTATTGACCATGGGCGAGGCCGCGGACATCAGTCGCCTGAGCGTCGCCACACTGCGTCGCCGGATATCAGAGGGGTCTCTTGCCGCCCACCGCGTCGGACCAAGGGTGCTGCGGGTCGACCGCGACTCGCTGCTCGCCCTGATCGGCTCCCCCATCAGGGGCGACTAAGGGCTTAGACCGCCAACGCTAACGCCGCTGTCACACAACACAATTAAATCAATCGCCGGAACCACGCACCCGGCCGACCCGAACGGAAAAAATGAGCCATCCTGAAAGGGATGGCCGGGTGCCCCCTGTGCAGGAAAACAACCCGGCCGACCCAACATCACCACCACACATCGCAGCCGCATCTGGCAGCTACACGTCGAATTATAGGGCACACCAGCGGCTTTCGTCATCTCAGCGGACCTTTTGGCCGGTGTGGGAGTTCGGCCAGAAGTTGCTGGCGGAGGCCGGTATCGCTGCGGAGGATCTGCATCCGCCCGGCACTGCAGCGTGGGTGGCCTTAGACGACGACGATCCCGCGAAGATCCTGGCCTGCGTGCTGGACAGCCCGCACCATACCGCTCGTGTAGAAGCGGGACAGGTTGCGATGGCCGCGGCGTCTCGTGCCGTATCGGCGGCCGCCGATTGGGGGCAGGTGGCACGAGAAACTGTTGCGTTGCAAAGCTTCCGCACTAGCCGCCCCTGGGCCAAACGTGTGGTGGCGTCATGACCTACACCGACGGCAATGTCAACGGCGCCGTGGTCGACGACGAACCGTGGGACTATGACGAGGAGCAGATCCTCTGGCAGATGCAGCGGCTGCGCATCAGCCGGGAAGCGCGGCGCCGCGTAGATGTCGAAGACCTGCCGCCGATCGCGATCCCCGAGCCCAAGCGGCTCGACGCGCTGTTGGCCGAACCTGATGAGCCGACGCAGTGGCTGATCACGGACGTGCAGCCGATCGACAGCCGCATACTGCTCAGCGCGCAGGGCAAAGCAGGCAAGTCCCACCTGATCCACAACATGTTGCGAAGCCTGGCCGACCGTGACCCGTTTTTGGGCCGGTTCGATGTCAACGTGCCCATCAGCAGCGTGGCGCTCATCGACAACGAGTTGTCCGAGAACATGATGCGCCGCTGGCTCGGCGATCAGCGCATCCGTAACACCCAATCCGTCACAGAGTGGACGCTACGGGGCCAGGTCGGCACATTCGACCTGCTGAATGACCGTTGTCGCGCCGCCTGGGCAGCGAGGCTACGTGACATCGGTTGCGACTACCTGTTTTTCGACTGCTTAAGGCCGGTACTGGACGCGCTGGGACTCGACGAGAATCACGAGGCCGGAAAATTCCTGGTCGCATTCGATGCGCTGCTCGCCGAGGCCGGGATCACCAACGCGGGCATCGTTCATCACATGGGTCACGGCCAAGAACGTGCCCGCGGTGACAGTCGGCTGCAGGACTGGCCTGACGCGATCTGGCGGCTGGTACGCGAAGGTGACGACCTGAACGGCCCGAGGTATTTCAGCGCCTATGGGCGTGACGTCAACGTGCCCGAGGGCCGGATGACCCTCGACCCGGCGACGCGGCGCTTCACCTACAACCAGATCTCGCGGGCTGACAGCAAGGTTGAGGCGGCCTATACGGCGCTGATTCGGCTGCTCTCGAGGGGAGCTATTAACAAGTCCGACATCGAGTCGGAACTCGGTCCCAGCGGTGATGGTCATACGCGCGCCGCTGTCCGCGACGCCATGAAGGAGGCGGTCAAGAATCAGGTCGTCTGCGTCGACACCGGGACCGGTCACAACTCCAAGCTCCACCGGATTGCGCATCCGTGCTCGGTGTGCGGGCTGCCGGTTATCACAGGGGGTCCGCGGCATGAATCGTGTCCCTCACCGACGCAAGATTGGCGGCTCGGCTGATGTCAGTTCGCCAGTTCGCCGCAGTTCGCCGCAGTTCGCCAGCGAAGTCGATCGAGTCGAGTTCGCCAGTTCGCCGCCGCCTCTATAAGGCGGCGAACGGCGAACTACTCGGACCACCAGCTTTACGCAGTCCCGTAGCCCAGTTCGCCGAGGTGCCTGCATGAGGGGAAAAGCAATTTGGGCGGCCTACGCCCAGACCAATGCGCTGGCAGTCCCCTGTGGGCACTGCTCGGCCCCGGCCGGGACCTGGTGCAGCCTCCCCGACGGAAGGGTCCGAAGGATCCCTTGTGTGTCCCGTGTGGCCGACGCCACTGCTGGTCGACAGGACCAGCTGGTCAATTCTTTACCACCTACCGCACCGGCCCGCGGTGGCCGCGATTTCACAGAACCGCTGTACCAACCAGATTGACCACAACCGCAACCGAAGGAACCCCAACCATGACCACCATGACCGACAGCCCCGACAACCGCATCGAACTGGCGCGCGTCAACGACGCCGGGGACGACGTATTCCTCAGCGCCGACGCCATGTCACTTCTGCTCGGGGTGCCCGCCGCCAACATCCGGCAGCTGGACCAGGAACCCCTTCCCGAAGTGTGGGTAAAGGCAGGCCAACGCCGCCGCAAGGAAGCCGTAGCCCACACCGGAAGCAACGAAATAATTGAAGGCTTGCGCTACTGGGCCGCCCACGATCACGACGCCGTACTCGAAATCGACTCGGCACTCACGGTCTTCATGGTCTCGCCGGGGGCGTCATGACCGGCGCAGCCGAGGTGCTGGCCGATCTGCACCGCCAGCCCGACTTGTCGGCGGGGTTGTGCGTGGGCGACGCTGAGTCCTTCACGGACGCCGTCGAAGACCCCGGCCTTGCGGATGCTTGTATCGCGGCATGCCTCCGGTGCCCTGTTTACCAGGCATGCGCAGACTGGGCCGCGTCGTTGCCGGAGGGCCACGTGCACGGCGTTGTCGGCGGGACGGTACGCGAGTGGTTGTCGCCGAGTGAGCGGTGGCGACGTAGGCGGGCGGCATGAGCGATTTCGACGACTGGCGGCCGGTCCGCAACCACGAAGGCGCGTACGAGGTAGCGAGGCCCGACCGGGTGCGCAGCATCGACCGCGTGATCGAGCGACGGGGACATCGGGGAGCGCCTCCGTTCATCCAACATCTGCGCGGCAAAGAGCTGAGCTCACGTAACCACCACGGGAAGCAGTTGGTGTGGCTCTACGACAGGGAGCACCGCCGCCACCAACGCACCGTAGCCAGCCTGATCGCTGAGGCATTCGGCGACACCGCCGCTTAACCCTGGACACCACGAGAGGACGAATCGTGAACACTGAGGAAGCTCAGCCGTCGCCGCAGGAGCTGGGTGCGTTGCGTGCAGCGGAGCTATGGCTGCTATTGGCCGGCCTCGCCGGTGACGGGGAGCGTGTCGCCGCCGAGGCGGTGCGCCTGACGCGGAGCGGAGTGGGCACCTGCTACGTGCTCGGATCCCTGACCGCGCGCGCGGCGAAAGCCCTAGAGCGGGACTATGGTTCGGCGGAGGCTGCGCTCGCCGCGCTCGAATCCGAACTGGTCGCGGCGGAACTCCAGGCAGCCCAGGACGCGGAGTGAACGCCGCCAACCGCGAGGCCCACGTTCGGCGGGAAATGGAAGAACTCGGCCAGCAGCTGCAGCATTTGCCCGGCGGGGCCGCTGTCCTTTCCGCGCCGGTATTGGTGCTGATGCGCGCGCTAATTGCGGGTGTCCATTCGGAATTGGCGGGCAGCGATCGGATCCTGAGCGCTCAGTACGAGGCTTTGTGGCGTGTGCTGGCACCTAGCTGTCGCGTGGGACGCGACGGCCAACGCGATTGGGGGACTGCGGGTTTAGGCTTCCGGAATGAGGTCGATCCCGAAACTGCAGCCACGGCGCTTGGCATGAAGCCGGACACCGTACGGAAGCATTTGCGACGCGGCACCATTCGGGGCCGCAAAGTAGGCCAGCAGTGGCGGATACCGCTGTCAGCAGTCGAAGAATTCAGCAGGAAGGTGGCGTGATGACCTACAGAATGACCGGCGAAACGCCGCTGGTAATCGTCCGCGACCAGGATGGCGAGCTCAGATACCACAGCGCTGGTGGGCCTGAAATCCCATGGCTATCGCCACAACAAGCCGAACGGTACCTAGAACTGGGTCTCGTTGAACAGGTCGAGGAACCGATGCCATGAGCGAATTCCGATGCGGACTGTGCAGCTGCCGTCTGCGCCGCGGCGTCCTGGTCGAGGTTGATGCGCCGGTGCTGGACCGTGACACGGTCACGAAGATGCAGGGACGGCCCTGGCTGTGTGTGGATTGTGCGCCGGACCGTGTCCGAGACGAAATCTCATCGATGTGGATGCAAGGGCGCCTGGCGATCGAGTTCACCGCCGCAGCAATTTCTGTAACCACAGACCCGAAGGAGGAATAATGGCCACGAAACTTCACCGGTGCTTCCGTTGCGGCAAGCGCCTACGGAATCCGCACTCCGCCAGTGCAGATGGTTGGATTAGTGTGCTCCGGGAGGGTGTTGTCGCGCAAACCATTTGCCCCAACTGCAGCACGCCGCTAGAGAGGGCCGAGTCGGTAATGGCCGAAACAACAACCGAATTAGCGATGTCAGGTGAATACATCATGCAGCGCACAAAGTTCGGGGCACCCGCATGAGCGTGCGACGAGAACAGTGCGACCGGTGGCGGAAGCTCACGGAAATGAGCGCACGGGTTCACTCCGAGATTATGGAGATTGCGCGCACCAAAAACTTTGAGGCCAGGGGATTTACGCCAGACGAGGCATCGCGGATTGAATGGCTGAACTCCGAAGGGAACCGTCTAGAGGCTGAGCGTGAGGCCATTGACCGCGCCATGCTGGCCGAGATGCGTAATCGCCCGGCCGATCCCGGCGCAGACGCTGCCGCCAAGTTGGCTGAGCTGCGGGCGTTGCCGTACGCACCCGTACCCACGGATATTCGCCGCAAGCAGCTGGAGCTGGCGCGGCAGCCTATCCGTGACCCTCAGCGAGCGCTGGAAATTTTGGAGCGGAAGAAGCGCGAGGGCGACGCCTACCCGCATATTTTTCGCGTGATCGCTGAGCGCGCATACGCTGACCGGCCGTACTCCTCGTGGGCATCATCGCGGCCCGGCGTCACGTGGCGCCCGACTGTCCGCGACCGCGGCCTCCGCCCGCGCGTGCGGGCGCCTTGGGTACCGGTCAACGCCCGAAAAGCACACAACGCCTAGCACATCGAACGGACGATGAAGCATCCCCAGACATCCCTGCGCGCAACGGCTCCGAGCATCGCCGATGCTGCGCAGGGACCGCCCCCAGCCGAGGTTAAGGAAGGACCGAAAGCGAGGGGTAATCAAAGGACTCCGGGGAGCGGTGACCTCCTCCCCTGGCCGCACCGCTCCCCGGAGGACCTAAGGCACGACGGAGGTAAACGTGGACAAGCCCGAGTGGGACGCCGTTACTAGGCGGAGGCCGCCGTCGCGGTGGGTGACGTTGGCCGACCGCATGGCACGCGTGGAGCACCGCGTTCGCTGCCACCGGGAGCACCTTCTGTACCTCCTGGACCGACTACAAGATCTGGGCGTCGTCGCACAGTCCGACGAACTTTGGGAGTTGTGCGAGGGCCTGCGGTTCGAGGCCGAACTAGTACCCGCTGAGGTGGAGAAAGTTGACGAGCTTCTGGCGGAGCTGTTCGCCAGGTTCGGCCCCAAGGTGAAGAATTCGACCGGGCAGCGCCCGGTGCGATGGCGGGAAGGCCCCTGGTATCGGCTGGCCCCCGAGGACGAAGCGGATGGCTGAGATTCCCTGGCCGCCCGGTGTGCCGAAGCCGTTGTCGTGCCCGGCGTTTACCGACGCCCCGTCCGACGGCCCGAAGGTTGCACGCTGGATCGAGCGCAACTGCGTGTACACGAGCGGACCAAAGTTTGGGCAACCTGTCAAACTTGAGGTCTTCCAACGGATCTTCTTGATCTGGCTGTTCGAAAAGTGCCCAGATGGGCGGTACCGCTATAGGCGCGCACTGCTGGAATGCCCAAAGGGCCAGGGAAAGACGCCCCTGGCGTCGTGGATCGGCGCTTACCAACTCGCTAACCAGTACGCGGCGGTGATCCCGGTGGCGGCCGCCTCGCTGGAGCAGGCCGACCTGTTGTTCGGCGACATGCGTCAATGCGTTTCGGAGTCGAAAACACTGAGCCGGGTGATGATTCCGTTCGAACATGAGATCCAGGTGAAGGATGGGCCGGGCCGCGCGTATAAGGTTGCCGCGGTTGCCGGTACGAACGACGGTCAGCGGCCATCAACCCTTTTGGCCGACGAAACCCACGAGTGGGTCGGCAACAAAGAGCGCGTCCACTTGGTGCTCGCGAATGGTTGCTCCAAGCGCCAAGATTCGCTGATCGTGAATACCACCACTCCGGGGTTTGACCCCAACACGCTGGCCGGCCGAATGCACGACTACGGGCTTAGGGTCAACAGCGGCGAGATCCAAGACGATGAGTTTCTGTTCGTCTGGTGGGGATGCCCTGCAGATCGTTACGACCTGACAGACGAGGAGCAGCGGCAGCAGGCCATCAGGGACGCCAGCCCGGCCGCGGACTTGTTCGCCGACGTTCGCGACATCTCCAACCGCTATCACCAGATCCCCGAAAATGAGTGGCTCCGTTACTACCTTGCGTGCTGGGTGTCGGGTGTCCAGGCGTGGCTGCCGCTCGGCGCGTGGGACGCCTGCAAAGACACCACCCTGAACATCCCGGACGGCGCAGACGTTTGCCTCGGGTTCGACGGCTCCTTCAACAACGACGCCACCGCCCTGGTCGTGGCGTCCTGCGGCGAGAACCCGCACCTCGACGTGGTCGAGTTGTGGGAGAAGCCGCCGACCGCAGGCCCGGACTGGGCGGTGCCGATCGCCGACGTCGAAGAGACGATCCGGCAGGCGTGTCGGCGTTGGCAGGTACGTGAAATCGTGTGCGACCCAGCGCGATGGGCACGTAGCTACCAGATCCTTGAGGATGAGGGGCTGCCGATTGTGGCGTTCCCGCAAAACGCCGGGCACATGATCCCCGCAACGCAGAGAATGTACGAGGCTGTGGTGAACCGGACGGTGACTCACTCGGGGGACGTGAGGCTGGCGCGGCACATTGGCAACGCCATGAGCAAGACAGACTCTCGTGGTACGCGGATTTGCAAGGCGACGCCTAACTCACCACTGAAAGTCGACCTCGCGGTGGCCGCAGTCATGGCGCTGGATAGGGCCTCTGTGGCGCCGCCGAGCTATAACGTGCTCGATAGCGTGCCGGTCTGATGAGCGCACGAAAGCCACCAGGTCGGCGACAGAACAACATCACCAAAGACATTGGGTTGGTGAAGGAAACCGGCACAGCGCCACCCATGCCAAGGGGTTTGTGCCGTGCCGCGCAGGACGCGTGGACGGGCTATTGGTCGGACTACGTCTCCGGCGCCACCACCGCGGCCGACATTGCGCTGGTTCGGAGATGGGTGAAGGACGTAGACCGCTACGAACGCTTAATCGCGGCCGCCGACCGCAACCCGATCGTCACCGGCAGCAAGGGCCAGCCCGCCGGAAACCCGCTCTACCAACTGGCCTTGAAGCTGCAGGCCATGGTCCTGGAAGAGGAGAAACAGCTCGGCATCGGACCGATGAACAAGTTGAAGCTCGGGCTCGTCGTCTCCGAAAGCTTCAAGTCACTGGCCGAGCTGAACGCCGAAGCCACTGACGACGACGCCGACGACATCCGGCTACAGCTCGTCACTGACCTCGGGAAAAACGCAGACTAAGGTTCAGCGGTTTGAAACCGCCGCAACCAGCGCACATCTGCCGCAAGTAGGCGACGTACTGCCCGTTTCGAGCCCGGATTTTCGAGTTTCTGGGCACTATGTAGCGATCTTCCGTTGGGGCAATGGGTCGATCGGCGCGCGCGGCAAAAAACGGGCGCCAGGAGGGTTGGTGCGGGGTGGGCGCGGGCATGGGCGAAGGCGGTGCCCAGATGGGCCTAGCCTTGCTGTCTGGCCTCGGGGTGGTGGTGTTTGGCGGTTGGGTGTCGGTAGGTGTGCCCGCTGTTGGGTTGGTTGGTGTGCCGTTGTTGGCGGTGGGTTGGTGTGCTCGGGCAGCGGTTGGCGCGGTAGGTGCGCCCATGGTTGGTGCGTGTAGGTAGGTGGGTGCGGGCCGCCCATTGTTGTTGTGGATCAACGTGGTTTGAGGTGTACCAATTTGGTACAGGTCGTTGGGGGCTCGGCAGGTGTTTGATTCCTAACACCTGCCGCCAAAGGTGTCAGAACGGGCAGTCGGCGACGACGTCGGTGGTGTCGTTGGTGGTGTTGATGATGGCGGGTTGGTGGAGGGTGTCCGTTTGAGCGGACTGCCCTGGTTGGCGTGGGCGGTGGCCGCGGTTGCAGTCGCGGTGTTCGGGCGCGCTTGGCTCGTTGGGGGCTCGCGATTCGGTGTGCCCGAGGTCCCATGGTTCGTCTGGTTGGATGGGTTGGCCGCAGCCTGGTCGGCGGCATGTGACGCCGCCTTCGGCGACGATGGGTGCCCAGTGGGCTCGTAGCGCGCGGTGGGCGGGGCCGTAGCCGCGTTGGGTTGTGGTGCCGCGCAACCGTTCCCATTCGCGGGCGCAGGCGGGGCAGCGGCCGCCGGGTGCGCGTGTGAGTGCCGGGCAGCGTGTGCCGTTGATGCCGAGGCATGGCTTTGGGAATTGGCTCACGTGTTGACGGTATGGCCTTGGTGTCAACGGGTTTGGTGGTGTCGCGTGGGGCGCGACGTCCAACGTGTTTGGGGCGCTGCGGATTTAGTCTCTGGTCATACCGGATGATGCGCCCGAATCGGAGGAGGCCGAGCCATTCCTGTCTACTTAGATGTTGAGCTGCGTGGGGCTCAGCAAGCCGCCGCACTAGCCGCCCGAGAAGTCACGTCGGTGTTCTCGGCTCTCGGCGCCGACATCAAGAAGATTCTGGGCGGCTCTGTCTCAGAGGGGCTTAAGGCTATCGGGGGCGCCAGCGAGCTTGATCTGCTGAAGAACAAGCTGGTTGAGGCTGGTCAGGCCGAGTTTTTGTTGGCGCAGAAGGCCGAGGCGGCATCTGTTCGTTCTGTGGCTGCGTGGCGTGCCGCGGAGAACGCGGTGGACAAGTATGGTGCTGCCAGCGCTAGGGCCATGAAAGCCACGGCCAGCGCGATCGACGTCTCTGCAGCAGCCACCGTTGCCGCCAACAAGCACACCAAGTCGGTCGAAGACACCACTGCGGCGCACAAGGACTTGGAGGCCGCCGCGGCGGGATCGGCTGGGGCGCTCGGTCGTTTCCATGGTGCCGCCACGCTTGCGGCGGGTGCCGTCGTGGGTGGATTTGTTGCCGCTGCAGCCGATGCAACCAAGGCGGCCGGTGACTTTCAGGTGCAGCTGGTCCGGTTGGAAACAGTCGGTGGTGAGCTTCCCCGGAATTTGAAGTCCATTCACGACGGTCTGATGGACCTGGCGAGCAGTACCGGTTGGCACCCAACGGAATTGGCCACGGGGATGCTGAAGGTTGAGCAGGCCGGGTATCGCGGTAGTGAGGCGCTTACGGTCATGAAGGCCGCCGCTCAGGGTGCCGCCGAGGAAGGCGTTGGTTTGGATGAGGCCGCCAACGCGGTCACCACCACCCTGCACGACTACCATCTCAAAGCCGATCAGGCCGCCAACGTCACGTCCAAGATGATCGAGGCGGTCCGCCTGGGCAAGACCACCTTCGCCGACTTCACTGGCGCGCTTCACAACGTGGAGCCGACGGCCCAGTCGGTGGGTGAAAATCTGAATGATCTGTTGGCCACCCTGGGAATGTTGACCCAGTCCGGGATGCACGCCGACCAGGCCAGCCAGAACCTCAACCATGCTCTGTCGTCGCTGGGCAACATCCAGCCGAAGCAGCGAGAGATGTTGGCCGCCATCGGCTTGGACCCCCGTGACATTCCAAAGGACCTCCGCAGCAAGGGGTATATCGGTACGGCCCAGGAGATCCGCGGTGCTGTCGATCGGCGCCTCGGTCCCAACGGAAACGTGATCCTGGATGCCTTCGAGAACAACCCGGCGTCGCAGGCCTTGGAGCATGAGGAGTACGGCAAGCTCAGCCCCGCCGAGAAGGCCGTCGCCGACCGCATTATGAGCGGCCAGCTCTCCAAGAAGGAATTCCGGAAAAGCAGTGGCGGCCTTGGGGTTACCGAGGCCAAGATCGTTGATCAGTGGATGCAGACCCACGAGAACAATCAGGGTTTCAACCGGGTCTTGAAGAGTCTCAATACCGATCAGCTGGGTGTGATGCAGGCGCTTCAGACCGCGGTCGGCGGCCAGGACAATGCGCGAACGCTTCTGCAGGTGACCGACCAGAACAATCCCGAGGCGGTAAAGCATCGGGAGGAGATCGCCAACGCCCAGGCCGATCCGAGCGGGAACGTCATGGAGTTTGCGCGGTCTCAGCAGAACTTCAACGCCCAATGGAAAGACCTGAAGGGCGCACTAGATTCGCTCAAGATCGAGTTCGGTGAGGATTTCCTCCCGACTGCGACCAAGTGGGTCCACTCCCTTGAGACCGGCGTGCATTGGATGCAGCAGCACCGGGCGCTGGTCAAGGATCTGATCGAGGACGTTACCGTCCTGTCCGGTTTGTTCCTGGGCATGAAGCTGTCGAACTCCCTGATCAGCACCGTCAAGTTGTTCAAGTCCAACCTCGGGCTGTCCAAGAAGGCCGCGGACGAGGTTAATACGTCGCTCCGCCAATCCGGCCCGGCAGCCCAGGCGGGTTCTGCCGGTGTCAAAACCGCCTCCACCGAAGAGGCAGCCGCGCAGGACCGCGTCAAAACCGCTGTCTACCAGACTAACCAGGAACTGCGCCAGAGCGGCAACGCCGCCCGACAAGGCGCCTCCGGCGTCCAGGCCGCCTCTACTGAAGAGGCCGGTGCTGAGCAGCGCGTCCGGACGGCCGCCCAGGAAGCGAATGCGCAGTTGCGTGCGGCTGGCCCGGCCGCGGAGGCGGGCGCCGCGGGCGTCGTCGCTGCCGCTAATACTGAAATCGGTGCCATGAACCGGGTTATGGGCGCCGCCAACAAGGCCAAGGGTGCTCTTGCGCTCGTAGGTGGTGCGGCGCTGTCGTTGGGCGGTGATGCGCTGCAAGCGAACACACGGGAAAACACCAACCCGAACAAGCTCGGTGTCATCGCATCAGATGCGGGCAACATGGCCATGGCGGGCGCCGCTATCGGCTCAGTCATCCCAGGCGTCGGCACGCTGCTTGGTGGCGGCATCGGCGCCGCGCTCGGCGGTGGTTACGCCCTCTGGGACCAGTACTTCAGCGGCGACCACGACGTAGCCGCCCCCGACAACCCCAGCCCCGACAACGGGCCGGTACCGGTGGTGCCTGACACCAGCCAGCCGACCCCAGATACCAGTCAGCCGACCCCGGACCTCACGCCCCCCACACCCGAATCGCAGCCCGAAACCCCCGACGCGCCATACGCCGGTGGCGGTGGCGGTGGCGCAGGTGGCAAGAAGAAGAAAGACCAAGACCCTCTTGACGAAGACCTCAAGAGGCTTGAGCATCTTCAAACCGAGGCGAACGAGATCCAGGCCCGTATCGCCGACGACAGGGCATCTAACGACCCGGCGCGTCGTGGCGAAATCCCGTGGCTTCAAAAAAAGTTGGATGAGATCAACAGAGAGCTCGCCGGGATTAGGGGGAAAGGCAGCGGTCGTGGCGGCAGCCAAGAGCCGTGGATGCCCGTCAAGCTCGATGACAACTGGCTGCAGGGTGGTCTCCCCGGCCTGGTCAAAAACACCGTCGGCTTCCTAGAAGACCTGGTTCTCGGACCGCTGGAAGTTGCAGCCTTCCATGGCATTCCGGACTTTGACGCTGCGGGCGGCAAGTCCAGCAAGCGCTCACGGCGCGGCAGTCGCGGCAGGCATTCTCGCGAAGAGGGTCTCGGCGCCGAGTCTGGCCTGGAAGGCCCTGAGGGTCTGCTCCCTGGTGCCAGGGGTGCTGGATCGGGTGTGGTTCCGGTCTTTGTCACGAACTGGGCGTCTGGTGGTCCCGGCGGTCCTGGTGGTGGCGGAGCAGCAGGTATCGGAAGCGGCGCGGGGAGCGGCTATTTCGGCGGCGGCGCCACCGGTTCGGGCTCCGGCTCGTTCTCAGGCGGTTCCGGCGGTTCTGGCTTCGGTGGGTCTTCAACCGCTGCCCCGGTCGACCTCAATGGCCCTCTGACCGCTGACCAAATCCGTAGCCTGTCACCGGAACAGCAGAAACAACTGCTGCTGAACGCTTTCCACCATGGCGCGTCGGCTCCCGGTGGGTCTGGGTATCCGGGCATCAAGGTGGGTACCGAACCGTCCCACGACCCGCGGTCGGTGGCTCAATACATCTACAGCGCGGCCCTAGCACGGGGTTACACGCCCGATCAGGCTACCCAGATCGTGGCCTACTCCGTGGGCGAAAGTGGGCTGAACCCCGGCATTTCCGGTGGAGTGCAGGGAGATGACGAGGTCCTCGGTCTGTTCCAGGAAAAGACGGCCTTTGCCCGTGGCCAGAACCGCCGTTCGGTGGTCGGCAACGTGCAGGCGTATTTGGATGCCCTTGAGCCGCACCGTAACCAGGCGTGGGGCGCCGCCTATGGAGTAGGTGATGGGGCGCTAGCGTCGACCTCTGTTGGCGGACCCCTGTCTTACGAGGGTGCCCAGGCATGGGATCCGCTCATGCAGCGGGCAAGGGCCTATCTCGGCACGCCCCCGCCAACTCCGGCTCCAGCTCCCTCGCCGAGCGGGCCTGCCGCACACAACTTCTACAAGGACTGGTATCCCAAGGGCGCCCCGACCGACGCCGACAGCCTTCCGCCGGAACTGCAGGCATTTGCTCGGCAGCGCGGGATGCTGGACGCCAACGGCAACGCGACTGTGGATGAGCAACGAGCCATGCTGCGTCAGGCTTTCACACGCCCTCCGATCCGCCCAGGGGAGGGAACCCCGGACTCGCCGCCGCTGCCTCCCATGAATCCGAGGACCGGCCGCCGCTTCGGCGACATGGACACCCGACACAGCGCAAAGCCGACACCGCAACGCCCTCGGGAAGATCAGGGCTTCTGGTCGCCAAGTTCCTCCGGCACAGGACATCTGAACGTCCCGAAGGTCATGGACTACCTCAACCCCGCTTATTGGTCCACCGGCGGTCTGGTCAAGTACTTCGCCGATGGCGGCCCGTCTGGCACGGACACGATCCCGGCATGGCTGACCCCCGGCGAATTCGTCATGAACGCCGACGCAACCCGGCAGTACCTGCCGTACCTGCAGAACATGAACAAGGGCGCCCGGTTCAGCACCGGCGGCATGGTGCCCCAGTATTTCGAGCCGGGCGGCGGTCCTGTTCAGCCGTCGCAACCCGCGCCGCCGCCGCAGCCGAAGCCGGGTCAGGGCGCGTTGCCCAACGTCGGCAGTCCCGGCAGCCCGAAGGAGAAGGGCTCGGGCACCAGCATGCACGACGCGGCCATTCCCGGTGCCCCGCAACCGCCTTCGCCGGGCACGGCAGCGGGTGGCCTGCCGGTCGGTGGTGGTGCGGAGTCTCCTGGCGCGCAGAAGGGCCAGGGGGGCGCTCCGGCGCCGGGCGCGGATGTGCAGCAGCCCGGCGAGAACTTGCCCGCGTCACCGGGTATCGGATTCTCGGGCGGTCTGATCGGCTCGCTTGAAGGCGCTGCATCCCAAGGTGCCTCGATGGGTGTCGACATGATGGCGCCGGGAGCCGGGCAGGCTGCGGGCGCGGCGATGCAGATCGGGTTCCAGGAGTTGAACCGGGCGGCATCCTACGGCGCGCAGGCGGCTGGTATCGCCGCCAAGGGACTGCTGGAAGCCTTCACCGTCAGCTCGTCATCCACTGGCGGCGACTGGGCGCAAACCATTCCCGGACGCCTTCTTTCGGGAATTGCTGGTGTGCGGCCCACCCAAAACAGCGCTGGGCAAACGCAAACCCCGTTGGCGGGCAACCAGAACGCCGGCTACGCCGACGCCAACGGCGGCGACAACATCCAGTACCACCTCCACGGACCCGTCACCGTAAACGCTAACGACCCGATGCAGTTCCACGACGGCATGCAGCAGTTCAACGACAAATACACCATGGCCGAGAACACCCATCCGATGTCGGGCAGCATGTTCACGGGCCGTAGCTAACCGAAACATTTAGAAAGGCAACAGATTATGGCAATCACGCGTGACGACTTCAGCGGCTCATTTGAACACGGGTTGGCGCAGGGTGGCGTCGAGTCCACCGGCACCGCGCAGGACGGGCCGTCGGAGCTGAACACCAAGATCACCGCGGCGGTGATGGATCCCGGTGTGCCCGTGGACAACGCACCACGTTGAGTGGCGTCAGACTCGGGCGCGGCTTTCCTAGCAACGCGTTGATGCGGCCACTACCGCTGATCCCTCGGGTGCTCCCTGATGCGACCGGTGCTGGCATCGAGGCCACAACCGGCGGCTCGTGGCCGCATCCCGTCGGTGGCGGGGCAAGCCTTGTGCTCGTGGGGGTATCGAGTTTCGCGTCAGGGCCTGGCACCTTCACCGCAACACTGGGCGGCACGGCAATGACCCAGGTCGCTGGCTTTCAGTACTACAGCAATGGTGTGAACAGCTCAGGCCAGGTGGCCATTTATTCGTTCTTCAACCCGCCGAAGAATAACCCGATCATCGCCGTAAGCTTTACTGGCGGTTACAGTTACGCCGTCACCGCCAACTCCGTCAGTTATGCCGGGGTGGTCTCATTGGGCACCCCAGCACAAGCCAGTGGCAGCACCTCCCCGGCCGGGCAGTCCGCATCGGGCGGCGACGCACGTGGCGGCTTCTTTCAGATGCTCGGCGGCTACGCCAATTTCACCGGCTACAACCAGAACCAGCGCTGGGTGGCAAACATCAGCGGCAACTCCCACTCATGCCTCATCGGCGACGCGCTGTGGCAAGCGGCACCGGCGTTCAACGCCCCGATGGCATCGAGCACCGTCTGGGGCGGGATCGTCGTGCCCCTGCTCGGCCACTGACCCACTGCCTTACTCGGCCAGCCCAATACGGGCACGCAGCTCGGGCTCGTGGTTGCCTTGCTCGGAGTTGCAAGGCAGTCCGGGCTTGAAATCCTCCGGCACCAGGCGGCGCTCGATGGCATCCTCAAGGCACCTCCAGCACGGCCAACCACTGAGGCCGGAACTCTCCCACACCTCGTCGGTCACCATGTAAACCCGCGCAATTTGAGGCCGCATGCAGATACGGCAGCGCATATCGATCAGGACGTGTTTCCACTCGTAGCGGTGCAATGCGCCGTTACGCCAATGGAATTCGCGCCACCCGTAGCCCCCGCAAATCCGAGTCGCGTGCGCGCCGGTGTCCTCCGCATAGTCCCGCTCCCACAACCGGATGGTGTCCTCCACTTCGACTAAGCCGCGCGGGGGTATGAGATCCAGCTGACCGTTCAAGACAGGGTCCTCATATCCCGACACTTCCAATAGCCACTCGCTCAGGACGCCGCCTTGCGGCTGGTAGTCGAATCCGTCCATGTGCCGAAGCTACTCGCGACCACCGACAGGCCCGACGCCCCAAGTAGCGCCGCGAGCGAACTTCTCGCGGTTGAGTTGGTCGAGTTCCTTCCATCGCGTCATGTTGTTGGGCTTCGCCCCATGGTGGACAGCAAGATTCAGCACATCCTCGATCATGACGCGGCCTGTCGGTATGTGGCCCTTGCCGACTGCTGCGCAATGCAGGTGCGGACGCACCTCGTGCGACACGGAGATGGGATGCCAGTGGTAGTCGTACAGCGTCTTGCCGTCAAGCTGCAGCTCGTACATGTACCCGACCGTCGAGATCTTCCATGGCCCGCGTCCGGGTTCATCGGTTTGGATGATGCGGTACCGCATGCTCATTGCCAGCCCGACGTTGTTGTCACCCCGGAGTTTGACGACTTCGCCACGGTTGAACGTGAGTACGCCTTCAACGTCGGCCCTATAGCTGTCGGCAGTCACGTTGCCGGACGCAAACAGTCCGAGCGCCTCCTGAATCGGCGCAATGAATGCTTTGACCGCCGCGGTCGGGTTCCTACCGGCCACTCGGACGGAGCATGGCGACCTTCATGACCTTGGTATCGGTGTCGTCGGCGTACGAACCGCTGTCCCAACGCTGCACGAACGTCGCGGCGTCAATGCCCAGGAGCCGGTGGGCGGCCTGATCGAAGATCTGCCACGATCCCTCCGCGGTAACCTTCTCAAGTTTGACTGCCATGCGTTCACACCCCCTTCGGTTGCGCGGTTGTTGATACCAGTAGGGTCGCATACCCCTCCGACAAACTATATCGCTCAGCGACTAAACACCTGGACAATCGCCCGGAGCGCCCACGCCCCGGTCGGGGTTCCGTTCCGCGGCATTATCCTGCTCTACGTGCCCGATCCGACGGCCGATGAGATCAACGAGTGGCTGGACTCGATAGATATAGATCCCGCCGACGTCCGCGACGCCACCCATTTCCGGCGTATCCGTGCCGCGATGACCAACAACGCCACGCAGGCCGCCCTGGCGGCCGCCGTCGCGGCAGCGCGGGCCGCAGGCGACTCGTGGGCCGTCATCGGCGCCGCGCTCGGCATCGGCGCCCAGGGCGCCGAGCAGCAGTACGGGAGATGACGACAGCCGATTTTGAGAGGTTGAAACTCAACCCCCAGGCTCGATGGCCCCTAACGCGATGAGTTGCGCAGGGTCTTGATGGTCGCGTACATGCGGTTCGTTTCAACGAGATCCACGAATCCGTAGGTTCGGTAGAAGGCCCTCAGCTTTTCCGCGTCGCCGTCCGTCAGATCTTGGAAGTGCGGGTCGACAACCAGGAACCGGCCGCCGGCGGCGTCCGCGGCCTCCAGGGTCTTGACCACGGCCTCGGCGATTAGCTCGGCACCGTGGCCGGTGCGCGCCATCGATCGATCCCTGGCCAGCCTGCACAGCACGTACGAGGGATACCCATCCGTTCGGCTTCCGCTGCTGCCGGGGACTTGCTCGGTGACCAGCGTCGGCGCCAGAGTGAAATAGCCCTTGACAGCGTGGTAGTCATCATCTGGGTCGACGGACACGTGGGTGCGGGACAAGCCGCCGCGGTGAGCGTTGAGCGCTTCTCTACCGAGCCAGTTATCGAGGGAAGCGATCCCGCAATCGAAATAGGAGACGTCGTGCTCCGACCCGATCGGTTCGAAGCGCAGATCCGTCAACGCGCGTGTGCTTTGGCGTTCCGCTTCGCGATGGCTTGCTGCAGGGCAGTACTGGGCTGCGTGTCGGCGCCAGTCATCTGCCTCATTTCGCGCTGAGTGACAACGGTGACTCCGGCACCGCTCCTAACAGTCATGCTGGCCATTCCCACCCCTCCCTTCAGGATCGCGAAAATTGCCGCTACCCGAGAATACGGCAACATAGGCGTGCAAAGCACTACATATTGGTGCGAAGTACAGCAAGTTACAGGGTATAGACCCCGCATCTGTGAAACAAATCACGAGCCAGTGGCATTCCTGGGCGGCTGGTGGCCTGCTCCCCACCCATGTAGGTGCGAACGCTAAGAGAAACCTTACCGTTCTCTTAGCGTTCCCATTCATGTGTTTTCGGCCTTCCCGTGACCAAAGGGGTGAGGGCAAAACCGTCCCTCACCCAACAAGTCCAGGAGGACAAAGCATGGATAGCACCTGTGAAGTGTGCAAACACCCCGCTGACCACTCGCCGCGAGCGAAGGATAACGGGATCAAGCCGCCCTACTGTGAGGGATGCGAGGGGTGCCGCGCGCGACGCCAGTCGCTGAAGCCGCCGTTCCCGCCGGGATTCGCCTCATACGGGCGGTAACCATGACCAGCACGGCCGGGCAATGACGCCTGGCCGTGTCTGGATCACTATCAGATTGCGCCCCTAGACAGCGCCGTATTGGGGGCAGTAGGCGGTGGTAGACGCGTTGACCATGGCCGACGCCTGCCAGGGCGTGAAAGTCGGGTCATTGGCCAGGACCTGCTGCACGGCCTCGTCACGGCTGTGCCCGGCCCGCAGGTAGCCGCATACGCGGTGCGCACCGGCCTGCGTGATGTCCCAGTTGGTGACCGTGATGCCGGGGATGCCGTGCACCAAATTGCGGAAGACCGTGTCGGGGTCGGGTGCTGCTGCTGGTGGTTCTGCTGCTGGTGCTTGTGATGGCGCGGCCTGCGGGGTCGCGGTCACGGTCACCGTTGCCGGGGGTGTCGGCGTGATGGTCACCGTCGTCGGTGCGGGAGCGGCAGATGGAAGCGCGGCCGCAGGAATCACCGAAGGTGGCGGCGCGGGCACCGGTTGAGGCGCGTCCTGGCGCTTCGAGGCCACGAACAACGCGACCATGCCGATGAGGAGGACCAGGGCGCAAGCGAACACGATCGGCGACGCCGCGGCGAAAGCGGCGCGCCACGAGGCGTCGGGGATCTCGATCGGCTCGGCATCATCATCGTCGGCGTCATCGTCCATCGCGTCGTCGTAGTCATCCATCGCGGCGACACGGGCCTCGTCGGGGAACGGGTGGAAGAAGTCGGTGACGCGCTGCCGGGTCTTGGCCCACCACGCCGTAGTAGTCGGGTAATCCCAAACCTCGCCCTCGTCTCGCGACCACGCAAGCTCGGGCGCCGCCTCGGTCGGTGGTGGCACGATGACGGTCTCGTCATCACATGGCCCCGCGGCCGTAGTGGGCTCGTTGGGGTCGGGGTGCCGCCGAGCGGCGACACCCTTCCCGTGCATCGTGGTCATCACCCGTCGCTACCGTCAGCGGCCCAGCTGTCGAGCTCGTCCGCGACCGCCATGCACACCCGAACGAACTCGCGTACCTCAGCGGTCGTACCGAGATCAACACTGATGCCGCCGATCTCCGCCATCACACGCGGGGCATCCACGACGTCGCCGGTATCGATGCTGCCGCCCGAGAACTGAATCGCATGGCCCCAAACATCAGCCACGTCAGCGGCGTCGAGCCGCCTATCAGCGGTGAAGATGGAACGGTACGGGCGGTCAGCGGCCTGCCAACTATCGGCGCGCACGGCACCAGCCGGGAGGCGACGCTGGTTGTCGGCGGCCAACAGGTCGGCGGGGATGAGTGGGGCTTCAGTTGGGTTCGTCACGATGATTTGTCCTCCTACACTTGACATTTGGTAGGCGGAGAACCACGCGGCGGCCAGATTCGCGATAACACCGGCATAACACCGGCATTGCTTCGCTGGGCTAGATACCCTATTCTACGTGCATGAATGTGGGTGGTCCCGGCTGGGATCGAACCAGCGACCTTCCGCGTGTGAAGCGGACGCTCTCCCACTGAGCCACGGGACCGGCGCCGACAGGCGAACGACGTCGAAGATTAGCACGAGCCCGGTGTCGACAGTACCGGCCCATACGCCCCTTTACGGCTCTGCGTTAGCCTGGACACGGCTTGTACGGAGAAATTTGTATGTGCCCGCTCACGTCGACTATCGTCGTGCTTCGCACCGGGCGACGATCTCGTCCGAGGCGCGCGGATGTAGCGCAGTTGGTAGCGCATCACCTTGCCAAGGTGAGGGTCGCGGGTTCGAATCCCGTCATCCGCTCGAAGGTGCAAGTGGCATCAGTCCCAGCGGTGGAGTGGCCGAGTGGTGAGGCAACGGCCTGCAAAGCCGTGCACACGGGTTCGATTCCCGTCTCCACCTCCAGCTTTGGACCCCGGCGCGATTAGCTCAGCGGGAGAGCGCTTCCCTGACACGGAAGAGGTCACTGGTTCAATCCCAGTATCGCGCACCAGAATTCGACGATTTCAGCATGCTTATCTAGTTTGACTAGGCGAACATCGCGCAACATACGCGCAATTGAGATTACTTCGTCGCACGGCCTATGCGGCCAGCGGTTGACACCCTTCTGTTCTGTTGCGCCTCGCAATCAAGTTACTTCGGCCAACAATCGTTCGGCCACGAAACTGCCGTCTTAGAACTAAAGATTTGCAACTCATACCTCGCTATCCAGCCCTCGTCGACCCTCTTGCCTCCAACGCAGCCACGCCTGCCCCAAGATCATGCTTGGCCAGGCCAGATCGGCCACGTAGCGCCGGACCGGCCCCCGCAGGTGATTAGCAGCCCGCGAGCGACCCGCATAAAATCATGCAGTTATGGGGCAAGACGCATTACAGGTCGTCCCCGCCGAAGTCGTAGCAACAGCCGGCCAGTGGGGAGCGCTGACCTCCCAATTAGCGGGCGCTCCGCCGTCACCGGGACCACCGTTCCAGGCCACCACTGCGGGTGTGAACGCCGTCAACGCCGCGATCGGCGTTGCCACAGCAGCTTTCACAGCGCGGACGCAAGCAACGGTCGGTGGGGTGACCACGGCCGCCGGCGGATACCTCGGCCAGGAGGCCACATCGGCGGCCGCGATGAACGACGTGACGCAAGTGACGGTGGTCTAGATGCCCGCCACCCTGTCCCAGATCATGGCATGGAGCACCGAGCACCTCATCGACGCCGCCGCCTACTGGACGCAAACCGCCGACCGCTGGGAAGACGCATTCCTGACGATGCGCAACCAGGCGCAATCCACCACCTGGCACGGCGCCGGCGGCGACGCGCTGCGGCAACGCACCGGGGCGACCTATCCGTCGTCAGCGGCAAAGCCGACCTGCTACGACAGGCAGCGGGAATCGCCCGCAACGGCGCCAGCGACATCAGCGCCGCCCAGCGGCGAGTCCTTTATGGCGTCGAAGACGCGCAGAACGCGGGATTCGCGGTCGGAGGGGACTTGTCGGTCACCGACACCCACAGCACTACCCCAGCAGAACGCGCCGCCCGCCAAGCTCAAGCCGAAGCGTTCGCCGCGGACATCCGGTTGCGCGCGGAGCAGCTCGCCGGCGCAGACGCCAAGGTCGCCGGTCAGCTCACCACCGCCGCAGGCGGCGTGGGTGAAGTTAGCTTCGCGCCGGCGACGGCCGAGAATCACGGCGCACCAGCCGACAACCGCATGACATCTGGCTCGCACCGCAACGGGGTGCGCCTTATCGACTTCAAGCAGGACGGCGGCCCACAACCACAACCCGGGGCTCCGCAGCCCCCGCAGCAGCCCAACTTCTTGGACCAGTACAAGCAAGCTCTGACGTCGCCCGGCCAGCAAGCGCCGCCGCCCACGACGCCCATGCCGGCGTTCGGTCCTCGCCCCGATCCCGGACCTCAGCCGGCCCCGGGACCGATGCCGCCCTACGTACCTCCCCAAAGTTTTGGCCAGTGTGTGGGTGGACAAGTGAAGGCCAGCATCGGCAAAGAAATGGTCAAAAGCGGGTACGAGAACGCGATCAAGGGTGCAATCGGCGGCGCTATCGCGGGCGGGGTCGCCACACCCGAACTTGCCGGCGCGGGAGCGATACCTGGGGGCGTCGCGGGCTTCGTCGGCGGGTTCGTCAGGGGCCTCGTCGAAGCGCCCGTAAAGTCAGCCGTCGTGGGCGCAGTAGAGTGCGCTGACATTCCGATACCGGGGTTGCCGAAGCCATGATCAATCTGAAGCGCGCGGTCCTGCTCTTGCCGGTGTACATCGCTGCGATGATCACCGTCGACATTGTGTTCAAGTCAGCCCACATCACCCCCAGCAAGCCCCTGCCCGTGTGGATCGTGGCAGGATTCATCGCCTCGGCGATCGTCGTTGTCGCCTTTGGGATCTGGTACTTCACTCAACGAAGATCCAGCAAGGCCACGCAGAAGAGGGAGCACGCTTACATCGCCATCATGGCGGGTGTGGCGCTATCGGGATTCGTAGGCGACACCGTGAGCGGCGTAGCCGGGCTGTTCATGGGTGGAAAATCGTTGTGGGTCATGGTGCCGAGTTACGCTCTCGCCTACGTCGTACTCCTGTGGTCGATTGCGTTCACCGTGAAGGCGTTGGACGGCCGCGCTGGCAATGTCGATGAGCGCAGCGGTTCCGCGCACTGAACCAAGGCCGCGATGACGGTAATAGCCCTGGAGATTGCTGCGGCAGTCTTTGTCGTAGGCGTTCTGGTCTGGCCGCCATGCGCCTTCTGCTTCGGAGAGATCCCGACGCGACGGAACAATGGAAACGGTCGGTGCCATTGGTTTCTGTTGGCTGCGGCCTCATCCTGCTCGCCGCCGGATGGTACGGCTCCACGGCATAGCATCATTGATCGAGATCATCGCCGGCGCAGCGATGGCCGGCAACGGAACGCACCTGGCCATACGAGATCGTTGACGCCAACATCGAAATCACGAAAGCCTTTTGGGCCGGAGGCCCGCCAGTACCTCGGGTCATGACCAGTGGCCACTAGACGCACCGTAGTCACTGCCGCGGCCGTCGCGGTTATGGTAATAGTCGCTGTCGGGGTGTCGCTCTGGCTCTACCTCAGACTCTCCTTCCGGTCAGATTGTGCGACCGTCAACGAGATGATCAAGTACTCGAAATCCGAAAATGAGCGGATGCGCAACCTGATTCCAGTCAGCATCGGTGACCCGCAGAAGTTGGTGGACGCGTATCAAACTCGGGAGACCCGCATGCGGCAGTACGCCGATCGGATCCATGATCCTGGCTTACGTGAAAAGGCCTACGCCGTAGTCCGTCTCGATGACAAGATTCTCGACGCGTGGCGCCAGACGATTCCAGGGCAATCGCAGCCGGGATCGGGCGGTGGCTCATCCAGTCAGGATTTCCAGCGCGCCTACACCGATTACGCCGCCCAGAGCCAGCGGGCCGGCCAGGCACTGCAGGCGGCGTGCCCAGCATGACGCCTGCCAAAACTCCTGCTGCTTCTGCGGAATCCGCCAATGAAGATCCCTGCTGGGCGTAAGCTTTCAACTCATGATCAGGGGGAAGAAAGGCTTGTTTGCAATTCTTCTCGCGTTCGCCGGCTCGACGACGTCGGTGAGCTGCATACCCATCAACGTCCCTACCTGCCCGGCGGGCGGCGGTCCGGTCGGCTGCTGATCGCCAGCGCTGTAGGGGGCGGGAGCTTCGTCCCCCTCGTCGGGTGCTGGTGTCGACCAACCAACTACTTCGAGGGGTTGCGGGCTTCCTCGTAGCGGGCGGAGGCCACCAAGGCCACGCCGAGCAGAACCAGCATCGGCACGAACACGAACGGGTACGCCGCGACCGCGGCCAAGCCGATGATCACGCTGGGCACCGTGAGCGCCAGCGCCGCCGTGGGATGCCGGTCGCTGAGGCTGATGATCCTCGTCAGCGCGGCAGACGCCGCCGCGGCCCGCTCGTAAAGATCCGGACGGCTCCCGTACGAGTAGCGGGTTTCCAGGCCGCAACCCATGCAGGTGCGCCCATACGAGTACCGGGTTTGCAGGCCACAACCCATGCAGGTCTGGGTGGTCATCCGCTCATGATCTCATCGCCTCGAGCGGGCTTCGCGGCTGCCACTGCGGGCCGACCTCCAAAAGCGGGTCTTCCGCAAAAGCGCAGACGCGGGATAATGCGAGGATGCGTTTCATCTATGTCGCCGCGACGGTCGGCATGGCCGTCGCCGTGCCGATGGGGGCGTCGCCGGCTCACGCCGAGACGGGCGTCAACGGTTACGTTCAGTGCATTGGGGGCGATGCGAAGCCCCCGCCGCCGGGAGTCAGCGCTGAAAACTGGTTTCCCAGCGTCCACGTGATCGCGACGGATATCGACGGTGGTGTGCCTTCCGAACAGGTCGTGCAACGGCTGGTGGAAATGGGCGTGAAGCCCGAGGACGCCGTCAAACAAGTGCAGTGCTTCATGGCCAACCAGCCCCACTAGCCGCAAACACCGGCAAACCGCCAGTCACTATCGAGATGCCTGGCGCGCCATAACTTCAACGAGACCGCGCGTCCCCGTTCACACGCGCTCAGCCTTCATGTCCATGTCAATAGTGCCCTGGCACGCGCCGCTCAAGATGTCGGTGTGCATCAGCCCGTCCAGCGAGCCGTCGGGTTGGGGCGTGTAGCGCACCGTGGCCCGGGCCGGATTCCACTCGATCGAGGTGTCGGGCATCATGCAGTCCCACTGGAAATCGCTGACCTGCGACCAGGACCTTCCATCCCAGGTGAACTGAACCGGCTGCGGAACCGTCGGGTTGCTCGGCGGGGGGCCGCTGACGATGGTGGCGACGCACTTGCCGTTGGTGCAGCTCGAGCGGAAGCCGTAGGTCTCGGTGTGCTGCCCCTCCGGGTTGCCGACCGCCATGCTGGTCCCGGCCTTGGGACCGACCATGAACGTGATCGCGTACTGGCCGTTCCAGGACGGGTTGTCGGCGGAGGCGACCGGGGAAAGCGACAGGACGATCGGGAGCGACGCGGCGCATAGACCGGCGACGATTTTCAAGCGGTCCGAGGCCATCGCAAACTCCTCCGTGTCCACGACCATTCCCCCAATAGTCGTACCCCGAGCCGGCGCCGACAAGGTCTTGGCCGTCACCAACCCCACTCGTCGGGGTTCAGGACGTCCACGGTGAGATCGTTGTCGGCGGGCGCCTTGGTCCCGTAGGCAAAGGTGAGCAGGGTGCGACCGTCATCGAGGGGCTCCGTCGCCACGACGGTCGCATGCCCGATCTTCATGCGAATCTTGTCTCCGGGCATCAACTCGTCAACGCGTTTCAGAGGCACGCTCAACCCATCGGCGTCAGCGAAACCGCTAATCTTGTGCAAACTTTGGTCATTCGCCGACTCCACGACCGGAGGAAGTCTGCCTCGTCGTTCGATCAAATATCATGTGCTGCAACCGAATACAGCTCTCTTCGGCCCGAATCTTCGATGAGTGCGGATTGTTCTACCCTAAACCGGCCGCTACTTCGATGGAAGGGCCGACGGCGAGGCGACGCGCCCAGTCCGCAAGCGCCTCCGCGTTGAGTTGCGGCTGGATTCCAGCGGTTCCGGTCAGGCCTGGGGTGGTGCTCAACGCGGCCAACTGAGGTATTCCGACGTTGGCGGTGTAAGAGACGGTGCCGGCGCTGTTCGTGATGGTGGCGCCTGCGACGCCGGCGAAGCCCGTGGCCGTGTCGTTCGCGGTGAGGATGCCCGACTGGGCGCCGAGCGTGACGGAGCCGGTCTGCAGGGTGCCGAGGCCCGGGACCAACACGTGGGTGGGCGTGAGGGTGACGGCCTGGGTGCCCACGGTGATGAGGGAGCCCGGGTTGACCGGCACGCCACCCTCTGACCATCCAGAGACGGCGAGAAAGACGCTGCCGGGGTTGAGCGTCATGGCGGACTTGGCGGTGACCGCGAAGCCGCCGACGACCGGGGAGGGTGACAACGTGACCGATCCGCTGTCGACGACCAGATGTGTGTTGGTCCCGACGGAAATGATGCTGCCGGGTGGAACGGTGGCAGTCCCGCCCGGCGGGATCGAGGGGTCGAGGCTGGCGGGCGGGGTGTAGTCGATGCTGTGGGCCGTGGTGTTGGTCGACGCCTGCTGCACGAGGGATTGGGTGCGGGCACCGGTGGTATTGGCGACGGACTGGGCCAGCGCCCGGGTTTGGTCGGCCTGCCCGGCTTGGCTGGTGGTCGGCGGCGGCTCGTTGAACGAGGTCAGCGTGCTCATGGTCGAGGAGTCAGCAGCGTACGTGTACATCGCGGTGGCGTCTTGTGCCCACATCTCCATGTACTGGGCTTCGGTAGCCGCGATCGCGGGGGTGTTCTGCCCGAAGAAATTGGTTGCGATCAGCGCCAGCAGTTGTGCGCGGTTGGCCGCGATCACCGGTGGGGGCACAGTCATGGCGAACGCCAACTCGTAGGCGGCCGCCGCCGCATACGCCTGAGCCGAGGTTTGGGCAGCCTGGGCGGCGCTCGCTTGCAGCCATGCCATATAGGGGCCGGCTGCGGCGACCATCCGCATCGACGACGGACCAAACCACGTTTGCCCCGCCAGGCCCGTGATTTCCGAAAAGTAGCCGTTCGCAGCTGATTCCAGCTGAGCGGCTATCGCATCCCAGGCCGCCGCGGCGGCAAGCATCGGACCAGAACCGGGGCCCGCATACATGCGGGCGGAGTTGACCTCCGGCGTCAGTAACCCAAAATCCATGGCGTCTTTGCCTTGTGAGTAGGGGTGCGCTCACAGCCCGGGGTGCGCGCGAAGCGCCATCAGTATGTTTTATGACGGCCCTTTTTGCGGGTAAAAACGCCGAAACGATGCCGCCGATTCAGTTCTCCACCAGGTCGGGGATCAGCTCGGCGGCCGTCAGCCAGTGGCGGCCGGTCCGGCGGGCCGCCTCCCACTTCGGGACGCTCACCGCGTCGTCCTGGCCGAGGTCCTCCGGGGTCGGGCCGATGCGCTCGGCCAGCCCGGCGAGCGCGCCCAGATCGAAGTTGTACAGCTCGGCCGCCGCCAGCCCCAGCATCTGGCGGATCTCCTCGTTGCGAATGTCCCAGAACGAGCGCTGCAGCCACTCGCGGGTGTGCGGCCAGGTGCCCTCCGGACGGGGAAAGTCGTTGCCCCACAACAAATTGGACACGCCGATCTCGTAGCGCTGGGCCAGCTCCCTGCGCTCGGTGGTGGCGGCCCCGATGAAGCAGTTGCCATCGAAGTAGGCCGACGGCGGCATCGTCAGGTCGCCCTCCATCTGATGGCTCATCTTCTTGGCCGAGTGCTCGCGCAGATACCGTGTGTCCATCAGCCAGAGCAGATCGTTGGCCCAGAACGCTTCGCACTCGGTGACGCCCCAGCGCAGCCGCGGGAAGCGCTCGAACACGCCCGACCACAACGCGAACCACAGCGGCCGGGCGCCCCACTAGCGCACCTCGGTGACGTAGATGCCCAGGTGCCCGCCGTACTCCTCCTGCGGGGCGGGGCCGGAATGGGTGTGCATCGGCATCTGCAAGTCCTGGCAGGCCGCCCACACCTTGTCGTAGCGACGGTCGTGGTACGGCGGGTAGCCGACCCAGCGCGCCGGGATCAGGATCCCGCCCCGCAGCCCGGATTCGGCCGACCGGGTGACCTCGGCGACCGCCGCATCCACGTCGGCCAGGATCGGCACCGCCGCGACACCGGCCCGCCGCTCGGTGAGCGCTACCGCCGGGCGATCACCGCCGCCCAGCAGCGCGGCTACGCGGTGGGGCTGCACCTGCTGCCCGACGTGCGCCTGCAGGAGCTGGCACTGATCGTGCGCAGCGCCGAGGTGCGTTCCACCCGGCTGAGCCAGTTGGCACAGGCGCTGACCGACGAGCTCATCCACCAGGAGGAGTGGTTTCCGGTCGAGCTGGAGCCGGACCGCACCTACGAGGTGAGCCACATCGACTCGCCGATCCTCGAACCCAGCTCCGGCATCGCCCTGATGCTCAGCCTGGTGCCCAGCGCCGAGCCGATGAGCGGCGAGGCGGTTACCAGGATGGGAGCGCAGCTGGCCTCGGCGACCCGCCGGCTCAGCGCCGCCCTGGCCGACGAGCCGGACCGTCCGGACGCCACCCAAATGCGCTGACGGGCAACGTCCTCCGGCACGGGCGGCTAGTCTCGCTCCGAGCCTTCGGAGTCCTCACCGTCGTCGTCGGAATTCCCGTCCTCGTCGTCGGAGTCCCCGTCATCCTCGGAGTCCCCGTCATCCTCGGAGTCGTCGGACTCTTCGGAGTCGTCGAGTTTGTCCGCGAATTTCGTGAGCAGCTCCGCCAACTTGCGGGCCTCCTCGGAGTCCAGTGAATCGTCGAAGATTCGCTCGTCGCCCTCCGACACCCGCTCGAGGTACACCGCCTTGTCCTTGATGCCGACGTCCCACCGGCCACCCTCTTGACGAACCATCTGTCGCCGCCTTCTCCACTCATGACCCGACTGCAGAACCGACGCGTCCCGGCCGCGTTACTGCGTCGTTTACCCCAAACCGCCTCGCGCCTCACACCGGAATAGACCCGGGCGCCAAGATTACGGCGCGATCGGCCGCTTGAAGAAGCAGGCGACGGAGAAGGCTCCGCGGTGGTCGGCGTCCATGCCCACCATCTCCCAGCCCTGGCGGCCCAACTCGTCCGCCCGCAACTTCATCTCGTCCATCGCGGTGTCCCCCTCCCGGTAATCCCAGGTGTACTCCCATTGCTGGGGATACCACTTGCCGTCGGAGGCCAGCCACCAACCCGGACCGGGCGAAGGATTGTTCATGTGGACGTGCGTACCACAGGCATCGGCGCGCTCACGCCTCAAGGGCTACGGCGCGTACGCCCAGCCGAGGAAGATGTTCTGCGAATCGTTGGGGCTCGGCCTGATCTCCCGGATGCGCGGCGGGGTGAAGTAATTGGCGGTGAGGTATTGGCCGTTACCCTCGCTGAGCATGACGTGCCCGGTGCCGTGGTCGAATCCCGGATTGCTCGTGAAAACGAGCGCGCCTTCCGGGATGCCGTCGGCGTTGGTGTGGATCAGCCCCTTGCGGTTGAAATCGTTGAAAGCATCCATCGCCGACGGGTACCTGAACGCGTGGTTGTAGGCCTGCTCCACGAAAGCCTCGCATTGAACCGTGTTGTCGGGATCGGCCGCCATCTGGCCGCGCGCCCACGCCATCGCGCGAGCCGCCTTGTCCTGACCGGCCGGTGCGGCGGCCGCCGCACCGCCACCGCCACCGCCGCAGTCGGGGCCAAGCGCGTCCAGGGTGTGCGTGTCGACGTCGACGTCGGCGACGTAGTGACCGTCAGTCGTCTTGTACCAGAGGCTGTCCCAGCCGCCGTTGGCGATCTGGTAGCTGAAGAACCCCCGCACCGGCTCACCCGCGGCGTGGCACACCAGGCTCAGGACCTGCCCGGCGTTGTACACGCCGTCTTGGCCGGACTTCGAGGTCGAGCCATTCATGCGCGGAGTGGTCGGCGCTTTGACGGTGGCAGTCGTCTCGGCATGAGCCGGTGCGGCACTGGGCAGACCCAAAGCAAAAACGGCTGCCGTCGCGGCCGCGATTGCTGCTTTCATCGCTCGGTCTTTCTGCCACGTTCCGCTGTGAAATTGATCGGGACGCTACACCAGCATTAAAGGCCGTGTGATGCAAATGGCGTTAAGAAATTCCGGCGCAATTCCTCAAAGAAACCGCGGCCATTGTTGCGGCGCCGAAGGACCGGCGCTGGCACCTTTCAGCAGTGCGCGGCCCAGCACCGCTGAAGCGGGCAATACGTCGCATGCGCGATGCTCACCATGGATTGGAGGTCGCCCAACGTCACGTTGCGCGGATCCAACTCGTTGTGAATGTTCTGGGCAATCTGGTCGTAGGTCCAGCCCCAGCCCAGGTCGTCACAAATCAGGCGCCCCATCCCCACCAGGGCGGCATCGTGGTCCGGCGGCCAGCTGAAGCCCTGGGCGCGCAGTTGGGCGAGGTAGGCGTCGTCGTTGGCATCGGCGGCCGCGATCGCGGGGCTCGCGAGGACGGCGGCGCCGACCATGACGGGGGCAGCCACTCGGGCCAGCCAGCGGGGTGAAGGCATGCGATCCGGATCCTTTCTTCACGCCGTTGACGAGGCTCTCGGCGCCGGCTCCAATGCGACAGAAGAAGGAAGAATAGGGAACACAGGGAAAAAGCAGCTTATGAAAAGCTGAATAATCGGCTTCGCGGCGGACTAACGCCGCCCGCCGGATTCGGGACCATCGCTCAGGGCGGCCGCGGGGTCCACCGCCGCCCATCCGTCGTCCACCCACACGGCAGCCAGTTCGACTGGGCGCCGTCGAAGCTCAGATAGCCTTCGGCCTGCGCGTTCACCCCACAGGTTTAAGTCCTCCGGGCCGTGCGAAACACCTTGAAATGCCAGACAATCGGCGGAAGGCGGCGCACGGGTGCCACCGGCGGGCAGTTGCCCACAACCGGGGCCCCTGGTGAACCGCGCGAGACCGGATCGACTAGTAGAGTGCGCCCGCATGGACGGCCGGGACGCGGCACAACGGCGGGCGGTGCGATGCGGCTCCGGCTCATAAGCGTCCCGGCGCTGATCGCCGAAGCCGGCGGCGATCCGTGGGCGATCAACCGGAGCCTGCAGGCCGGGAGCCCGTCGGAGATCTCGGACCTGGCGGAGGCATTTCACCGAGCGGGCGGCTGCACCCGGGATGCCAACGAAGCCTTCGAACGCGCACGCGAGCGGTTCGGCGCGGCCTGGAACCCTCAGGGAGGGGGCCATCCGATCAACGACTCCGCCGAAGTGCGGCGAGTGATCAGGGCACTGGGAGCGCAGTCGCTGCAGTTGCCCAAGATCGGCGCCGACCTGAAGAACGTCGCCGCGGCGCTCGCGGAGGCGCAAGGGGCCCAAGCCGGCGAGATCGCCCGCCTGGAAGCTCAGCTGCAAGAGCTCGACGACGTGATCGTCCAGGCCGTCGAGACGCAACGGGGCGGCGCGACCGACGAGGCGGCGCTCGACGCCCTGATCCGCGCGTGCGAAGACGATGCCATCGACGGCACCAAAGCCGCACTGGCTCAGAGTAAGTCGCTGCGCAGCCGGTACTCGGCGACGTTGCAGAAGTCGCTGGGCCACCTGGGCGCCGACGGCTACGACCCGTCGTCGCCGCGGCAAGCCGACGCGGGCACGCAGATCCCGGCCGCCGGCGCCGAGGACGTGCATCGGTGGTGGACTTCGCTGACCGCGCAGCAGCGGCGGCGCTTCATCGCCGAAAACCCCGATCAGATCGGCAATCTGAATGGCGTTCCGATCCTCGCGCGCAATGCCGCCAATACGGTCGTCCTGGCGCGGGACCTCGAGCGGGTGCGTGACACCGCCCGCCGCAGCGGCGTCTCCGTGGACGACGTGCTGCGCGATCCGGCGAGATACGGCCTCGCCGCCGCCGACGTCACCCGCTACCGAAACGCCGACGAAGTCAGCCGGGGCCTCGACCACGACGCGGGTGATGCCCAGCATCCCAACCCGGTCTACCTGTTCGCCTACGACCCGGTGGCGTTCGGCGGCAAGGGCCGCGCGGCGATCGCCATCGGCAACCCGGACACGGCGAAGAACACCGCGGTGATCGTGCCCGGCACCAACAGCAGCGTGCGGGGCGGCTGGCTGCACGACGGCCACAACGACGCCCTCAGCCTCTTCGCCCAGGCCAACGCCGCCGATCCGGACCACCCCACGGCCGTGATCGCGTGGATGGGCTACGACGCCCCCGACCGCCCCTCCGACGTCCAGCGCATCTCCACGCCCCACCTCGCACGGGCAGGTGGTGCGGCGCTGGCGCGGGAAGTGAACGGCCTGTGGGCGACTCACCTCGGCGGCGACCAGCACGTCACCGCGCTGGGCCACTCGTACGGGTCGACGACGGTGGCCGACGCGTTCGCCGTGCACGGCATGCGCGCCAATGACGCTGTGCTGCTTGGCTGTCCGGGCACCGACGCGGCCAAAAGCGCCGCCGACTTCCACCTGGACGGCGGCCACGTCTTCGTCGGCGACGCCTCCACCGATCCGGTGGGAATGATCGGGCAGCTCGATGGGCTGAGCAGGCACTTCTTCGGCGGCGACATCCTCGGGCAGCTGACTGGCACCGACCCCGGCTTGGGCGCCGACCCCGCCGTCGACGGCTTCGGATCGGTGCGCTTCCGCGCCGAGGTGCCCGGCTCCGGCGGCGTCGACCCCCGCGCTCATTCGCACTACTACGCTCCGGGCAGCGAGGCGCTGCACAGCATGGCCCACATCGTTTCGGGCCACGGCGACGCGTTGGAAGCCGACGGCCTGACCGCTGAACACCGCCGCCGCGCCGGTGCCATCCAGATCAGGATCCCCGGGCTGCCCCCGGTCACGCTGGGCCCGCGCACTCCGGCGATCTACGACCCGGAGTGGAACCGCCCGCCGGGTTCCATCACCGATGACCATTTCTTCGATGGCCGGCACCGCGATTGACTGCCGACAAGTTGGTTTGCCCCGCAATGACTTTCGTCGAGGGAGTAGAGTCGCGAGCATGAATTTGGTCGAGTGGCTGAGGACCCCGCATCACCTGCGGACGCGGTTGATGATGGAACGCCAGCCGATCAGGAACATCGAGATAGAGACGGTGTTCCTCGAAGTGTCCCACCGGGACGCGCTGCTGCGGTTCCCGGTGATGCTCATGCTGCTGCCCAGGCGCTCCCGCCCACCGCGCGATCGCGCCCCGCGGGACAAGTAGCGCAGCCGGCGGCGAGGTCGATTCCGGCCGAACGCCGCCAGGCCAACCGGCGGTGGTTCAGCCCCGCCGAACCGCACCGAACCGGGCTCGTCGAGTTGGTCATCGCGCTGCTGTCCGGCTCGATGGGGTTGCTCGGCGCCGCGCCGCACAAGCGGTCCGATGTCTCCACCAGCAATCTGTCGGGTTCCGGGCGTCGCGCAGAGCCCCGGCCCAGCGGTATCCCCACGGCTACGAACGCGCCGAAGACCCTCGCCGGAATTGTGGTGGCACTGGTCATTTGGTGCAGCGCCCCGGCCATCGCAGCCCCCGTTCCCGGCCTCACGCGCGCGCACGCCCGGGCCCGCTGGACCGGCCGCACGTTGCGGGTCGAGGCCGAGGGCTTCCTCGAGCCCGACCCTCATCTGGACGGCGCGGGCCCGCGTGGGCCGGTAACGCGGGGGCTCAGTTGCCGGGCTGACCGTCCGGCTTCGGGCCGCGGCCCTCGCCGGTGATGTACTTCGGGCAGTAGTGCGCGGCCGACAGGTAGGTGAACTTGGCCGCGCTCGCCCCCTGGAAGGCCGGGTTCTGGTTGCGGAGCTGCGTCACGATCTCGGCGGACGACTGGCCATCGTCGAGCAGCTCGCACACCGACTTGCCGATCGTGATCGCGTTGTCGCCGTTCTGGTAGGTGATGCCGGCGTCGCGCAGGTCGGTGAGAAAATCCTGATCGTTGTTGATGTCGGCGTGCGCCGGCGCGGCCAAGCCGATCGCGGTCGCGACGCCGACCAAACCCAGTAGGAATCGCATAACGCAGCGATTGTCGCAGACCCGTCCGCGAATGGCACCTCGTCGGGCGAACGGCGGGTGAACTCTCGCCGGCCCCGCAGCGCTACGCGGCCGGCGCGCGGGAGGGGCGCAGCACCGGACGCCGCAGCGTCAGCGACTCGGGTAGCGCCCCGACCTGCCGACGCTCTGCGGTCTCCCAGATGTCGCCGTCGAGCACACCGGGCAGACCGGCCTGGCTGGCGACGAAAACCGGCGCCACTCCCTGCGCGAACTGTCGGTGGTAATCCTTGAGCGCCGCGAACGCCCACTTGCCCAGCAGGCAGATGGTGAGCAGGTTCGCGATCGCCATCACCGCCATGGTCAGGTCGGCGAGCGCCCACACCAGCGTCAGCTTGGCCAGGGCCCCGAAGGCGATGGACAGCAGCGTGACGACCTTGAGCACATTGGCCGCCAGCCGGCGACCGCCCAGGTAGAACAGGTTGGCCTCGGCGACAACGTAGTTGCTCAGCACCGAGGCGAACGCGAAGACGAACACCACCGCGGTCATCAGGACGGTGGTCCACGACCCGAGATCGGCGGCGACCGCGGACTCGGTCAGGCTCGCGCCGGCGATCGCCCCCAAGCGGGCGGGGTTGTAGGTCTCGGGGCCCGACAACAGCACGATGAAGGCCGTCGCCGTGCAGATCACCATCGTGTCGACGAATACGGCCAGCGCCTGGATCAGGCCCTGCTCCACCGGATGCGCCACGGTCGCGGCGCCCGCGATGTTGGGCGAGCTGCCCATCCCGGCCTCGCAGGCGAACAGGCCCCGCTTGACGCCGGTGAACATCGCGGCGAGCACGCCACCGGCGAAACCGCCCGCCATCTGGCGTATTCCGAATGCCCCGCCGATGATCTCCTTGATGACCGCCGGCAGCTCGGTGATGTTGACGGCCACGATGCCCAGCGCGAGCACCGTGTACACCAGGGCGACCACGGGAAGGACCGACCCGGCGAACTGGGCGACCCGCCGCACCCCGCCGAACAGCACGGGCGCCGCCAGCACCGCCAAAACGACTGTGGTCCAACCGACTCCGATGCCGTGTGACGACTCCAGCACCCCGCTGATCGCGTTGGTCTCCACCATGTTGAACGCCGTGGAGAAGGTGAGCACCAACAGCATGGCGAAGACGACACCGCCCGCCCGGGACCGCAGGCCCCGTTCGATGTAGAACGCGGGACCGCCGCGGAAGGCGCCGTCATCGGAGCGCACCTTGAAGATCTGGGCCAGGGTCGCCTCGATCACCGCGGTGGCCATGCCGACGGCTGCCACCACCCACATCCAGAAGACGGCGCCGGGCCCGCCGACGGTGAGCGCGATTGCGACCCCGGCGATGTTGCCGGTGCCCACACGCGACGCGAGACCCACGCAGAACGCCTGGAAGGACGAGATGCCCCCGTCGTGGTGGCGTGCCCTGCGGAGCTGGCGCAGCATGCGTCCGAAGTAGCGGATCTGGATGAAGCGCGTGCGGACCGTGAAATAGATCCCGCCACCGATCAGCAAATAGATCAGGACGTGCGTATTGAGGAGGTTGCTGAGGGGTTCCACCAACTGCCGTTGAAGAAAGTCCAAGCCCCTGCTTCCTTTCGGCTACGTCCGCTGGTCGTCCGCTGGTCGTCGCCGAAATGGTATGGGCGAATTGTTGATTACAGGTTTCGTTCACCCGCCGTTAGTGGGCGGATATGTAAAAAGCGCATCACATTCGCCACCACGGGCCGCCGCCGCACACGGTTGCCAGACGAAGCGGCGCCGTGGGTCGATACCCACGGCGCCGCCCGTCCGGCCCAACGGTGCCGCTCAGGACGTGGAGCTGGCGGTCGTGGTGGTGGTCGAGGAGATGGCGTCCGGGCAGTAGGCGCTGGCCGCGATCGCGGTGAACTTCTCCGCTTTCTCCTGGCTGAGTGCGGGGGCCTTGGACACCATCGCCGTAGCGATATCGGCCATCGCCGTGCCACCGCCGGCCGCCGAACACACATAGTGGGCGGCCTGGATTGCCTGTCCCGGATCGTTATAGGTGAAGCCCGCGGAATTCAGCGAGCCGAGGAAGGCGTCGTCGGTGTCATCGGCGTGTGCGGGCACGGCCAACCCGATTCCGGCGACCACGCCGGCAATTGTCAATACAAGCTTCATGAACACAAATCGTCCCAGGAGTGCGGCCCGCCCGCAGTTGACGAAACAATTCGTAACATCGTCAACCCACGGTTGACACCGCCATGGCGTCAACTTACCGTTGACGACATGCCCGAGCCGACCCGCATCGCCTACCCCGTCCGCCTCGACGAGCTGATCGGCGCGATCAAATCGGTGCACACCGACGCGCTGGACCAGTTGGCTGACGCCGTGCTGGCCGCCGAGCACCTGGGCGAGGTGGCCGACCACCTGATCGGGCACTTCGTGGATCAGGCCCGCCGCTCCGGGGCGTCGTGGACCGACATCGGCAAGAGCATGGGCGTCACCAAACAGGCGGCCCAGAAGCGGTTCGTGCCCCGCGCCGAACCCGCCACCCTCGACCCCGAACAGGGCTTCGGCCGCTTCACCCCCCGCGCGCGCGGCGCGGTGGTGGCGGCCCAGAACGCCGCGCACGAGGCGGGCAACGCCGAGATCACCCCCGACCACCTGCTCCTCGGCCTGCTCGACGATCCGGCCGCCCTGGCCACGGTGCTGCTGCACCTGCAGAAGGTCGACACCGGCGCGCTGCGCGCCGCCGTGCGGCTGCCGCCGGCCGTCGCCGAGACACCCGACCTCATCCCGTTCAGCGGCCCCGCGCGCAAAGCCCTGGAACTGACCTTCCGTCACGCACTTCGCTTGGGCCACAACTACATTGGAACCGAGCACCTGCTGCTGGCGCTACTCGAACTGGAGGACTCCTCCCCCGACGAGGGACCGCTGCGCCGGTGCGGCGTGGACAGGGACCGCATCGAGGCCGACGTGATCAAGGCGCTCGAATCGCTCGGTGCGCGCGCGCAGGGCTGATTCGGGTGTGTGGTCCGACCCCTCCCGTCGCCGGCACCGCGTGTGCGATCATTCGAAGGTCCCGGGACAAGGGTGCCGAGGAGGCGAAGACGTGGGGAAGATGCACCGTTGGCTGGTAGTCCTGTCCGGCTTTCTCGTCGCCGCCGCAAGCGTCACCGCCGTCGCCGTTTCGACGCCGCGCGCCTGGGCCGGTGACGCCCCGATCGGCCACATCGGTGACACGCTGCGCGTGGACACCGGCACCTACGTCGCCGACGTCACCGTCACGGGCGTGTCCCCCTGCGATCCGCCGCCCGGCTTCGGCTACACGCGCGAAGGCACCTACAAGGGCTTTCCCGGCAGCACCGTCGAGCGCGCGGACGTGGTCGTGCACGCGGTCCGGGTGCCCAACCCGTTCATCATGGCGACCAGCTTCAGCTTCGACGGGGTGACCCCGTTCGCCGACGCCTACAAGCCGCGGGCCACCGATGCGCCCGACGCGCTGGACAACGTCCTCACCAACGCGCCGAACGGGGCGGTCGTGCGGGGCGAAGTGTATTGGGACGCCTACCGTGATCCCGTCTCCACCGTGGTCCTGCTGGACAGGAAGACGGGCTACCACCTCGCGCAGTGGAACCTCTGACCCGCACCGTACGCGCCGTCACGACGGACTCCGTCGACGTTGAAGAGCTTGCCGATGTCGCCGCGCGCACCTTTGCGCTGGCCTGCCCGCCCTCGGTGGCGCCCGAGAGCGTCGCGGCATTCGTCGACGCCAACCTGTCGGCCGCGCGCTTCGGCGAATACCTGGCCGACCCGCGCCGGGCGATCCTGGCCGCGGCGAGCGACGGGCGAATCATCGGATACGCCATGCTGATTCGCGATGTCGACGACGACGCGGCGGAACTGTCCAAGATCTACGTTGCGGCCGAGCACCACGGCACCGGGGTCGCGGCCGCGCTGATGGACCTCGCACTGGCCACGGCCGACGGATGGGGCGTGGCCCGCGTGTGGCTGGGCGTCAACCGGGCGAACCAACGCGCACAACGCTTTTACGCCAAGAGCGGCTTCACCGTCAGCGGCACCAGGACGTTTCAGGTCGGCGCCAGCCGCGAGAACGACTTCGTCATGACCCGCGCGCTTCGCTGACCCCGGCGGTCAGCGCCAGGAGCCGAGACATGGCCCGCAGGTACTTCTTTCGGTAGCCGCCCGAGAGCATCTCGTCGCTGAAGACGGTGTCCAACTTCTCCCCCGACGCGACCACCGGAATGCCGGCGTCGTACAGCCGGTCGGTCAGCGCCACCAGCCGCAGCGCGACGTTCTGATCGTCGATGCCGTGCACGCCCGTCAGGAACACGGCGGTCACACCCTCGATCAGGGTCAGGTAGCGCGACGGGTGCATGGTGGCCAGGTGCGCGCACAGGGCGTCGAAGTCGTCGAGCGTCGCCCCGTCGACCCGCGCGGCCCGCGCCGCCACCTCGTCGTCCGACAGCGGCTGCGGCGCCGGCGGCAGGCCGCGGTGCCGATAGTCGGGGCCCTCGATCCGCACGGTGGTGAAAATGCTTGCCAGCGTGTTGATCTCGCGGAGGAAATCCTGCGCCGCGAACCGGCCCTCGCCGAGCTGCTCGGGCAGCGTGTTGGACGTGGCGGCCACCGACACTCCCCGCTCGACCAGCGACGAGAGCAGCCGCGAGATCAGCGTGGTGTTGCCGGGGTCGTCCAGCTCGAACTCGTCGATGCACACCGCCGTGTAGCCGGCCAGCAGCTCGACGCATTCGGCGAAGCCGAACACCCCGGCCAACTGCGTCAACTCGCCAAAGGTCGCGAACGCCTTGGGAGTAGGCGTTTGCGGCCCGTCGCCGGGCAGCGCGTAGTAGGCCGACGCCAGCAGGTGCGTCTTGCCCACCCCGAACCCGCCGTCCAGATACAACCCGACGCCGGGCAGCACCACGCGCCGGCCCAACAGTTTCCGCCGGCCCGCGCGGCGTTCGACCGCCTCGCGGCAGAAGTCCCGGCACGCCGCGACGGCGGCGGACTGCGTCGGCTCGCCCGGGTCGGGCCGGTACGTCGCGAAGCTCACGTCGGCGAACGTTGGGGGCGGCCTCAATTGGGCGATCAGCCGCTCCGGCGACACGGTGGGATGCCGATCCACCAGGTGCGCCACCCGCCCCGAAGTGGACCCGTGCATGCCAGAACTGTAACGGCGTGCTGCAATCGATCTCATGCCCCTTCCCGAGACGCCGCTGTCGCTGCTCGGGTCGGTGGGCGAACTGGACGACGGCGCGCTCCCCGGGCTCTACGAGTACCCCGAACGCGACGGGACCTGGGTGCGGGCCAACTTCATCGCCAGCGTCGACGGCGGGGCCACCTCCGGCGGCAGCAGCGGGACGATGGGCGGCCCCGGCGACCGGTTCGTGTTCAACCTGCTGCGTGAGCTCGCCGACGTCATCGTGGTCGGCGCGGGCACCGTGCGGGTCGAAGGCTATTCGGGCGCTCAGCTGAGCGTCGCGCAGCGCCAACAGCGGCAGGACCGCGGGCAGAGCGAGGTCCCGCCCCTGGCGATCGTCACCAAGTCGGGTCACCTGGACCGCGACATGGCGGTGTTCACCCGGACAGAGGTGCCGCCGCTGGTGCTGACCTGCGCGGCGGCCGCCGCCCCGGCGCGGCGGCTGCTGGGCGACGTGTGCGAGGTGGTCGACTGCTCGGGCGACGACCCGGGCGAGGTCGACGAGGCCGTGATGCTGGCGACCCTCGACGCTCGCGGAATGCGCCGCATCCTGACCGAGGGCGGGCCGATGCTGCTCGACTCGCTGATCCAGCGCGACATGCTCGACGAGCTCTGCCTGACCGTCGCGCCCTACCTCGTCGGCGGCCTGGCCCGGCGCATCGCGACCGGCCCCAGCCAGCTGCTGACCCGGATGCGCCGCGCCCACGTTTTAACCGACGACGCCGGTTACCTGTACACCCGCTACGTCAAGGTCTAGCTACTGTGGTCGACATGAGTCGGCAGATCACGCTCGCCACGATCTTGGTTGCGGCGACCACCGTGGTCGCCGGCTGCGCCCCCGGCCTGGCCGCCGACCCGCGCTTCGCCACCGATTCCGGCGCCCGTCCCCAGGGCGCGAGCACCGCTAAGCCGCCACCCGGCGGCCCGCCGCCGCTCGCGGCCCCCAAGAACGACCTGCCGTGGCACGACTGCACGTCGCGGGTGTTCGGCGACGCCGCGGTCCCGCCCGCCGCCGGGGTCCAGCTGGACTGCGCGACCTACGACGCGGACCTGGACCCGGTCAACGGCGGCACCGGCAGCGTGAGCGTCGGCGTGGTCCGCGCCCGCTCGGACAAGACCCCCCGCGACGCCGCCCCCCTGGTCTTCACCACCGGCTCGGACCTGCCGTCCTCGGTGCAGCTGCCGGTCTGGATGTCGCGGGGCGGCGCCGACGTGCTGCAGACCCACCCGATCGTCGCCGTCGACCGGCGCGGCATGGGCATGTCGAACCCGATCGACTGCCGGGATCCCTCCGACCGCCAGATCATGCGCGACCAGGCGCAGTTCCAGGCCGGTGACGACCCCGTCGCCAACCTGTCGGACGTCGCCAACACCGCCACCACGAACTGCACCGACGCCATCGCGCCGGGCGCCTCCGCCTACGACGACGCCCACGCCGCCTCGGACATCGAGCGGCTGCGCACGCTGTGGGACGTGCCGGCGGTCGCGCTGGTCGGCGTCGGCAACGGCGCCCAGGTGGCGCTGGCCTACGCGGCCACGCGCCCCGACAAGGTCGCGCGGCTGATCCTCGACTCGCCGGTGGCGCTGGGCGTCAACGCCGAAGCCGCCGCCGAGCAACAGGTCAAGGGCCAGGAGGCCGCGCTCGACGCGTTCGCGGCCCAGTGTGTCGCGGTGAACTGCGCGCTGGGTCCCGACCCGAAGGGCGCCGTCAGCGGGTTGCTGGCCGACGCCCGCGCCGGCAAGGGTCCCGCCGGCGCGTCGGTGGCCCAGTTGGCGGGCGCCATCACCGTCGCGCTGGGCTTCCCCACCGGCGGCCGCGTCAACGCCACCACCAATTTGGCCAACGCGCTGGCGGCCGCCCGCTCCGGCGACACCAACCAGCTGACCAGCCTGATCAACCACGCCGACGCGACCCAGGACTCCGACGGCCAGTTCGTCAACACCTGCAGCGACACCGTCAACCGACCCACCCCGGACCGGGTGCGCGAACTGGTCGTGGCGTGGGCCAAGCTGTACCCCGAGTTCGGCACCGTCGCGGCGCTCAACTTGGTCAAATGCGTGCACTGGCCCACCGGCTCGCCGCCGGCGCCGCCGAAATCGTTGAAGGTCGACGTGTTGCTGCTGGGCGTGCAGAACGACCCGATCGTGGGCACCGACGGGGTCGCCCAGACGGCGGCCACCGTCATCAACGCCAACGCGGCGAGCAAGCGGGTGATGTGGCAGGGCATCGGCCACGGCGCCAGCATCTACTCGAGCTGCGCGGTTTCCCCGCTGATCGGCTACGTCAACAGCGGCAAACTGCCCGGCACCGACACGTACTGTCCCGCCTGATTTTCCGGCCCGGCGGGCGCCCGGTGTACGGTGCGCTGGTGACGGCAGCTGACTCGACCCGAACCGGCTTGCGTGATTGGATCCTGGCCGCCTTTCGTCCCCGCAGCGGCCCACCGAGCACCGCGACGATCCTGCGGTCCGCGTTGTGGCCGGTGGCCATCTTCTCGGTGCTGCACCGCAGCATCATCCTGACGCTCAACGGCAACATCACCGACGACTTCAAGCCGGTGTACCGCGCGGTCCTCAACTTCCGGCACGGCTGGGACATCTACAACGAGCACTTCGACTACGTCGACCCGCACTACCTCTACCCGCCCGGCGGCACCCTGCTGATGGCGCCGTTCGGCTACCTGTCCTTCACGCCGTCGCGGTACCTGTTCATCCTGATCAACACCGTCGCGATCCTGATCGCCTGGTACCTGCTGCTGCGGTTGTTCAACTACACCCTCTCGTCGGTGGCCGCGCCCGCCCTGCTGCTGGCCATGTTCTGCACCGAAAGCGTGACCAGCACGCTGGTGTTCACCAACATCAACGGCTGCGTGCTGCTGGCCGAGGTGCTGTTCCTGCGCTGGCTGCTGGACGGCAAGGTCGGGCATCAGTGGTGGGCCGGGCTGGTGATCGGCCTGACGCTCACGCTCAAACCGGTGCTGGGGCCGCTGCTGTTGCTGCCCCTGCTGAACCGCCAGTGGCGTGCGCTGATCCCCGCGATCGTCGTGCCCGCCGTCGTCAACGCGGTCGCCTGGCCGTTGGTCAGCGACCCGATGGACTTCGTCACCAAGACGCTGCCGTACATCGGGGGCACCCGGGACTACTTCAACAGCTCGATCGAGGGCAACGGCGTGTACTTCGGCCTGCCGACCTGGCTGATCGTCTTCCTGCGGGTGATGTTCGTGCTGCTCACGATCGGCGCGCTGTGGCTGCTGTACCGCTACTACCGCACCCGCGACCCGCTGTTCTGGTTCACCAGCTCGTCGGGCGTGCTGCTGCTGTGTTCCTGGCTGGTGCTGCCGCTGGCCCAGGGCTACTACTCGATGATGCTGTTCCCGTTCCTGATGACCGTGGTGCTGAAGAATTCGCTGATCCGCAACTGGCCGGCGTGGCTGGGGATCTACGGGTTCATGACGTTGGACGACTGGCTGATCTACAAGTACATGCGGTACGGACGGGCGCTGCACTACCTCAAGATCACCTACGGCTGGTCGCTGCTGCTGATCGTCGCGTTCACCGTGCTGCTGTTCCGTTACCTGGACGCCAAGGCCGAGAACCGGCTGGACGAGGGCATCGATCCGGCGTGGCTGACGGGTAGGCGAGTTGGCGCTAGCGTGGATGCATGACTAGCCCGAAGCTGCAGCTGACCGACGACGAGTGGCGGAAGAAGCTCACACCCGAAGAGTTTCACGTGCTGCGCCGGGCCGGCACCGAACGTCCCTTCACCGGCGAGTACACCGACACCAAGACCGAGGGCATCTACCAGTGCCGGGCGTGTGGCGCCGAATTGTTCCGCAGCACAGAGAAATTCGAATCGCACTGCGGCTGGCCGTCGTTCTTCGACCCGGCGAACTCCGACGCGGTGATCCTGCGGCCCGACGATTCGCTGGGCATGCGGCGCGTCGAGGTGCTGTGCGCCAACTGCCACAGCCACCTGGGCCACGTCTTCGAGGGTGAGGGCTACCCGACGCCGACCGACCAGCGGTATTGCATCAACTCGATCTCGCTGCGGCTGGTGCCGGCGGGGTCCTAGTCACCCTCGCGACACTCACGCCCCACCTATCCCGTCGCGCGAACGCGCGCGACGACGTCCTGCGGCGTGTCGTCGCGACACATAACCAGTTGCGACGACACGCCGTGGCGGATGGCAACGGTTTATATCTCGCGACATCCGCGACGGGTGAGCGCCGCGCGAACGCGCGCGACGACGTCCTGCGGCGTGTCCTCCGCGATCACCCGGATGACGATCCACCCGAGTTCTTCCAGCTTGCGTAGCCGCCAGTGGTCCCGGGCGTATTGGCGGCGGCTGGTGCGATGCTGGTCGCCGTCGTACTCGGCCGCGACTTTGTACCGCTCCCAACCCATATCGAGCACGCCGACCAACCGCCAGCCGTCGTTCACGGGTATCTGGGTTTCGGGAGCCGGAAATCCCGCGTCGATCAACAGCAGCCGCAGCCAGGTCTCCTTGGGCGACGCGGCGCCGGGGTCGACGAGTGGGAGCGCCGCGCGCAGCCGCCGCAGCCCCCGCGCACGCGGGTACCGCTTGGCCAGCAACGGCACCTCCTCGAGGCAGAACGGGCGCGCCCGCAGCAGCGCGTCGAGCCGCGCTACCGCCTCCTCCCTGGGAAATTGCCTGGCCACGTCGTACGCAGTCCTCGCCGCAGTCGTGACCGGCAGGCCTGCGGCCCTGGTGATCTCGTCGCGTTGAACTCGCTGGTTGCGGGTGATCACACCGGTCGGGGCGTGCTGATTGCCCCAGATGAGTTCGATCGGCACGTCGTCGTCGATCCAATCCGAGCCGTGCAATCCGGCCGCCGCGAGCCCGGCCACGATGCCGCGTCGTCCCGACCACAGCCACGCCCCGGCGCAGCGCGTCCGCAGCGACGGGGTCGCCGACTCTCCCAGATACACGTCGGGATAGATCGCCCGGAACCCGACGCGCAACTGATACGGGCTCAACCTGCCCTGCCGCACGGCCTCACTCCCGATGAACACGTCGTCCACGAACGAAAGACGTCAACCGGCTCCCGGCGGATCCACGAGATATAAACCCCTGCGACACATCGCGGCGTGTCGTCGCAAGGGTTTATGTGTCGCGGGGAAGGAGGGAGGGGCTCAGTCCACCCGGGTGGCGTGCACTTCCCAGAACGGGGCGTGCACCCGGCCGCCGTCGAGCCAAGGCTCCATGGCCCGGAAACGCTGGAGCAGCTCCTGCGCCTGCTCGGCCGCGTCCGGATTGCGCTCGGCCATCATCTCGATCTGCTCGATGCTGATGTTCACCAGGTAGGTCGTCGGCCCGAGATAGCTGATCTCCCAGCCGCCCTGCGGCAGCACGTCGCGAAAGTCGTTCTCGGACAACGACCGCATCATCTTGAACCCGTTGACGTCGTGGGCGCCGAACTCGAACATGTACAGCCGCGCCCCCGGCTTGGTGGCCCGGCGCAGAGCCTGTACGTAGGAGCGCTGGAGCTCGGGCTCGGTGCTGAAGATGTGGTAGAAGGCGCAGTCGACGACGGTGTCGAACCGGCCTTCCAGGCCCTCGAGCTTGGTGGCGTCGGCCAGCTCGAAGTTCACCGAAACCCCTGCCCGACGCGCGTTTTCGCGGGCCCGCTCCAGCGCGCCCGGCGAACCGTCGATCCCGGTGGCCGAGTAGCCCTTGGCGGCGTAGTAGATCGCGTGGTGGCCCGGCCCGGTGCCCGGATCGAGCACCTCGCCCTTGACCGCGCCCAGGGCCACCAGCTGCTGGACCACCGGCTGCGGGCCGCCGATGTCCCACGGCGTGGCGGTGGGCAGCCCGTTCGACGTCCGCTCGTCGCGGTACATCTCCTCGAATCGCGCAGGGTCGGTCACGTCGGGGCGGGTCATGGCAGCGAGTTCACCAACTGCTCGACCGCCACCCGGGGGCCGGTGAAGAACGGTGTCTCCTCGCGCGTGTGCCGGCGGGCGTCGGTGGCCCGCAGCTCGCGCATCAAATCGACGATGCGGTGCAGTTCGGGCGCCTCGAAGGCCAGGATCCACTCGTAGTCGCCGAGCGCGAACGCCGGCACCGTGTTGGCGCGGACGTCCTTGTACTCGCGCGCGGCCATGCCGTGTTCGGCGAGCATGCGGCGGCGCTCCTCGTCGGGCAGCAGGTACCACTCGTAGGACCGCACGAAGGGATACACGCAGATGTAGTTGCCGGGCTCCTCGCCGGCCAGGAAGGCCGGGATGTGGCTCTTGTTGAACTCGGCCGGCCGGTGCAGCGCCACGCTGCTCCACACCGGCGCACTGGCGCGGCCCAGCGCGGTCGTGCGCCGGAAGTCGGCGTAGGTCGCCTGCAGCGCCTCGACGCGTTCGGCGTGGGTCCAGATCATGAAGTCGGCGTCGGCGCGCAGGCCCGCGACGTCGTAGAGGCCGCGCACCACCACCCCGCGCTCCTCCTGCTGCTTGAGGAACGTCGACGCCTCGTCGATGACGTCGTCGCGCTGCTCCCCGAGCTCGCCCGGCTCCACGGAGAAGACGGAGAACATCAGGTAGCGGATCGTGGAGTTCAGCGAGTCGTAGTCGAGCTTGGCCATGGCATCTATCGTGCCACTTTCACTTCGAGGGCCTCGACCGCGCGCCCGGCCGCCCCGACGCAGGCAGGCACCCCGATGCCGTCGAGGTAGCTGCCGGCCACCGCGAGCGTCGGCGGCAGGCCCGCGCGGACCTCGGCGGCCAGGCCCGCGTGGCCGGGGCCGTACTGCGGCATGGCCTCGATCCAGCGCTGCACGCGGGCGTCGACGGGCTCGACGTGCAGGCCGAAGACGGTGGCCAGGTCGTCCACCGCCCACACCAGTAGCTCGTCATCGGAGGCCGTTTCGGCCAGACCGTCGCCGCACCGGCCGAACGACAGCCGCAGCAGCTGGGCGTCGCCACGGGCACCCCATTTGCGCGACGACAGCGTGATCGCCTTGGCGCGCAACGCTTCTCCGGTCGCCACCAGCACGCCGGAGCACTCCGGAAAGGGGGTGCCCCCCGGCACCGCGAGAGCGACCACCACCGACGACGCGCTGGTGATCCGGCCGGCGGCGGCGGCGCTCGTCGGCGCGATGTCGGCGAGCAGGCGCGCCGCCCGGGGTGCCGGGACGGCCAGGATCACCGCATCGGCGTGCCAGCGGGCGCCGGCGTCGTCCAGCAAAGCCCAGCCCGGTCCGGCGGGCTCCAGCCGCTGCACGGCGGCCCGCACCCGTCGCGGCCGGCTTCGCTCGACGAGCGCGTCCAGCAGCACCTGGTAGCCGCCGTCCAGCGCTCCGAACACCGGCGCGCCGGTCGGCGGCGGCAGCGCCTGCCGGACCGCGTCGGTCAGGCTGGCGGCGCCGCGGTCCAACGCGGCGGCGACGCCGGGGGCGGCCGCGCGCAGGCCGATCGTGGCCGCCGAGCCCGCATACACGCCGCTCAGCAGCGGATCCACCGACCGCGCCACGACCTGCTCGCCGAACCGCTCCCCCACCAGTTCGGCCGTCGCGGGATCGCTGCCGGGCCGCCAGCGCAACGGGCGGCCGGGTTCGGCCTCGATGCGCGCGACGGTCGCCTCGTCGACCAATCCCGCCACCGCGGCGGCCGACGACGGGATCCCGACCACCGTGCCGGTGGGCAGCGGGTGCACCGTCCGCCCGCTGTAGATCAACGGACGCGCGCCGGTGGACACCAGTTGGCGCCCCGACAGGCCCAGCTCGGCCAGCAGCGCCGGCATCTCGGGCCGGCGCAGGATGAACGCCTCGGCGCCCAGGTCCATGGTCTGGCCGCCGACCCGCTCGGTACGCAGGATGCCGCCCAGCCGGTCACCCGGATCGAACAACGTGATGGCCGCGTGGTCACCCACCGCAGCCCGCAGCCGGTACGCCGCCGTCAGACCCGAAATACCGCCCCCGACAACGCAATACGAGGGGACGGTCATAGGGAGTGGACCAGTGACACCAGGTCGGTCAGCACGCCGGGCTCGGTCTCCGGCAGCACGCCGTGGCCCAGGTTGAACACGTGACCGCCCGCCCCCGCGTCGATCGCGCGGCGCCCGTCGTCGACCACGGCGCGGGCGGCGCGTTCCACGGCCGGCCAGCCCGCCATCAGCACCACCGGATCGAGGTTGCCCTGCAGCGCCGTGCCCGGCGCGACCCGGGCGGCGGCGTCGGTGAGCGACGTGCGCCAATCCACCCCCACGACCGTCGCACCGACCGTCGACATGGCGCCCAGCAGTTCCGCGGTGCCCACCCCGAAGTGCGTCATCGGCACGCCGTGCTCGGCCAGCGCGCCGAACACCCGGGCGCTGTGCGGCTGCACGTAGGTGCGGTAGTCGGCGAGCGACAGCGCGCCCGCCCAGGAGTCGAAGACCTGGATGGCGTCCACCCCGGCCTCCACCTGCGCCCGCAGGAAGCCGACGGTGATGTCGGTGAGCTTTTCCATCAGCGCGTTCCAGCTGTCCGGGTCGGCCAGCATCATGGCCTTGGTCCGGGCGTGGTGGCGGCTCGGGCCGCCCTCGATCAAATAGGACGCCAGCGTGAACGGCGCGCCCGCGAACCCGATCAGCGGGACCTCGCCCAGCGCCGCCACCAGCAGCGTGACCGCGTCGGAAACCGGCTGAATCCGTTGTCGGTCAAGGGGTTTCATCGCGTCGACGTCGGCCGCGGTGCGCACCGGCGACGCGATCACCGGCCCGACCCCGGCGACGATGTCCAGGTCGATGCCCGCGCCCAGCAGCGGCACCACGATGTCGGAGAACAAGATGGCCGCGTCGACGCCGTGCCGGCGCACCGGTTGCAGGGTGATCTCGCAGACCAGCTCGGCGTCGAAGCAGGCCGCGAGCATGTCGGTCTGGGCCCGCAGCGCCCGGTACTCGGGCAGCGAACGACCCGCCTGCCGCATGAACCACACCGGGATCCGCGCGGGTTTGCGACCGGTGACGGCGGCCAGATACGGCGACTCGGGGAGGTCGCGGCGAGTACTCATCGTCCTCAATGCTGCCACGACGGAGGGCCCGTCCCCGCGCTGCGTACTATCAACGACCGTGCCAGTCAGCCACCCCCCTGTGAATTACGGCGAGTTCCCCAGCCTGCGCTGCGAAGTGGGCGACGACGGCATCCTGACGCTGGTGCTCGACGCCCCGGGCCTCAATTCGGTCGGGCCGCAGATGCATCGCGACCTCGCCGACATCTGGCCGGCGATCGCCCGCGACCCCGACGTGCGCGTGGTGCTGGTCCGCGGCGAAGGCAAGGCCTTCTCCTCCGGCGGCAGCTTCGACCTGATCGCCGAGACGATCGGCGACTACGAGGGCCGGATCCGCATCATGCGGGAAGCCCGCGACCTGGTGCTCAACATGGTCAACTTCGACAAGCCCGTCGTCTCGGCGATCCGGGGACCCGCGGTCGGCGCGGGCCTGGTGGTGGCCCTGCTCGCCGACGTCTCGGTCGCGGGCCGCACCGCGAAGCTGATCGACGGGCACACCAAGCTGGGCGTGGCCGCGGGCGACCACGCCGCGATCTGCTGGCCGCTGCTGGTCGGGATGGCCAAGGCCAAGTACTACCTGCTCACCTGCGAGACGCTGCTGGGCGAAGAGGCCGAGCGCATCGGCCTGGTGTCCACCTGCGTCGACGACGACGACGTCCTTGCCACGGCGACGCGGATCGCCGAGGATCTGGCGCGCGGCGCGCAGAACGCCATCCGCTGGACCAAGCACAGCCTCAACTACTGGTACCGCATGTTCGCGCCCGCCTTCGACACCTCGCTCGGTCTGGAGTTCCTCAGCTTCAGCGGCCCCGACGTGCAGGAAGGCCTGGCCGCGCACCGCGAGAAGCGGCCGGCCCGCTTTACCGGCGGAAACGCCCCCTGAGCAGGGTCGATATCCCTCGATGAGGTCTGGTAACGGCTTGGTAGCGGTCGGCGCGCCTGATTCCGCGTGTCGGCCGATAGGTCTACCGTCGGACCCTGTGACTCGTGCCGTGCCAACCCAGGACGGCCGGGATGAACAGGAGCGGCGCCAAGTGACCTCAGCTGAACCGGAGCCATTCCGCGAGGCGGTAGCGTCGATGAACGCCGTCACCGTGCGGCCGGAGATCGAGCTGGGCCCCATCCGCCCGCCCCAGCGCCTGGCGCCCTACAGCTACGCGCTGGGGGCCGAGGTGAAGCATCCCGACCGTGAAATCGTCCCCGAGCGGTCCGACGGCGACGCCTTCGGCCGCCTGATCCTGCTCTACGACCCGGAGGGCGCCGACGCGTGGGACGGCACCATCCGGCTGGTCGCCTACATCCAGGCCGATCTGGATTCCACCGAGGCCGTCGACCCCCTGCTGCCGGAGGTGGCGTGGAGCTGGCTGGTCGACGCGCTGGAGTCCCGGATGGAGCAGGTCACCGCACTCGGCGGCACCGTCACCGCCACCACGTCGGTGCGCTACGGCGACATCTCCGGGCCACCGCGCGCCCACCAGCTGGAGCTGCGGGCGTCGTGGACAGCGACCACGCCGCAAGTCGGCGTCCACGTCGAGGCCTTCTGTGAGGTACTGGAACACGCGGCGGGCCTGCCGCCGACGGGCGTCACGGATCTGAGTTCGCGGTCACGCGCCTGACATGTGCGAACCGGAGGCCCACGGGTCCGACGGCGCCGCGCCCGACAGCGCCGAAACCCAGCCCACCCCGCTGCTGCACCCGGCCGAAGGGATCCCGGACCTTTCGGTGACCGTGGGCGAGATCGAGGCGGCCGCAGAGCTGTTGGGCCGGGGCCGCGGCCCGTTCGCGGTGGACGCCGAGCGGGCGTCGGGTTTTCGCTATTCCAACCGGGCTTACCTGATTCAGATCCGGCGGGCCGGCGCCGGCACCGTGCTCATCGACCCGGTCAGCCACGACGCCGACCCGCTCGAGGCGCTCCGGCCCGTCGCTGAGGTGCTGAACGAAGACGAATGGATCCTGCATTCCGCCGACCAGGACCTGCCCTGCCTGGCGGAGGTCGGCCTGCGGCCCCCGGCGCTGTACGACACCGAGCTGGCCGGGCGGCTGGCCGGGTTCGAACGGGTGAACCTGGCGACCATGGTGGAGCGGCTGCTGGGTTCGGGGTTGGCCAAGGGCCACGGGGCGGCCGATTGGTCCAAGCGTCCGCTGCCCGACGAGTGGCTCAACTACGCGGCACTCGATGTGGAGCTGCTTATCGAGCTGCGCGCCGCGATCGCCGACGTGCTGGCCCAGCAGGGCAAAACCGGCTGGGCCGCAGAGGAATTCGACTATCTGCGCGAGGCGGGTTCCCGGGACCCCGGCGCGGCGGCGCGACCGGACCGGTGGCGCCGCACGTCGGGGATCCACCGGGTGCGCGACCAGCGCGCCCTGGCCGCGGTGCGCGAACTGTGGTTGACCCGCGACCGGATCGCCCAGCGCCGCGACATCGCGCCGCGACGCATCCTGCCGGACTCGGCCATCATCGAGGCCGCCCTCGCCGACCCGAAGACGATCGAGGACCTCACCGCGCTGCCGGTGTTCGGTGGGCGCAACCAGCGCCGCAGCGCCGCAACCTGGCTTGGGGCGCTGCAAGCCGCCCGGCAGACCAAGAATCCGCCGGCGGACGCCGAACCGCCGAACGGGCCCCCGCCGCCGGCGCGGTGGGGCAGGCGCAAACCCGAGGCCGCCGCGCGGCTGGAGGCGGCGCGGGCGGCGCTCTCGGAGGTGTCGGAGCGGGTCAACGTCCCCACCGAGAACCTGGTGTCGCCCGACCTGGTGCGGCGGCTGTGCTGGGACTGGGAGGCCGCGCCCGACCCCTTCGAGGCGGTCGAGACGTTTCTGCGCGCCGGGCAGGCGCGGCCGTGGCAGCGGGAATTGGTGGACCCGGTGCTGGCGCGGGCGCTGCAGCCGCCCGACGACGACGCCGCCGACTAGTGTCGCGGCGCGCCACGCCGAATGTGCAACCAGTGCGAAAAATCGCGCTCAGAATCGCGCTGAGTTCACACTCGGCGAAGGCCCGGCGACGACGCCGCCGGCTAGTCGAGGTGCTCGCGGATCTCCGCTTCGGTGACCGCGCTGCCCAGCGCGGCGACCCAGCCGGTGATGCGGCGGGCCACGTCCTGATCCGTCAACCCCAGGTCGGCCAGCAGCTCGCCCCGCGAGGCATGCTCGTAGAACCGCTGCGGCAGGCCGACGTCGCGGCACGGGATGTCGATCTCCGCGCGCCGCAGGGCCGCGGAGACCGCCGACCCGACGCCGCCGTTGACCCCGTTGTCCTCGCACGTCACGACGAGCTTGTGCTGCGCCGCGAGCTCGACGACCCCGTCGGATACCGGCAGCGCCCAGCGCGGGTCGATAACCGTCACGCCGATCCCCTGGTTGTGCAGGCGTTTGGCGGCCTCCAGAGCCATCGGGACGAACGCGCCGACGCCCACCAACAGCACGTCGTGATTGAGCCCGGCGGCCGGCACGGCCAGCACGTCGAGCGCCGAGATGCCGGTGCCACGTCGCTCGATCGCCGGAATATCTTCGCCCACATCACCTTTGGGGAACCGCAGCGCCGTCGGACCGTCGTTGACGTCCAGGGCCTCACCGAGCTCCTCGCGCAACCGGGTGGCGTCGCGGGGCGCCGCCACCCGCATGCCGGGCACGATGCCCAGCATCGACATGTCCCACATGCCGTTGTGGCTGGCACCGTCCGAGCCGGTGATCCCGGCGCGGTCGAGCACCATGGTGACGGGCAGCTTGTGCAGCGCGACGTCCATCATGATCTGGTCGAAGGCCCGGTTGAGGAACGTCGAGTAGATGGCCACCACCGGGTGCATGCCGCCCATCGCCAGGCCGGCCGCCGACGTCATCGCGTGCTGCTCGGCGATGCCGACGTCGAACAGGCGGTCCGGGAACCGTTGCCCGAACGCGCTCAGCCCGGTCGGGCCGGGCATGGCCGCGGTGATCGCCACGATGTCGCGGCGTTTGGTGGCGTAACCGATGAGCGCGTCGGAGAAGGTGGCGGTCCAGCCGGGCCCGGCGACCTTGGTGGCCTGCCCGGTGACCGGGTCGATGACGCCGCACGAATGCATCTGCTCGGCCTCGTCGTCCTCGGCCGGGGCGAAACCCATGCCCTTGCGCGTGACGACGTGCACGATCACCGGCCGGCCGAAGCCACGGGCGTGGCGCAGTGCCATCTCCACCGCGCGTTCGTCGTGGCCGTCGACCGGGCCCACGTACTTCAGCCCGAGGTCGGTGAACAGCAACTGCGGCGACAGCGAGTCCTTGATGCCGGCCTTCACGCTGTGCATGAACCGGTACGCCAGGTTGCCGAAGAACGGCAGCGAGCGCACCGCGTCGCGGCCCCTCTCCAGGGCCTGCTCGTACGCCGGCTGCAGGCGCAGGGTGGCCAGATGGTCGGCGACGCCGCCGATGGTGGGCGCGTAGCTGCGGCCGTTGTCGTTCACCACGATGATCACCGGGCGCTGCGACGCGGCGATGTTGTTCAGCGCCTCCCAGCACATGCCGCCGGTGAGGGCGCCGTCGCCGACCACTGCGACGACGTGCCGGTTGCGGTGACCGGTCAGCTCGAAGGCCTTGGCGAGGCCGTCGGCGTATGACAGCGCCGCGCTGGCGTGGCTGGACTCCACCCAGTCGTGTTCGCTCTCGGCGCGCGACGGATAGCCCGACAGCCCGCCCTTTTTGCGCAGGCTCTCGAAGTCCTGGGCGCGTCCGGTCAGCATCTTGTGGACGTAGGCCTGATGGCCGGTGTCGAAGACGATCGGGTCATGGGGCGAGTCGAACACCCGATGCAGGGCAAGCGTCAGTTCGACCACGCCGAGGTTGGGCCCGAGGTGCCCACCCGTGGCTGCGACCTTGTGGATCAGGAACTGGCGAATCTCGGCGGCCAGTTCGCGCAGCTGCTGCCCGGACAGGTGTTGCAGATCAGCGGGCCCGCGGATCTGTTCCAGCATCCCGATAGTCTACGCAGCGGCCGCCCGGCACAGCAGGGAAGCGACCGGAGGTGGCGGCCTACGGCGGGCCGAAGAGTTCGGCCAGGGTGTCGCGAAGTTCGGGATCCGCCAGGACGACGACCTCGTCACCGGCTTGGAGTTCGGTGTCGCCCCGCACCGGCACCAGGCCGGTGGTGCGGACCACGATGCTGACCCAGATGTCACCGACCCGGTCGCCGAGCCCCTCGACCGTGCACCCCTCGATGGCGGCCCCCTTCGCAACGCTGAAGCGATGGACCCCCTCGGGTTCGTCCGCGAGCCGGACACCGATCTCCCACGGCCGGGTCTCCACGGTGCGCATCGGCAGCTGCAGCAGGCTCGCCACGCCGGGCACCGCGCTGCCCTGCACCAGCACCGAGAAGATCACGACGACGACCACGATGCCGTACAGGCGTTCGGCGTTGGGGACGTGCGCGGCGCGCAGCAACTCGCCGAGCAGGATCGGCACCGCCCCCTTGAGGCCGGCGAACAGTATGAAGACGCGTTCGTTTCGCCTCAGCCGCACACCGAGCAGGCAGGCACCCACCGCCAGCGGACGAATCAGCGCGGTCAGGGCCACCGCGAGGGCGAGCCCGGGAATCCACACGTCGGAGTGGATGAGCACGTTGAGGTCGACGGTCAGGCCCAGCACGACGAACGCGACGATTTCGGCCAGGCCGGCCAGGGCGGCGTGGAAGCGCTTGATCTCCGGCTTGTAGGGCGCGCGGGCGTCGCCGATCACGATGCCGGCGACGAACACTGCCAGAAATCCCGAGCCGTGCGCCAGCGTGGCGATGCCGTACAGCATCAGGCAGGACGCCAGGGTTCGCAGCGGGTAGAGGCCTTCGCTGGGCAGTGCCACGCGGCGCATGAAGACGAGCAGCGCGCGGCCACCGACCACCCCGACGGCCAGGCCGATCGCCATCTGCAAAGCGAATTGGGTTCCCACGCTGGCGAACCCGGCCGCGCTGAGGGCACCGGCGGCGACCAGGCTGGACATCAGCGAGATGCCGACCGGGTCGTTGGCGCCGGACTCGCCTTCCAGAATGGTGCTGCTGCGACCCCTGATCTCGCGTTTGCCCAGGACCGAGAAGACCACCGCCGGGTCGGTGGGGGCCACCGCGGTCGCGACGAGCACCGCGGGGAACCAGCTGATCCCGCATGCGTAGTGCAGCATCAGCGCGGCGCCGGCGGCGGTCAGGGCGGTGCCCAGGACGCCGAGCGAGAGGATGGGGGCGACCGCCCTGCGGAAACGGGCGGGCCCGATGTGCATGCCGCCGTCGAACAACACCAGCACCAGCGCGATGGTGATGACCCGCTCCACCATCCGCTCCGACGGCGGCTGCACCGCGGGCACGGCGCGCACCGCGACCGCCGCTCCGACCAGCACGAGCAGGGGCACCGGAATCTTGATCCGCTCGGTGAGCCGGCTCGCCAGCACCGCGATCAAACCGACGGCGCTGGTGAACAAGACCATCAGCGCGTAACTGACAGTCTCGTTCACGACGGCCGCAATTCCAGACGGCTGACGGGCGACTCGACGGTCGCGGCCCGCTCTTCGGTGGAAGGCACCCAAGCCTTTCGGTCGGTCGACAGGGACATCGAGGACATCGCCGACCAGACTTCCCGGCACACCGCGACGGAGTCTAACCGCTCGCGGCGGAACACACCCGCGGCGGCGTTGCGGCCGGGGGCGACCGGTGGGCTACCGGGTGAGCAGCGCGACGCATTCGGTGTGGTGGGTGAGCGGAAACGCGTCGAACACCTTGATCTTCTCGACGGCATAGCCGTGGCCACGGTAGAGGCCGACGTCGCGCGCGAAAGACGCCGCCTCGCAACCGATGTGCACCACCCGCGGAACGCCGGCGGCGGCCAGCAGGTCGATGATGTCGCGCCCGGCGCCCGCCCGCGGCGGATCCAGCACGGCCACATCGGCGCTCGACCGTTGCGCGCCGAGCGCCCGGCGCACGGAGTCGGTGACGACCTGCACCTGGGGCAGGTCGTCCAGCGCGGCGCGCGCCGAGCGCGTGGCGGCGCGCGAGGTGTCGACGCTCAGCACCCGCCCCGACTCGCCGACCGCCGCGCCCAGCGCCGCGGCGAAGACACCCGCGCCGCCGTAGAGGTCCCACGCCGTCGCGCCGGCGCGGGGCTCCGCCCAGTCGGCGACCAGCCGGCTGTACACCCCGGCGGCGCCGCGGTGCGCCTGCCAGAAGGCGGTCACCGGGATCTGCCAGCTGCGCGCGCCCACCCGTTGCACCGCCTCGTAGCCGCCCTCCACCACCTTGGTCGCGGTCCGCTTGCCCTGCCGCAGGGTGCGCACCACATGCCGCGCGCCGTCGTCGTCGACGACGACGTGCAAGTGGGCGGTGGCCGGCCAGTCGGATTCGGCGAGCCCGTCGAGCATGCCGGCCGGTAGCTGCGCGCAGCGCAGGTCGGTCACCAGCTCGTCGCTGTGATACCGGTGGAAGCCCGGGCGACGGTCCGCGCCCACATCGAGCCGCACGCGGGTCCGCCAGCCCGTCGGCCCGGCGTCCGACAGCGGTTCGGCCTCGCCGTCCCAGCGGTGTCCGCCCAATCGCTCCAACTGATTGGCCACCACTTGCGCCTTGAGCGTGCGGGCCGCCTCGGGCGTGGCGAACGCCACGTCGCAGCAGCCGGCGCCGCCCACCCCGGCGATCGGGCACAGCGACGCGATGCGGTCGGGCGCCGGCTCGAGCACCTCGACAACCTCGGCGTGCCAATAAGATCCGCGGTCGGCGGTGACCCGCACCCGTACCCGCTCACCCGGCAATGCGTAGCGGACGAACACCACGCGCCCTTCGTGGTGCGCCACGCAGCTGCCGCCGTTGGCCGGGGCGCCGGTGACCAACGTCAATTCCCCGTGGGGGGCCGTCACCTCGTCGGGTGCGCGGGTCGATTCCGGTGTCAATCGAAGATTCCCCGTCGGGCGTCACCGGGGGCCACGTGCGGTTGCAATGTCCTGCGCCGTTCCGACGAAGTCAATTGCCACGGAACCGAAGTCACCATCACGCCCGGCATGAACAGCAGCCTGCCCTTGAGCCGAAGCGCACTCTGGTTATGCAACACCTGCTCCCACCAGTGACCCACCACGTATTCGGGGATGAACACCGTGACGACGGTGCGCGGTGACTCTTCCCGCGCTCGCTTGACGTAATCCAGGACGGGCCGGGTGATCTCGCGATACGGCGAGGCGATCACCTTGAGGGGAACGCTGATATCGCTTTCCTCCCATTGATGGACCAGCTCGCGGGTTTCCCCGTCGTCGACGCTGACGGTGACGGCCTCCAACACGTCGGGCCGGGTCGCTCGCGCGTAGGCGAGGGCGCGCAGGGTCGGAAGGTGCAACTTCGACACGAGCACGACGGCGTGATTGCGGCTCGGCAGCACCATCTCGTTTTCCTGCTCGGCAGCCTGCTCGGCCAGCTCGTGATTCACCGAATCATAGTGCTTGCGAATCATTTTCATCACGACGAACAGCGCGCTCATGGCGACGATCGCGATCCACGCACCCACGAGGAATTTCGTGACGAGGACGATGATCAGGACGGCGCCGGTGGATATCAGGCCGATCGTGTTGACGACCCGCGAGCGCATCATCGTGCGCCGGACGCGGGGGTCGGTCTCGGTGCGCAGCAACCGCGTCCAGTGCCGGACCATTCCGATCTGGCTCAACGTGAACGAGATGAACACGCCGACGATGTAGAGCTGGATCAGCGCGCTCAACTCGGCACGGAACGCCACCACCGCCGCGACGGCCGCGGCCGACAAGAACAGGATCCCGTTGGAGAACGCCAACCGGTCGCCACGGGTGTGCAATTGGCGGGGCAGGTAGCTGTGCTGCGCCAGGACCGACCCGAGCACCGGGAAGCCGTTGAATGCGGTGTTGGCGGCCAAGACCAGAATGAGCGCGGTGACGCCGGCGATCAGCAGGAACCCGATGTGGAAGCTGCCGAACACCACCTGGGCCAGCTGCGCGACCAGAGTCTTCTGTTGATACCCGGGCGGGGCGCCCGTCAGCTGCGTGGCCGGATCGTCGACGAGCTGGACCCCGGTCTGCACGGACAACACGATCATGCCCATGAACATGCTCACCGCGATGATCCCGAGCATCAACAGGGTGGTGGCCGCGTTCCGCGACTTGGGTTTTTCGAACGCCGGCACCCCGTTGCTGATGGCCTCCACACCGGTCAGTGCCGCGCAGCCCGAGGAGAACGAGCGGGCCACCAGGAAGGCCAGCGCGAACCCGACGACCTTGCCGTGTTCGGCGTGCATCTGAAATCCCGCCGACTCGGCCCGCAGCGGGTCGTCCAACACGAAGATCCGGAACAAGCCCCATACGATCATGCAGGCGATCCCGACGATGAACGCGTAGGTCGGGATGGCGAACGCCAGACCGGATTCGCGCACCCCGCGCAGGTTCATCGCCATGATCGCCAGGGTGGCGACGACCGCGAAGAACACCTTGTGGTCATAGACGAACGGGATGGCAGAGCCGATGTTCGACATGGCCGACGAGATGGAAACGGCAACCGTCAGAACGTAATCCACCATCAGGGCGCTGGCGACCACGAGGCCGGCGGTGTCGCCGAGGTTGGTGGTGACGACCTCGTAGTCGCCCCCTCCGGACGGGTAGGCGTGCACATTCTGCCGGTAGCTGGACACCACGATCAGCAGGACGGCCGCGACGGCGAGGCCGATCCAGGGCGCCATGGCGTAGGCGGCCAGCCCGGCCACCGACAGCATCAGGAAGATCTCCTCGGGCGCGTAGGCCACCGACGACATCGCGTCGGAGGCGAACACCGGCAAGGCGATCCGCTTGGGCAACAGGGTGTGGCTCAGTCGGTCGCTGCGAAACGGCCGGCCGATCAGCAACCGACGCGCTGCGGTTGAAAGTTTGGACACGAGAGCCAAGAGTAAGCCCACAGGGGTCTGGCGGTAGCTTCGTAGGCGAGAATGTTTGCCGACCCGGATCGGCCCGCCCGGCATGGGGTTGCCGATTCGGAAGGCAGGACGCAGCCGAGAGGATCGGAAAGTGCGAGTAGTGGTGATGGGCTGCGGCCGCGTCGGTTCCTCGGTGGCGGACGGGCTGTCCCGGATCGGCCACGACGTCGCGGTGATCGACCGCGACAGCACCGCTTTCAACCGGCTCAGCCCGGAGTACGCCGGCGAACGGGTCTTGGGGCAGGGATTCGACCGGGACGTCTTGCTGCGGGCCGGCATCGAGGAGGCGGACGCGTTCGCCGCCGTGTCATCCGGGGATAACTCGAACATCATCTCGGCGCGGCTGGCCCGGGAGACCTTCGGTGTCAAGCGCGTCGTCGCCCGGATCTACGACGCCAAGCGCGCCGAGGTCTACGAGCGCCTCGGCATCCCCACGATCGCCACCGTGCCGTGGACCACCGACCGCCTGCTCAACGCGCTGCTGCGAGACACCGAGACCGCCAAGTGGCGGGACCCGACCGGCACGGTCGTCGTCGCCGAGGTCGTCCTGCACGAGGAGTGGATCGGCCATCGGATAACCGATCTCGAGCAGGCCACCGGCGCCCGCGTCGCGTTCCTGATCCGGTTCGGGGCCGGCGTCTTGCCGGAGCCGAAGACGGTGATCCAGGCCGGCGATCAGATCTATGTCGCCGCGATCTCCGGCCGCGCCGCCGAGGCCGTGGCCATCGCGGCCCTGCCACCCAGCGAAGAACTCGGTTAAGGAGCGGCGAAATGAAGGTAGCTGTCGCCGGGGCCGGCGCGGTCGGCCGCTCCGTCAGCCGCGAACTCATCGGCAACGGACACGACGTGACGCTCATCGAGCGCAACCCCGACCACGTCGACGTCGACGCGATCCCCGCGGCACACTGGCGGCTCGGCGATGCCTGCGAGCTGAGCCTGCTGGAGTCGGTGCACCTGCAGGAGTTCGACGTGGTGGTGGCGGCGACCGGCGACGACAAGGCCAACGTCGTGCTCAGCCTGCTGGCCAAGACCGAATTCGCGGTGCCCAGGGTGGTGGCCCGGGTCAACGACCCCCGCAACGAATGGTTGTTCACCGACGCGTGGGGCGTGGACGTGGCGGTGTCCACGCCGCGCATGCTGGCCTCGCTCATCGAAGAGGCCGTCGCCGTCGGTGATCTGGTGCGGCTCATGGAATTCCGCAGGGGGCAGGCCAACCTGGTGGAGATCACCCTGCCCGACGACACTCCCTGGGGGGGTAAGCCGGTGCGCCGGCTTCAACTGCCCCGGGACGCCTCGCTGGTCACGATCCTGCGCGGCCCGCGGGTGATCGTGCCCGAGGCGGACGAGCCGCTGGAAGGCGGCGACGAGCTGCTCTTCGTCGCGGTCGCCGACGCCGAGGAGGACCTGCGCAAGCTGCTGCTGCCGGACGGCCCCGCGCTGACGGACTAGTCCGACTAGTCGCCGACGGGGCGGGCCTCGACCTGAACCCCGGTGTCGCCGGCGGGCGGAACGGCCCGCTGCACAGACTTGATCGCCGCGTAGGTCACCAATGCGGCCGCCACGGTCAGCGGCCACCCCATCGCGATGCGCGCGACCGCCAGCCAACCGGTTTGGTTGGCGTCGTAGAGCAGGCGCTGGACGACGAATCGGGCGGCGAAGACCAGCACCCAGCAGAGCGAGGCGATGTCGAACGCGTACACCGCCCGGGGCACCTCGCGCCAGGCGCGGCCGCGCCCGCTGGCCCAGCTCCACACGTAGCCGACCAGGGGCCGGCGGATGACGACCGACGCCGCGACGACCACCGCCCACAGCAGCGACATCCAAATGCCAAGCAGGAAATAGCCCTTGGACTCCCCCACGACGTAGGCGACCAGCGCGCAGATGGCGACGCCGAAGAACCCGGAGAACGCCGGCTGGGGGGAATCCCGCCGAATCAGCCGCCACAGCAAGACCAGTGCGGCCACCGCCACCGCGGACGCGATCGCCATCAACAAACCCGAGACGCTCGACGCGATGACGAAGACCACGACGGGCAGCGACGAATAGATGACGCCGCTGACCCCGCCCGCCTGTGCCAGGAGCCGTTCCGGGGTGATGCGGCCGGTGGCCGCGGGTTCGGTGGAGCCCGACTCGTGCGGTTGCCGGCCCGACCCCCGATCGCCGGGACGCGTCACCGCTGAATTTCGTAGTGCGGGTTGTAGATGGCCTTGGCCCCGTTCTCCAGCTTGCCCAGCCGGCCCCGCACCCGCAGCTTGCGGCCGGAGTCGATGCCGGGTATCCGGCGCTGGCCCAACCAGACCAGGGTCACGGTGTCGCTGCCGTCGAACAACTCGGCGCGGACACCGCCCGCACAGGCCTTGCCGTTACATTCCACGCTGCGCAGCGTGCCGACCATCGTGACCTCTTGGCCACGCTCACAATCGATCGCCCGATGCGCGCCGGTGCTCGCGACCTCGTCGGACAACTCCTCGGAGTCGCGTTGCTCCGGCGTCTCCGTCAAGCGACGGGTGAGCCGGCGCAGATACCCTTGGGCCCCCATGGCCCCTCCTGACAATGCCGATAAGCCTTGGCGCTTCCATTTACGCCAACGGACACCGTAGACCTGTTGGTTCCCATGCGCCAACCGACTCAAACACCCATGTTGGAGCGCGGCCGAACGCCGGGGCACTATCGGGGGGTGGCTGTCGATCTGCGGGGTGTCAGCACCGTGTTGTTGCCCGGCACGGGGTCCGACGACGACTACGTCGAGCGGGCGTTCTCGGGTCCGTTGCGCCAGGTCGGCGCCCTTCTCGTGGCCCCGCCGCCGCGGCCGGATCGGTTGATCGACGGCTACGTGTCCGCGCTGGACGCCGCCGCGCGGACGGGCCCGATCGCGGTCGGCGGAGTGTCGATCGGCGCGGCCGTGGCGGTCGCCTGGGCGCTGGCCCACGCGGACAAGGTGGTCGCCGTCCTGGCGGCGCTGCCGGCCTGGGCCGGGCCGCCGGACGGGGCGCCCGCGGCCCTGGCGGCGCGGCATACGGCGGCACAGTTGCGCGCGGACGGGCTGGAGGTGACGACCGGCCAGATGCGGGCGTCCAGCCCGCCGTGGCTGGCCGACGAACTGGCCCGTTCCTGGCGCGGCCAATGGCCGCAGCTGCCCGGCGCGATGGACGAGGCCGCCGCCTACGTCGCCCCGACCCACGCCGAGCTGGCGCGGCTGGCCGCGCCGCTGGGCGTCGCGGCCGCGGTCGACGACCCCGTCCACCCGCTGCGGGTGGGGGTGGAATGGGTGGGCGCCGCGGCGCGCGCGGCGCTGCGGACGGTGACGCTCGATCAGATCGGCGCGGACCCCGCCGCGCTCGGCGCGGCCTGCCTGGCCGCCCTCGCCGACGCGAGCTGAGCCCCCGGTCAGCCGCCGGTGGTGGTGCGCAGCTGCTGCATGGCCGAGCCGTCGGCGCTGCGGCGCGCCGCGGGCTCGTCGGCGCCCTGCTGCGCCTCCTCGTGTTGCTGCGCCTGCTGGGCGGCGGCGGCTTCCCGCAGCTGCTGCGCCATCGGCTCGGGCAGCTGGACGGTCAACGGCGTGCGCACCGGAAGCGGTGTGTCACCGCGGCGAACCACGGTGTCGGCCAACGCTGCTCGCGCCTCCTGCTCGAGCGCCTCCATGGTCTCGTGCGGACCGTTGATCACGCAACGGATCATCCAGCGATAGCCGTCGACACCTATGAAGCGCACCGCACCGGAGGCGGAGCCGACCACCTCGCGGCCCCACGGCCCGTCCTTGATGCTGACTTTGGCCGAGTCCTGGCGCAGCGAATCGGCGAGCTCGGCGGCCACTTCCCGCCACAGGCCGCCCGTCTTGGGCGCCGCGTAGGCGGCGATGGTGAAGCGCCCGTTGGGCGTGACCACCCACACGGCGCTCGGGACCCCGGTCTCGGTCAGTTCGACCTGCAGCTGGCCGGCCTCCGGCATGGGGATGAGCACCGAGCCCAGGTCCAGGCGCGCCAGCTCCGCGACCGACGGGTCGTCGAAATCGTCGATGTCGAACGGGCCCTCGAGTTCTTCGATCTCGTCGGAGGCCTCGTCGCCGGGTGGTGCCACGGCGTCGCCCGCCGCCGGGTCGGGCTGACCGACACCGGTCTCGTCGTTGCGTGAGCGCTTACCGAATGCAGCCATCAGCGCCGCCCCTCCTCATCGCTTCGTCCCCGCGGGCGGGCGGTAGCCCCACCGCATCGCCACCGGCGCGCATCACAGGCTCGCATGCCCGCCGGAGGAGCCGTGGCCGCCGTCGCCACGGGATGTTTCGGCCAGGCCGGCCTCGTCGAACGACGACACCTCGACCAGGTCGACCAGCTCGACCCGCTGCACCAGCAGCTGGGCGATGCGGTCGCCACGATGCACCACGATGGGCTCGGCCGGATCGAGATTGATCAGTGCGACCTTGATCTCGCCGCGATAGCCCGCGTCGATGGTGCCCGGGCTGTTGACGATCGAAAGTCCCACGCGCGAGGCCAACCCCGAGCGCGGGTGAACGAGCCCGACCATCCCGAATGGAATCGCGACGGCCACGCCCGTGCGGACCAGGGCGCGCCGCCCCGGTTCCAGCTTGAGGTCTTCCGCGCTGTAGAGATCCACCCCGGCGTCACCCTGGTGGGCACGGGTGGGCAGCGGAAGCTCGGGATCGAGGCGGACGATGGCCAGACTGGTCGACACGGGGCCACAGATTACCCTTGACTGCGTGTCCGGTACGCGCGTCGCGCCGCACAGTCTGCGATATCGCGAACGACTGTGGGTGCCCTGGTGGTGGTGGCCGCTGGGCTTCGGGCTGGCGGGCCTCATCGCTTTCGAAGTCAACATGGGTGTCGCCCCCGGACCGACGTGGCTGCCGTACGCAACGCTGTTCGCCGTCGCGGCCGGGGCGCTGTGGTGGCTGGGCCGCGTCGAGATCCGGGTCACCGCCGATCCGAAGGTCCCGGGAGGGGTGGAGCTGTGGGCCGGCGAGGCGCACCTGCCGGTCACCGCGATCGCCCGATCCGCAGCGGTAGCCCCGTCGGCCAAGTCCGCGGCCCTGGGCCGCCAGCTCGACCCGGCGGCGTTCGTCCTGCACCGGGCATGGGTCGGTCCGATGGTCCTGGTCGTCCTCGACGATCCGGACGACCCGACGCCGTACTGGCTGGTGAGCTGCCGCCACCCGGAGCGGGTGCTATCGGCATTGCGCAGCTGACCTCGAAACCGATCAGGCCGCGCAGTCGGTACAGATCATCAAGCCGTTCTTCTCGCTGGCCAACCGGCTGCGGTGTTGCACCAGGAAGCAACTCGAGCAGGTGAACTCGTCAGCCTGCTTCGGAATGACTCGCACGGACAGTTCTTCCCCGGACAGGTCGGCGCCGGGCAGCTCGAAAGACTCAGCGGTTTCGGATTCGTCGACGTCGACGACGGCCGAGGCCGCCTCGTTGCGTCGGGCTTTGAGCTCCTCCAGCGAATCTTCCGAGACGTCGTCCGTCTCGGTGCGCCGTGGAGCGTCATAGTCGGTAGGCATATCTCTTCCCCTGCCCTATTGCCTCTGCATGCCCTCGTAATCTCAGGCATCGCTTTGTACCAGCGTCGAACGCATCCACCAAACGATTCGTGCCCGTATCGTGGGCCGTTAATGTGTGATTTACGTCACACGCCCATCTTGGCCCTTGCGTTCGCCTTTGAACAGTGCGTTTCTCGTGCGATTAGAGTGCACCTGTGGTCGCACAAATCACCGAGGGTACCGCGTTCGACAAGCACGGCCGGCCCTTCCGGCGGCGCAATCCCCGGCCCGCCATCGTGGTGGTGGTTTTCCTCGTCGTGGTGACGGCCGTGGTGTGGACGATCGCGCTGACCAGGCCCGCGAAGGTGCACGAGGTGGCGGTGTGCAACCCGCCGCCGAAGGCGGATGGATCGGCGCCGGCTCAGCTCGGCGAGCAGGTCTCGCGAAGCGCGATGATGGATGTCACACCCGCCAAACTCAGCGACACCAAGGTCCGGGTGCTCAACGCCAGCGGCCGAGGCGGACAAGCCGGCGACGTCGCGGGCGCGCTCAAAGACCTCGGCTTCGCTGCGCCCGCCGCCGCCAACGACCCGCTGTATGCCGGCGCCCGGCTCACCTGTCAGGGCGAGATCCGGTTCGGTACCGCCGGGCAGGCCACCGCGGCCGCGGTGTGGCTGGTGGCGCCGTGTATGGAGCTGTTCAACGACAGCCGCGCCGACGACTCCGTCGACCTGGCGCTGGGCACGGACTTCACCGCGCTGGCCCACAACGACGACATCGACGCCGTACTGGCCACCCTGCGCCCCGGCGCCACCGAGCCGTCGGACCCGGCGCTGCTCACCAAGATCCACTCCAGCAGCTGCTGACCGACGTCAGTCGAGAATCGGGTCCAGGCCGTCGATTTCGTCCAGCGCGGCCAGTAGCTCGTCGGCGATTCCCGGGGCGGCCGCCAGCACCAGCCCGGCACCCTCGACGTCGCGCGGCGGCAACGAGACCCGCGCCCCCGCCTCGGCCGCGATCAGCGCGCCCGCGGCGCAATCCCACGGCTGCAGGCCGTGCTCGTAGAACGCGTCGAGCCGGCCCGCCGCGACCATGCACAAGTCCAGCGCGGCCGAACCGATCCGGCGGACGTCGCGGACCACCGGCAGCAGCCGCGCCAACAGCTCCGCCTGCGCGGCCCGACGCTGCCGGGAGTAACCGAAACCGGTGCCCAGCAACGCCATTGACAAATCGTCGACCTCGGCACATCGCAACGGGTTGACGCCCCGCTCGTCGACGACGTGCGCGCCCAGCCCGACCGCGGCCGAGTACACCCGGCCACCGACGACGTCGGCGACCGCCCCCGCCACCGACACGCCGTCGACTTGCACGCCGACCGACACCGCGTACGCCGGAATGCCGTAGACGAAGTTCACCGTGCCGTCGATGGGGTCGAGCACCCAGGTGATCGCGTCCACTGGCGTGGCCGCCGGATCGGCCGGGCCACCGCCCTCCTCCCCGAGAATCGGGTCACCGGGCCGCAATTCGGCCAGCCGGTCCCGCAGCAGGCGCTCCGTCTCGGTGTCGACGACGGTCACCGGATCGGTGGGGGTGCTCTTCGACCGCACCGCGCCGTCGCCGGGGGATGTCGAGCTCGCCCCGGCCGCGCCGAACACCTCTGCGCGCCGGCGCCGCACGAACGCGGCGGCCTCGGAGGCCAGCGACTCGGCCACCGCGCGCAACCGGTCGGGGTCGTCGTCTCCTCGGGTCACGGGTCTATCGCATCACAACCGCCACGGCCCCGCAGATACCCCTTAGCCACCACCACGCCGGGCTAAGGTGGGCGCACAGCCCAAGGACCCGCAGGAGCTTCGATGACCAGCACCGACTCGACTACGGACACGCCCGCCGCCGGCGCGGCCGTCGGCACACCACAGCGTCGGGGTTTCGGCATCGACGTCGGCGGCAGCGGCATCAAGGGCGGCATCGTCGACATGGACACCGGGCAGCTGATCGGCGAGCGGATCAAGCTGTTGACCCCGCAACCCGCGACCCCCCAGGCGGTCGCCAAGACCATCGCCGAGGTCGTCAACGCGTTCGGCTGGACCGGTCCGCTCGGGGTGACCTATCCGGGGGTGGTCACCCACGGTGTGGTCCAGACGGCGGCCAACGTCGACAAATCGTGGATCGGCACCAACGCGCGCGACATCATCAGCGCCGCGCTGGACGGCCAGGACGTCACGGTGCTCAACGATGCGGACGCCGCCGGGCTGGCCGAGGAGCACTACGGGGCGGGCAGGAACCAGTCCGGCCTGGTCGTGTTGCTGACGTTCGGCACCGGGATCGGCTCCGCGGTGATTCACAACGGCGTGCTGATCCCCAACACCGAGTTCGGGCATCTCGAGGTCGGCGGTAAGGAAGCCGAACTGCGCGCGGCCTCGTCGGTCAAAGAGCGGAACGGCTGGAGCTACGAGAAGTGGGCCAAGCAGGTCACCCGGGTGCTGGTGGCCATCGAGAATGCGGTCTGGCCGGACCTGTTCATCGCCGGCGGCGGCATCAGCCGCAAGGCCGACAAATGGCTACCGCTGCTGGAAAACCGCACCCCGGTGGTGGCTGCGGCCCTGCTCAACACCGCCGGAATAGTCGGCGCCGCCATGGCCTCGACCTCGGACGTGACCCACTGATTTTCGCCCGGCAGAGCCGTTCGGCGGGGCACTGTCGTTACAATGGTCATCGGCGACCGCCCGACCGATAGCGTGCAGATACCCACGCTGATCCAACGCCGACATCGACATAGCAGACACTTTCGGTTAACCATGCCCATTACCCACCGAAGGTGAGTCCAAACGAAGGGGTGTAAGTGGCAGCGACCAAGGCAAGCCCGGCAACCGACGCGCCGGTGAAACGGACCGCCACGAAGTCTCCGTCCGCCCCCGCCAAGCGCCCTGCGGCCAAGGCCGCCCACGGCGCCGCCCCGGCCAAGCGCGCCGCCAAGGCGCCCGCGCCCGCGCGCACCGCCAAGTCCGAGGCCGACGCCGAGGCCGGCGCCAAGAAGCCCCGCGCCGCCAAGGCCCCGTCGGGTCGCGGGACCAAAGCGGCCAAGGGCGCCCCGGCGGACGCCGACGTGGACGTCGAGGTCGTGGAAGATCTCGACGACGCGGAGCTCGACGCCGAGCCCGGTGAAGACCTCGAGATCGACGCCGGCGACCTGAGCCTCGACGACCTCGAGGACGACGTCGCGGCCGACGGCGAGGACGCCGACATCGACCCGGCCGACTCCGAGGACGCCGAGGAAGGGGGGGCCGCCCCGGCCGCCGTCGCGGCCCCCGAGGCCGCCGCCGACGACGAGGAAATCGCCGAGCCCTCCGAAAAGGACAAGGCTTCCGGGGATTTCGTCTGGGACGAAGACGAGTCCGAGGCGCTGCGCCAGGCGCGCAAGGACGCCGAACTCACCGCCTCCGCGGACTCGGTTCGCGCCTACCTCAAGCAGATCGGCAAGGTGGCGCTGCTCAACGCCGAGGAAGAGGTCGAGCTGGCGAAGCGGATCGAGGCCGGCCTGTACGCCACGCAGCTGATGGCCGAGATGGCCGAGCGCGGCGACAAGCTGCCCGCCGCCCAGCGCCGCGACATGATGTGGATCTGCCGCGACGGCGATCGCGCGAAAAACCATCTGCTCGAAGCCAACCTGCGCCTGGTGGTATCCCTGGCCAAGCGCTACACCGGCCGCGGCATGGCGTTCCTGGACCTCATCCAGGAAGGAAACCTGGGCCTGATCCGCGCGGTCGAGAAGTTCGACTACACCAAGGGCTACAAGTTCTCCACCTATGCGACGTGGTGGATCCGCCAGGCCATCACCCGCGCCATGGCCGACCAGGCCCGCACCATCCGCATCCCGGTGCACATGGTCGAGGTGATCAACAAGCTGGGCCGCATCCAGCGCGAGCTGCTGCAGGACCTGGGCCGCGAACCCACGCCCGAAGAGCTGGCCAAGGAAATGGACATCACGCCCGAAAAGGTGCTGGAGATCCAGCAATACGCCCGGGAGCCGATCTCGCTGGACCAGACGATCGGCGACGAGGGCGACAGCCAGCTGGGTGACTTCATCGAGGACAGCGAAGCCGTGGTGGCCGTGGACGCGGTGTCGTTCACCCTGCTGCAGGACCAGCTGCAGTCGGTGCTGGAAACCCTCTCCGAGCGCGAGGCCGGCGTGGTACGGCTGCGCTTCGGCCTCACCGACGGCCAGCCCCGCACCCTCGACGAGATCGGCCAGGTGTACGGGGTCACCCGCGAGCGCATCCGTCAGATCGAATCCAAGACGATGTCAAAGCTGCGCCACCCCAGCCGTTCCCAGGTCCTGCGGGACTACCTCGACTAAGCACCCGGCGCCTGTCATCGCGGAACCCGTTGCCGCGCAACCTCGTTGACCTCGTCGCCGAAAATGCGTCGCGCCGGCCGCGGCGTCGTCGTACGGTGAGGCGCATGGCAGCCAACCGCACACTGGTCTCCTCGGAATCGGAGTTCGAGGACACCGTCGGCTATTCGCGTGCCGTTCGGGTCGGCCCGCACGTGTCGGTTGCCGGAACGACCGGCGCCGGCCCGGCGACGGACGTCGCCGCACAGACCCGAGACGCCCTGCGCCGCATCGAGACTGCGCTGGGGCGGGCGGGGGCGGCGCTCACCGACGTGGTCCGCACCCGCGTCTACGTCACCGACATCTCCCGTTGGCGCGAGGTCGCGGCGGTGCACGCGGAGGTCTTCGGAACCATCCGTCCCGCGGCGACGATGGTGGAGGTGTCGGCCCTGATCGCGCCCGAGCTGCTGGTCGAGATCGAGGCCGATGCCTACGTCGACCCCCCGGCCGCCGGGAACGTCCCGTCGGGCCCGGGCCGGTAATCGGTGACCCGAATCACCGCGCCGACGGGCAGCGGACCGTACAGGTGCGGGAACAGCATCGACTCCGGATCCGTTGCTACCCCTGGCTCCCAACGAACTTCGGAGTTCAGCCGCGCCGGGTCGATGTGCAGCAGCACCAGGTCGTCGCGCCCCCGGTAGAGACGGTTGGCGGGCAGGTGGACCTGCCCGGGCGCCGAAAGATGAATGAAGCGGCCGCCGCCCGACGCGTCGGGACGGATCTCGCCGGCGGCGCGGGCACCGAACCACTCGTCGCGCCCGCACAGATGTACCAGCAGGTCAGGAGCGAAAGTCACAAGTGATCACTGTAGAGAGCCTTCCGCAACGAAACGTTTACACGCCGTGAGAAACGACACACCCGATAACGATCGGGGAACAACGCGAAAACCCCATACGTCTGAGAGAGTGAATAAAAGCAAGAACGGAGAAGCCATGAATGCAACTCTGACCAGTCCCGAGCTCACCCGTGCGGACCGCTGCGACCGCTGCGGTGCCGCCGCTCGAGTCCGCGCCACGCTGCCTTCAGGAGCCGAGCTTCTCTTCTGCCAGCATCACGCCAACGAGCACGAGGCCAAGCTGACCGAGCTGTCCGCCGTCCTGGAGGTCAGCGGAAGCTAGGTCGGCCAACTCACCCGTCGCCAATGTGGGCGACGGGGCCAGTCTTCGGTAATGCTGGACGGGTATGAGCGATCAAGTCGCAAAACCGTCCCGCCATCACATCTGGCGACTCAGTCTGAGGACCCTCGCGAAAAGCTGGGATGACTCCATCTTTTCCGAGTCCGCGCAGGCGGGTTTCTGGTCGGCGCTGTCGCTTCCGCCGCTGCTGCTCGGGATGCTCGGGAGCCTGGCCTACGTGGCGCCACTGTTCGGCCCGGACACGTTGACGGCGATCGAGAAGAGCATCATCTCGGCGATCCGCAGCTTCTTCTCCCCCAGCGTCGTCAACGAGATCATCGAGCCGACCATCCGCGACGTCACCGCCAACGCGCGGGGCGAGGTGGTGTCGGTGGGCTTCCTGATCTCGATGTGGGCCGGTTCGTCGGCCATCTCGGCGTACGTCGACGCGGTGGTGGAGGCGCACGACCAGACCCCGTTGCGGCATCCCGTGCGGCAGCGGCTGTTCGCCCTGTTCCTGTACGTGGTGATGCTGGTGTTCGTGGTGTGCGCCGCGCCGGTGTTGGTGGTGGGCCCACGCAAGGTGAGCGAACACATCCCGTACGACCTGGCCAACGTCCTGCGCTACGGCTATTACCCGGTGCTGATCCTCGGCCTGCTGGTGGGGGTGGTCATCCTGTACCGGGTCGCCCTGCCCGAACCGCTGCCGACGCACCGGCTGCTCTTCGGCGCGGTGCTGGCCACCGCGGTCTTCCTGATCGCCACGCTGGGCCTGCGGATCTACCTGGGGTGGATCACCAGCACCGGCTACACCTACGGCGCGCTGGCCACCCCGATCGCGTTCCTGTTGTTCGCGTTCTTCGGCGGCTTCGCCGTCATGCTGGGGGCCGAACTCAACGCCGCGATCCAAGAGGAGTTCCCGGCGCCGAAGACGCACGCCCACCGGTTGCGCAAATGGCTGCAAGCCCGCATCGCCGCGCCGAAGCGGGCCGCGGGGGCACCACCGGAGCCGGCGCCCCCCGACAACGCCGTGACGGCCGAGCCGTCGGCGCCGATCTAGCCCTTCTTCATCCGGTCGTAGATCTGCTTGCAATCGGGGCAGACCGGCGAGCCCGGCTTGGCCGCCTTGGTGACGGGGAACACCTCCCCGCACAACGCCACCACGTGGTTCCCCATCACCGCGCTCTCGGCGATCTTGTCCTTCTTGACGTAGTGGAAGTATTTCGGCGTATCGCTGCCCGTCCCGTCGTCGACGCGTTCGTCGGTCTCGGTGCGTTCGATCGTCTGGGTTTGCATACCTGACATTGTGCCCCGTGACTCGCTTCTGCCGGAATCGGTCGATTGTGGGAGAGTGGAGAAATGAGGCGCGGCGAGCAATGAAGCGCGAGACCCAGTTGGGGTTCGACGATGATGGCAGGCCAGTCCTCATCACCGCCGCAGCACCCTCCTACGAGGAGCAGCATCGCGCTCGGGTCCGGAAGTACCTGACGCTGATGGCGTTCAGGATCCCGGCGCTGATTCTGGCCGCGCTGGCCTACGGCGCCTGGCACAACGGCCTGATCTCGCTGGCCATCGTGGCCCTCTCGATCCCGTTGCCGTGGATGGCGGTCCTGATCGCCAACGATCGGCCACCGCGCAGCGCCGACGAACCCCGCCGCTTCGACGATGCCGCGCGGCGCACCCCGCTGTTCCCCACCGCCCAGCGCCCGGCGCTGGAACCGCGCCGCCGCCCCCAGCCGGGATGGCCTCCCGGCCCGGGCGGCGACATCGTTTCCTAGCCGGTTCCCAGCCGAGCAGCGCATCGCCCCGACTTCTCAGGACATTCTCAGGTCGACGGCACATTCCTGCACGTCAAGACGTGTGAGATGACAGGGGGCCGGGAACTCTCAGGGCTGATCTGTCGTTGAACCCAATGACAGTACAAGCCGAACGGGAGGTCGCTATGGCGAACGCCAGCACGAGCAGATTTGATGGCGATCTGGATGCTCAAAGCCCCGCCGCGGACCTCGTGCGCGTTTATCTCAATGGCATCGGTAAGACGGCGCTGCTGAACGCGGCGGGCGAAGTTGAACTGGCCAAGCGCATCGAGGCCGGGCTCTACGCCGAGCACCTGCTCGAGACTCGCAAGCGCCTCGGCGAGAACCGCCGACGCGACCTCGAGGCCGTCGTGCGCGACGGGCAGGCCGCGCGCCGTCATCTGCTGGAGGCCAACCTGCGCCTGGTGGTGTCGCTGGCCAAGCGCTACACCGGCCGTGGCATGCCGCTACTGGACCTGATCCAGGAGGGCAACCTGGGCCTGATCCGGGCGATGGAAAAGTTCGACTACACAAAGGGTTTCAAGTTCTCCACCTACGCGACGTGGTGGATCCGTCAGGCCATCACCCGCGGCATGGCCGACCAGAGCCGCACCATCCGCCTGCCGGTGCACCTGGTCGAGCAGGTCAACAAGCTGGCGCGGATCAAGCGGGAGATGCACCAGAACCTGGGGCGCGAGGCGACCGATGAGGAACTGGCCGCCGAGTCCGGCATCGCCGTCGAGAAGATCAACGACCTACTCGAGCACAGCCGTGACCCGGTGAGCCTGGACATGCCGGTCGGCTCCGAAGAGGAAGCCCCGCTGGGCGACTTCATCGAGGACGCCGAGGCGATGTCCGCGGAGAACGCGGTGATCGCCGAGCTGCTGCACACCGACATCCGCAGCGTGCTCGCCACTCTCGACGAGCGCGAGCACCAGGTGATCCGGCTGCGCTTCGGCCTGGACGACGGCCAGCCGCGCACGCTGGACCAGATCGGCAAGCTGTTCGGCCTCTCGCGCGAGCGGGTCCGCCAGATCGAGCGGGACGTGATGTCCAAACTCCGCCACGGTGAGCGCGCCGACCGGCTACGGTCGTACGCAAGCTAGGACCCGGTAGATCTGCGGCGACCCGCGGCGCCCGGCCAACGCCGCGCTTGCGATCGCCGCCCGAGCCAGTAGCAAGACGGTATGCCCGCCGCGGACGCGGCGGGCATACTGCTTGTCGGGGAAGCGTTACACCCATTCACGCAGCCGGCCAAGTAGACTCGGCGGCGATGGAAGGTGCTGAATGAACGACCTGGTTGACACCACCGAGATGTACCTGCGGACCATCTACGACCTCGAAGAAGAGGGCGTGACGCCGCTGCGTGCCCGCATCGCCGAACGCCTCGAGCAGAGCGGGCCGACCGTCAGCCAAACCGTATCCCGCATGGAGCGCGACGGGCTGCTCCACGTCGCCGGCGACCGCCATCTCGAGCTCACCGACAAGGGCCGCGCGCTGGCCATCGCCGTCATGCGCAAGCACCGCCTCGCCGAACGATTGCTGGTCGACGTGATCGGCGTGCCATGGGAGGAAGTGCACGCCGAGGCATGCCGCTGGGAGCACGTGATGAGCGAGGACGTCGAGCGTCGGCTGGTGAAGGTCCTCAACCACCCGACCACCTCCCCCTTCGGCAATCCGATCCCCGGCCTGTTGGACCTGGGCGTGGGCCCGGATTCCGGCGCCGAGGACGCCGACCTCGTCAGGCTGACCGAACTGCCGCCCGGCTCGCCGGTGGCCGTGGTCGTGCGCCAGCTGACCGAACACGTGCAGGGCGACATCGACCTGATCACCCGCCTGAAGGACGCCGGCGTCGTCCCCAACGCTCGGGTGACCGTCGAGACCGGCCCCGCCGGCGTGACCATCGTCATCCCGGGGCACGAGAACGTCACCCTGCCGCACGAGATGGCGCACGCCGTCAAGGTGGAAAAGGTCTGATCGCTCGCCGCTAGCACGCCCTGCGGCCGAACGGCCGCCGCGGCGGCAGCCGCACCCCGAGTTCCTTGGCCAGCCGGTAGCCGGTGAGCGCCAGTTCCCGGATGTCCTCGGGCCGTAGCCCCGACTGCAGCGCGGTGTCCAGCATGCCCGCCATCCGGTGCTGGGGCCGGCAGCGCAGTGCGGCCTCCAGCGACACCCCGGCGAGCGGCCCGTCGCCGCGGGCATACGCGCTGAACGCGAGCAGTACCAGCGCCTCCACCCGCCAGGGCGCCGGCAGCGTGCGCGCCAGCACCGCCCACAACGTCTCCGCCTCGCCGGCGTTCTCGCCGACGGCAAGCGCGTAGAGGATGTCGCGCACCTGCGCGTCGCTCAGGGCGCAGCCCAGCTTCGCCAGCTGGGTCCTGGTCAGCGCCTCGCCGGCGGCCACGCGGGCGGCGGCCGTCATCGCGTGCTTGACGTCGCCGCGGGCGCAGCGGGCCGGGTCCGCGCGGTGGGCCGCCCGGCGCCTGGTCGCCTGCCGTTCGATCGCGCCGGTCAGGGCCTCGCTGCGCGCCGCGTCCTGCACCGCGATGACGGCCTGCAGGTCGGCGCGCCGCGCGTAGAGGCGCCGGCCGTCGAGCACCGCCGCGGCCGCCAGGGGCGACGCCGACGGATCGTCCACCGCGCCGCTCGACCCGCAGCCGTCCACGCAGTGCCAGCGGCCGCCGGGCGCCACCCGGTCCACCACGTGTGCGGCCCACAGCTCGATGTGGTGCTCGGACAAGGACTTTGCCAGCTCGTCGCACACGATCCGGTACTCCTCGTTGCAGCATGCGCAGTGCGCCCCCTCCGCGTCGACGATCACCGCGATCGCCGCGTCGGGGCGGGCCGCCGCGGCGACCTGCGCCAGGTGTCCGACCCGGCCGGCGAGATCGTCGGAGAGGTCGACCCGCAGCACCGCGCCCAGGTCGCCGCCGTCCAAAGACACCAATACCAATGAATTTTCGGGAACGAAGCCGAGAACGGCCGGCAGCGCGGCGATGAGCGCCCCGGGTCGGGTCAGTTTGAAGTCGGGTCGATGTGTCGTCATGCGCACCACGCTGACGGCCCCCACCGTCAGCCCGTGCTCGCGGGAACGGGCGGAATCTCGGGCCTGTGCATGAACCCAGCACTGTGGGTGCTGCTGATCTACTGTTACCGCATGGCTTCGGCGCAAGAGTACGACATGGTGGTCATCGGTTCGGGGCCCGGCGGGCAGAAGGCCGCGATCGCCTCGGCCAAGCTCGGCAAGTCGGTCGCGGTCGTCGAACGCGGCCAGATGCTCGGCGGCGTGTGCGTCCAGACCGGCACCATCCCGTCAAAGACGTTGCGCGAGGCCGTGCTTTACCTCACCGGGATGAGCCAACGCGAGCTGTACGGCGCGAGCTACCGGGTCAAGGAGAAGATCACCCCCGCCGACCTGCTGGCCCGCACCCAGCACGTGATCGGCAAGGAAGTCGACGTGGTGCGCAACCAGCTGATGCGCAACCGCATCGACCTGCTGCTCGGTCACGGGCGGTTCGTCGACCCGCACACCATCGAGGTCGAAGACCCCAACCGACGCGAAAAGCTCACTGTCAGTGGCAAATACATCGTCATCGCCACCGGGACCCGGCCGGCGCGACCGTCCGGCGTCGAGTTCGACGAGGAGCGGGTGCTCGACTCCGACGGGATCCTCGACCTCAAGTCGCTGCCCGCGTCGATGGTGGTGGTGGGTGCCGGCGTGATCGGCATCGAGTACGCCTCGATGTTCGCCGCGCTGGGCACCAAGGTCACCGTGGTGGAAAAGCGAAGCGACATGCTGGACTTCTGCGACCCCGAGGTCGTGGAGGCGCTCAAGTTCCACCTGCGCGACCTGGCGGTGACCTTCCGGTTCGGTGAGGAGGTGACCGCGGTCGACGTCGGCTCGGCGGGCACCGTCACCACCTTGGCCAGCGGCAAGCAGATCCCGGCCGAGACGGTGATGTACTCCGCCGGGCGGCAGGGCCAGACCGACCACCTCGACCTGAACAACGCCGAGCTGGAGGCCGACAACCGCGGGCGGATCTTCGTCGACGACTTCTTCCAGACCAAGGTGCCGCACATCTACGCCGTCGGCGACGTGATCGGCTTCCCCGCCCTGGCCGCGACCTCCATGGAGCAGGGCCGGCTGGCCGCCTACCACGCCTTCGGGGAGCCGACCGACGGCATCACCGAGCTGCAGCCGATCGGCATCTACTCCATCCCCGAGGTGTCCTACGTGGGTGCCACCGAGGTCGAGCTGACCAAGGACGCGATCCCCTACGAGGTCGGCGTAGCCCGGTACCGGGAACTGGCGCGCGGCCAGATCGCCGGCGACTCCTACGGCATGCTCAAGCTGCTGGTGTCCACCGAGGACCTCAAGCTGCTCGGCGTGCACATCTTCGGCACCAGCGCCACCGAGATGGTGCACATCGGGCAGGCCGTCATGGGCTGCGGCGGCACCGTCGAATACCTGGTGGACGCCGTGTTCAACTACCCCACTTTTTCCGAGGCCTACAAGGTGGCCGCGCTCGACGTGATGAACAAGGTGCGCGCCCTCAACCAGTTCCGCCGCTAACAGCTGTCGTCGAGTTGACCCGGAACCGGGTCGCCGGGGCCGCCGGCGTCGGCGCGGGCGAGCAACTGCGCGGTCTGCGCGTCGAACGGGGCCGAATAGGAGACGTTCGCGGCGCAGCCCCCGCGCTCGAAACCGCCGATCACCCCGGTCAGCGTGGTCCCGCTGACCCAGGGCGCGCCGCTGGTCCCGTCGACCAGCCCCTCGCACGGAAACGACGGGAACCCGGCCTCGGTCACCGACGTGCTGGCCTGACACCCGATGGGCGCCCCGCCCACGCCGGCCGGGTAGCCCATCACGGTGACGTGGCTGCCGGGCGGCGGCGTCGTGCCCAGCGTCAACGCCAAACCGGAGTGCGACTCGATCGACCCCCCGGCGTCGTTGCTCAACCGTGCGACCGCGTAGTCCGCGGTGGGATCCTTGCTCGCGGTCCAGCGGGGGTCGAGGTAGACGGCGTCGGCCGTCCACACGTCGCCCGCGGCCGGCGGCGCGTCGCCGGAGAAACCCGGCACGAAGGTGATCTTCGACGCCCCGGCCAGGCAGTGCGCCGCGGTCATCATCAGGTTGCCGCCCGTCGAATGCACCACCGAGCCCGTGCACACGTGCAACGGCCCGCCGTCGATGAAGATCGCACCGACGCGCTTGTCCGGGTCGACCGGCGCCGCCACCGCCTTCGGCTGGGGTTGACCGAGCCGGTGCACCGGGGCACTGCTGCGCGGCGGGGCCGCCGGCGGGGCGGACGCGTGATCGCCGGGTGGCCGCTTGCACGACGTCCCCGACGTCGCCACGGCGACCACCAGGCACAGCATCACGATCGGAACGCGCATCGTTTTCATCATGCCCGACGCCCGCCTGGCGGTCAGATTCCGACGCGGCGCGGGCCCCCGCCTCGCGTTCGCCCGTGGATTAAACGCGAACTTCACACCGCTGTTTGATATTGGCGCCACCCGATTCGGGGGACACTGGTAGGGCACCCTGCAGAGACACCCGAGAGGAGGCGATCGGCGATGGCTCACGAACAGGACCCGCACTATCAGCCGGGACAGGCGGGCATGTACGAGCTCGAGCTGCCCGCGCCGCAGTTGTCGACGTCGGACGGCCGAGGCCCCGTGCTGGTGCACGCGCTGGAGGGGTTCTCGGACGCCGGGCACGCGATCCGGCTGGCCTCGTCGCACCTGAAGGCGGCCCTGGACACCGAGCTGGTCGCGTCCTTCGCGATCGACGAACTGCTGGATTACCGGTCGCGGCGGCCGCTGATGACCTTCAAGACCGATCACTTCACCAACTATGACGAGCCGGAACTGAGCCTGTACGCGTTGCGCGACACCATCGGCACCCCGTTCTTGCTGCTCGCCGGCATGGAACCGGACCTGAAGTGGGAGCGCTTCATCACCGCGGTACGCCTGCTGGCCGAGCGCCTGGGCGTGCGGCAGACCATCGGCCTGGGCACCGTCCCGATGGCGGTCCCGCACACGCGGCCGATCACGATGACCGCGCACTCCAACAACCCCGAGTTGATCGCCGAGTTCACGCCCTGGATCTCCGAGATCCAGGTCCCCGGCAGCGCGTCCAATCTGCTGGAATACCGGATGGCCCAGCATGGCCACGAGGTCGTCGGCTACACCGTGCACGTGCCGCACTACCTGACGCAGACCGACTACCCGGCCGCCGCCGAGGCGCTGCTCGAGCAGGTGGGCAAGATCGCCTCGCTCGAGCTGCCGCTGACGGCGCTGACCGAGGCGGCGGCTGTGATCCGGACCAAGATCGACGAGCAGGTCGAGGCGAGCGCGGAAGTTGCTCAAGTGGTGACCGCGCTCGAGCGCCAGTACGATGCCTTCATCGACGCTCAGGAGAACAGGTCGTTACTAACTCGCGACGAGGACCTGCCTAGCGGCGACGAGCTTGGCGCAGAGTTCGAGCGATTCCTCGCCCAGCAGGCGGAGAAGAAGCGCGACGACGACGACCAGGCCTGACCTTTCCACCCGGCCTCTAGCCCGGCCCGACACCAAGGTTGGCGACATGACCGAGCGGAAGCGCAAGAGCACTCTCCGCCCGGTGCGGGAGGTGACCGCCCCCCGGCTGGAGTTCCGCACCATCCACGGCTACCAGCGCGCCTACCGGATCGCCGGCGACGGCCCGGCGATCCTGCTGGTCCACGGCATCGGTGACAACTCCACCACCTGGAATACCGTGCAGGCCAAGCTCGCCCAGCGGTTCACGGTCATCGCCCCCGACCTGCTGGGCCACGGGCGCTCCGACAAGCCGCGCGCCGACTACTCGGTGGCCGCCTACGCCAACGGGATGCGCGACCTGCTGTCGGTGCTCGACATCGAGCGGGTGACCATCGTCGGTCACTCGCTGGGCGGCGGCGTGGCCATGCAATTCGCCTACCAGTTCCCGCATTTGGTCGAGCGGCTGATCCTGGTCGCGGCCGGTGGCGTCACCAAGGACGTCAACGTCGCCTTCCGGCTGGCGTCGTTGCCGATGGGCAGCGAGGCCCTGGCCCTGCTGCGGCTCCCCCTCGTGCTGCCCGCGGTCCAGCTGGCGGGACGGATAGCCGGCCTGGCGATCGGGTCCACCGGCCTGGGCCGCGACCTGCCCAACGTCTTGCGGATTCTCGACGACCTGCCGGAGCCGACGGCCTCGGCGGCCTTCAGCCGGACCCTGCGGGCGGTGGTGGACTGGCGCGGGCAGATCGTCACCATGCTCGACCGGTGCTATCTGACCGAGGCCATCCCGGTGCAGATCGTCTGGGGCACCAAAGATGTGGTGGTCCCCGTGCGTCACGCGCGGATGGCGCACGCCGCGATGCCCGGGTCGCGCCTCGAGATCTTCGAAGGTTCGGGCCACTTTCCGTTCCACGACGACCCGGCCCGCTTCATCGACGTCGTCGAGCGCTTCATCGACACCACCGCGCCCGCCGAATACGACCAGGCCGCCCTGCGCGCGCTGCTCCGCAGCGGCGGCGGCGAGAAGGCCGTCAGCGGCCCGGCCCCCACCCGCGTCGCCGTGCTGAACGCCATGGGTTCCGACGAGCGCAGCGCCACCTGAACCACCTTGACCGGTGCGGCCCCCGGACGGGGCCGTAAAGTCGGCCCATGGGTATCGACGTCACCGTGTTGCGGGTGTTCACCGACCCGGACGGGAATTTCGGCAATCCGCTCGGCGTCGTGGACGCCGGCCAGGTGGAACCCGGCGACCGGCAGCGGCTGGCAACCCGATTGGGCTACAGCGAAACGGTTTTCGTCGATCTCCCGGCGCCGGGGTCGACCACCGCGCACGCCACGATCTACACCCCGCGGGTCCAGATTGCGTTCGCCGGGCACCCAACCGTCGGCGCGTCGTGGTGGCTGCGGCAGAACGGAACGCCGATCAACACACTGCAGGTGACCGCGGGCATCGTCCAGGTGGGCTACGCCGCCGACTCCACCAGCATCAGCGCCCGATCGGAGTGGGCGCCCGAGGTTGCCCTGCACGAATTCGATTCCGCCGAAGACCTTTTGGCCGCCGACCCGGGCGACTACCCCGACGACACGGCGCACTACCTGTGGGCCTGGACCGACCGGGCCGCCGGGTCGCTGCGCGCGCGGATGTTCGCCGCCAACCTGGGCGTCCCCGAAGATGAGGCGACCGGCTCGGCGGCGATGCGGATCACCGACTACCTCAGCCGCGACCTGCACATCACCCAGGGCAAGGGGTCGGTCATCGAGACGACGTGGAACGCCGAGGGCTGGGTGGGGGTGGCCGGGCGGGTCGTCAACGATGGTGTGACGCAGCTGAACTGACGGAGCGTTCCCCGGTTCAGCGCTGCCGGTGCAGCACCGCGGCCAGATGATGCTGCAAGGGTTGCCCGACCGCACCCATCTGCACCGAATACGACAGCTCATCGCCGTCGATGCGGAAGGACCGACCGAGCGCGGTGACCTCCTTGGCGGTCGGCGTCAGCCCGACGTCCGTTGTGGAGAGCGAGATTTCGATCCGGCCGTCCGTCACCGAATACGTGCCCACCTCGATTTCGGTGATGCCGCTCGGGTGGGCCAGAACCAGTTCGACGTGGCCGGGCTGCGGCACGCGGAGGTATCCGGTCTCGGCGTGCAACGGCTTGCCGCCGGCCAGCGCCTTGGTCTTTTGCCCGTACGCCAGGAACGGCTTGCCGACGTGGCCGAAGACCACTTCCTCGAGATAGTCGAAGGGCTCGATCGTCGGGTACTCGCCCGCGCCCTGGCCCGCCCAGGTTCCCAGGAGCGGTGCCAGGTCCTCGAGATCGGGATGCAAGTCGGTGGGCATGAACCCGAGCCTAGCCCGGGGTCGCGACCCCGCGGTGTTCGCGCAGCGCCTGGATCTCGCGCTCGAAGTCGTCCGCGGACTCGAAGGAGCGGTACACCGACGCGAACCGCAGGTAGGCCACTTCGTCGAGGTCGCGCAGCGGGCCGAGGATGGCCAGGCCGACCTCATGACTCGGCACCTCAGGGGATCCCGCGGCGCGCACGGTGTCCTCGACCTGCTGGGCGAGCAGGTTCAGCGCATCGTCGTCCACCTGGCGGCCCTGACAGGCCCGGCGGACGCCGCTGATGACCTTCTCCCTGCTGAACGGTTCGGTGACCCCGCTGCGCTTGACCACGGCCAGCACCGCCGTCTCCACGGTGGTGAAACGCCGTCCGCACTCGGGGCACGATCGGCGCCGCCGGATGGCCTGCCCCTCATCGGTTTCCCTCGAGTCGATCACCCGGGAGTCGGGATGACGGCAGAACGGGCAATGCATGACCGCTCCTTCGCCGTGCCGACAACCAGGTACCGCAGCACTTCGAGCGTACCCGCGAGCTCAACTGCGCGGGCATGCTCGTCAGCCGACGGGGGCGATCAGGGTCTGGCCCGCCACCAGGGCCGGCGAGTGCATGTCGTTGAGTTCGCGGATGCGGTCGGCGACCTGCCGGGCGGGCGCGTCGGGCGCCACCCGGTGGGCGACGTCCTGCAACGACTCCCCCGCCTCGACGCGGACGACGGCCAACCGGTCCGGTACGTGCGCGGCCGTGCCGCCGGCGCCGCCGTTGAGCACCTGACCGACGTTGCCGACCAGGCCCAGCCACAGCGTGATCGCGCCGGCGGCCAGCGCCAACCAGACGGTGGTCGCCACGGTGACGGGACGCTTGCGATGTGGCGCGGCGGATACCCCGACGCCGGTGCCGTAGTAGCGGGTCGGCGCGCCCGACGGCCGCGACGGGGCGGGACGGCGGGAACGGGCCAGCCCGTCCCGGCCGTTACGAAGTCCCGGGGCCGGCCCGTTGACCGGACGCCGGGGGCTGCTGGTACGCGGCGCCAGCGTGTGGATGATTGTCATCTGCGTTCCTCCGGTCAACTTGATTCGCTCAGCTGTTCGACTGTATCGCTCGTGTGTTCGAAATCCGAACATGTGAGCGAAGCGTGTCGCACGAGTCGAACGCTAGACCACGCCACCGACAAGCTCGTGGTCGTTACGGCTGACATGCGACTGAAATACCCGATCTGCCGAAGAGTTACACCTTTGTGATTAACGAGTTCGGCGAGGGTATTTGCGGCGCGCCCACCGTCACGACACGCTAGTCGAACACATGTTTGAATTTTGGGCGCGGCGGGGTTACATTCAGTGCCATGAGCGACAGCAACGACACCTCATCGGCCGGCGACGGCCGGTTGCACGCCGTGGATTCATCGCTGACCGAACGCCAGCGCACGATCTTGAACGTCATTCGGGCGTCGGTCACCAGCCGCGGCTACCCGCCGAGCATCAGGGAGATCGGCGATGCCGTGGGCCTGACGTCGACGTCGTCGGTGGCTCATCAGCTGCGCACCCTGGAGCGCAAGGGGTACCTGCGCCGCGACCCGAACCGCCCCCGGGCGGTCGACGTTCGCGGCGCCGATGACGAGGTGGCGGCGCGCGCGACCGAGGTCGCCGGGTCGGACGCCCTGCCGGAGCCGACGTTCGTTCCGGTCCTCGGCCGCATCGCGGCCGGCGGTCCCATTCTCGCCGAGGAGGCCGTCGAGGACGTCTTCCCGCTGCCGCGCGAGCTGGTCGGCGAGGGCACGCTGTTCCTGCTCAAGGTCGTAGGCGATTCCATGGTCGAGGCGGCGATCTGCGACGGCGACTGGGTGGTGGTGCGCCAGCAGAACGTCGCCGACAACGGCGACATCGTCGCCGCCATGCTCGACGGGGAGGCCACGGTGAAGACGTTCAAGCGGGCGGGCGGTCAGGTGTGGCTGATGCCGCACAACCCGGCGTTCGATCCCATTCCCGGCAATGAGGCGACGGTGCTCGGCAAGGTCGTCACGGTGATCCGCAAGGTCTAGCGGCGGCCGGCCGTTCAGTCGGCTTTGACGAATCCGTTGGCCTGCGCCACTTCTTCGCTGGACAGCCAGATTTCGGCGAGCGTGTCGTGGTACAGCTCGCTGCCCGGCGTGTAGTACAGCCCGAAGCGGGCGCTCGCCTTGATCGGGTATCCCTCGGGCACCTGGTAGGGGTCGTCGAGCGGCAGGTGGATGGTCGGGCGTCCGGCCGGGCCGGCCCCCGCGCCGCTGTCCTCGTCGTCCGCCGCCGCGTGCCGCCCGCCGCGTGGCTCGGGCGCGACGACGGGTGCGGCGGCCGCTTCGGGCGCGACGGCTCCGGAACCGTCGGCAACGTCCGCCGAAACATGCGGTGCCGCCACGTCCGGGTACTCGGCCTCGGGGGCGGCGGCATCCGACGCGCCGGCGTCGAACCCGGCGTCCGGAGGTGTATGCGGCACGGCGACGTCGAGATATTCGGCCTCCACGTACTCGTCTTCCGGGCTCTCGGCCTCCGCGTAGCCGGCCTCACGCGCGTCGTCTGCGTACTCGGCTTCCGGGTAATCCCCGCCGGCTTCCGCGTAATCCTCGTTCGCGTAGTCACTTTCGGCGTACTCGGATACGCCGTCTTCGGATGCGCCGTACTCGGGTTCGGCGTATTCCGGTTCCCCGTATTCGCCTTCGGTTTCGGCGTAGCCGGCCTCCGACAGGGCGGCCGGTGAAACGGCCGCGAAGGAGTCGGTGTCCACCGCGTCGGGATCCTGCTCGGCCTCGAACACGCCCTCGTCGGCGCCGCCGCGCCGCCAGCTGACCCGGCCTGAGGGCTCGGCACCGGTCGCTTCCGGCTGCCGTGCGAAATGGTCGGTGGTGACGTCGTCGGGCCCCCAGTGCCGGTCCCCTTCCGCGTCGTAACCGACACCGAGGTCGCGGTGGGGCCCATACTCGGCCTCGGCTCGTCCGGCGCGACGCCGACGCCAGCCGAAGGCCACCAACCCCGCCAAGACGATCAGCACCAGCACCGGGACGGCGGCCAGCAACCACCACCACTGCCACGCGAACTTCTTCGCATGGGTGGGCATCGCCGAACTGCTCGGCTGGTTCTGGCCCGACACCTGCAGGCCGGAAAGCAGCGGAGCGAGATTGGCCGGGTCCGTGCTGAACGTGTTCTTCGCCCGGTTCCACGAGATCTTGCCGCCGGTGAACTGCTGGGAGACGACGTCGCCGTCGACGGACTGATCACCGACGGGCGCGCCGAGCTTGCCGGTCGGCCCGCGGAGCTTGTCCCACGCCGCCTTCATGGCCCCGCGGACCACGAACGCGCCGTGCTCCGAGGTCCAGAAGATGACCGGCTTGTCGGCACCGGAGAAGGTGACGACGCGGCTGGACGGGATGCCGCCGTCGGCCTCGTTGGCGGTGGGGAAACCCAGGTCGCTGCCGGCCGGGCCGCCCAGCGACTCGTACTTGGCCAGGACGTTGCTCTCGACGGCGTTGGCGCCGGTCGCCGGACTGAAGTACACCTTCCCGTTGGCGAAGTCCTGGACGATCCCGTCCCCGCCGATCGAATACTGCGCGCCCTTCTTGACGCCCAGCGGCCCGTTGGGACCGCCGGCCGCGCGCCAGGCCATGTTGATGGCCGCGGTCGGGTCGATCGCCACCTGCAGGCCCTTCAACTGGTCGGCAAGTGCCGGTGGCTCGGTGGTGAACTGCTTGGTCTGCCTGTTCCACGAGACCTGACCGCCGCTGAACTTCTGCGCCGACACCTCGCCGTTGTAGGTTTCGTCGCCGACCGGGACCCCCAGCACGCCGCCGGAACTGCCCAGCTTGTCCCAGGCGGCGTTGATGGCGCCGCGTACGACGAACGCGCCGTGCTCGGGCGTCCAGAAGATGACCGGCTTGTCGCTGGCCGAGAAGGTGCTCACGCGGCTGTCGGGTCCAGCCAGACCGGGCACCTCGTTGATGGCGGGAAAGCCCAGATCGCTGCCCGCGGGACCGCCCAGCATCTCGTACTTGTCCAGGATCGGCCCGTAGACGAACTTGGCGCCGGTCGCGGGGGTGAAGAACATCTTGCCGCCGTCGAAGTCCAGGACGAAACCGTCGCCGGCGGGGTAAACGTCGCCCTTGCGGGCGCCCAGGGGCGAAGCGTCACCGCCGGCCTTCTCCCACGCCGCCATCATGGCCGCCTCGGCGTCGCCGATCGGAGACGCCGCCGCGGGGGGCGCCAGCAACGCGGCGGCGGCTATCGCTGCAGCGGTCAAGCCGACCAGCGCGCTCCCGACCAGCCTGCGCATGTGACCTCTCTGCCCGTTCACCAAGCCTCCCAGCCGGCGGTTATGCCCCTATCGGCGGCTGCGCCCCCACCTGCACAGCCGGCGGGCGGGCCGTAGTCCGACCGCGGGGAAACAACCCCGTTCCGATTCGCATTATCGCGAGGCTCGGATAACTTTGCTCCAGCCGGCGAAAATTGCGAAGTCAAATCACGCATATTACAAAAACGGATACCACGCCGATGTCGAAATGATGCCAAGCCACGCTCAAATCGCGACCGACGGCATCGCGCCCTTGTCGCGGGCCCGCCCGAATCCGATGTGGGGCCGGGCAAGGGCACGCGGGCCGTGTCACGCCTGGCTGATCTACGTGCGTGCGTGCCGCCGCACGTGACCGGCTCGCCAGCGGCGTCGTGCTTTTCGGCTTGACGAAGCGCCATTGCGCGGGCGGCGTGCCCAAAACACATGCGCCGACGGTACGTGACGCCTTTAACTCGGCGACGATCTACCCGAGAAAACGACCGCGGACGGGGCATCGACCGCTTTGCCGTCGCCGCGCAAATTCGCCGGTTCCGACGGCGCTGCCGGCCAACGGAGTTGACGCGCTAGACCCCGAGGCTGCGGCCGATGATCTCCTTCATGATCTCGGTCGTGCCGCCGTAGATGGTCTGCACTCGCGCGTCCAGATAGGCACGCGCGACGGGGTATTCACGCATGTAGCCGTAACCACCGTGCAGTTGCAGGCAACGGTCGATCAGGTGCACCTGCTTTTCGGTGGAGTACCACTTGGCCATCGCCGCCTGCTCGGCCGTCAGCTGCTTGTCCAGGTGCAGCCGGATGAACTCGTCGACCATCATGCGCACCACGGTGGCCTCGGTCGCGAGCTCGGCAAGCACGAAGCGGCTGTTCTGGAAGCTGCCGATCGGCTTGCCAAATGCCTTGCGCTCCTTGGTGTATTGCAGGGTGTCCTCCAGCACCTGCTCCATCGCGGCGGCCGCCATGATGGCGATCGAAATCCGTTCCTGCGGCAGGTTCTGCATCAGGTAGATGAACCCCATACCCTGCTGCCCGAGCAGGTTCTCGGCGGGAACCTTCACGTCGGTGAACGACAACTCGGCGGTGTCCTGCGCGTCCAGCCCGATCTTGTCCAAGTGGCGGCCGCGCTCGAAGCCCTCCATGCCACGCTCGACGACGAGCAATGAAAAGCCCTGCGCCCCTTTGTCGGGATCGGTCTGCGCCACCACGATCACCAGGTCGGCGTTGATTCCGTTGGTGATGAACGTCTTTGCGCCGTTGAGCACGTAGTGGTCGCCGTGGTCGACCGCGCGGGTCTTGATGCCCTGCAGGTCACTGCCGGTGCCCGGTTCGGTCATCGCGATCGCCGTGATGATCTCGCCGGTGCAGAACTTCGGCAACCAGCGCTGCTTCTGCTCCTCGGTGGCCAGCGCCAGCAGATACGGCGCGACGATGTCGTTGTGCAGCCCGAAGCCGATGCCGCTGTAGCGGCCGAAGGTGGTCTCCTCGGTGATGATCGTGTTGTAGCGGAAGTCGGCGTTGCCCCCGCCGCCGTATTCCTCCGGGACCGCCATGCCGAGGAAGCCCTGCTTGCCCGCCTCGAGCCAGACGCCGCGGTCGACGATCTTCGCCTTCTCCCACTCGTCGTGATGAGGGGCGACGTGGCGATCGAGGAAGGCCCGGTAGGACTCACGGAACAGGTCGTGCTCCGGCTCGAAAAGAGTGCGCTGGTACTTGACGGCACTGCCCATGTGGATGACCTCCGGCGGCTGGGGACTCTGTCGCCCAACATATACCAACCAGACGGTTGGTCGGCGTACGGCGGGGTGGCCGGCGGCGATCAGCGGGCGGAGAATTCCCGCAGGCGCCCGGCCAGCGCCACCGGAACCCGGGCCTTGATCCGGGTGCCGTCGGGATTGTGCTCCTCCTGCTGCACGCGACCGTCGGCGTGCAATCGCGCCACCAGGTCGCCGCGGTGATACGGGATCACCACGTCCACGGCCGTGTCGGCGGGAACGGCCAGCTCTTCCATCCTGGCCCGCAGGGCGCCGATCCCGTCGCCGGTCCTGGCCGAGACGAACACCGCGCCGGGCAGCGCGTGCCGCAGCTTGGCCAACGTCAGGTCGCTCGCGGCGTCGACCTTGTTGACCACCAACAGCTCCGGGGGCGGGTCACCGTTGTGGTCGGCGATGACCTCGGAGACCACCGCGCGCACCGCGTTGATCTGGGCCAGCGGGTTGGCATCGGAGCCGTCGACCACATGCAGCAGCAGGTCGGCGTCGACGACCTCCTCCAGCGTGGAGCGGAAGGCCTCGACCAGCTGGGTGGGCAGGTGCCGGACGAACCCGACGGTGTCGGTGAGTACCAGCGGGCGACCATCGGCGAACTCAGCGCGACGCGTGGTGGGCTCCAGCGTGGCGAACAACGCGTCCTGCACCAGCACCCCAGCCCCCGTCAGCGCGTTGAGCAGGCTCGACTTGCCGGCGTTGGTGTAGCCGACGATGGCGATCGAGGGCACGTCGCTCTGCAGGCGCCGGCTGCGCTGGGTGTCGCGGACCTGTTTCATGTCCTTGATCTCGCGGCGCAGCTTGGACATTCGTTCGCGGATGCGGCGGCGATCGGTCTCGATCTTCGTTTCACCCGGACCGCGCAGGCCCACGCCTCCCCCGCTGCCGCCGGCCCGGCCACCGGCCTGCCGGGACATCGACTCACCCCAGCCGCGCAGCCGCGGCAGCATGTACTCCATCTGGGCCAGCGACACCTGCGCCTTACCCTCCCGGCTGGTGGCGTGCTGGGCGAAGATGTCCAGGATCAGCGCCGTGCGGTCGATCACCTTGACCTTCACCGCCTTTTCCAGCGCGGTCAGCTGCGCCGGGGACAGTTCACCGTCGCAGATCACGGTGTCGGCGCCGGTGGCCAGCACCACCTCGCGCAACTCCTGGGCCTTGCCCGACCCGATGTAGGTCGACGGGTCCGGCTTGTCGCGGCGCTGGATGAGCCCCTCGAGCACCTGGGAGCCCGCGGTCTCGGCGAGGGCGGCCAACTCGGCCATGCTGGCCTCGCTGTCGGCGGCGGTGCCGTCGGTCCACACGCCGACCAGTACGACGCGTTCCAGCCGGAGCTGGCGGTACTCGACCTCGGAGACGTCGGTGAGTTCGGTCGACAGACCGGCGACGCGGCGCAGCGCCGACCGTTCTTCGAGGGCGAGCTCGCCGGTGCTTGGCTCCGGCACAGTGGGAGTGGAGAAATCAGGATGTGTCATAGGCAATACAGAATGATGCACGGCGAATCGGCGTCGTGCACCCCAATTAACGCCCCTGCGCGTCCCACCATTCCCCGCTCACCTCCCCGTGCGCCAGCAGGACCGACGGCCCCCGCAGGTAGCTGGTGGCGTCGGTGACGGTGACGACGACCTCGCCGCCCGGCACCCGCACCGCCAGCGTGCCGGTGTCCGCCCCGGCGGCGGCCAGCGCGGCCACCGCGGCCGCGACCGTGCCCGTCCCGCACGAGCGGGTCTCGCCGACGCCGCGCTCGTGCACCCGCATCCGCACCGCCCCGTCGGCCGGCGCCGTGAGGACTTCGATGTTGACCCCCTCCGGGAACTGGGCGTGGTCGAAGCTGACCGGGGCCGCCACGTCCAGCCCTGCCAGCTCCTCGGCGGTCAGCGCCGGATCCACGCACGCCAGGTGCGGATTACCCACGTCGACCGCCAGGCCGGCGAACCGGCGCCCGCCGACCGTCGCCTCGAAGGCGGGTCCCCCGCTGCCGAGCCTGTTGGCCTTGCCCATGTCGACGGTGATGTCGGCGCGGGTCGCGTCGGCGCGGTGCACGGTGACCGGCCGCGGGCCCGCCGCCGACGCAACCACGAACTCGTCGCGGGCCTCCATGCCGCTGGCCCGCAGGTAGTGCGCGAACACCCGTACCCCGTTGCCGCACATCTGCGCGATCGAGCCGTCGGCGTTGCGGTAGTCCATGTACCAATCTCCCGAGGCGACGCCGTCGGGCAACCGGTCGAGCACCCCGGCCGACAGGGCGGCGGCCGCGCTGGTGACCCTCAGCACCCCGTCGGCCCCCAAGCCGCGCCGGCGGTCGCACAAGGCGGCCACCCGGGCCGCGGTCAGGTCAAGCGCGGCCCCCGCGTCCGGGAGCACCAGGAAGTCGTTCTCGGTGCCGTGGCCCTTCGCGAAAATCACCTGCTCAGGATACGTGGCCCCACGCCCGCAAAGCCTCGTCGACCAGCCGGGTGCCGTCGGCCCCCCCTATTTCGGAGTCCAGCCAGTGCACCCGGTGGTCACGGCGGAACCAGGATCGCTGCCGCCGCACGTAGCGGCGGGTGCCCACGTACGTCTGCTCCCGCGCCTCGCGCAGCCGCTCGGCGCCGCCCCCGGCGTCGAGCGCCTCGATCACCTGGGCGTAGCCCAGCGCGCGCGACGCGGTGACCCCGTCGCGCAGGCCCTCGTCGAGCAGCGCGCTCACCTCGCCGACCAGGCCCTGGTCGAACATGGCGTCGGTGCGCCGGGCCAGCCGCTGGTCCAGCACCGGCGTCTCGCAGTCCAGGCCGACGATGGCGGTGTCCCACCTCGGGTGACCGATGCGTGGCGCGGACGCGGCGAACGGCTGGCCGGTCAGCTCGACGACTTCGAGCGCTCGCACGGTGCGCCGCGCGTCGGTGGGCAGGATGGTCGCCGCGGCGGCGGGGTCGCGGCGGGCCAGCTCGGCGTGCAGGCCGCCCACCCCGACCTCGGCCAGCCGCTGCTCCCAGCGCGCCCGCACGGCCGGGTCGGTGGCGGGGAACGACCAGTCGTCGAGCAGGGACTGGATGTAGAGCATGGAACCGCCCACGATGACGGGCACGGCGCCGCGGGCCGCGATGGCCTCCACGTCCGCGGCGGCGGCCTGCTGATACCGGGCGACCGTGGCGCTCTCGGTGACGTCCAGGACGTCGAGCTGGTGGTGCGGGATGCCGCGGCGTTGGTCGACGGGAAGCTTGGCGGTGCCGATGTCCATCCCGCGATACAGCTGCATCGCGTCGGCATTCACGATCTCGGCGCCGAGCCGCTCCGCGAAGTCGAGCGCCAGCTGCGACTTGCCGGTTCCGGTGGGGCCGATGATGGCCAGCGGTCGCACGGTCACCTCAGAGCTGCCAGGCGCCGGCGAAGTAGCCCACGCCGTAGGGCGCGCCCCGGTAAAGCTCTTTCGCCGATCGCGGTCCCGGTTCGCCCAGGCCGGCCAGCACCTGAAAGGCGACCCGGCCCGGGATCTGCCCGGGCACGCGCGCCAGGGCGGCCAGGTCGCCGGTTGCCAGCGCGTCGTCGAGCGCCAGCTGCGCCTCGGCGTTGCCGGGGTCGTAGCCGCCGGGCGCGCCCGGCGTCAGGGTGTTCGCGCCGTCGGCCACCACCAGCACCCCCGTCGGTTCCGGTGCCCCGTCGAGCTCGGCGCGCAGGCGCCGGCCCAGGGCCAGCGCGGTCGCGGCGTCGTGGTCGGCGGAGTAGACCCGCGCCCGGGCGGTCGCGTCGGGCCGGACCTGGCCGCGGACCCAGGCGGCCACCAACGCGCACAGGGGCAGATCGGCGGGCGGCGGGGTGTCGGACCCCGGGGAGAGCCGGACGCGGACGTCCGCGCCGAACCCCGCGAACGTACCGGCGGTGTCGGGGCCCAACACGTCGTCGCGTTCCGCGACCCCGACGACGGTCCAGCGCGCGGGTAGGAGGGCGGCCGCCGCGAGCACCGCGCCCACCAGGTCGGTCACCTCCGCGGCGGCCGCGCCGGCGAGCTCGGGCACCAGCACCGGCGCCGACGGAACGATGGCAATGCCGCTGAGCACGCCACCAAACTAACGTTTCGCCGGAGCGATCGGTCGACTCGCCGTCGCATGCCGCGACGAGTCGCCTGCTACGGGCACTCCACCGCGACGACGGGGCCCTTAAAAGGGTCGACGTCCGATCCCGCGGGGGCCTCGTTCTCGGGGACGGTTCCCACGTCGCGCCCGGTCTGAGCCACCATCGTGGCCGCCTCACCGCGAGCCAGGGCGACCGTCGCGACGATCACCACCGCCACCGCCGCGATCAGCACGAACGCCTTCGGGCCGTCCGCGTTCAGCGTCTCCCCCAGGACAAGCACCCCGAGCAGACCGGCGACCACGGGCTTGGCCACGGTCATGGTCGGCAGCGAGGCCGTCAGCGAACCGGCGCGGAAGGCCGACTGCTGGAAGACCATTCCGGTTAGGGCCACCAGGAGCCAGGGGACGAACTCCGGCGACGTCAGCACGCCCACCACGCTGTGTTCGGCCATCTCCACGATTCCCTTGGTCAGCACCGCGAACAGCGCCAACGACGAACCCGCGACGAGCGCGAGCAGCACGGCCGCGAACGGGCTCCCCGACCAGATGCGGGCCGCCACCACACAGGACACCAGCAGCGGCACCATCACCAGCGCGACGATGCCCCAGGTCTGCGTCGAGGCGCGCTGCTGGCCCTGCGCCGGGTCGCCGACGATGATGACCACAGCCAGCGCCCCTGCCAGGACGAGCGCCCAGATCCACTCCCAGCGGCTGACTCGCTGGCGGGCGAGGCGGGCATAGATGGGCAGGGCGAACAGCAAGGCCGTCACCTGCAGCGCGGTCACCAGCACCACGGAGCCCCAGGCCAGGGCCCCGGCCTGGAGGCTGTAATTCGTGACGGCGGCCATGCCGCCCAGCCACCAGCGGGCGTCCTTCAACGACATCCGGAACAGTTCGAGATGCCCGACCTGCTTGTCGGTGATCTCCTGCGCCGAGCGCTGACGGATCACGTCGCCGACCGCGGATGCCATCGCGGCGCACAACGCGATCAACGCCGCGACGTCAACTTTGGACATGGGCGACCCCTCACCTCACATGATTTCCACCAGGCGTTCCCCCGGAGAGCCGGAATACACGCGGCGTTTGCGGCCAGTTCAACTACAACTGTATGGCCCTGCGCCCTGCGCGGACGGCCTGGTAGGTAACCGTTTCATTGTTACTTCACAAAGCTGGGTAACGACTGTGCTAACTCTATGAATTCAAACTGCCCCCGTACGACAGCACGACGGTACCCGCCCCGGGCGCGCGGCACCGACCCGACGCGCGGTGCTCACGCCGGTTGCGCGGCGGCGTCCCCGAGCCGCGCCTCGATCCTCTCGCGGGTGGCGGAGGCGTCGACGCGGGCGAGCTCGACGGTGGCGGCCGCCATGACCAGCGCCGCCACGGCCAGTGCCAGCATCCCGGAGCGGCCGGTGTCGAGCGTCTCGCCGAGAACGACGACGCCCAGCACGGCCGACACCACCGGTTGGGACACCTCGAGCGTGGGCATCGACGCGGTCAGCGAACCGGCCCGGAACGCCGCCTGCTCCCACGCGAACCCGGCCAGCGCGACCACCAGCCAGGCGTAGAGCTCCGGTGTCCGGACCACTGCCCACCCGCCGTCGCCGATCCGGTGGACGACGCCCTTGGCGAGCACCGCGAAGACGGCCCACAGCGAACCGGACACGAAGGCGAGCAGCAGCGGCGCCAGCACCGCCGCCACGATGGCCCAGGTCCGCAGCGGCGCCGTGGAACGGCCCGCCTGCGGGTTACCGACGGTCACGATCACGGTCACCGCCGCGGTGAGCACGACGGCCCAGACCCACTCCCGGGCGGTCACGGCGCGCCGGGCCAACCTGGCGCTGATCGGCAGCGCGAACAGCAGCGAGAGCACGAGCAGCGCCTGCACGAGCAGCACCGAACCCTGGTCGAGCGCGGCCGCCTGCAAGACGATGCTGACGACCAGCATCAGGGCGCCCCACCGCCACCGCTGATTGCCGAGCAGCCTGAGGAACAGTTGGAGCTGCCCGGCTGATGTGTCGGTGATCCGGTGGGTGGCGCGCTGCTGCAGGACGTCGCCGATCGCGACGCAGAGCGCGGACGCCAGCGCGAGCAAAGCGGCAATGTCCGCCTTGGCCATGGTTTCTCCGTCCGAGTCGGGGTACGGACTTCGGGGTACGGACTTCGGGGTACGGACAATTGTCATACCCGCTGCCCCTGCGCCGACGCATCCCGGGCGGGAAGATCTCAGGTGGCGGCGCGCGGGCCGCCAAGCTGCTTGAATACTGTTAAGCAGCTGTTGGGTGAACCGCATTGGCCCGCCCACGGCCGCAGCAGACGGTGCCGCTACGCGCGGCAGGTGCGCGGGACAGCGACCGCGCGAAGGGTAGGTGACGAGCGCATGACGGCTGACGAACCCCGCGGCGCAGATTCGGCCGGGCCGGTGCCCCAACCGGTTTCGCGTCCGGCGCCCCGCCCGGGACCGCGTCCCGGGCCCCGCCCGGCGAGCCCGGGGCCGCGGCCCACCGCCCACCCGGTGCCGGCACCCCCGCGCAGCGATCCGCATCGGTTCGGACGGGTCGACGACGACGGCACGGTCTGGCTGGTCACCTCCGCCGGCGAGCGCGTCGTCGGGTCCTGGCAGGCCGGTGACGCCGAAGCCGCCTTCGCCCACTTCGGCCGGCGGTTCGACGACCTGAGCACCGAAGTCACCCTGATGGAAGAGCGGCTGGCGGCGGGGACGGGAGACGCCCGCAAGATCAAGGCCCACGCGGCCGAGCTGGCCGAAACGTTGCCGACGGCGTCCGTACTGGGCGACATCGACGCACTCGCGCGGCGATTGACCAGCCTCATCGACCAGGTCGAGGCCACCGTCGCCGCGGAACGCTCCCGCCGCGAGGAGCATCGCGCGGCCCAGACCGCGCGCAAGGAGGCGCTGGCCGCCGAGGCCGAGGAGCTGGGCGCCAACTCGACGCAGTGGAAGGCCGCCGGGGACCGGCTGCGGGCGATCCTGGACGAGTGGAAGACGATCAACGGCCTGGACCGCAAGGTCGACGACGCGCTGTGGAAGCGGTATTCGGCGGCCCGGGAGGCCTTCAACCGGCGGCGGGGTTCCCACTTCGCCGAACTGGACCGGGAGCGACTGGGCGTCCGCCAGGCGAAGGAACGGCTGTGCGAGCGCGCCGAGGAGTTGTCCGATTCGACGGACTGGACCGCCACGAGCGCCGAATTCCGCAAGCTGCTCACGGAGTGGAAGGCGGCGGGCCGGGCGGCCCGGGACGTCGACGACGCCCTGTGGCGACGGTTCAAGGCCGCCCAGGACGTGTTCTTCACGGCCCGCAACGCGGCGACGGCGGAAAAGGATGCGGAGCTGCGGGCCAACGCGGGCGCCAAGGAGGCGCTGCTGGCCGAGGCGGAGAAGATCGACACCAGCAATCACGACGCGGCCCGCGCGGCGCTGCGCTCGATCGCCGAGAAGTGGGACGCGATCGGCAAGGTGCCGCGGGAACGGTCCGCGGAGCTGGAACGTCGGCTGCGCGCGGTCGAGAAGAAGGTGCGTGACGCGGGCGAGGCCGATTGGTCGGACCCCCAGGCGCAGGCCCGGGCAGAGCAGTTCCGCACCCGCGCCGAACAGTACGAGCAGCAGGCTCAGAAGGCCGCGGCGGCGGGCCGCACCAAAGAGGCCGAAGAGGCCAGGGCCAACGCCGAACAGTGGCGGCAGTGGGCGCAGGCGGCCGCCGAGGCGCTGGCCCGCAAACCCTAGGCTTCGGGGTCGCGCGGCGCCCGGTCCGCCGCGTCGGCCCCCGCCGCGCTGTCCAGCCTGTCGAGCAAGGTGATCGACTGCTGCTCCGCCGCGACGCGGCGTCGCTGCTCCTCGGCGGCGAGCTGGACGATGGTGCGTGACCACACCACCCGGGCCCACTGGTAGGTCAGCGCGAGGACGACGATCCAGGCCGCGATCAGCCCCAGCCCCGGGCCCGGGTGCCCCGCGGCGACGGTCTGGCGCGACCAGATGGCCAACATGCCCGCCGCGCCGGCGAGCGCAGAACCGGCCAGCGCGACCCAGGCCAGCGCCCAGCGCCGCGTCATCAGCGCCAGCATCGAGAACCCGACGCCGAACACCAGCGCCAGCCAGGCGAACACCCGCGACGGCAACGCCACCGCGGCCGCGCCGGCGCCGTGGCTGCTGAACAGGACGTCCCAGCCCCGCACCGCGCCGGTGTGCGGCAGGATGAACGATCCCAGCAGCACGAAGATCAGGATCGCGACGACGAAACCGCGTGGGCCAGGGTCGAATCCACGCGCCACGCGGCGCTCGGCGGCCTCGATCTCCGTGCGCAGGGCGTCCAGGTGGGGGTGTTCTTCCTTCATCGGGCACATCCAAGGGTTTCGGTGGGGTTTGCGGGTTCGGGGGGCGCTCCGACGGCGGGCATGCCGAGACCGATGCCGCGCGGGCGCAGCCCGGCGGCGTGCGCGTCCCCCGCGCGGGTGCCGCGATGGCTCAGGATGCCGCCGTCGGCAATGAGGTGGTGGGGCGCGGCCTGGGTGATTTCCGCGGTGACGACATCGCCCGGGCGCACCCGATCGTCGGCGCCGAAGTGCACCAGGCGGCCGTCGCGGGCGCGGCCGGTCATCCGGGCGGTCCGGGTGTCCTTGCGCCCCTCGCCGGCGGCGCACAACAGTTCCACGGTCTGGCCGACCAACGCGCGGTTGCCCTCCAGCGAAATCTGCTCCTGCAGCTCGACCAGCCGGTCGTAGCGCTCCTGCACAACGGCTTTCGGGAGTTGCCCGTCGAGCTCGGCGGCCGGGGTGCCGGGCCGCTTGGAGTACTGGAAGGTGAACGCGGCCGCGAACCGGGCCTGCCGCACCACGTCCAGGGTGGCCGCGAAGTCCTCTTCGGTCTCGCCGGGGAACCCGACGATCAGATCGGTGGTGATGGCGGCGTGCGGCATGGCCGCGCGAACGCGGTCGATGATGCCGAGGTAGCGCTCGGCGCGGTACGAGCGCCGCATCGCGCGCAGCACGCGGTCCGAGCCCGACTGCAGCGGCATGTGCAGGGCGGGGCAGACGTTCGGCGTCTGCGCCATGGCCTCGATGACGTCGTCGGTGAATTCGGCCGGATGCGGCGAGGTGAACCGCACCCGCTCCAGCCCGTCGATGTCCCCGCAGGCACGCAGCAGCCGCGCGAAGGCGCCCCGGTCGCGGGGTTGAGCCGGGTCGGCGAAGGACACCCCGTAGGCGTTGACGTTCTGGCCCAGCAGCGTGACCTCGAGCACGCCGTCGGCCACCAGCGCGCGCACCTCGGCCAGGATGTCGGCCGGGCTGCGGTCGACCTCCTTGCCCCGCAGCGACGGGACGATGCAGAAGGTGCAGCTGTTGTTGCACCCGACCGAGACGGAAACCCAAGCTGCATAGGCTGATTCGCGTGCGCTGGGCAACGACGACGGAAACTCCTGTAGCGACTCGGCGATCTCCACCTGGGCGGCCCTGTTGTGCCGGGCCCGTTCGAGCAGCGTGGGCAGCGACCCGATGTTGTGGGTGCCGAACACGACGTCGACCCAGGGCGCCTTGCGCAGCAATGCGTCCCGATCCTTTTGCGCCAGGCATCCCCCGACCGCGATCTGCATCTCGGGATTGCCGCGCTTGCGCGGGGCGAGGTGGCTGAGGTTTCCGTACAGCTTGTTGTCGGCGTTCTCGCGGACGGCGCAGGTATTGAAGACGACCACGTCGGCGTCCGAGCCGTCGACCGCGCGCTGGTATCCGGCCGCTTCCAACAGGCCCGCCAGCCGCTCGGAATCGTGGACATTCATCTGGCAGCCATAGGTGCGGACCTGATACGTCCGCGCCGAAACCACCATCGAAGTCACGGGGCCATGGTACGGCGACCCGTCGGCGGGCGAGAAACCGCACGTCACGGGCTAGACCCGGCGGCGCTCCCGTTCGGCGGCCAGCTCGGCGATCACCACCTCGCACGCCAGGTTCTGGCTGTAGCCACGACGCGCCAGCATCCCGACCAGCCGTCGGGTCAGCCGCGCGTCGTCATCATCCAGCGTCTCCCGGCGCAGCTTGGCCCGCACCAACTGCTCGGCGCGGTCGCGTTCGGCGCCCGCGTCGATCCCCGACAGCGCGGTGGCGATCACGTCCCTGTCGACGCCCTTGGTGTGCAGTTCGGCAGCCAGCGCCCGCTTGCTCTTGCCCGCCTTCACCCGGCGGGCGACCACCCACTGTTCGGCGAAGTCGGCGTCGTCGATTAGGCCGACGGCGGCGAGCCGGTCGAGCACGGAGGCGCTGACGTCCTCGGGGTAACCGCGTTTCGCCAGTTGGCCGTGCAGTTCGGCCCGGGTGCGCGCCCTCGCGGTGAGCAGGCGCAGGCACAGCGTCCGCGCCTGCTCCTCGCGGGAGGGCTCAGAAATCGACGGGGGCGGGCAGGACGCTGTCATCGGACAAGCCATCGGTCACGACCGCGCCAATGCCGAGCTTTTCCTTGATCTTCTTCTCGATCTCGTTGGCCACTTCGTCGTTTTCCATCAGGAAGGTGCGGGCGTTCTCCTTACCCTGACCGAGCTGCTCGCCCTCGTAGGTGAACCAGGAACCGGACTTGCGGATGAAGCCCTGCTCCACACCCATGTCGATCAGCGAGCCCTCCCGGCTGATCCCCCTGCCGTAGAGGATGTCGAACTCGGCCTGCTTGAAGGGCGGCGACACCTTGTTCTTGACGACCTTGACGCGGGTGCGGTTGCCGACCGCATTGGTGCCGTCCTTGAGCGTCTCGATCCGGCGCACGTCCATACGCACCGACGCGTAGAACTTCAAGGCCTTTCCACCCGTGGTGGTTTCCGGGCTGCCGAACATCACCCCGATCTTCTCGCGCAGCTGGTTGATGAAGATCGCGGTGGTTCCCGAGTTGTTCAGCGCGCCGGTCATTTTCCGCAGCGCCTGACTCATCAGCCGGGCCTGCAGCCCGACGTGGCTGTCACCCATCTCGCCCTCGAGCTCCGCGCGCGGCACCAGCGCCGCCACCGAGTCGATGACCAGGATGTCCAGCGCGCCGGAGCGGATCAGCATGTCGGCGATCTCGAGGGCCTGCTCCCCCGTGTCGGGCTGGCTCACCAGCAGGGAATCGGTGTCCACGCCAAGCTTTTTGGCGTAATCGGGGTCCAGGGCGTGCTCGGCGTCGATGAACGCCGCGACGCCACCGGCGGCCTGGGCGTTGGCCACCGCGTGCAGGGCGACGGTGGTCTTACCCGAGGATTCCGGGCCGTAGATCTCCACGACCCGGCCGCGGGGCAGCCCGCCGATGCCCAGGGCCACGTCCAGTGCGATGGATCCGGTCGGGATGACCGAGATCGGCTGACGCATCTCGTCGCCGAGACGCATCACCGAGCCTTTGCCGTAGCTCTTCTCGATCTGGGCCATCGCCAGTTCGAGAGCCTTCTCGCGGTCGGGGGCTTGCGCCATGGTGCCTCTCCTATGGTTCGGTGTGTTCGGTGACCGGTGTCGGTCGGTTGGCCGTGACACTAGAGAAGGCCACCGACAAGTTGACTCACCGAACGTTCCCCACAGTAGCCGAACACGTGTTCGATTCAAGTGGACACGCCGGGCCCTGCGACCCGTGTGGCAACATCTGCTGCCGAAAGGGGCCGACGGGGCCGATAAGCCAGACGAAGCCAGACGAAGCCCGACGAAGCCCGAGTAAACCGGCGTGAATCCGATGCGGTCCCCCTGACCGGGGTCCGCCCCGCGGGCCGGACACTCGCCGCCGGCGCTTCCGCACGACGCCGGGGCGGATCTCCCCTTGAAGGAGGCTTGGTCGCGCACACATGGACATCTCTGCCGAGCTGGCCGAAATATCTTCCTACAAAGGGTTTTTCGCATTGACCGCGGGCGGCGACGCGGCCGGATGGCACCCGGTCGGCCGGTCTTACGCCGACGGCTTCACCGACCTGGTCGACGCCACCGCCCGGCGCTATCACACGACGGACCTGCGGGTCGCCGCCTCGCTGGTCCATCTCGGCCACGCCACCCGGCTCTGGTCGCCGGTGCTCGCCTGCGCGCTCGGCCACGGCGTCGTCCCCGACCTGGGCGATCTGCACCGCGCCGACGACGGGGCGCAACTGCGGTTGCCCGCCCCCGTCGGGAGCCCCGTCGACGCGCCGGAGGTGCTGTACCGGGTGGTCGTGCACGACCACATGCAACCGCTCGCCGCCGGACTGCGGGTGGGGCTGGCGCCGGCGCTGCTCGCGGGCAACATCGCGTCCGCGCTGGCCGGGGCCGCCCGGGCGCTGCTGGTGGCGCGCCCCGACCTCGGCCCGCGGATCGCCGAGACGACCGAGGCGCTGCTGGGCATCGGCGTGCTGGCCGGTTCGGGCGTCGTCGCCGGCCCGCTCCTGGACTTCAAACGCCGCAGTTGCTGCCTCTTCTACCGCCTGCCCGGCGGATCCGTCTGCGGCGACTGCGTCTTCGAGAAGCCACCGTCGTCGAACCGGGGATGAGTGTGCGTCCAGGGCTTTGAGTGTGCGTCCAGGGCGGGGAAACGGCCCCGATCACGCCACCGCTACACACTCAAAGCCACCAGCGCACACCCAACGCTGCCACCGCCTGATTCACCACTGTTCGCGCGGCACGTCGAAGTCGACGCACAGGGCGCGCCACACGTCGCGGGGCTCGACCCCGTCGTCGATCGCCTGGGCGGCGGTCCGGCCGCCGAAAGCGGTCAGCACGTGGTCCGCCAGCACCGAAGAACCGTACGCCGCCCCGAATCGCAGGACGACCCGCTCGTTGAATTCCGTTAGCCGCACGCCAGCAAGATACCCACCCGGCGGCGATCGGACACCGGCCGCATCACCGCCAGCTGGCCGGCAGGTCCGTCAGGTGATTGGGGCAGTAGTCCTGCACCGCCACCGACATGATGGTCCGCGCCCACTCCGCCGACATCCTGGCGCGCAATCGCATGAAGGCGTATTCGGCCGGAGCGAGCCCCTGCTCCGCTGCCGCGGGGTCGTCCATCAACTGGCACGCCTGCTGCTCATCGGCGCTGTCGGCGCGGGCCACCCCCGAGCTGAACATCAAGGCGGCGAGCAGCAAACCGCCCGCCGCGATCGTCCTCATTGCCGTCCCCCTCCTTTCGCAGGCCCCGACCATCATCCCGCCAGGGCGAGCGCTTCGTGGCACACCCGCACCGGATCGCTGACCGCGGCGACGCTCGCGGCGGCGGATTGCGCGGCCGCCCGATAGCGGGGCGAGGACAGCACGTCATTCGCGGCGGCCACCAGCGCGTCGGCGGTCAGCGGCCGGATCAGCCGCCCGCTGCCCTGCCGGACCACCCGGTTGGCCATCTCCCACTGGTCCCCGCCGCCGGGCACCGCCACCAGCGGCACCCCCGCCAGCAGCGTCTTGGCCACCATGCCGTGCCCGCCGCCGCAGATCACCAGGTCGGCGTGCCGCAACAACTCCGCCTGGCTGCCGAGCCCGACCACCGCCCACGGCGGCACCCGCAAGTCCGCTCCCCCCAGCCGCGAGACCACCAGCCGAGACCCCGCCGGGAGCGTCTCCCCGGGCCGCAACCGGGCCAGCGCGACCTCGGCCAGCCCCTCGGTGCCGGTCGACGCGGTCGACGGGGCGATCACCACCACGGGGCCCGGGCCCGCCGGGATGTCCAGCACCCGATCGGTCGGTTCGAAGTGCAACGGGCCCACCAGCACGGCCTCCGCGGGCCAGTCCGGGCGCGGCACCTCGAGGGCGGGCAGGGTGGCGATCAGCCGCCGCAGCGGTCCGGGGTCGCGCGCGGGCAGCCCAATTTCGGCCCGCACGGCCGCGCGCTGCCGCAGCCCCGCGCGCCAGGACCGCGCGGTGAGCGCCCGCATCGTGGCGTCGCGCAGCCGGCCGCGGATCCCGGCGCCCGGCGCCAGCCCGCTGCCTATCGGCGGCAACCCTTTCGACGGCAGGTACAGCGGGTGCGGGTTGAGCTCGATCCACGGGAGGCCCAGCAGCTCGGCGGCCATGCCGCCGCCGGCGGTGATGACGTCTGATACCACCAGGTCGGGCGCCAGGGCGCGCAGCGCCGGCACGTTGAGGACGGCCATCCGCGCCGCGCGCCGGTGGATCCGCGCGCCGGCGTCGACGTCGTCGTCGGTGGCCGCCAGCCCGTCCAGCGCGGCGGCGTCGATCCCGGCGGCGCGGGCGGTGTCGACCCACTCGGCGCCGGTGAACAGCGTGGGCTCGTCGCCGGCTTCGGCGAAGCGTCGGCACAGCGCGATGGCCGGAAACGAGTGCCCGGGATCCGGCCCGGCGACCACGGCGACGCGCATCGGCCCTACCCTGCCACAGCGCGCGGCCGCGACGCTCGCCTACGCTGGCCATCATGACCGAGCTGACCGGGACGGCCGTTGCGAACACCCGCACGGTCGAGGGCTTTCTGAACGCTCTGCAGGATGCGGATTACGACGCCGCCGACGCGGCCCTGGACGACAACCTCGTCTACGAAAATGTCGGGCTGCCGACCATTCACGGCCGCGCCAGGGCCATGAAGCTTTTCCGCCAGATGGACGGGCGCGCCGCCTTCGAGGTGAAGATCCACCGGATCGCCGCCGAGGGCGGGGCGGTGCTCACCGAGCGCACCGACGCGTTGATCTTCGGCCCACTGCGGCTTCAGTTCTGGGTGTGCGGCGTGTTCGAGGTGCACGACGGGAAGATCACGTTGTGGCGCGACTACTTCGACTTGTTCGACATGTTCAAGGCGACCGTTCGCGGCCTGGCCGCGCTGGTGCTGCCGTCCCTGAAGGCGACGTTCTAGCCCGCCCGAGACGGGTCAGCTGGCGCCGCGCAGACCGCCGAGTTCGTCGAACGCCTGCGCCCAACCCACCAGCCGATCGGTTGCACCGGTCAGCTCGGCGCGGTAGCGCTGCGAGGCGGCCAACTGGTCGCCGTTCGCGGACGACACCAGTTGCGCTGCGGCGGTGACCATTTCGTTGTACTGGCGGACGCCGGCGCTGAGCTGCGCGGTGAACGCGTTGATGGTGGGCACCAGGTACGACCGCGACGAGTCGCTGGATTGCGCCGCCCGCTCCATCGAGACCACTTCCGCGGCGGTGGCGGCCATGGCCGCCGAAGATTTGTCGGCCGCCGCGGTGAGGTCGCGGATCTCGGCGGTCGGCAGCATCGAGCCCCGCTCGATCACGTTCAGCAGCGAGACGAAACCGCGTTCGGAGGCGCCCAACGCGTACATCGCGGGCCGCGCCGCCGAACCGGGCGGCGGCAGCCGGCGCACGTTCGTCGGGCGCGGCGTGGGCAGCGGCTCGGCACGCAGCCACCGGTAGCGGAGCAGCAACAGCGTCGCCGGGATGGCCATGACGACCGCGACGGCGCCGGTGATCTCGAGCAGCAGCGCGAACCATCCCCACGCCGCCAGCAGCATCGTCACCACCGCCCAGAACACGCAGCCGACGGCGAAGATCAGGCCCCACCGCAGCGCGCGGCGGCGCCGCCGCAGCAGCCGCGCGCGCGGATCCGCGGCGGCGCTGAGCTTCTGGGCGACCAGGCCGGAAAGGTCGGCGGCGGTGGCCAGCCCACGGCCCAGCACCGTGCGCCAGAGCCCACCCCGCGTCTCGCTCACCGCCATGACACCCGGTTACTGGCCAAAGGGCTTCTCGGTGACCGCGCCGCCGGTGGTCTCGGCCGGGGCCGCCTCCGGGGTGGCGCCGGCGGCGGCCGCCCCGCCGGTCGGCAGCGCCTCGCCGCGCATCGACGCGCGGATCTGCTCCAGGCGGGAGTGACCGGCCATCTGCACCCCGGCCTGCTCGACCTCGAGCATGCGGCCCTGCACCGAACCCTGGGCGAGCTCGGCCGCCCCGATCGCGTTGGCGTAACGGCGCTCGATCTTGTCGCGCACCTCGTCGAGGCTGGGCACGTTGCCGGGCGCGGCGATCTCGCTCATCGACCGCAGCGAGGCGCTCACCTGTTCCTGCATCTTCGCCTGCTCGAGCTGGCTGAGCAGTTTGGTGCGCTCGGCGATCTTCTGCTGCAGCACCATCGCGTTCTGCTCGACGGCCTTCTTGGCCTGGGCGGCGGCGTTGAGGGCCTGGTCGTGCAGCGTCTTGAGATCCTCGACGCTCTGCTCGGCGGTGACGAGCTGGGCCGCGAACGCTTCGGCGGCGTTGTTGTATTCGGCGGCCTTGGCGGCGTCACCGGCGGCGGTGGCCTGATCGGCGAGCGTCAACGCCTGACGCACGTTGACCTGCAGCTTTTCGATGTCGGCGAGTTGCCGGTTGAGCCGCATCTCCAGTTGGCGCTGGTTGCCGATCACCTGCGCCGCCTGCTGGGTCAGCGCCTGATGCGTGCGTTGCGCCTCCTCGATGGCCTGCTGGATCTGCACCTTGGGGTCGGCGTGCTCGTCGATTTTCGCGTTGAACAGCGCCATCAGGTACTTCCACGCTTTGACGAACGGATTGGCCATGAGTGAGCTCCACCTTCGCTTCTTATAGGCCGGATGGTCCTTGGATGGGCCGTCGCTTGTCGCTCAATTTAGTGGGTCGGCGCCGATCGCCCCACCCCTGGCGCTGGATCCCCGCCCGGGGCCGCGCTCAGGCGATCGCCAGGGACGCGACCGGCGGGATGACGACCTTGGTGTCGGCGTCGATGCTCGGACCCCGCACGCCGTCGACGGGCGCCCCGTGGGCCACCCGCTCCCGGCCGGCCATCCGCTCGCCTGCGTCGATGAGCACCGACGACAGCGGCACCTCCAACGCGTCGCAGATCGCGTTGAGCAGCTCGCTGGAGGGCTCCTTGCGCCCGCGCTCCACCTCGGACAGGTAGCCGAGGCTCACCCGCGCCGAATCGGACACCTCGCGCAGCGTCCGGCCCTGGGTCATCCGGGCCTCGCGCAGCACGTCGCCGATCACCTCGCGCACCAATGACGGCATTTCTGCCCTCCTTCGTCCAGTCAGCCCGCTCGGCGCGGCGATCGACCGCGTCCGGCAGGCGCTCATTACGTGAAACGCGGTCGGCGGGGTCTTGGTTCCCGTTCGGCGAACCCAGAATCAGTCGGCGGCGCGGCGCACTTCCCGCACGGTCGACACCACATAGTCGATGCCGGTGATGACCGTCAGCACGATCGCCACACCCATCACCACGGCCGCCGTCACCCGGAACGGCCCCGAAAGCGGCAGGATGAACAAGCCGATCGCCGCCGCCTGCACCACGGTCTTGATCTTGCCGCCCCAACTGGCGGGGATGACCCCACGGCGAATCACGGCCAGCCGCAGCACGGTCACCCCGAACTCGCGAACCAGGATCACGATCGTGACCCACCACGGCAGCTCACCGAGCATCGACAGCCCGATCAGCGCCGAGCCGACCAGCGTCTTGTCCGCGATCGGGTCGACGAACGCGCCGAACTCGGTTGCCATGCCGTAGTTGCGGGCCAGCAGGCCGTCCAGCCGGTCCGTGATGGCGGCGACCGCGAAAATCACGAAAGCCAGGACCCGGAAGGCGATCTCGTGGCCGTCCTTGGCGAACAGGGCGAGCAGGAAGATCGGGACCAACACCAGCCGCAGCAACGTCAGCGTGTTGGCGAGGTTTGCGATGTGGACGCGGCCTGGCGGTCCCATCAACGGACCGGTCTCCGGCTGCCCCGACACTGCAACAGAATAACCGTTGACCAGCGCACCCGTTCGCGATGCCGATACTGTTAGCCGTGACCGAAAGTCCGCAGGACCACCGACTGGCGGTGCGACGCGCGCGAACGTCCGACGTCCCCGCGATCAAGCAACTCGTCGACACCTACTCCGGGAAGATTCTGCTGGAGAAGAACCTGGTGACGCTGTACGAGGCCGTGCAGGAGTTCTGGGTGGCCGAATCCGGCGGCGACGTGGTCGGCTGCGGCGCGCTGCACGTGATGTGGTCGGACCTGGGCGAGATTCGCACCGTCGCGGTCGACCCGGCGATGACCGGCCGCGGCATCGGCCACGCGATCGTCGACCGTCTGCTCGAGGTCGCGCGCGAGCTGCAGCTGAAGCGGCTGTTCGTGCTGACGTTCGAGACCGAGTTCTTCGCCAAGCACGGGTTCACCGAGATCGAGGGCACGCCGGTGACCGCCGAGGTGTTCGAGGAGATGTGCCGTTCCTACGACATCGGCGTGGCCGAGTTCCTGGACCTGAGCTACGTCAAACCCAACATCCTGGGCAATTCCCGGATGCTGCTGGTGCTGTGACGCGAAGGAACTTACTTGCCGCACCGCCCGATTCGTCAGCGCCTGAAATCCGACGGCCGGAACGTCCCCTCGGACAGCTTGTTCTCGATCTCCTCCAGGCTCTTACCGGTGAGGTCGGGCATGCGGAAGAACACGAAGACCCACGCCGCCACGTTGAACAACGCGTAGAGCCACATCGAGGGCCCGACCCCGATCGCTTTGATGAGCGACAGCATCGTCAGCGTGATGAGCAGGTTGGTCCCCCATAGCGTCGCCGACTGCACGGCGGTGGCCGCGGGCCGCACCGCCAGCGGATAGGTCTCCGAGCCGGTCAGCCACCCCATCAGCTGCAGCCCACCGGCGTTGAACAGCATGAAGGCGATCAGGCAGATCACGATGTAGGGAATCACGTCGTGACCGCTGCCGCTGGTGACGAAGAGCAGGCCCAGCACGAAGAGGCTGATCGCCGCGCCCGGCACCATGATGAGGGTGAGCCGGCGCCGGCCGACCCGGTCGATGATGGCCAGCCCGATCAGTTGGGCGATCAGGTATGTCGCACCCAAACCGACCGACATCCGCAGCGCCACGGACCGGTACACGCCGTCGTCGGTCAATATGGTCGGCGAGTAGTAGATGATCATCTCGATGCCGCTGAGCTGGGTGAACACCGCGATGCCGCAACCGAGGACCAGGGCCGGGCGCACCCAGGCGTCGCGCAGCCCGCGCCACCCGCGGGTGCTGGCCGCGCGTTCGACGCGGGCGAGTTCGATCGCTTCATTCAGTTCGGTGCCCACGTCGTAGCCCTCGGGCCGGACATGCTCCAGCACAGCTTTTGCGGTGTCTCGATCGCCCTGCTTGACCAGCCAGCGCGGACTTTCCGGCAGGCGCAACAACAGCCACAGCATGATCGCGGCGGGCACGCAGGCGAGTCCGATCGGCCCTCGCCAGTTGGTCGACTCGGCGACCCCGACGAGGGTGGCGACGAGGACGCCCACCCCGATCGCGATCTGGAAGCACAGCACCAACCGTCCCCGGTAGGCCGGCGGCGAGAGCTCGGCGACATACATCGGTGCCGTCTGCGTCGCCCCGCCAACCGCGAAGCCCAGGACCAGCCGTCCCAGCGACAGCGCAACAGACTCCGGCGCGTCGGCGCACCACAGTGCGCCGACGATGAACACCACCGCCAGCATCAGCAGGGTGCCGCGCCGGCCGCGCAGATCGGAAAGCCAACTGCACGTCAGCGCACCGATGATGGCACCGAGCAGGATGCTGGCGGCGATCACCTGCTGCCAGCCCGCGGTGATGTTGAAGTCCTCCGTGAGCTGCAACAGGGCCCAGGAGATGACACCCGTGTCGTAGCCGTAGAGCATCCCCGAGATCGCCGCGACGAGGGCGATGATGACCACGGCACCGGTCAGTTGCTTTTCCGTGTCCCCGTCGGCGCCACAGGCGCTGTGCGACGCTGCCGAATCGTCTTCGGTCACGAGCAGCGCTGGCGCCGGCCTGGTAGGCAGTCGTCGCGGACATGACCAACCCCGAGCTGGCTGGCCGGCCGGGCGGGGATCGTCATCGCCTCCCTGCCCTCTGCTCGGATTCTGGTCACTCGCGGTGGTCAACCGGTGGCGCCGCGATGGCGGTCTTCGCGCATCCGGCCGATCCACTCGGCTTGGGCGCCGGTCCGAAGCGTCTCCATCGATCCGGGGAGGACGGCCTCAAATCCTGGCAAACCGTTTCCTTAGTACTGTGACACTGTTTGACAGGGAAACAAACCCGCACGTGTCGAGTGCCACAGTGCTGCAGTCCCCCGCGACTATTCCTCGTCCCCGTCGGACCCGTCGGCGTCGCTGCCGCCCCGGATCAACGCCAGCGTCCCGGCCAGCTCGTCGGGCTTGACCAGCACCTCGCGCGCCTTGGACCCCTCGGACGGCCCGACGATGCCGCGCGTCTCCATCAGGTCCATCAACCGGCCGGCCTTGGCGAACCCGACGCGCAGCTTGCGCTGCAGCATCGAGGTGGAGCCGAACTGGCTGGACACCACCAGCTCGACGGCCTGCAGGAACACGTCCATGTCGTCGCCGATGTCGGGGTCGACGTCGGCGCGATCGCCGGTCGGCTTGGCCGCGGTGACGCCCTCGGTGTATTCGGGCTCGGCCTGGTCCTTGCACGCATTGACGACGGCGTGGATCTCCTCGTCGGTGATGAACGCGCCCTGCAGGCGCAGCGGCTTGCTCGCCCCCATCGGTAGGAACAGGCCGTCGCCCATGCCGATCAGCTTCTCGGCGCCGGCCTGGTCCAGGATGACCCGGCTGTCGGTGAGCGACGACGTCGCGAACGCCAGCCGCGACGGCACGTTGGTCTTGATCAGCCCGGTGACCACGTCCACCGACGGGCGCTGGGTGGCCAAGACCAGGTGGATGCCCGCCGCGCGGGCCTTCTGGGTGATCCGCACGATGGCGTCCTCGACGTCGCGGGGCGCGGTCATCATCAGGTCGGCCAGCTCGTCGACGATCGCCACGACGTAGGGGTAGGGCCGGTATTCGCGCTGGCTGCCCAGCGGAGCGGTGATGGCCCCCGACCGCACCTTCTCGTTGAAGTCGTCGATGTGGCGCACCCGCGACGCCTGCATGTCCTGGTAGCGCTGCTCCATCTCCTCGACCAGCCAGGCCAGCGCGGCGGCCGCCTTCTTGGGCTGGGTGATGATCGGCGTGATCAGGTGCGGGATGCCCTCGTACGGGGTGAGCTCCACCATCTTCGGGTCGATCAGGATCATCCTGACCTCTTCGGGCGTGGCCCGGGTCAGCAGCGACACCAGCATGGAGTTGACGAAGCTGGACTTGCCGGATCCGGTGGACCCGGCGACCAGCAGGTGCGGCATCTTGGCCAGGTTGGCCGAGATGAAGTCGCCCTCGATGTCCTTGCCGAGCCCGATCACCAGCGGGTGGTGGTCGCGGCGGGTCGACGGCGCGGTCAGCACGTCGGCCAGCCGCACCATTTCCCGGTCGGTGTTGGGCACCTCGATGCCGACGGCGGATTTGCCGGGGATCGGGGCCAGCATGCGCACGCTCTCGGTGGCCACCGCGTAGGCGATGTTCTTCTGCAGCGCGGTGATCTTCTCCACCTTCACGCCCGGGCCGAGCTCGACCTCGTAGCGGGTGACGGTCGGGCCGCGGGTGCAGCCGGTGACGGCCGCGTCGACCTTGAACTGGGTGAGCACCTCGCCGATGGCGTCGGCCATCACGTTGTTGGCCGCGCTGCGCTTCTTCGGCGGGTCCCCGGCCACCAGCAGGCTCATCGACGGCAGGGTGTAGGGCCCCTCGACGACCCGGTCCAGCACCTCGGTCTGCTTCTTATCGCGGCGGCGGCCCTTGCCGACGGCCGGCTCCGGCGTCGTGGGAATGTCGTCCTCGTTGTCGCGCAGGGCGGGGGCCGGGTCCGCCGTCGGCCAGGCCGGTGGCTCGTCGTCGGGGCCGAGGGCGCTCTCGTCGTAGTAGCCGTCCGAACAGTCTTCCTCGACAACGGAATCGTTGTCGTCGTAGTCGTACTCGTCGTCGGCGAGTAGCCGGGCCCCGAACATGGCGCGGACGGCGTCGGGCACCTCCCGGATGGTGGTGCCGGTCAGCAGCAGCAGGCCGAACATGAAGCCGATGAACAGCAACGGCGCGGCGATCCAGGCCGTCAGCCCGTCCGACAGGGGGCCGCCGATGGCGAAGCCGATGAACCCCGCCGCCCGGCGCCGCGCCTCCGGGTCTTCCGGCGAACCGGACCACAGGTGGCGCAGGCCGAGCACGGAAAGGGCGATCAGGGTGGCGCCCAGGATCAGCCTGGGACGCGCGTCGGGATTGGGCTCGGTGCGCATCAGCGCCACCGCCACCGCGGCGGTGACGACGGGCAGGGCCAGGACACCCGCCCCGACGAACGTGCGCAACAGCGTGTCGACCCACGCGCCGACCGGCCGGGCGGCATTGAACCACGAGCTCGCTGCGACCACGACGGAGAGGCCGAGCAGCATCAGCGCGATGCCGTCGCGGCGGTGTCCCGGGTCGATGTCGCGGGCCCGCCCGATCGACCGGGCCGCGCCGCCGGTGCTGCGGGCCGCCATCAGCCAGGTGGCGCGCAGGGCGCGGCCACCGGTCAGCCCGGCGGCCACCAGCAGCGAGTGGTTCCGCCGCTTGGCGGGCCTGCTCGGCCGCTTGCGGGGCGCCGCCGGCCGCGGGCGGCCCGACCCACTCCGCGGAGTGGCCTTTGACCTGCTCGTTCGAGCTTTGGAGCGGGCGGCGGTCTTGTTAGCCATGTCGGCCAGGGTAGTCGCATCGATATCATCTGCACCACCCGCCACACTGGTAACGGTGCGGGGTTGTGCGCCATCTGACGGGTCGACCGCGGCGGCCCGTGAGTAGGGTGGACAGCCGGTGACCTAGATAACAGAAGTCATGCGCGTCACCCACCCCGTCAACCCAGGAGGCCCCAGCATGCCCGTCGTCGTCGTTGCCACCATGACCGTCAAACCCGAATCGGTCGACACAGTCCGCGACATCCTCACGCAGGCGGTGGAGGAAGTGCACAACGAACCGGGATGCCAGGTGTACTCACTGCACCAATCGGGCGAGACGTTCGTCTTCGTCGAGCAGTGGGCGGACCCCGAGGCGCTCAAGGCCCACAGCACCGCTCCGGCCGTCACCAAGATGTTCACCGCTGCCGGCGACCATCTCGCCGGGGCGCCGGACATCAAGATGTTGCAGCCGGTTCCCGCCGGCGACCCGGACAAGGGTCAGCTGCGGTCCTGATGGCCCGGCCACTGGAGGGCAAGGTCGCCTTCATCACCGGCGCGGCGCGCGGCCAAGGTCGCGCGCATGCGATGCGGCTGGCCGCCGACGGTGCGAGCATCATCGCGGTCGACCTGTGCGAGCAGATCGCCAGCGTCCCCTATCCGCTGGCCACCGCGGACGACCTGGCGCAAACCGTCAAGCTGGTCGAGGACGCCGGCGCCCGCATCGTGGCCGCCCGCGGCGACGTGCGGGACCGGGCATCGCTGTCGGCCGCGCTGCAGTCGGGTCTCGACGAATTCGGCCGGCTCGACATCGTCGTCGCCAACGCCGGCATCGCCCCGATGCAGTCCGGTGACGACGGCTGGCGCGACGTCATCGACGTCAACCTCACCGGTGTGTACAACACCATCAAGGTGTCCATCCCGACGATGGTCAAGCAGGGCACCGGCGGTTCGATCGTGTTGATCAGTTCGAGCGCCGGGCTGGCCGGGGTCGGCAGCCCGGACGCCGGTTCGGTCGGCTACGCCGCCGCCAAGCACGGCGTGGTCGGGCTGATGCGGGTGTACGCGAACCTTCTTGCGACGCAGTACATTCGGGTCAACTCGATTCACCCGTCCGGCGTCGAGACGCCGATGATCAACAACGAGTTCACCCGCGAGTGGCTGGCCAAGATGGCCGCGGCGACCGACACACCGGGGGCGATGGGCAACGCCATGCCGGTGGAGGTATTGGACGTCGAGGACGTCGCGAACGCGGTGGCGTGGCTGGTGAGCGACCAGGCCCGCTACATCACCGGGGTGACGCTGCCCGTCGATGCCGGTTTCCTGAACAAGTAGCGTCGCATGGCACGAAATTCCGCCGCGCAGACCGCCTTCGGCCCGATGGTGTTGACGGCCGTGGAGCAGAATGAGCCGCCGGGCCGGCGCCTGGTGGACGACGACCTCGCGGAGCTATTCCTGCCGACGCCATTTCGCTGGCTGGTCGCGGCGACCCGCGCTGCGCCGGTGCGCCGCTTGATGATCCGCGGCTCGGAGTGGTCCGGCCGTGGCCTGTGGGCGAACATGGCCTGCCGCAAGCGGTTCATCGGCGACAAGCTCGCCGAGGCGCTCGGCGAGGTCGACGCGGTCGTGATCCTCGGCGCGGGATTGGACACGCGCGCTTACCTCCTGACACGGCAGGTGCGCCTGCCCGTCTTCGAGGTCGACCTGCCAATCAATATCGCCAGAAAGGTGAAAACGGTCCGGCGGGTGCTGGGCGGGGCGCCGATGTCGGTGCGGCAGGTGGCCCTGGACCTGGAACACGACGACCTGCTCACCGCCCTGGCCGAACACGGCTACCACACCGAATACCGGACGTTTTTCATCTGCGAGGGCGTCACCCAATACCTGACCGAGGCCACCGTCCGGCGGACACTGGAGGGGCTGCGCGCGGCGGCGCCCGGCAGCCGCCTGGTATTCACTTACGTTCGGCGGGACTTCATCGACGGCACGAATCGCTACGGCACCCGCGCGTTATACCGGAGCGTGCGGGGGATGTGGCACTTCGGTCTACAGCCCGATGAGGTCGCGGGTTTCGTCGACGAATACGGTTGGCGGCTGGTGGAGCAGGCCGGGCCCGACGAGCTGGTCCGCCGATACGTCGAGCCCACCGGCCGCAAGCTGAAGGCGTCGCAACTGGAATGGTCGGCGTACGCCGAGAAGCTGTAGCGCGCCCCGCCCCGCGACACACAAACGTCCGCGACGACGCCCCGAAAAACGCCGCAGCGGTTTGAGTCTCGTGAGCCGGGTCAGACCTCGATGATCGTCGGGACGATCATCGGCTGCCGGCGGTATGTCTCGCCCACCCACTTGCCGACGGTGCGGCGCACGGCCTGCGCGATGCGCCCCGCGTCGGTGATGTTCTCGGCCACAAGCGCTTCCAGCTCGGCTTCGACCCGGCGCCCGGCGGGTTCGAGCGCCTTGGGGTCTTCGGAGAAGCCACGCGAATGCAGGTGGGGCGGGGTCACCGGACGCCCGGTGCCGCGCTGGACGACCACGGTCACCGCGACGAAACCCGACGACAGGATGAGCCGTTCGCCCAGCGTGATGTCGCCGACGTCGCCGCTGATCAGCCCGTCTACGAACATCTTGCCGACCGGGACCGCCCCGGCGATCGACGCCGCGCCGGCGACCAGGTCGACGCTGACGCCGTTCTCGGCCAACAGGATCGACTCCTCGGGCACTCCGGTGCTGGCCGCCAGCTTGGCGTTGGCGCGCAGCATCCGCCAGGTGCCGTGCACCGGCATGACGTTGCGCGGCCGCACACCGTTGTAGAGGAACAGCAGCTCGCCGGCGTAGGCGTGGCCCGAAACGTGAACGCGGGCTTGGGCGTTGGTGACCACGCGGGCGCCGATCTTGGCGAGCGCGTCGATCACGCCGTAGACCGCCTCCTCGTTGCCGGGGATCAGCGACGACGCCAGGACGATCAGGTCGCCCGCGGTGAGCGTGATGCTGCGGTGCTCGCCGCGCGACATCCGTGACAACGCCGACATGGGCTCACCCTGGGTGCCGGTGGTGATCAGCACCACCTGCTCGGGCGGCATCATCTCGGCGGCGCCGATGTCGATCACGTCGGAGTCGGCCACCCGCAGGAATCCCAGCTCGCGGGCGATGCCCATGTTGCGCACCATCGACCGCCCGACGAACGACACCCGCCGGCCCAGGGCGACGGCGGCGTCGATGATCTGTTGCACCCGATCGACATTGGAGGCGAAGCACGCGACGATGACGCGCCCCTCGGCGCCCCGGATCAGGCGGTGCAGGGTCGGTCCCACCTCGCTCTCCGACGGGCCGACGCCCGGGATCTCGGAGTTGGTCGAGTCGCACAAAAACAGGTCCACCCCGGCGTCACCCAACCGGGACATGCCGGGCAGGTCGGTCGGCCGGCCGTCAAGGGGCAGCTGGTCGAGCTTGATATCGCCGGTGTGCAGGACGGTTCCCGCGCCGGTGTGCACGGCGATCGCCAGGGCATCGGGGATGGAGTGGTTGACGGCGAAGTATTCGCACTCGAACACGCCGTGGGTGCTGCGCTGTCGCTCGGTCACCTCGACGAAGACCGGCTTGAGCCGGTGCTCACGGCACTTGGCGGCGACCAGCGCCAGCGTGAACTTCGACCCGACGACCGGGATGTCGGGACGCAGCTTGAGCAGGAACGGGATGCCGCCGATGTGGTCCTCGTGTGCGTGGGTCAGCACCAGCGCCTCGATGTCGTCGAGCCGGTCGGAGATATGGCGCAGGTCCGGGAGGATCAGGTCCACCCCGGGCTCGTCATGGGTGGGGAACATCACCCCGCAGTCGATGATCAGCAGCCGGCCCAGATGCTCGAAAACCGTCATGTTGCGGCCGATTTCGCTGATGCCGCCCAGCGCCGTGACCCGCAACCCACCGGTGGTCAACGGACCGGGAGGGTCGAGATCTACATCCACTTACGGGCCATCCTTTGGCTCACCGGAGCACCGACGCCGCGCGCATATCGGCGGCCAGCGCATCGATCTGCTCGGGCGTCGCCGGCATTTGCGGTAGCCGGGGATCGCCAACCTCGATGCCCTGCAGGCGCAGACCCGCCTTGGACATCGTCACGCCACCCAGCCGGCCCATCGCGTTGCACAGCGGCGCGACCGTGACGTTGATCTTCCGCGCCGTGGCGATATCGCCGGAAGCGAAGGCGGACAACATTTCCCGGAGGTGACCCGCGGCCACATGCGAGATCACGCTGATGAAGCCGGTCGCGCCCATGGCCAGCCAGGGCAGGTTCAGCGCGTCGTCGCCGGAGTAGTAGGCGAGCCCGGTCTCGGCGATGATCTGGCCGCCGCTGTGCAGGTCGGCCTTGGCATCCTTGATTCCCACGATGTTCGGGTGGGCGGCCAGCGCGCGGATGGTCTCGGTCTCGATCGGGATCACCGAGCGGGGCGGAATGTCGTAGAGCAGAACCGGCAGGTCGGTGGCGTCGGCGACGGCGGTGAAATGCGCGACCAGCCCGCTCTGCGGCGGCTTCGAGTAGTACGGCGTGACCACCAGCAGTCCGTGCGCGCCCTCGGCCGCGCACGCCCTGGCGAGTCGGACGCTGTGGGCGGTGTCGTAGGTGCCGGCGCCGGCGATCACCCGGGCGCGATCGCCCACCGCCTCCAGCACCGCGCGAAGCAGCTCTCGCTTCTCGTCGTCGGTGGTGGTCGGCGACTCGCCGGTGGTCCCGGACACCACCAGGCCGTCACACCCGGCGTCGACCAGGTGGTTCGCCAATTGCGCGGCCGCCGCTGTGTCGAGCGACCCGTCGGGAGCAAACGGTGTCACCATCGCGGTCAGCACGGTTCCCAACCGTGCCGGGGCGTCGAATCCGACCGTGCTCACGATCCTTAGGTTACCTGGCGGAGGCAAGCTGTTTGCCAACGGCGCGGGGCTGCGGCCGCTCAGGCCTCGGTCGCCAGCGGGCTGGTGGCCACCTCGGTTCCGTCGGCCAGCGTCGAGATCTCGAAGTCGGCGAACACCGCGGGCGCGGCCTCGACGAGCCGGCGCAGGCACTCTATGGCCAGCCGCCTGATTTCCACGTCGGCGTGCTCGCTGGCGCGCATGGCGATGAAGTGCCGCCACGCCCGGTAGTTGCCGGTCACGACGATGCGGGTCTCGGTCGCGTTCGGCAGCACGGCCCGGGCGGCCTGCCGGGCCTGCTTGCGCCGCAGGACGGCGTTCGGCTGATCGGCGAATTTCGCCTCGAGCCTGGCCAGCAACTCGGCGTAGGTGGCCCGGCTCGCGTCGGCGGCCTCGGTCAGGATCCGCCGCAGTTCGGGGTCGTCCTCCATGCCGGGCGGCACGACGACTCGTGAATCGCCCTCGGGCACATAGCGCTGGGAGAGCTGCGAGTAGGAGAAATGCCGGTGCCGGATCAGCTCGTGGGTGAGCGAGCGGGAGATCCCGGTGATGTAGAACGACACGCTCGCGTGCTCGAGCACCGAGAAGTGCCCCACGTCGATGATGTGCTTGATGTAGCCGGCGTTGGTCGCGGTCCTGGGATTGGGCTTCGCCCAGCTTTGGTAGCAGGCCCGCCCGGCGAACTCGGTGAGCGCGGGGCCGCCCTCGGCGTCGGTGGTCCACGGCACGTCCGGCGGCGCCAGGAACTCGGTCTTGGCGATCAGTTGCACGCGTAGCGGCGCGGTCTCGGCCACGGCGCTCACCTTAACGTCTCGCCTCACCGTGATGGCCGAACGGGGAGCTCACCCGATATCAGCGGCGGCAGCAGCGCGTCGCGAAGCGCGGACAACCGCGCGTTCTCGGTGCGGCGCGTGTGGCACAGCGCCCCCAGGCCGGTGATCGTCCGCAACGCCGACACGGGCAGCCGCCGGACATCGGGGACCGCAACGTCCATCAGATCGCGCGGTCGGATCCGCTGATGGCTGCGCGAGGTCCCCGCGGCCCGCCGTTGCAGCCGTGCCGAGACGTCCGGTTGCCGCACGGCCGCCCACAGGGCCGAGGCGTCGACGCCCGTCGGCGTCAGGACGACGAACTCGCTGCTGGCCAAGGGCATTTCCGGCGGCAGGGCCACCACGTTCCAGATGCGCGGAATCCGGGGGTTCAGCTTCGCGAACAACACGCACGGCTCCGACAGGACGAACTTGCCGCTCTTGATGGATCCGCCGCGCACCACCCGGGGTGTCGCCCCGGCGTCGAACGCCGGGAGGCTGAAGTGCGCGACCACGTCGTCGAACTCGGCCGCGTTGCGGAACGCCGTCGACCTGCTCGCCAGGCTGGACAGCGGCGCGTGGGCGGGGGCCGATTCGGCCAGGGCCACCATCAGGTTCCCGGCGGCCTCGATCACCCGCTCGTTGGCCGACACCTTGTCGTCGAGGGCGCCGAGCAGCTCGGCGATCGCCGCGCGCCGCGGCGCACCCACGCTCGGCGCCGCGATGTCACGCAGGATTTTCTGGTTGAGCAGCGGTTGTCCCGATCCGGAACGGTGAGCGCCCAGCCGGCAGGTGTGCAACGCGTAGTACCAATACCGCGTCTCGCGTGGATCCTTCGCCCGGCAGACCAGCGCGTTCTCGGTGACCCAGACGTCGGAGTCGCAGTAGAGCAGGCTGCCGCACTGCGACCCCACGCGGCCGAGCACGATCAGTGGACCGGCGGCGTTGTGTTCGGCGGCATAACCGATGGCCCCGTTGGCGCCGTAGACGCGGACGCGTCCGCCCGAGGCGCGCCGCGGCGCCCGGCCGCCGTTGCTGAAGAGCAGGTGGTCGCCCAGCGTGGTCGTCACCGCAGGCGCTCCAGCTGTTGGCGCACAACGCCGTCCAGGTGGGCGGATTCGTCGAGCGCATCCAGCAGGTCGCCGGCCAGCCGGGCGATCTTCTCTTCGACCGGCTCGCCGTCGTCCTCGCCGGCGGGCGCTCCGACATAGCGTCCCGGCGTCAGGGTGTAGCCGGCCGCGGCGATGTCGTCGAGCGAAGCGGACGCGCAGAACCCCGGGACATCCTGGTAGGTAAGGCCTTTCGCGGCGGCCGACGCGGCGCCCAGCCAGGCGTGGTAGGTGTCCCCGATCCGGACGACCTCCTCGCGCGTCAGCGCGCGCTCCGCGCGATCCACCAGGTGGCCGAGCCCCCGGCCGTCGATGAACAGCACCTGCCCGGACCGCGCGCCCTTGTCGGTGGCGAAGAACCACAGGCACACCGGGATCGACGTGCTGCGGAACAGCTGGGCGGGCAGCGCGACCATGCACGACACCAGGTCGGCGTCGACGATCCGCGCACGAATCTCGCCTTCGCGGAGCGTGTTCGACGACATCGACCCGTTGGCCATGACCACGCCGGCCTGTCCGCCCGGGGCGAGTTTGGACAGGATGTGCTGAATCCATGCGTAATTCGCGTTGCCCGCGGGTGGGACACCGAACCGCCAGCGGGGGTCGCGCTCGTCGCGGGCCCACTCCTTGATGTTGAAGGGCGGATTGGCAAGCACGTAGTCCATCTGGACGCCGGTGTGCTGGTCGTCGAGCAGGGTGTCGCCCCACCGGGCGCCCAGGCCGGTGTCGTCGATGCCATGCACGGCGAGGTTCATCTTCGCCAGCCGCCAGGTCTGCTCGACGGATTCCTGCCCCCAGAACGAGATTTGCGCGGAGTCGCCGTCGTGTTCGGCGACGAATCGCTCGGTCTGCACGAACATGCCTCCCGAACCGCAGCACGGGTCGTATACCCGCCCGCTCGACGGTTCCAGCACCTCGACGATCACGCGGACCACGCTGGGCGGGGTGAAGAATTCGCCGCCCCGGCGCCCCTCCGCGCGCGCGAAATTGCCCAGGAAGTACTCGTAGACCTCGCCCATCAGGTCGCGGGCGCGGCTCCGTTCGCCGAGCCGCGCGGCGTCGAGCAGGCGCACCAGCTCGCCGACCCGCCACGGGTCAAGGTTTTCGTACAGCCGCGGCAGCCCCGCGGCCTCCATCGCTTCGTCGACGAGCCGGCCGATGCCCGGCGAATCCGCGTTGCGCGCCAACGACTTCCACTGCGCTTCGCTGGCGTGCTTGAGGAACACCAGCCCGAGTACGACGTCCTTGTACTGGCCGGCCGACAGGGAGCCGCGGAGCTTGTTGGCCGCCTTCCAGAGCGTGTCCTCGAGTTCTTTGTCCGTTGCCCGCATCAGCTCGCCGCCCGCAGGTCGGCGGCCAGGTCGCCCCGGGTGGCGACGCTGAACCCGCCCAGTTCCAGCCACGACGCCATGGACCGCAGTTCGCCGGCCAGCGCATCGATGACGCGCGGCCGCGGCACGTCGGCCTCGCCGAACGCGCCCAGGACGCGCAGCGTGTCACCCGCCCGGTCGGCCTTGAGGTCCACCCGCGCGACCAGCCGCCCGTCCATCAACAGCGGCCACACGTAGTAGCCGTACTGGCGCTTGTGGGCCGGAGTGTAGATCTCGATGCGGTAGTGAAACCCGAACAGCCGCTCGACCCTGGGCCGGAAGAAGATCAGCGGGTCGAACGGGCACAGCAGCGCGGTGCCGCGGTCGCCGCGCGGCACGGGCCGGCCGGCCCGCACGTAGGCCGGCGCGGACCAGCCGTCGACGTCGACGCGCTCGATCTCACCGGCGGTCAGCAGGTCGGCGATGGCCGGCTTGACCTGCTGGGCCGTCAGCCGGAAGTAGTCGCGGATGTCGGCCTCGGTGGCGACCCCGAGCGCGGTGGCCGCCCGCAACGCCAGAGCCCGGACGGCGTCGGCGTCGTCGACCTCGCGGGCCAGCACGCTCGCCGGCAGCACCCGTTCCACCAGGTCGTAGTGGCGGGCGAAGCCGACGCGGGTGGCCGTGGTCAGCACGCCGGCCGCAAACAGCGCCTCCGCGACCCACTTGGTGTCGCTGCGGTTCCACCACGTTCCCTTTTTCCTGCGCGGCGCCGCGGCCAGGTGGGCCTCGATCTGGCCGGCGGTGCTGGGACCGAGTTCCGCGACGGCGGCGACGACATCCTCGGCGAGTTGGGGGTTGGCCTTGACGATGTGGGTGCCCCAGCGACCGTGCCGGTATTGGCGCATCCGCCAGCGCAGCAGCGGCCAGTCGTCGACGGCCATCAGCGCGGCCTCGTGCGCCCAGTATTCGGCCAGCAGCCGCGACGAACGCGGGCCCCAGGCGGCGCGGTCCAGTACCTCGCGGTCGTACGGGCCGAGCCGGCTGAACACCGGCGCGTAGTGGGCGCGCACCGCAACCGACACCGAATCCAGCTGCAGCACCTGAATTCTCGAGATGAGGCGCTTGAGGTGGGCGCGGGTGACCGGACCGGCCGGGCGCGGCTGGCTAAAGCCTTGGGCCGCAACGGCGATCCGCCGGGCTTGCGGGGCCGACAACCTGGGGGTCCGGATCGACACGGCGCCGAGAATACCGCCCGGGTACGACAGCTCCCTGCGGCGACGCGGCTAGCCCGTGCTGACTTTCCCGTCCAGCGGCACCACGACGCTGGGCTCCGGCGCGTTCTTCTGCTCTTGGTAGGCCGACTCGAGCGCGGCCGGGACCGCCTCGAGGTCCCGGTACACGCCCATCAGCTGCTCGAGGACGTTGATCCGTTGCTTGATCGCCTCGTCGGCCGCGCGGCGGGCCTGTTCACGATAGTGATCGGCCTCCCGCTGCGCGTCCCGCCACGCCTTGTCGATCGCCGCTTCGGTGTCGGCGCGCATCCCGGCCAGTTCGGCCTCGAGCTGCTTCTTGGCTTCCTCGTAATCGGTTTCCATGGCTTTTCGTTGCTCGGCCATCTCCGCCAACTCCTCTTCGTGCTTTCGCCGCGCGGCCTCGACCTCGGCCTCGGCCGCCGCGATCAGCGCATCCGCCTCGCTGCGCGCCTCGGCCTGCATTTCCGAAACCTCCTCGACCGCGCGTTGCAGCATCTTCGCCATCCGGCGCTGCATCGCGTGGGGTGAGGGCGAGGTGTCGGTGAGGACGGCGACCTCCTTGCGCAGCGCGGCCGTCTGGTCGCCGGCTTCCTTCAGCCGGGACCGCAGGTTCTCGACGTCGTCGAGCAGCAGCTGCTGCTTGGTGGTCAGCATCTCGATGTGGGCATCGACCGCAGCCGGGTCATAGCCCCTGAACATCCGAGTGAACTGTTTTGCGGGTTCGGTTATCACTGCCAATTCCCCCTCCTGGCAACGTGTGTTGACCTGGTGAGACCGACCCCCGCGTCCGAGTATGTCACGGTCGCGGAGACCAGAGCTCATGCCCGACGGTAGCTGTGCAGGCGGTACCGCAGTCCCGTGCGGCTGACCTGCCACTCCCCCGTCTCACCCAGCCAGGCATCGTCGAGCACCGGGGCCAGCGCGTCGTCGTCGTCGCGCCGCAGGTCGACGTCGACCTCGGTGACCTCACACCGGGTGGCGTGCGGCAGGGCGAGCAGGTATACCTGCTCGCCGCCGATCACCCAGGCCTCGGGTTCACCCGCGCAGTCCGCAAGAGCCGCCTCGAGCGAACCCACGACCTGCGCCCCGTCGGCCACGAAGTCGCTGCCTCGCGAGAGTACGACATTCTTGCGGCCCGGCAACGGCCGAACCGCGGCCGGCAACGACTCCCACGTGCGCCGGCCCATGATGACGGTATGGCCCATCGTCACCTGCTTGAAACGTGCCAGGTCTTCGGGGACTCGCCAGGGGATGTCACCGCCGCGGCCGATGATGCCGGACGTCGACTGTGCCCACACCAGGCCGACGTCCGTCATCGGTGACTTCCCGGGGCCCCGGCCAGGCCGGCGCCGACGTCTTCGCCGCGCGTCATACGGCGACGGGGGCTTTGATCGCCGGGTGCGGATCGTAGTTCTTGATGACGACGTCATCGTAGGTGTAGTCGAAGATCGAATCCCTATGCGCCAGAACCAGTTCCGGGTAGGGCCGCGGCTCGCGACCGAGCTGGGTGCGCACCTGCTCGACGTGGTTGTCGTAGATGTGGCAGTCGCCGCCGGTCCAGACGAACTCACCGACCGACAGGCCCGCCTGGGCGGCCATCATGTGGGTGAGCAGCGCGTAGCTGGCGATGTTGAACGGCACACCCAGGAACAGGTCGGCGCTGCGCTGATACAGCTGGCAGCTGAGCCGGCCGCCGGCCACGTAGAACTGGAAGAACGCGTGACACGGCGGCAAGGCCATCTGCGGGATCTCCCCGACGTTCCATGCCGACACGATGATGCGCCGCGAGTCCGGGTCGGTGCGCAGCAACTCCAGCGCGGCGCTGATCTGGTCGATGTGCTCGCCGGAAGGCGCCGGCCAGGATCGCCACTGGGCGCCGTATATCGGCCCGAGATCGCCTGTCTCGCTGGCCCATTCGTCCCAGATGGTGACGCCGTGCTCGTGCAGCCAGGCGACGTTGGAGTCGCCGCGCAGAAACCACAGCAACTCATAGACCACCGACTTCAGATGCACCTTCTTGGTGGTGAGCAGCGGGAAGCCGGCGGACAGGTCGTAGCGCAACTGCTGCCCGAACAGGCTGCGGGTCCCGGTGCCGGTGCGGTCCGATTTTGCCGTGCCCCGCTCGAGCACGAGGCGCAGCAGGTCCTCGTAGGGGGTGGGAACCGGCACGGCGATCGGCACGCGGCCAGCTTAGCGGCGATCGCAAGCGCGGCGAAGCCGGGCGCGGCGGATCGACGCCAGAAAACCCCGCGGCGATCGCAAGCGCGGCGAAGCCGGGCGCGGCGGATCGACGCCAGAAAACCCCGCGGCGATCGCAAGCGCGGCGAAGCCGGGCGCGGCGGATCGACGCCAGAAAACCCCGCGGCGATCGCAAGCGCGGCGAAGCCGGGCGCGGCGGATCGACGCCAGAAAACCCCGCGGCGATCGCAAGCGCGGCGAAGCCGGGCGCGGCGGATCGACGCCAGAAAACCCCGCGGCGATCGCAAGCGCGGCGAAGCCGGGCGCGGCGGGTCGACGCCAGTAAGCCACCCGCAAAAGCCGCGGAGTAGAACGGGTGCCATGCCGAACATCATCGACACCATCACCACCCCGGACGGGACCTGCACCGTCCATCTGTTCACCCCCGGAGGTCCGGACACCCAAGTCCCCCACCCGGGCGTGATCATGTATCCCGACGCCGGCGGCGTGCGCGACACCTTCGAGCAGATGGCGGCCCAATTGGCCGGCTACGGCTACACGGTCCTGCTGCCGGACGTGTACTACCGCAGCGGCGATTGGGCGCCGTTCGACATGGCGACCGTGTTCGGCGACCAAAGCGAGCGCAAGCGCCTGTTCGGCATGATCGGAAGCGTCACGCCGGACAAGATGGCCAGCGACGCCGTCGCGTTCTTCGATTACCTTGCGGAGCGCCCGGAGGTATTGGGAGATCGCTTCGGCGTGTGCGGCTACTGCATGGGCGGGCGCACGTCGTTGGTGGTGGCCGGCCTTGTGCCGGACCGGGTCGCCGCCGCGGCCTCCTTCCATGGCGGCGGCCTGGTCACCGACACCGCGGACAGCCCGCACCTGCTGGCCGACAAGATGACCGCCACGGTCTACGTGGGCGGCGCGAAGGACGACGCGTCCTTCACCCGCGACCACGCCGAACAGCTCGACAAGGCGCTGACGGCCGCGGGCGTGCGCCACACCATCGAGTGGTATCCGGCGGGCCATGGGTTCGCGGTTCCGGACAACGGGCCGTATGACCCCGCCGCGGCCGAGCGGCACTGGCTGGCCATGACCGAGGTCTTCGGTTCGGCGTTACCGCGCTGACCCGGCGGTCGAGCGCAACTACGTCGGGGGCAGGCCCACCAGCTCGGCCAGCCGGGCGCGGTGACGGTAGGCGGTGCCGAAGATCAACTGGTCGCTCTTGGCCCGCTTCAGGTACAGGTGCGCGGGATACTCCCATGTCATGCCGATGCCGCCGTGCAGCTGGACGCACTCCTCGGCCGCGTGCACGGCGACACCGCTGCAATATGCCTGCGCGACGGTCGCGGCGACGTCGGCGTCTTCGTCGCCGCGGGCGCACGTGTCGGCGGCGTAGCGGGCTGCCGCCGTCGCGGCGCCGACCTCGAACCACAGGTCGGCCAGCCGGTGTTTGATCGCCTGGTACGAGCCGATCGTGCGGCCGAATTGCTTGCGCTGCTTGACGTAATCCAGCGTGGTCTGCAAACACCACCGGGCGACTCCGAGCTGCTCGGACGCCAGCAGGGCTGCCCCCGTGCGCAGCGCGTCGGCGACCGGCCCGTCCGCCGGCCCGACGCATGAGGAGTCGACCGCCGAAAAACTCACGTCGGCAAGCGGTCTGGTCATGTCCAGGGCCAGCAGCGGCGACACCTGGACGCCGGCCGCGTTGCGGGGCACGGTGTGCAGCTCGAGCCCGTCGCGGCCGGCGACGGGCACCACCAGCACGTCGGCCTCGGCGGCGCCGGCGACGCTGGTGACCGATCCGCTCAGCCCGTCGGCGCCGCCGGTCACCGCGGCGACCGGATCGCCCGGGGCCGTCGACAGCGGCACCGCCAACGCGGCCGTCAGTTCGCCTTGCGCCAGTGCGGACACGGTCGCCGTATCGCCGGCGCGCAGCAGCGCGACAGTGGCCAGCACGGCGCTGGACAAGAAGGGCACGGGCGCGACCGCCCGGCCGATCTCCTCCATGACGACCGCCGCCTCGCGGGCACCCGCACCCGCGCCGCCGAGCGACTCGGGGACCAGCAGGCCCGCCACTCCCAGCTCGCCGGCCAGTGTCCGCCAGACTTCCGAAAAGTCTTGGGGCGCAGAGTCATATACGCGCACCACCGACTCGGGCGGGCAGCGGTCGGCGAACAGGTGACGAACGCTGTCCCGCAGGGCCTCCTCGGTGTCGGAGTACAACAGGTCGCTCACCGGTCCAGATCCTTCCAGGCGACGTCTTTGTCGACGCGGTGCTCACCCGGCAGGCCCAGGATGCGCTCGGAGATGGTGTTGCGCAGGATCTCCGAGGTGCCGCCTTCGATCGAATTGCCCCGAGCGCGCAGGTAGCGGTAGCCGGGTTCGCGGCCGACCAGGTCGACCGTTTCCGGCCGGCGCATGGTCCAGTCGTCGTAGCGCAGCCCGGCTTCGCCGTGCAGCTCGATCTCGAACCCCGAAACCGCCTGGGCCAGGCGCGCAAACGCCACCTTCATGCCCGCACCCTCCGGGCCCGGTTGACCCGCGGTGGCCTGCTGCCGCAGCCGCTCACCCGCCAACCGCAGAACCTCCGCCTCCACCCACAGCCGCATCAGCTCGTCGTGCATCGCGGGATCGCGCAGCGCCGGGTCGTTTCGCCAGGCTTTGGTGACCTTGCCGATATGGCCGCCCTCCCGTGGCGTTCCGGCGCGGGTGCCGATGGCGACGCGCTCGTTGTTGAGGGTGGTGGTCGCGACCCGCCAACCGCCGCCCTCCGGGCCGAGCCGATTCGCGTCGGGCACCCGCACGTCGGTGAGGAACACCTCGTTGAACTCGGCCTCGCCGGTGATCTGGCGCAGCGGGCGTACCTCGACGCCGGGCTGCGTCATGTCGCACAGGAAGTAGGTCAGGCCGAAGTGTTTGGGCACCGTCGGGTCGGTGCGGGCGACCAGGATGGCCATGGACGCGTGCTGCGCCTGCGACGTCCACACCTTTTGGCCGTTGACAATCCAGTCGTCCCCGTCGCGGACCGCCCGCGTGGAGACACCGGCAAGGTCCGAGCCGGCGCCGGGCTCACTGAACAACTGGCAATAAATCTGTTCGCCGGTGAACAACGGGCGCAGGAACTTTCGTTTCTGCTCGTCGGTGCCGAACGCCGCGATCGTCGGCGCCGCCATGCCCATGCCGATGTAGTTCTTGACGGTGCCGCCCACCGGCGCGCCGGCAGCGGCCAGCTCGGCGTCCACGAGCTCCTGGGCTTTGCGCGGCAAGTCCAGCCCGCCGAAGCCCCGCGGCAGGTGCACCCAGGCCAGGCCCGCGTCGTACTGTGCGCCCAGGAATTCGCGCGGGTCGGTGGTGGTGGGGTCGTGCTCGTCCAGCAGCGCCCGCACCCGGGCCTGCACATCCTCGGGGCTCACGGCTAGCCCTACGGCCGGGCCTGAAAGCCCTGTGCGGCGCCGAGCAGCAGGCCGCCGTCGATCACCATCGTCTCGCCGGTGATCCAGCTGGCGGCGTCGGAGACCAGGAAGGCCACGGCGCCGGCCACATCGGCGGGCTCACCGATGCGTCCGAGCGCTATCGACGACGCGAGCGGATCCTCGTGGTCCTTCCACAGCGCCTCCGCCAGCCGGGTGCGCACCACCCCGGGGGCGATGGCGTTGACGCGGACGCGCGGCGAAAGCTCGAGCGCCAGCTGCTTGGTGGCGTGGATGAGTGCGGCCTTGGTGGCGTTGTACATGCCCATGGCCGGCGATTGGTGCAGGCCGCCGATGGAGGCCGTGTTGACGATCGCGCCGCCGTGCTCACCCATCCACGATTTGACGACGAGCGAGGTCCACAGCAACGGCGCCCACAGGTTGACGTCGAAGATCTTGGTGAAGCGGGCGTGATCCTGGTCGATCAGTGGACCGTACGCGGGGTTGGTGCCCGCGTTGTTGACCAGGATGTCCACGCTGCCGAACCGCTGAAGCGTGAGGTCCACGCAGCGGCGTGCGGCTTCCTCGTCGACCGCGTGCGCGCCGACGCCGAGCGCGTTGCCGTCCACCTGCGCGGCGGCCTCGTCGGCGGCCTCCTGCTTGCGGGCGGTGAGCACGACACTGGCCCCCGCCCCCGCAAGCTGTTGGGCGATCGCGAGGCCGATCCCGCGGGATGCGCCGGTGATGATCGCGGTGCGGCCGCTCAGGTCCAGTGAGGTCATCGTGATGCGCCTTCCGTCGCGCGAAATCGAACGGTTTCCCGTTCGCTACATGGATGTTTTACACGTGTCTGCGCGTGGTATGCGACCCGCATGTTCTCGAAATTAACCCTTACGAAAAGACTGGCGGTGGGCGGGGCTGCGGCCGCGGCGATCGCCGTCGCGCCGATCGCCATCACCGATGCTGTCGCTTCCGGGCCCGCCACCTCGGCGGCGCCGACGCACGTGGTGTTCAAGGACGACCCGGGCGGTGGCGGCTGCGACGCCAACGGCAACTGCGGCTCGGGCGGCCAGTTCGGCGGCCCCGGTGGCGGTCCCGGCGGCCACGGTTGCGTCCCGGGCGTCGGCTGCGGCTCCGGCGGCCAGAACGCGGGCCCCGGCGGCATTCCGGGCGGCCAGGGCTGCCTGCCCGGCGTCGGCTGCGGCTCCGGCCACGCCTGATCAGACCGACTCCGGCCACGCCTGATCAGACCGAACCCGGCGGCTCCCGGAGCCTGGCGATCCAGGCCCGGGAGTCCGCGGGGTCGATGACGTCGTCGAGTTCGAAAGTGGTGGCCGCCCGCAGCGCCTTGCCGTGGTCGTAGGCCGCCGCCACGAGTTTGTCGAACAGCTCCTGGCGTTTGCCGGGGTCGCCTTCGGCGGCCAGCTCCTTGCTGAACCCGAGGCGCACGGCGCCCTCCAGCCCCATCCCGCCGATTTCGCCGGTCGGCCAGGCAACGGTGAACTGCGGGGCGCGGAACGAACCGCCGGCCATCGCCATCGCGCCGAGCCCATATCCCTTGCGCAGGATGATCATTCCCACCGGAACGGTCAAACGCGCGCCCAAGACGAACATCCGACCGAACCGCCGGACCGCCGCCTGAACCTCCGCGTCGGGTCCGACCATGAAGCCCGGCGTGTCGCACAGCGAAATGACGGGCAGCCTAAACGATTCACACAAGGCGAGGAAGTCGCCGGCCTTGTCCGCCGCCTCGGCATCGATGGCCCCGCCGAGGTGGTGCGTGCTGTTGGCGATCAGCCCGTAGGCCGCGCCTTCGACGCGGACCAGCGCGGTGACGATGCCGACGCCGTAATCGGGTCGAAGCTCCAGCACGGAACCGGTGTCGACGATCGCCTCGACGGCCCGGTGCACGTCGTAGGCGCGTAACCGGTTCTGGGGCACCACATGCCGGGCCAGCCGCGGATCCGGCGCCGACCAATCGGCCAGGTCGCCCTGGAAGTACGACAGGTACTGCTTGGCCAACGACACCGCGTGCGCCTCGTCGCGGGCGACCAGGCCGACCACGCCGTTGCGCCGCTGCACGCCGATCGGCCCGATCGCCTCCGGCGGATACACCCCGAGCCCGCCGCCCTCGATCATCGCCGGTCCACCCATCCCGATGTTGGCGTCCGGGGTCGCGATGATCACGTCGCACACCCCGGCCAGCGCGGCGTTGCCGGCAAAGCATCGGCCCGAGACGATCGATATCAGCGGCACCCGGCCGCTCAGCGCGGCCAGCATCCGGAAGGTCGGCACGTCCAGCCCCGCGAGGCCGCCGACGTCGGTGTCCCCCGGCCGGCCGCCGCCACCCTCGGCGAACAGCACCACCGGCAGCCGTCTCCGGGCGGCCAGGTCGAACGCCCGGTCGGTCTTGGCGTGGTTGCGCATTCCCTGCGTGCCGGCCAGCACGGTGTAGTCGTAGGACACCACGACGGCCTCGGCCGCCGCACGCCCGAAGCGGTCCGCGCCGATCGTCGCGAGCCCGGCGACCAGGCCGTCGGCCGGCGTGTTGGCGATCAGGTCCTCCTCCGAGCGCCGGCTGCGCTGCGCCGCGATGGCCAGCGCGCCGTATTCGACGAAGCTGCCCGGGTCGATCAGATCGGCGATGTTCTCCCGCGCGGTCCGACGGCCCTGCTTGTGCCGCCTGGCCACCGCGGCCTCGCGGCCCTCGTCGAGGGTCAGCAGATGCCGCCTGCGCACCTCGTCCAGGTCGGCGCGCGGCCGGTCGAGATCGGTTGCCGCGGCGCCGGAGTCGCCGCCGGGTGCGGCCTCCGCGCGGGTGAACACCAGCAGCGGATCCCCGGTCCCCACCACCTGCCCGGGTGACGCCAGGACGCGCACCGTCCGCAGCGCGTCCGGCGCGGCGAGCACATGCTGCATCTTCATCGCTTCCAGAACGACGAGCTGGCTGCCCGCACGAAAGTCGGCGCCCTCGGGCGCCACCTCGACCACGGTGCCCGCCAGTTGCGCGCGCAGCACGTCCTCGCCGGGATAGAGCTCGACGGGCGCGACCTGGACGTCGTGGTGGTGCGACGACGCCGCCGCCGCCAGCTCGGGCAGCTTCTCGTCGAGGAAACCGGTGCTCACCGAACCTGATTCCACCGCGGGGTCGCTCAGCACCGCGTGGAGGAAGTCGATGTTCGTGCGAACGCCCTCGATGCGGAACTCGGCGAGGGCGGTCCGGGCCTTGCGCAGCGCCGCCCGCGGTGACGGCCCGTGCACGTGGGCCACGACCTTTGCCAGCAGTGAGTCGTACTGCGCGTTGACCACCAGCCCGGCCCGGCCGTAGGTGTCGACGCGGACCCCCGGCCCGCTCGGCGGCGAGAACACCGTGAGCGTGCCGGCCGCGGGCGCCACGGACAGGTCGGGGGCGAACGTCTCGGCGTTCACCCGGGCCTGGATGGCGATGCCGCGATGCGCGGCGGGCTCGCCGATGACTTCTTCTCCGTCGGAGGCGATCCCGGCCGGCAGCCCGAGCTGGTAGTAGGAGGCGCCCCCGGCGATGGCCAACTGGACGGCCACCAGGTCGAACCCGGTCGTCTCCTCGGTCACCGTATGCTCTACCTGAATTCTCGGGTTGACCTCGAGGAACACGAATTCCCCACCGGCGACGAGGAATTCGACCGTGGCCAGCCCGCGCAGCCCGGCCCGCGCGCACAACCGCGCAGCCGCCTGATGCAAGTCACGCCGCATCCCGTCGGAAAGTCCTTGGGCGGGCGCGATTTCGATGATCTTCTGGTGGCGGCGCTGAATGCTGCAGTCGCGGTCACCGAGCGCCAGCGCGCGCGTCTGGTGCCCCGCCGGCGCGGCGACGACCTGCACCTCGATGTGCCGTGCGTGTTCGAGCAGTACCTCGGCGAACAGCGCCGGATCCCCGAAGCCCAACTGCGCCTCCGCGGCGCATTGCCGGTAGGCGTCGCCGATCTGATCGGCGCTGCGCACCGGGCGCATTCCGCGACCGCCCCCGCCGGCCAGCGCCTTGATCATGATGGGACCGCCCCGGGATTCGTAGAAGTTCTCGATGTCCGCGACGCTGGCGGGCCCGTCGGTTGCGGGCAGCACCGGCACCCCGGCGGCGACGGCGGCCGCGCGGGCGGCGGCCTTGTTGCCGACCAGCTCCAGCGCGTCGGCGTCCGGTCCCACGAACGTGTAGCCGGCACCGGCGCAGGCGCGCGCGAATTGGGCGTTCTCGCTGAGGAACCCGTAGCCCGGGTGGATCAGCTCCGCTCCCGAGTCTTTGGCCGCTGCCAGCATGGCGGGCTGGTCCAAATACGCGCGCGGTCCGGCCCCGGGCAGGCCGATCGCTTCGTCGGCCGCGTGCACATGCGGGCTCTCGGCATCGTCTTCGGCGTAGACGGCGACCGTTCGCATGCCCAATTCGGTTGCCGTGCGGACCACCCGCAGCGCGATCTCGCCGCGGTTGGCGACCAGCACGGTCGCGCTCATCGCAGCGGTTCCCCCCACCGCACCTGGTCACGGAGCTTGCCCTTGAGCAGCTTGCCGCCCGCGTTGCGGGGCAGCGCGCTGTCGACCACCGTGACGTACTGCGGCACCTTGAAGTCGGCGAGTTGCTCTCGGCAATGGTCGAGCACCGCCGGCACGTCGATCTCGTCGGCGCCGCCGAACAGCACCGCGCCCACCTTCTCGCCCATGACGTCGTCGGGGACGGCCAGCACGCACGCGTCCGCGACGTGGGGCGCCGCCAGCAGCACGGCCTCCACCTCGACGCTGGAGACGTTCTCGCCGCCGCGGTTGATGATGTCCTTGAGGCGGTCGACGATGTGCACCCGGCCCGCATCGTCGATGCGGACCACGTCCCCGGTGTGCAGCCAGCCGTCCACAATGGTGGCCGCGGTCGCTTCCGGCCGGTTCCAGTACCCGGCGGTCACGTTGGCGCCGCGCACCACCAGTTCACCGACGCCCGGCTCGTCGCCGGCGAACGCGACCAGTCCGAGGTCGACCGACGGCACCGCGTACCCGACCGAATCGGCGTGCCTTACGGCGTCCTGACTGGGCAGCACGGTCATCAGCGAAGCCGTCTCGGTCATGCCGTAGCCGTTGAACACGGTGGCTTGGGGGAAGGCGTCCTTCACCGCACGCACCAGCGACGGCGCGATCGGGGCGCCCCCGTACCCCACCCAGCGGACCCCGGAGACGTCCGCGTCGGCAAAGCCCTTGTGGCGCAACATCAATGCGTACACCGCCGGCACGGTGACCATGACGGAGACACGCTCCGAGGTCAGCGCGGCGATCAGTCCGTCCAGGTTGAGGGTGGGCATGATCACCGAGGCACCGCCGAGCCGGGTGGCGGCCAGCAGCTGTGAGTTGCAGCCGGTCACGTGGAACAGCGGCACCGAGATGAGCGTCCGCATCGCCTCGCCGAGGTCACGCGGCTGGCCGAGACAGCGGATGGCGTTCTCGGTGTTGGTCAGGAAGGCCTCGTGGGTGGTCGGCACCCCCTTGGGGTGGCCGGTGGTGCCCGAGGTGTAGAACAGCGCGGCCACGTCGGCGGGGCCGAGCCGCTCGGTCACGTACGGCTGGCCGTCGGGCAGCGGGGTGTCGGCCGTCAGGTCCAGCGTCGCGCCGGAGTCGGAGAGGACGAAGTCGACTTCCGGCTGTGCGGAGCGAGTGTTCACCGCCACCGCAATGCCACCGGCCATCACGGTCCCCCAGAACGCCAGCACCCAGTCGTTGCCGGCGGGGTAGCGCACCGCGACGCGGTCACCGGATCGCAACCCGGCCGCGCGGAGCCCACCGGCGACGCGCGCCGCGCGGTCCCACAGCTGGCGGTAGGTCAATCGACCGGCGCCGAGCTCGACCAGCGCCTCACTGTCCGGGCGCCCCTCGACCTGCTCGGCGAGCATGTCCAGCAGCGTGGCGGGCAGGTCGGCATAGCGCGGGACGCCGTCGGCGCCGCGGGTCACGCCAGTCGTCGGGAAGGGGTTGTGGTCGCGGGTGATGTCGAGGACTTGTGGCTGCGGCACGTCTCGACCTCCGTCACAACGAGCAGTTACGTCCCGGCTGTGAGCGTAGTCGGCGGTCCCGTCTGAGAACTTGAAACCCCGCGGCCGGATCAGTGCATCGGTGCCGGCAACGCGCCGGACAGACCGTCGCTGATACCGCGACTTATCTCGTGTTTCTGAACCTCGCCGCCCGCCGACGGCGAGTTCCGGCAGTCGCAGCCGAGGCCCCCGAACGGGTTGGGATCGGGGCTGACCGGTGTCCCGACACTGCAGCCCAGCGCGAGAACCGCGCTGAGCACGGCGTTGGCGACCACGTCGAGGCCTCTCCTTAACCGGATCTGTCGCATCCGCGCCCTGTACGTCGCCCTGTACGTCGCCCTGTACGCGTTTGGACCGAAACGCTTGCGCCATCGATAGCGGCGGCGGCCGCTTCTGACCGCAACACCATGTGGTTGAGCCAAGAAGGTGAGGACCGCTCCCGATCCGGCCATCATCGGTGGCAGCACCAACAAACACAGCTCCGACCAGCCCAATCCGCTGAGCCGCAGGCCCGCCAGCAAGGCGGCCGCATTGACCGTCAAGGTCCCGGCCACGTAGGCCGCACACCTCGTCACATACCGGGCGCCCGCCGCACGGATACTGATCGGAGAAGCCGTGGTTGTCTCCATGGTCCCAGGCTCTCGCGTTGCGGGGCCCGAGTCGTCATTGCTGACACCCGTCTTTGCGGGCCCGCCAGCCTGACCGGGGCAATACCTGCTGGCTGGAATTACGCTCAGCACTGCGGGCGCAGATCACACGAGAGGATCACGGGCGGGGTGGAGCCGGAGGAGGCAGGCGTGCGGGTGGTCGTCGCCGACGACGACGTGCTCCTGCGGGAGGGCTTGGCCAGCCTGCTGGCCCGCTCCGCATACCGCGTCGTCGGTCAGGTCGGCGACGCCGCAAGCCTGCTGGAACTGGTCCGTCGGGAAAGGCCGCAGCTGGCGATCGTCGACATCCGGATGCCGCCGACGGGCACCACCGACGGACTCGACGCCGCGATAACCATCCGCGAGGAGCTGCCCTCGGTCGGGTTGGTGATCTTGTCGGCCCACGTGGACGTCGAACATGCGATGCAGCTGCTGGCCAGCGGCCGCAGCGTCGGGTACCTGCTGAAGACCCGGGTCACCGATGTCGGCGATTTCCTGGACACGCTTCGCCGAATCGCCGGCGGCGGATGTGTGGTCGACCCCGCGCTGGTTCAGGAACTGGTCGAGGCGCGCACGCGCAACGATCCGCTCGCCGTGCTGAGCCCACGGGAGAAGGAAGTCCTCGGCCTGATGGCCGAAGGGCGGTCGAACGCGGGGATCGCCCGCCGCTTGTGGGTGACCGAGGGCACCGTCGAAAAGCACGTCCGCAGCATCATGACCAAACTGGAGCTCCACGAAGCGCCCGACGATCACCGGCGCGTTCGCGCGGTCATCACCTTCCTGGAAGCTCGCTGACCCGTGCCGGAAGCCAAGCCCCAGTGGGTATCCCGCCCGGCCTCGACATGGCTGTCGCGGGACCCACTACCCACGTCGCTGGGCGTCGCGGTGGCCATCGGGTGTATCGCGGCGGAAACGTCGGTCATGCTGGTGCTCAAAATGTTCGTCCCGGACAACGCCTTTGGCGTGCTCTACCTGATCGGCGTCCTGATCGTCGCAACCGGGTGGGGCGCCGGCCTGGCCGGCGGCACGGCCGTGTTGAGCGCACTCGCTTTTGACTACTTTCGTAACTGGCCGGACGCCACGATGGGGTCACCCGAGCCCCAGGACTGGACGGCATTGGCCGTCTTCGTCGTCGTCGGACTGGTGGCAAATTCGCTGGCGCGCACCGCACGAGCGCATGCCGTGGCCGCCGAACGACGCAGGCGGGAAGCCGAGGCGAGCCGCGACGAGCTCCGCGTCCTGGCCGAGCAGCAAGCCGCGCTGCGCCGGGTGGCGACCCTGGTCGCACGCGGAGTCCGGCCATCGGACGTCTTACCGGCCGTGGCGAATGAGTTGGCGAGATCGCTCGGTGTCGCCAACGCCGCGCTGTGGCGTTACGAATCCGACGGCACCGCAACACTTGTCGCGGCCCACGATGACCCCGGGCAGGTGGCGCGGATGCCCGTCGGCAGCCGCTGGTCCCTGGACGGGGAGAACCTCGGCGCCATGGTGGCCGGTTCCGGTCAACCAGCACGGATGGACAGTCATGACACCGCGACCGGTGACGTGGCGGCGCTGATTCGCCGTCTGGGACTGCGCAGCGGCGTGGGGGCACCGATCGTGGTCGGGGGCAGGCTCTGGGGTCTCGCAGTCGTCGGCTCCCCCACCGAGCCACTCCCGTTCGATACCGAGCAGCGGGTCGGCGAGTTCACCGAACTCGTCGCCACCGCGATCGCCAACACCGAGGCCCACGCGGCGCTCACCGCGTCCCGCGCGCGCATCGTGACCGCCGCCGACGATGCACGCCGCCGCCTGGAGCGCGATCTGCACGACGGCGCGCAACAGCGACTGGTATCGCTTGCCCTGCAATTGCGCTCCATCGAGGCGGGGGTGCCGGCGGACCTCAGTCGGTTGAAAGACGAGATCGCGGCCGTCGTTACCGGTTTGACCACCGCATCGGCCGACCTCCAGGAACTCGCTCGGGGCATTCATCCGGCGATCTTGAGCAGAGGAGGGCTCGGTGCGGCACTCAAGACGCTCGCCCGCCGCTGCCCGATTCCGGTCAACATCAGCCTGGCACTGGCGGGACCGGCGACCGAGTCCGCTGAGGTCGCCACGTATTACGTTGTGGCGGAAGCACTCACGAACGCGGCCCGGCATGCGCAGGCCTCCCGGATCGACATCGACGTCCGCGGCGACGGGTCGGAGTTGCGGCTCGCCATTCGCGATGACGGTGCCGGCGGCGCCGACATCGGCAAGGGATCGGGGCTCGTCGGCCTGATGGACCGAGTCGAAGCGCTCGGTGGACACCTCGAGATCGCCAGCCCGCCCGGTGGCGGCACGGCGCTGCACGTCGCGATTCCCGCCCGCACCTGACAGCGCGCGGGCTCCCCTGCCCGGTGTCCTATCGTCGTAGCGGTGACGATCGAGGATCCCGCCATCATGCCCGAGGCGTTCTTCACTGTCGACGGCGACTCCTACGTGCCGGGCCCGCTGACCCGCGGACCCTGGGGCGCGGCCATGGGCGGCCAGAACGTCGGTGGCCTGTTGGCTTGGGGCATCGAGCAATCGGGCATCGAGCCCGCCTTTCAGCCGGCCCGGCTCACGGTCGACCTGCTGCGTCCGGCCTTGCCCGAACCGGTGCAGGTCCGGACCTCGGTGCAGCGGGAAGGGCGGCGCATCAAGCTCGTCGACGGGGCGCTGGTGCAGAACGGCAACACCGTCGCCCGGGCCAGCGCGCTGTTCCTGCGCCGAGGGGAACACCCGGACGGCGCGGTGTGGTCGGCGCCGTTGGCCATGCCGCCGCTGCCGGTCACGTCCGATGGGTTCCCGGCCGACATGCCGTTCCTGATCTGGGGGTACGGGGCCACCGCCGCGGGTAGCCCGGGCATCGCGGCCGGCGAGTGGGAGCAATCCCATTCGCAGAAGTTCGCCTGGACGCGAATCTTTCGCCCGATCGTGCAGGGCCACCCGCTGACCCCGTTCGTCCGCCTCGCTTTCGCCGGTGACATCACCAGCTCGCTGACCCATTGGGGCACCGGCGGATTGCGCTACATCAATGCCGACTACACGGTCACCGCGAGCCGCTTGCCCGACGGTGAATACCTGGGCCTGGCGGCCCAAAGCCATTACGGCACGGCCGGTGTCGCGACCGGGGCCGCCACCCTGTTCGACCGGCACGGGCCGATCGGCACCAGCTCGGCGCTGGCCCTGGCCCAGCCCGCCGAGGCGTTCAAGCCGACCTACACCTAGACGGCTTATTCCATCAGCTGGGCGGCGACCGTCGCGCCGAGTTCCCAGCAGGCCTGCAGGTCGTCCTTGTCCGGCTTGCCCGAAACCAGCACGGTCTCAGCGGCTTTGGCCCAGCCCAGCCCGGTGGTGATCGACATGACGCCGCGCTCGGCGCCCTCGGTTCCCTCGTTGCCGTGCAGGTACAGGCCGAACGGGCGTCCACGCGTCGAGTCCAGCAGCTGGTAGTAGGCGCAGTCGAACGCGTGCTTGAGCGCCCCGCTCATGTAACCCAGGTTCGCCGGGCTGCCCAGCAGATAACCGTCGGCCGCCAGCATCTCGGCCGGCGACACGGTCAGCGCCGGCCGCCGTATCACCTCGACGCCCTCGATCTCGGGGTCGGTGGCGCCCGAGACGACGGCCTCGAACATCTCCTGGCAATGCGGGGACGGGGTGTGGTGGACGATCAGCAGCGTCTTGCTCACCGGCCTGCTCCTCGGCGGCCCTGCAATTCGAGCGCCGTCTTCATGGCTTCCCGCGCCCGGCGGCGGTCACCCGCGTAATCGTAGGCGCGGGCCAGCCGGTACCAGCGCCGCCAGTCGTCGGGGTGGTCTTCGACTTCGGTGCGCACGGAGGCGAACAGCGCATCGGCGGCGTCCCGCTCGATGCGACCGGACGCGCGTCGCGGCAGGGCGCTGGTGTCGAGCTCCATGCCGTCGGCCGCGATCAGGGTGGCCAGCTTCTGGTGGGCGAACCCGGACCGCAGGGTCGCCACCATGGCCCAGAGACCGATCAGCGGCATGACCAGGACCGCCACCCCCAGCCCCACGGCGGCCGCGCGGCCCGAGGCGATCATCGCGACGGCCATCCGCCCCAGCAGCACGAAGTACCCCAGCATCGCGACGCAGAGCAACGCGATCAGCAACTGGGTGCGCAGGGCGGGGTTCATTGCGGGTTCACTGCAGGTCGAGCAGGGGCTCGAGCCCGACGGTGAGGCCGGGTCGTTCCTTGACGCGCCGCACCGCCAGCAAGACGCCCGGCACGAACGAGGTGCGGTCCAGGCTGTCGTGGCGGATGGTGAGCGTCTCCCCCTCGGTCCCGAACAGGATCTCCTGATGGGCGACCAGCCCGGCCAGCCGCACCGAATGGACGGGGATGCCGTCGACGTCGGCGCCGCGGGCGCCGGGCAGGCCGGTGCTCGTGGCATCGGGGTTGGGCGGCAGCCCTTTTCGTGCCTCGGCGATCAGCTTGGCGGTGCGCGCCGCCGTACCCGACGGCGCGTCGGCCTTGTGCGGGTGGTGCAGCTCGATGACTTCCACCGATTCGAAGAACCGCGCGGCCTGCTTGGCGAAATGCATCGACAGCACCGCGCCGATCGCGAAGTTGGGCGCGATGAGGACGCTCGTGTCGGTCTTGTCGGCCAGCCAGGCCTGCACTTGGTCGAGGCGCTCCTGCGTGAAGCCCGTGGTGCCCACCACGGCGTGAATGCCGTTGGCGATCAAGAACTCCAGGTTATCCATCACAACGTCGGGGTGGGTGAAGTCGATGACCACCTCGGTGCCCGAATCGGTGAACAGGCCCAGCGGATCGCCGGCGTCCACCTCCGCGGCCAGGGTCAGGTCGTCGGCGCCCTGCACGCCCGCCACCATCGCCGAACCGACTTTGCCCTTAGCCCCCAAAACGCCTACCCGCATGAGTTTCACCCTAGACGGGTGCGCGCGCCGCGCCGATGGCCGTCCCGCCCCGTCACGACGACGGTTCCGCCGGCATGCGCCGGGGTACCCGTCGTTGAAAGTGGCGTTCCCGATTCAGTCCCGGTTTGCGCGCAGAGGCAAGGAGCAGCGATGGCAGGACACAGACGTCGTGACCGATTGGCGAGTCTGGCGCTGACGAGCTGTTCCTTCCTCGTCGCCGGATGCCTGTGGGCATCCCCGGCTCAGGCCGACGCCAATTCGTTCCTCAGCGATGCGCAACCTCGGCATTCACGACGCGCGCGGTGGTGACGCCGGGTTGCTGGCGGCGGGTCAGCGACTCTGTCAAGAGTTGTGGGCCGGCGCCAATGCCTCGCAGCTGAAGGCGAGGGCGTTGGCGCGTTCCGACGCCAACCAGGGCTCCGAGGGGCTCAGCCCGCAACAGGCAAGCGACCTGGTGGACGTCGCCTATGCCGATCTGTGCCCTTCATGACCTCGATTCGTCCACAGTCCGGTCTTCATCCACAACTGCCGCCTGCGGCGTGGCGCATGTCCGCCCTGTTGCCTCACGTCAAGATGCGCGCGAAGGCGGATTCGTTGCCTCACGTAAACGTGCGCGCTTGTTGACTTGAGC
>NZ_MVIJ01000029.1 GCF_002086735.1 Mycobacterium scrofulaceum | reverse complement strand
GGGTTGCGGCCCGCCCGCCCCCCATTCCTGACGGGTCCTGACGGCTCCTGACGCGGACGGGCCGCAACCCCGCGGACCCGCTTTTTTCGTTACGGTGGCGCCGTGGCCAGTGCGCAACAGATCGTGGTCCTGGGTGCCGGTGTCAGCGGACTGACGTCGGCGGTGTGCCTGGCCGAGGCCGGCTGGCCCGTGCGGGTGTGGACGGCCGCCATGCCCCAGCACACGACGTCGAGGGTGGCGGGCGCGGTGTGGCTGCCACCGCGGCCGGCGGATCGTGCCAGCGACACGCTGGCCTGGACCGAACACTCCCTCGGTGTCTTCCGCGAACTCGCCGAGGATCCGGGCTGCGGCGTGCAGCTGGCCCCGGCAGTGGCCGTCGGCCAATCGACTGCGGCCGAGGCGATGTCGTCGGCCGCCGCGTTGATTCCCGATCTGCGGCCGGCCGACCCGAGCCAACTTCCCGACGGCTTTCGCAACGGCTTTCTGGCCACGCTGCCGATGATCGACATGCCGCAGTATCTCGACTATCTGACCCGGCGGCTGGCCGCCGCCGGCTGCGAAGTCGAGGAGCATCCGGTGCGGTCGCTGGCCGAGGCCGCCGACGCCGCGCCGGTCGTGGTCAACTGCGCCGGCCTCGCGGCGGGACGGTTGGCCGGGGACGACACCGTGCGCCCGCTCTTCGGCCAGCACGTCGTGCTCACCAATCCCGGTCTGCGGCAACTGTTTCTGGAGATCAACGGCGGCCCGGAGTGGACCTGCTTCTTCCCCCACCCGCAGCGCGTGGTGTGCGGCGGCATCAGCATCCCGGATCGCCGGGACACCACAGCGGACCCCGAGGTGACCGAACGAATCCTGCACCGGTGCCGCCGGATCGAGCCGCGGCTCGCCGAGGCCGAGGTGATCGAGACCATCACCGGGCTGCGTCCCGACCGCCCGTCGGTGCGGGTGGAGGCCGAACCGCTCGGGCGAGCGCGTTGCATCCACAACTACGGCCACGGCGGCAACGGCGTGACCTTGTCGTGGGGTTGCGCGCGCGACGTGGTCCGCCTTGCCCGTCAGCGGGAGACGCGGTGAGCATCGACTACGCGCGGGACGGTCACATCGCCACCATCACCATCAACCGTCCCGAAACGCGCAACTCACTGGACATGGAACACTTCCGCGACCTGGCCCACGCGTGGGCGGCGTTCCGCGACGACGCCGGTGCCTGGGTCGCCGTGATCACCGGTGTGAGGCAGGACTTTTGCACCGGCGCCGACCTGAAGAAGTTCATCCCCGAACTCACCGGCGACCTGCCGCAGCCGGAGGGCTGGAACAAGGACGACGCCATCCACGCCGTCCTGCACCGCTTCCCCGTCTACAAGCCGATCGTCGCCGCGGTCAACGGCACCTGCGTCGCCGGCGGCTTCGAGATGTTGAGCTCCACCGACATCCGGGTGGCGGTGCCGACCGCGCGATTCGCGGTGATGGAGCCCAAGCGCGGCCTGTTCGCCGGCGGCGGGAGCACCGTACGGTTGCCGCGCCAGATGCCCTACCCGCTGGCGATGGAGCTGCTGCTGACCGCCGACATGGTGGACGCGGACCGAGCGCTGGCGATGGGGCTGATCAACCGCGTGGTCCCGCCGGAGCGGCTGATGGATACCGCGTATGACTACGCCGGGCGCATCGCGGCGAACGCGCCGCTCGCGGTGTTCGCGACCAAGCAATCGGCCGTCGAGGGTTTGGGGCTCGACCTGGAATCGGCGTACGACAACGAAACCCGGCACAGCGACCGTGTTTTCGAGACCCGGGACGCCAAGGAAGGGCCGCGGGCGTTCGCCGAGAAGCGTGCGCCGCGGTGGCAGGGCTGCTAGCGCCGGACGTCCCGAACGATCAGGGACAGCAGCCAGCTCACGATCGACAACGCGATCGCGGCCCAGATCGCCGTCCACCAGAAGTGATCGATCTGCAGACCCCAATGCGTCGTGTGCTCCGTGATGCGGGCGGTGATCCACAGCATCAGCGCGTTGACGACGACGTGGAACAAGCCGAGGGTCAGGATGTACAGCGGGATCGACAACAGCTGGACGATCGGCTTGATGAAGGCGTTGACCAGACCGAAGATGACGGCGACGACGAAGATGATGCCGATCCGTTCCAGCTTCGTGTCACCGCCGACGAACGTGATCCCGTGGACGAACTTCGTCACCAGCCACAGCGCGAATCCGGTCAGTGCGGCGCGAAGCAGGAAAGGGCCCATGCCCAAGATCTTCTCACCCGACGCCCGCGAAGGGCAGCCCGCGCTTCCATGTCGCTTCCATGCCGTCGGGCTAACCGTCGCCGCGCTGCCCTTCTGATGCCAGGTGCTTGACCATCTGGCACAGGTTGACGACGGCCGCGCTCAACTTCTGGATGGTGGCATCCCGATCCGCGACACACGACTGCCAGTCGGAGAACTCCTGCGGGGGTTTCTGGTTGTCCGCGTTGAGGTGGATCTTCTGCTCGATTTGGTCGCACAGATCGGGGAGGGTCAACCGTCCCGGCGCGCTGATATCGGAGAACCAATTATCAGTCATGTCGGATGGCCGCCTCCCCACAAATGCCGGGTTTTTCACGAGGTTATCGGGTCGTCCGGCGCCGGAATTGTCCGGGCCTGAAGCCCGGGTGATCTCAAAGGCCGGCGCGGTGCGGCGCGCAGCCCTCAATTCAGCGCGCAGCCCTCAATTCAAGTTGTAAAAGCGCTGCGCGTTGAGCGCGCCGATCTTTTCGCGGGCCTCTTCGCTGATATCCGCGCGGGTCCGCAGGTGCTTGGTGCTTTCCGGCCATTCGCCGTCCCAGTGCGGGTAGTCGCTGGCGAACATGATGAAGTCGGCGCCGAGCACGTCGATCACCCCGGGCAGGATCGGTTCCTCCGGCTCGCAGGTCACCCAGATGTTGCCCGCGGCCAGGTACTCGTGCGGGTCGCGGCGCCAGCCGCGTTCCACCCAGTCGCCGCGCTTCTCGTAATGCTCGTGCAGGCGATCGATGAAGAACGGCACCCAGCCCGCCCCCGCCTCCAGGAAGGCGACCCGCAACCGCGGGTGGCGCTCGAAGACCCCGCCGGAGACCAGCGCCGTCATCGCCGTCATCTGGTCGAACGGGAAACTGATGCAGTGCACCTGGATGTAGTTGGTGAAGCGGTCCACGCCGATTTTCGGCAGGTGGATCCCCGGGGCGCCATGGATCCCCAGCGGCATGTCCAGGTCGACCGCGGCGGCGTAGAACGGGTCGAGGTCGGGGTGGTCGAGGTTGCGGGTCTTGAGCGCCGGCGGGACCAGGGTCGCCACCAGTCCAAGGTCCTTCGCTTCCGTCATGACGTCGATCGCCGCCTGACCGTGCTCGATCGGGGTCACCGCGACGCCCCGCAACCGGCCGCCCGACGGGGCGCAGTAATCGGCGATCCACTGGTTGTAGAGCCGGGCGAATCCCGCGGCGAACTCGGGGTCCTCGAGGCTGGGCGCGCACAGGCCGAGGCTCGGATACAACACCATCGTGTCGATGTGGTCCCGGTCGGCATCGCCCAGCACGCCTTCGGTCGAGCGGCAGTTGATGTCCGGCGCCTTGCTGATGCCGTGCTCGGGCGGACAACCGGCGCCCGGGCCGTGGTCCTCCGGGTAGTTGCGGCCTTCGAAGGTCAACCGCATCCGCCCGTCGGTGCTGGGCTTGACGTATTCCGGCCACCGTCTTATCGCTTCCGTTGCCAGCGAGGAATTCTCGGCGACGTGTCCGTCGGCGTCGATGATGCGCATGTATTCGGAACTTACTCTCGCGTCATCGCGCTCGGTACTGCACGATGCTGACGTGACAACTCAAAGTCCTCGCAAGAAGTTGACCGCCGATCAGCGGAACTCGTTCGTCGCGGCGTTGCTGGGCTGGACGATGGACGCCTTCGACTATTTCATCGTCGTGCTCGTCTACGCCGACATCGCGAAGACCTTCCATCACAGCAAAGCGGAGGTCGCGTTCGTCACCACCGCCACCCTGGTCATGCGTCCCGTCGGCGCGCTGTTGTTCGGGCTGTGGGCCGACCGCGTCGGCCGGCGACTCCCGCTGATGGTGGACGTGATGTTCTATTCCGTGGTGGGCTTCCTATGCGCGTTCGCGCCCAACTTCACCGTGCTGGTGATCCTGCGACTGCTCTACGGCATCGGCATGGGCGGCGAGTGGGGGCTGGGCGCGGCGCTCGCCATGGAGAAGGTCCCCGTCGAGCGGCGCGGCTTCTTTTCCGGGCTGCTTCAGGAGGGCTACGCGTTCGGCTACCTGTTGGCCAGCGTCGCCTCGCTGGTGGTGATGAATTGGCTCGGGTTGTCGTGGCGGTGGCTGTTCGCGCTGAGCATCGTCCCCGCGCTGGTCAGTCTGATCATCCGTTACCGGGTCGAGGAGTCCGAGGTCTGGGAAGCCGCGCAGGACCAGATGAAGCTGACCAGCACCAGGATTCGCGACGTGTTGCGCGACGGGGCGATCATCCGCCGGTTCTTCTACCTGGTGCTGCTGATGACGGCGTTCAACTGGATGAGCCACGGCACCCAGGACGTCTACCCGACGTTCCTGACGTCGACCGCCAACCACGGCGCCGGGCTGTCCAGCGCGACGGTCAAGTGGATCGTCATCGTCTACAACATCGGCGCCATCATCGGTGGGCTGGTCTTCGGCAGCCTGTCGCAGCGGTTCAGCCGCCGCTACGCCATCATCTTCTGTGCGCTGCTGGCCCTGCCGATCGTCCCGCTGTTCGCCTACTCGCGCACGGCCGCGATGCTGTGTCTCGGTTCGTTCCTGATGCAGCTGTGCGTGCAGGGCGCGTGGGGCGTGATCCCCGCCCACCTGACCGAGATGTCGCCGGATGCGATCCGCGGCCTCTACCCCGGCGTGACGTACCAGCTGGGAAACCTGCTGGCCGCGTTCAACCTGCCCATCCAGGAGCGGCTGGCGGAGTCGCACGGCTATCCCTTCGCCCTGGCGGCGACGATCGTGCCGGTGCTGCTCGCGGTGGCATTGCTAACGCTGATCGGCAAGGACGCCACGGGGATACGCTTCGGCACGGCCGAAAGCGCTTTCCTGCCAACCGAAGTAACGTGAGCTCGCGCAACCGCCGCCCCGAGCCGCCCGGCGCCCCCGAGCGTCACGCCAGCTTGGCGGCGGGCCGCCGGGGCCACGCCAGCGTGACGCTCGCGTTACTGGCCGCCCAGGACACGCCGCAGCAGGTGCATGGCCACCGTCGTGGAGCGCTCCCGGATGTCGGAGCGGTTGCCGGGCAGGCGCAAGGTGCGGGTGTCCTTGAAGCCGTCCGCCAGCATCACGGTGAAACACACTGTGCCGACCGGCTTTTCGGCAGTCCCACCGCCCGGACCGGCGATTCCGGTGATAGCGACGGCCGTGTCGGCGCCGAAACGGCGCAGCGCGCCGGCCGCCATCGCCTCGGCCACCGGCTCGGATACCGCGCCGTGGGCCTCGATCAGCGCGGGGTCGACGCCGAGCAGCTCCGCCTTCGCGTCGTTCGAGTAGGCAACCACCCCGCCGGACACGTAGTCCGACGATCCGGGCCGGTCGGTCAGTCGCGCCGCCAGCAGGCCCGCGGTGCACGATTCCGCCGTCGCGATCCGGCGGCCGGCCAGCGCTCGCGCGACCAGATCGTCCACCGTCGAACCGTCTTCGGAGAAGAGCTGGTCAGCGTGTCGCTCCCGCATCAGCTGCATCAGCTTCGCGTAGCTGGCGGCGGCGTCCGGCTCGTAGCGCGTGACCATCTCGACCTCGCCCCGTCGCAGGCAGGTGGTGATCTCGAGCGACTCGAACCCGGGCACCGAGGTCTCCGCGTCGCGCAGCGTCTCGGCCAGGCCCGACTCGGGCAGCCCGAACATCCGCGCGGTTTCCTGCCGGTAGAGCGTGCGGCCGGCGATCGCCTGCTGCGCCGCCGGTGTCTCGATAGCACGGCGCCACATCGGTTGCAGCTCGCGGGGCGGTCCCGGGAGCACGATGACCGTCGGCGCGCCCGGCACCACCACCCCCGGCGCGGTGCCCACCGGGTCGAGCACCTGCGACCCGGCGGGAACCATCGCCTGCTTGCGATTGGCCGCCCGCACCGCTTCGAAGTCGACGCCCTCGAAGCGCGCCATCAACTTCTTGAGGATGTCGGTGATCTTGTTCTCGGTCTCGTCGTCCAGGACCAGCTCGCGGCCGCAGAACCGCGCCACCACCTCGACCGTCATGTCGTCGGCCGTGGGCCCCAGGCCGCCGCTGGTGACGATCAGGTCCATGCCCTGGTCGGCCAGGAAGCGCAGCTGCGCCTCGATGTCTTGCGCGCGGTCGCCGCAGATCGTGATGTGCGCCAGTTCGACGCCCAGCTCCAGGAGGCGGTCGGCGATCCACGGGCCGTTCGCGTCTTGAACGCGCCCGGTGAGGACTTCGGTTCCGGTGACGACGATGCCTGCGCGTGCGCTCACCGCCATGAGCCTACGCATCAACCGAACTCAATCAGCCACGGCGGGCCGCCTCCTGGGCGAGTTGTACGCGGGACGTAACGCCGACCTTCGAATAGACGTGGGTGAGGTGGGTTTGGACGGTCCGTGGTGAGACGAAAAGCCGGGCGGCGATGTCCTTATTGGTCAGCCCCTCACCGACGAGGCGAACGACGTCGAGCTCGGTCGGCGTCAACGACGCCCAACCGTTCGAGGGTCGTCTGCGTTCGCCTCGTCCGCGCTGCGTGTAGGCGATCGCCTCCTCGATGGACAAAGCCGCGCCGTCGTCCCAGGCGGCATCGAAGTCATTCTTCCCCAACGCATCCCGGACCGTGGCTATCGCCTCGCCCACACCGGCGTCATAGACGGGGAAGCGCACCTGTCCGGCCTGCCGCCGGATGGCCGCCGCGGCGCCGAGGATCCGCGCCGCGTACTGGTGGCTCCCGTCGGCGGCAGCGATGCGCGCGAGGCATTCCAAGATGTCGGGAAGGCGCAGATAACCCCGTGTCGCGGAAACGATCGTCAGCGCCGCATGGGCGTCGCGCTCGGCCTGCTCCGGCTCGCCCTGGGCCAAGGCGACGAAGGCTCGCGTTGTCAGCGCGGCCATTCGGTACCAGCCCGGTACCACGGCGACGGTTTCGTCTGCCCAGCGCCGGGCGTCAGCCAGGTCGCCGCATGCCAGCAGGGCCTCGGCCATCGGGTTCATGCTCCTGACGAAGATCTCGCGGAATCCGACAGTATGGCGCCACGCCGTCTCGCATGCCAGCTTCGCCGCGCTCCCGTCGCCGCTTGCCAGTGCGGCGTAGGCGAATACGGAGTAGACCGTGTCGCCGTAGAAGCCACCCAGCGCCACGGTGCCTTCCTCGGCGGCTTCGGCAGCGACACGAGCCGTGGCCGCGTCGCCCTGGTAGGCGAGGACAACGCCGTGGCCGACGTGACCATTCACCCTGTTGGTCGGCTCGTTCGCGGCCGTGGCGCCCTCAGCCAAGACGCCGAGCACTCGACCTGCTTCGGCGAGTTCGCCCTGCATCCACAGCGCTACGCCCAGCCAGATGCCAGAGTTCCGGGAGGTGAACCGGTCCCCGATGGCTTCTGCGATCTCTCGCGCTTCCTCTGCGGCGGGCCGCGCATTGATCGGGTCACCGGCGAAACACGCCGTGACCGCTTGCAGGTTACGGATCTGCGCGAGCTGCGCACGATCGCCGGCCGCCTCTGCACGCTCGACCGCCTCGACCAGGAACGGCTCGGCGACCTCGGCGGTGTAGAAGGCCAACATGCCGCAGGCGGTCAGAATTTGCGCAAGCAATGCCGGCTCATCGAGCTGACGTGCGATCGCCAGAGCGTCCTGCGCCTGCTTCGTGCTGGCGGTGCGGGCCGCTGATGACGCGAGAACGCTGTGGTCGGCGACCGCGCGCACCCACACGGCCGGCTCGACGCCCGGGTCCCGGGCGTCGGTCAGGATGGCGTCGAACCCGGCAATGCCCTCCGCCAACCGCCCTCGCCTGGCCCAGAAGTTGAAAAGCGACGAGACCAACCGCAATGCCGCGTTGCTGTCGCCCATCTCTCGGCTCCATACGTATGCGGCCCGAAGATTGTCGATTTCGACTTCCGCCCACTCCAGCAGCCGCTCGTATGTCGGCTTGCTCGCCGACTCCAGACGCGCCGCGGTGGCGGTGTAGTAATCGCAATGCCGCGTGCGCACTTCGTCGGACTCGCCGGACTCGCCGAGCTTCTCCGACGCGTATTGCCGCACGGTCTCCAGCAGTCGGTAACGCATCCCGCTCCGGGCGGTTTCGGCGACCACCAGCGACTTGTCGACCAACAGGCCGAGCTGGTCGAGGACCTGGTAGACCTCCACGTCGCTGCCGGCGCCGACCGCCTGGGCGGCTTGGAAATCGAAGCCGCCCATGAAGACGGCCAGCCGGCGCAACAGGATTCGCTCCGGCTCGGTGAGCAGCGCGTGTGACCAGTCCACCGAGGCGCGCAGCGTCTGCTGGCGGCGCACCGCGGTGCGTGCACCGCCGGTCAACAGCCGGAACCGGTCGTGGAGACTGTCGACGATCTGGGTCAGCGAGAGCGCCCGTACCCGCGCCGCTGCGAGTTCGATCGCCAGCGGCATGCCGTCGAGGCGGCGGCAGATTTCCAGCACGAGGTCGGCGTCGTCGGAGGTGACGCGGAAGTCGGGCCGCGCGCGGCGGGCCCGGTCGGTGAAAAGCGCGACCGCCTCGTCGGCCAGCGACAACGACGGCACGCGCCAGATCACCTCGCCGGCGATACCCAACGGCTCGCGGCTGGTGGCAAGAAATGTCACGTTCGGGCACGCGTTGAGCAGCTCCATGGTCAGCTGCCCACACGCGTCGAGCAAATGCTCACAATTGTCGAACAGCAACAGGATTGTGCGCTCACCGAGGAACCGCACCAGCGTGTCAGTCGTCGACCGCCCCGGCTGGTCGGGCAGTCCGAACGTGCGGGCCACGGCAATCGGCACCACGCGCGGGTCGGTGATCGGTGCGAGGTCGACGCACCACACACCGTCCCTGAACTCGGCGGCGAGCGCGGCCGCGGCCTCGGTGGCGAGGCGGGTTTTGCCGGCGCCGCCGGCACCGGTCAGCGTAGTGAACCGGTTCTCCAGGGCAATCTGGCGGATTGCCGCCATTTCAGCTTGGCGCCCAATGAAATTCGTCAGCTGAGCCGGAAAGTTGCGCACCATGGGCGTCGTGGTTTTCCGAAGTGGCGGAAATTCATTGCGGATGTCCGGATGGCAGAGCTGCACTAGGCGTTCGGGTCGGGGCACGCCACGCAGCGGGTAGCTGCCCAGGTCGGTCAGCCAGGTGTCGGTGGGGAGCCGGTCGGCGACCAGCGCCTCGGCGGTTCCCGAGAGTACGGTTTGGCCGCCGTGGGCCAGGTCGCGGATGCGTGCGGTGCGGTTGATGGTGGGGCCGATGTAGTTGGCCTCGTCGCGGAGCTGGATCTCGCCGCTGTGCACACCGATGCGGAGGCGGATGGGCGCCAGGGGCGCGCGTTGCAATTCCAATGCGCAGGCGACGGCATCGCTGGCGCGGGCGAAGGCGATCACGAAGCTGTCGCCTTCGCCTTGCTCTACGGGCCGCGCTCCGTGGTGTGCGGCGACAACCTCCGACAGTGTGCGATCCAGTCGCGCGACCGCGGCGGTCATCTCGTCGGGTTGGGTCTCCCACAGCTGGGTGGATCCCTCGACGTCGGCCAATAGCAACGTCACCGTTCCGGTCGGCAGCAAGTCGCCCACGCCCAAGTCGCTCCAGTCTGTGCTGTCCAAAGGCGGCGTGTCCGCGCGTTCGATCATGGTAGCCAGCATCGGCCCACCCGGTGGGGCAAACATCCGCAAAAGCGCGTATATCCGTTCGGCTCAGAACGCGGTCGGCCGCGTCGCGGCCGAGCGTGCCTTCCGGGACGCCGTCGGCGGCTAACCGTTTTCGAGGTAGCGCTCGACGGAGGCCACCTTCTCGGTCATCGCATCGGTGACGCCGGACCGCCAGTCCACCTTGATCACCGTGCTGACCCGGGGGGCGCGAGCGGCCACGGCCTCGACCGCGCGCTGGACTACGGCCATCACCTCGTCCCAGGTCTCACCCTCGATCACGGTGAACATCGCATCCGTCTTGTTCGGCAGGCCGGAATCGCGAACCACGCGAACCGCTTCGGCGACGATCTCGCCGACACCCTCGCCCACACCCATAGGCGTGACGGAGAACGCGACGAGCACGGACACTCGACGAGCCTACCCAACCTTTTCGGGGCCGGCCTGGCAGCATCAACGCCCATGCGGGTATTGGTGCAACGCGTCACGTCGGCGACGGTGTCGGTCGGTGGCGACGTGGTGGGGGCCATCCGGCCGGACGGCCAGGGCCTGCTGGCCTTCGTCGGGATCACCCACAGCGACGACCCGGACAAGGCGCGGCGGCTCGCCGAAAAGGTGTGGTACCTACGCATTCTCGCCGATGAACGGTCCGCCGCCGACGTCAACGCCCCGATCCTGGTGGTCAGCCAGTTCACCCTGTACGCCGACACCGCCAAAGGCCGGCGGCCGTCGTGGAACGCGGCCGCGCCGGGCGCGGTCGCCGAACCGCTGGTCGCGGCGTTCGCCGAGGCGTTGCGTGGGCTGGGCGCCCAGGTCCAGACCGGCGTGTTCGGGGCGAACATGCAGATCGAATTGGTCAACGACGGGCCGGTCACAGTGTTCCTGGAGGTTTGACACAGGAACTGCGGGTACGTTGACCGAGCCGGGTTTTCGCGGCTGACTTTTTCGACGGGAGGGCCGACCACCATGAGCACGACGCCCGAGTTCGGCTCGCTCCGTTCCGACGACGACCACTGGGACATCGTCAGCAGCGTCGGCTACACCGCCTTGCTGGTAGCGGGATGGCGTGCGCTGCATGCGCTGAGCCCGCAGCCGCTGGTGCGGGACGAGTACGCCAAGGTGTTCATCGAGGCGTCGCGAGACCCGTATCTGGCGGGGGTGCTCGCCAACCCGGGGACCTCCGAGGACGAGATGGCCTTCCCCCGTCTCTACGGCGTGCAGACGCGGTTCTTCGACGACTTCTTCGTCGCCGCGGGCGCCGCGGGCATACGTCAGGCGGTGATCGTGGCCGCCGGCCTGGACTCCCGCGCGTATCGACTCGAATGGACACAGGGCACAAGGGTTTTCGAGGTCGACCTGCCCAAGGTGCTGGAATTCAAGGCGCACGTGCTCGCCCAGCACGGCGCCAAACCCAAGGCTGCCCGGGTAGAGGTCGCCGCCGATCTGCGCACCGACTGGTCGCGGGCGTTGGAGGCGGCCGGCTTCGACGTGGAGCGCCCGAGCGCATGGTCGGTGGAGGGAGTGCTGCCGTACCTGACCGACGAGGCGCAGAACACGCTCTTCACCCGGATCAGCGGGCTCAGCGCACCGGGCAGCCGGATTGCCATCGGTGCGCTGGGGTCCCGCCTGGGCCACGAGCAGCTCAAGGCGTTGGAGACCGCACATCCCGGCGTCAACATGTCCGGCGACGTCGACTTCTCGGCCCTGACGTACGAGCCGCAGACCGATCCAGCGGAACGGCTGGCCGCGCACGGATGGGTCGTCGAACCCGTGCGCAATACGCTGGACCTGCAGGCCGGTTACGGGATGGACCCGGCGGACGTCGACGTCAAGATCGACAGTTTTATGCGGTCCCAATACGTAACGGCGACACGGTAACCGCGCTACGGCGTCAGCAGGATCTTCACGTCGTCGCCGGACCGCGATGCCGCGGTCGCGTAGCCCTTGGCGGCTTCCGCCAGTGGCAGCGTCGAGGTGAAGATGCCGTCGACGTCGAGCCGCCCGGACTGCAGCAGCGGGATCAGCTCCGGCCAGGTGCGCTGCACCGGCGCGGTCGTCATTCGTAACGTGATGCTACGGATCAGGCAGCCCAGCGCGTTGAGTGGGAACGGATTCATGTCGTGCACGCCGACAACCGAGACGGTGCCACCCGGCCGCACCGCATTGAGCGCGTCCGTCAGGGACGCGTCCGTGGCGACGGCATCGATCACCGCGTCGGCGCCGCGGCCCCCGGTGGCGGCGAGGATGGCGTCGACCGCCGGCGCCTTGAGGGGCGTCGCTCCCCACTGGGCGGCGCGCTCAAGCCGTCCGTCGACCTGATCGATCGCGAAAACCGTTGCGGCGCCTTGAAAGATCGCGCTGCGCAGCGAACACAGGCCGACGGCACCCAAGCCGATGACCGCCACGGTGCCGCCATACGGAATGTCGGCGCGTTGCGCGGCGGCCCACCCGGTGGCGAGGTTGTCGGTGAGCAGCAGCGCCTGCTCGGTGCCGATGCCTTCCGGCATGGTGAGCAGTTGGAAGTCGGCGGCCGGCACGGCCAGCAGATCGGCCTGCGCCCCACCCAGGACACCTCCGCCGAAGATCTGAAAGCCGTTGTGGCACATGACCGGATCGCGGGTCGCGCAACCGGCGCAGGCGCCGCATCCGGTCACCGAGGACACCATCACCTGGTCGCCGACCTGGACGGTGCGCACGTCGCCTCCGACTTCCACCACGGTGCCGATCGCTTCGTGGCCCAGCGCAATCGGGTCGGGCATCGGGAAGTCCGCCTCGTAGAAGTGCAAATCGGAGCCACAGATGCCGGCCGCGGTGACCTCGACGATCGCCCCGTCGGGTCCGGTCAGCGTGGGATCGGGCCGAGTCTCGACGCGGACGCTGCGGGCGCCGTCGACGACTACCGTTCGCATGGTGGCGTGCTCACTTCCTTCGCCGGACGACGAATTGTGACCAGTCGGGCTCGCGCACCGCGGCCCAATACTCGTTGAGGCGCCACGGACTGACGGTGTGGATCTCCCCGTCGGCGTTCTTGAAATACGAGTGCTTGACCGCGGGATGCGCCCACACCATCTTCTTGATCTGCGTCTGCGTCCGCGCATGCCAATCGGTGGCGGCATCGGCCTTCGGTTCCATCGAATGCACGTCGGGGTCGGCCAGCCGCGCCAGGCATTGGTCGATGTAGCGCATCTGCAGTTCGGACTGGAAGATCAGGCTGCCGCCGTGGGCCAGGTGAGTCCCGGGGCCGTAGACGATGAACAGGTTGGGGAACTTCGGAACGGTGATGCCAAGGTACGCATACGGCCGGGTCCCCCACATCTCGTGCAGGTCGACCCCGTCCCGGCCGGTGATCTTGAGCGGCCAAAGCACGTCGGTGTGCCGGAATCCGGTGGCATACACGATGACGTCGACGTCGTGCGTCACGCCGTCTTCGGTGACGACGCCGCGTGGGGTGATCTGCCGGATCGGCGTGCGCACCAATTCGACGTTGTCCCGTTGCAGCGTCCGCAGCCAGCTGCCATTGTCCTGCAGGGTCCGCTTGCCACAGGCGGGATAGTCGGGCATCACCTTGCTCAACAGCTCGTGCCCGTCGCCGACCTGGCTGGTGATCCACTGGGAGAACATCATCTGCGCGGCCGCGTTGATATCGCTGACGGCATGCTCCTGGTCGCCATAATCCGGGTCGCTCTCCGCGGCGTCCAGGCCCTTGTCGGAGCCGGGCCACAGGACAAGGAAGCGGTACCAGCGGCCGTAGAACGGCAGGTGGCGCATCGCCCAGCGCATGCCGTCGCCGACCTCGTCGTGATACATCGGGTTGGGGAACATCCACTGCGCGGTCCGCTGAAACACCTTGAGCCGCGCGACATCCGGGGCGATTGCGGGGGCGATCTGGAAGCCGCTGGCGCCGGCGCCGACGAGCGCCACTCGCTTGCCGCTGAGATCGACCGAGTGATCCCACGCGGCGGAGTGGAACGAGGGGCCGGCGAAACTGTCGGCGCCGTCGAAGTCGGGAGTGTTGGGCCGGTTCAGCTGGCCGACCGCGGTGATCAGGGCGCGGGCTCGCACCGTGCTGATCTGGCCCTCGGCGCCGCGCAGCCGAATGCTCCAGGTGGCGTCGCCGTCGACCCATTCGGCCGCCAGCACCTCCGTGTTCCACAGCACGTGCTCGGCGAGGTCGTGCTTGGCCATGACGCGGGTGAAATAGTCCTGCAACTCGTGCTGCTCGGCGAAGAAGTGCGTCCAGTCGTTGTTGGGTTCGAAGCTGTAGCAATAGAAGTGGTTTGCCACGTCGACGCGGGCGCCGGGATAGCTGTTCTCCCACCAGGTTCCGCCCGGGCCCGCGTTCTTCTCCACGATGGTGAAGGGAATGTTGGCCTGCTTGAGCCGGATTCCGGCCAAGATGCCCGATTCTCCGCAGCCTACGACGAGGACCGGGATGTCGGCCGCGCTTTCGGCCGGTAGCGCCGGCGGACGGCGCGGATCGACCCCGTCGAGGTCCATCTCCTCCTGGATCAGCGGTAGGTAGTCGTCGGCGACGTGCTCGCAGGCCGCCCAGTCCATCATCTCCCGGACGAGGTCGAGGCTCAGCGGTTTCGGCTCGGGGCAACCGCGGTCCCGGTAGTCGGCGATCACCGGCAAGGCGGCGGCGCGGGCCCTGGCCTTGTCCTCCTCGGACATGAAGCCCTGAATCTCGTTGAGGAAGACGCCCATCTGCTTGAAGTCGCGGATGAATCGCGGGTCACCGGTGATGTGCACCAGCGAAAGCAGCAGCGTCGGAATGCTGACATCGGCCAGCGCGGCTTCGATTTCCGCGGTCGACGTGGTGAAGGGATCGCCGGCGTAGGCGCTGCGCATCGAGCCGATCCTCTCGGTGAACGGGATTCCTCAATTACGCTACCTGCCGTGTCGTAATTGGCAGCACTAACCTACCCGCTGGTTGGGGAGCGGATCAATAGCCTGGCCGCTACGGCGCGTCGTCATTGTTTTCGCCCAGGATTTTTTCGGGGTGGTGGAAGGTGTTGGTGCGGGGTTGGTCCCGGTTGCGATGGGGTGGGGGTATCCATTCGGTGTCGCCGTTTGCGCGTTTTCGGGTGGTCCAACCGTTGTCGAGGAGGCGGTGATGCGGCCCGCAGGCCAGGGTGAGTTGGTCGATGTCGGTGCGGTGGGTGCGGGCCCAGTCGTTGACGTGGTGGACTTCGCATAGGTAGCCGGGCACGTCGCAGCCCGGGTGTTAACAACCGCGGTCCTTGGCGTACAACATGATTCGTTGCCCGGGTGAGGCCAGCCGCTTGGCGTGATACAGCGCCACCGGTTTGGCGTTGTCGAAGATCGCCAGGTAGTGATGCGCGTGTCGGGCCAGGCGGATCACGTCGGACATCGGCAACGCGCTGCCCCCGCCGGTGCGGGCGGTGCCCGCGGCGGCCTCGAGGTCTTTAAGGGTGGTGGTTACCACGATGGATGCCGGCAACCCGTTGTGCTGGACCAGTGCGCCGCTGGCCAGCACTCCTCTGAGCGCGGCGTTAAGGCCGTCGTGCTGGCGCTGGGCCGCGGTGCGGGTGTCGCGCTGCGCGGCGTCATCGGGCGCGGCGCCGTCCACCACCGGCGCCTCGTCCTCGGGGTTGCACATGCCGGGTGCGGCCAGCTTGGCCAGCACCGCCTCCCAGGTGGCGCGCGCCTCGGGGGTGAGCCAGCCACTCAGCTTGGACATGCCATCGGCGTGCTGGTGACCCAGCACTAGGCCGCGGGCGCGCGCCCGGTCGGCATCGCTGTAGGTGCCGTCGGGGTGCAGGCAATCCAACAGGTGGCGCGCCAGCGTGGCCAGTTGATCGGGGCGATATCGGGTGGCCTCGGCTGCCAGGTGTTTTTCGGCGTGCTCGCGGGTGTCGAGGTCCACCGACTCGGGCAGCTGGCGAAAGAGTCGCCGGATCACCGCCACATGCTCCGACCCGATCGCCCCGGCGCGCTGGGCGGCCGCGGTCGCCGCCAGCACCGGCGCCAACGGTTCCCCCGACAGCGCCCGGCGCGGGCCCAGCTCGGCGGCTTCCGCGACACGGCGGCTGGCCTCGCCACGGGTGATGTGCAGCCGATCGGCCAACGCCCACGACAATCTGCCGCCCAACTCCGCCGAATCCGCCTGCTCACCAAGCTGATTGATCAACTGATGGCTTGGCGTCCGGAGTTTGCGGGTTACGCCTTCGAGTTTCTCCAAGATCCCCAAGCGTTCCGGAGTGGTCAACGCCGCATACGAATGCTCCTGAACGCGAGCAGCCGCAGCGCACAACGCCTCCACGTCGGCCTCAATCTGCTCACGGTCCGTGAACGTCATGCGCGCCGCCCAACGGCGATCCCATCGCCTGCATTACTCGAACGCATGTTCGAATACTAAGCCCACCCACCGACAGAACTCGCCCGCCCGACACAATTGAAACAAAAGTGGCGCAAGTGATTTCAGCGCATAGCGCGCAATCCCCCGACATCTTGCGCCGCTGCGAAACAATGGATCCACGTCGAGAGTGCTCGCGATGAGCCAGAGATGGAGGCGCGTCATGGCCACGTTGCTCACGGCCTGTGGCGGATTCTTGTTCGCCGTCCTGTGGATGGATCTGATGTTCGACGTGCAAGTGCTCCGGTTCCGTTCCGCCCCAACCGATCTGCCCGAGCACGTGCTGGCTTCCATCGCGGCCTACTACCGTCGCGCGACAACCACGTCGCGTCCGATGGGCCGGTTGATCGCCGTGGTCATGCTGGTGCTGTTAGGGGCGTTGACCTACCAGTCCGCGCGCGGGCAGGACCCGTGGTGGCTTCTCGTGCTGTCGGCGGTCCTCGCGGGGACGCCGACGATGCTGGCGTTGACGCAGACGGTTCCCGACGCGGTCCGGCTCGGGCGGCGCGCGGACAATCCGCCCGAGCAGACGCGCCTGGCGCGGTCCGTCTGCCGCGACCACCTCGTGTGCGCCGGTTGCATGTTCGCGTTCGTGGTGCTGTGGGTTGCGTACGGCGCGCGGATCTGAGCGGCTCGTGAAATGACCGACGCGACGGGTCGTAGTGACAAAATGCAGGTCAGGACCCGCTGGCCACGTCAATGCCGTCCGTACTAAACTAGAACACGTTTCAATTCGGTCGCGCCCCAGGAGTAGGCATGCACACCGCCATCTGCGATGAGCTTGGTATTGAGTTCCCGATCTTCGCGTTCACCCATTGCCGTGATGTCGTGGTCGCGGTCAGCAAGGCCGGTGGTTTCGGCGTGCTGGGCGCGGTGGGCTTTACCCCCGAGCAGCTCGAGATCGAGCTCAACTGGATCGACGAGAACATCGGCGACCACCCATACGGCGTCGACATCGTCATCCCCAACAAGTACGAGGGCATGGACTCGCACCTGTCGGCCGAGGAGCTGGCGGAAACGCTGCGCAAGATGGTGCCCCAGGAGCACCTGGACTTCGGCAAGAAGATCCTCGCCGACCACGGGGTGCCGATCGAGGACAGCGACGGTGACAGCCTGCAGCTGCTGGGCTGGACCGAGGCGACGGCGACGCCCCAGGTCGAGGTGGCGCTCAAGCACCCGAAGGTGAAGATGATCGCCAACGCGCTCGGCACTCCCCCGGCCGACATGATCAAGCACATCCACGACGCCGGGCTCAAGGTGGCCGCGCTGTGCGGCTCGCCCTCGCAGGCCCGCAAGCACGCGGACGCGGGCGTCGACATCATCATCGCCCAGGGCGGCGAGGCCGGCGGGCACTGCGGTGAGGTGGGCTCGATTGTGTTGTGGCCGCAGGTGGTCAAGGAGGTCGCACCCGTGCCGGTGCTCGCGGCCGGTGGCATCGGCAGCGGTCAGCAGATCGCGGCCGCGCTGGCGCTCGGCGCGCAGGGCGCGTGGACCGGGTCGCAGTGGCTGATGGTCGAGGAGTCCTCGAACACGCCGGTGCAGCAACAGGCCTATGTGAAGGCCGGCAGCCGGGACACCGTGCGCAGCCGGTCGTTCACCGGTAAGCCGGCCCGCATGCTGCGCAACGACTGGACCGAGGCGTGGGAGCAGCCGGACAACCCGAAGCCCCTTGGGATGCCGCTGCAGTACATGGTGTCCGGCATGGCGGTGCGGGCGACGAACCGGTACCCCAACGAGAGCGTGGACGTCGCGTTCAACCCGGTCGGTCAGGTCGTCGGGCAGTTCAACAAGGTAGAGAAGACGGCGACGGTCATCGAGCGCTGGGTGCAGGAGTACCTGGAGGCGACGAACAGGCTGGACGAGCTGAACGAGGCCGCCTCGGTCTGACGACCGCTAGACCTCGTCGTCGAGCTCGTCTCGGCCGCTGAACATTTCCCTCGTCCGGTCGACGGCGTAGGTGCCGATGTCGATCGAATTCTGGACTATGCCGCTGGCTCCGCCGGAGATGTCACCGCGGATGATGTCGCTGGCGTGCTCGACGATGTCGGATGCCTTCTCGACCGCGTTGGTCGCGATGTCCCTGGCCGCGTCGACCGCGTCTTTCGGTTTGAAGCCCATCTCGAGTCTCCTCTTGTCGCCGGACGGTTGCTATGACTCTAGACCGGGCGCGGGGCGCTAGTAGTTCACCAAGGTGCGCCAGTACGATTCGGGGATTTCGGCCCCGGACCGCAGGATCCGGGCCAGCCCGACGGCCATGGCGAGGCCCAGCAGGCCCAGCCAGAGCCCGGCCAACCCGATGACCCCCCACAGCACGGCGGTGACGACCGGCCACGGCGACAGCACCGCGAGCACCGGCGCGAAAAAGAAGCCGGTTCCGATGTACCAGGCCGAGCCGGCGCGGTCGGACGCGAGGACGAAGCGCAGCCAGCGCGGGACGGGAGTTTCGCCGGGCCGACTGTCGCTCATGCGCTCAGCCGATCATCCCTCCGGGGGGAAGAACCCCGCCCCGGTGAACCAGCCCTCCTGCCAACCCCGTTCCCCGAGGCACAGCATGGGCAGCCCGCGATCCGACTGCGCCGCGGCCTGGGGCCCGGGGCACTTCGCGCCGGCCTGCTGCACCCCGTACAGCGGGTACGACATGACCCAATATCCGGTGGTGGCCGCCGGGAACTGATTGGGCGGAGGGAAGTGGCACGCCTCGGCCTGGCCGCTCGGGCCCCGACCGAAGATGAAGCGCTCATAGTTGTCGCACGGCGCGCCCAGCGAGGCCTGATAGTTCATGCCCGGCACGTCGCCGTCGTATCCGGCCGCCGCGCACGGCGCCAGGCCGACCGCGATACCCGCTACCGAAGCGGCGCTCAGCAATTCCCGAATCATGTTCCACCCCGCCTGTCGTCGCCGGTGACCTGCACCAAAGCATATCCATCGAGGCGCCGGTCACAAGACCGTATTGGCGTCCTGGGCGCGAAACGAGGAACACGTTCCAATTTGTCCCCGGCGATCTTGTGTCAACGCTTCCCAACCGTGGTGCAGCAATGGTTTATTTGCACAAAGACGACTAGACCACTTCGTGATCGAGGAGCGGGCCATGCCAACCGTCGAGCCAACCGCCAAGCCGGTCCCCAATCTCCCCCCCGGATTCGACTTCACCGATCCAGACATCCACGCCGAGCGCCTGCCGGTGGAGGAGTTGGCCGAACTGCGGCGCAGCGCGCCCATCTGGTGGAACGAGCAGCCGATCGGGGCGGGCGGATTCGACGACGGCGGCTTCTGGGTGGTGTCCAAGCACAAGGACGTCAAAGAGGTCTCGCTGCGCAGCGATGTCTTCTCCAGCCTGAAGAACACCGCCCTGCCGCGCTACAAGGACGGCACGGTCGGCGAGCAGGTCGAACGCGGCAAGTTCGTCCTGCTCAACATGGATGCGCCGCAACACACCCGGCTGCGCAAGATCATCTCCCGGGCGTTCACCCCGCGGTCCATCGAGCGGTTGCGGGGCGACCTCGCCGAGCGCGCCCGGCGCATCGTCGAGCAAGCGGCCGCCGAGGGGCGCGGCGACTTCGTCGAGCAGGTCTCCTGCGAGCTGCCGTTGCAGGCGATCGCCGGGTTGATGGGTGTGCCGCAGGAAGACCGCAAGAAGCTTTTCCACTGGTCCAACGAGATGGTCGGCGACCAGGATCCGGAGTTCGCCAGCAACGACTCCATCACCGCTTCGGTCGAACTCATCATGTATGGCATGCAGATGGCCGCCGAGCGGACGAAGAATCCGGGCGAAGACCTCGTCACCAAGTTGGTCCAGGCCGATATCGACGGCCACAAGCTCTCCGACGACGAGTTCGGCTTCTTCGTCATCCTGTTGGCCGTGGCCGGCAACGAGACCACCCGCAACTCCATCACCCAGGGCATGATGGCCTTCACCGACTTTCCCGACCAGTGGGAGTTGTTCAAGAGCGAGCGTCCCGCCACCGCGGCCGACGAGATCGTCCGGTGGGCCACCCCGGTGACGTCGTTCCAGCGCACCGCCCTGGAGGACTACGAACTGTCCGGCGTGCAGATCAAGAAGGGTCAGCGGGTGGTGATGGTCTACCGCTCGGCGAATTTCGACGAGGACGTCTTCGAGGACCCGTTCACGTTCAACATCCTGCGCGACCCCAACCCGCACGTGGGGTTCGGTGGCACGGGTGCGCATTACTGCATCGGGGCGAACTTGGCGCGGATGACCATCGACCTGATGTTCAACGCCATCGCCGACGGCATCCCGAACCTGGAAGCCATCGGAAAGCCCGAACGCCTGCGGTCCGGCTGGCTCAACGGGATCAAGCACTGGCAGGTCGACTACCACACCGACGGGGCGGCGAAATCACCTGCGGCGCACTAAGCTAACCCAATGCCGACACATCAAGCCGTCCGAATCCAGACCGAAGGCGGCCCCCTGGAGCTTGCCGAAGTGGACACGCGGCCGCCCGGTCGCGACGAGGTGCGGATCGCCGTCACCGCGTGCGGCATCTGCGGAACGGACCGGGCATTCGTCAACGGCGGCTTCCCGAATATGTCGTGGCCGCTGACCCCGGGGCATGAAATCGCCGGCACCATAGCCGAACTCGGCGAGGGCGTCGAGGGCTTCGCGGTGGGAGATCGTGTCGCGGTCGGCTGGTTCGGCGGCTGCTGCTACCGCTGCGACCCCTGCCGCAAAGGCATCTTCATCCACTGCGTCAACGGCAAGGTCCCCAGCTGGCACTACCCCGGCGGCTACGCCGAATCGGTGACCGTGCCGGCCAACGCGCTGGCCCGGATCCCCCAGGAACTCACGGATGTGGAAGCCGCGCCCATGGGCTGCGCGGGGGTCACGACCTACAACGCCCTGCGCCACACGAGGGCATTGCCCGGCGACCGGGTGGCCGTCCTTGGGGTTGGCGGCCTGGGCCACCTCGGCCTGCAGTTCGCTCGCGCGATGGGATTCGAGACCATTGCCATCGCTCGCGGTACCGGGAAAGCCGAGGACGCAAAGAAATTGGGCGCCCACCATTACATCGACTCCACCAGCGGTGACGTCTCGGATGCGCTGCGGGCGTTGGGCGGTGCGACGGTCGTCCTGGGGACGGCGGGCAACTCGAAGGCGATGGCCGACACGATCGGCGGCCTGGCGCCACAGGGCGAACTGGTAACCATCGGGGTAACCCCCGACCCGCTGCCCATCAGTCCCGTGCAATTGATCACGCCGGGGCTGAGCGTCGTCGGCCACCCCTCTGGCACGGCGAAAGACGTTGAAGACACGATGCATTTCGCCGTCATGTCGGGAGTGCGGGCGTGGATCGAGGAACTGCCGCTGTCGCAGGCCGCCGAGGGCTACGCGGCACTGGAGCAGGGGCGGGCGCACTACCGCACCGTCCTGACGATGTGACTACGGCCGGACCATGACCGACGAGTGGAGCTTGGGCGCCGCCGACGGCGAGTTGCTGATTGGCACCGGAGTCCGGGGCCGGGCCGCCCGAATGGGGCATCGCCTTACCATCGCGATGACCCGCTGGCGCGCCACCGTGAGCTGGGCCGGCTCGGAGCCCGCAAGCGCGGAACTGGTAGTCGAAACGGATTCGTTGGAGGTGCTGCGCGGCGAGGGCGGCGTAAAGGGATTGTCCGGGCCGGAAAAGGCCCTGGTGCGGTCCAACGCGTTGAAGTCGTTGGACGCAGACCGGTTTCCCGAAATCCGCTTCTCCACCCACGCCATCGAGGAGTCCGGCGACGGGTATCGGCTCACCGGCCGACTCGAAGTTCGGGGTAAATCCCGGGATCACGTAATCGACCTGCGCACACAGGATCTCGGAGACGCATGGCGGATGTCGACCGAGTCCACGGTCCGGCAGACGGACTACGGCATCAAGCCATACTCACTGTTGATGGGTTCGGTCCAGGTCGCCGACGACGTCTCGGTGACCTTCGCCGCAACTCACCCGAAAGACGTCTGAGCCGCCGGATCCGTCAGGGCTGCGGTTCGGCGGGCGCCGGCGCCGAGTCACCCGTCGGGTCACCGGAGTCGACCGGTATGTGCTCGAGCACTCGCGTCAGGTAGGGCTGCCGGCTGTCGGAATCCGGCGGCTGCACCTCCGGCGCGGCGGGTTCGGTGAGCGGTTCGTCCGCGCGGACCTTCGCCTGCGGGGTCAGCGGCGCCACGACCGGGGGCGGCGCGACGGCCTCGGCGACTTGCGGCGCAGGCGGGTGCACCGCGTGCCGGGGTGCGGGCTTGCTGGCCGGAGCCAGCTGGATGCCCACCGCGAGCGACAGTGAGGAGACGAAGGTGATGACACCGGCGGCCAACGTGGTCGCGGCCCCGGCGTACGAAAGCTTCCGCGGCGACGCGGGCGGGGCGGCGGGCTCCCCGGGTTGCTCCACCAGCAATTCGTCGCCGAACTCGGTGCTGCGCGCGGCGGTCAGCGCCGCACCCCGGGCGATCGTCACCTGGGCCATCGCTTGCACGAAAACCGGGACGGGCAGCGCATTCTCGAGGCGCCAGGAGAAACCGTCGATGTCGTTGTGCGCGCCGACGATCACGACCCCGCCCGGCCGCCATCCGTCGCGGTCGAACATGCCGGTCAGCCAGCGGGTCAGGCCGTCGAAGCCGCCGCGCACCTGTTTCGTCGCCGTCTGCGTCTGCCCGTCGTGGGTGTCGACCATGACGACGGTCGTCGCGTCATGGTCGACGACGCAGACCGCAGTCTGCTCGTAGCCGATGATCGGTGCGATGGCCTGCGCCAGCGTCTCGACCGCCTCGACTTGCCGGACCGGCACGACGTTGTCGAAACCCGCGTCGGTGAGCGCTTCGATCAGCAGGGCCGCCTGGGCCGCCGCCTCGTCGTTCCACGTCACCCCGATGATCCGCAGCCGGTGTTCGCTCTCGGCGGCCCGCGCTTCGACTCGCGCGATCTCGTCCACTACCTGCTCGGCGGTACTGACGGCGCGTGCGCCGCGGCCGGCGGGCAGCGCCAGCTCCTGATGATCCAGGATGGTGCCGTCTGCGCCGTGTCCCTCAGCGAGGACCCACCCGACGGCGGTCGGCGTCACTGATAGCCCTAGTACCGTTTCCAAACTCATGCCCCAATCGGTCCCGGGGGTCTCCGGCGCCCTCGACGCACCGACGCGCACCAGAAAACCCTGGTGAGGTGGTTCGTGAGAGCCGGAACCGACCCGAGAAAATGTGGTCTCCATCGGCTTGCTTCGTGAGAGCCTACGCGGTCGACGCGGCGCCGGCCGCGCCGGTTCGACATCGACGGCCGGCCGGCCGGGCCAGAACGGAGGAGATCGCCCGCCGGGAAACACCGAGAAACGCAGCGAAACGATGTCTTCGCCCGGCAGCGATAAACGCCTTACGGACCGAATCGGCCTTTTCGCGGTGGCGAGCCGGGGGTGCGGAGCCCACCGCCGTCATGGCGGCGTGCGAAATGGGCCGTGCGTGCGTTGCGGTGGACCCCGCCGCGACGCCCGCTGCCAGGAGTTTCGGGTAGTGCGGCGGTGCCGGCGGGCCGCGCAGCGGCCGGCGCGAACCCGGGCCCCCCGTTATCCCCGGTGCGGAATTGGTCGAAGAAAAGCGATACCAAAGTGAGATGTCCTCGCGTCCCGATCGACATTCGGCCTATTCGCACGGTAAATTCCTGCCTGAGACGACGATCACATACGGACAAGGGGCAGGTATGACAGATCTGAGCAAGAAGGTCCGGGCCTGGGGGCGCCGGCTTTTAGTCGGTACGGCAGCGGCTGTCACCCTGCCGGGCCTGATCGGTCTTGCCGGCGGCGCGCCGACCGCGGGGGCGTTTTCGCGCCCGGGCCTGCCCGTCGAATACCTGCAGGTGCCGTCCGCGGGTATGGGCCGCAACATCAAGGTCCAATTCCAGAGCGGCGGCAACAACTCCCCCGCGGTGTACCTGCTCGACGGGTTGCGAGCCCAGGACGACTACAACGGCTGGGACATCAACACGCCCGCGTTCGAGTGGTACTACCAGTCCGGCCTGTCGATCATCATGCCGGTCGGTGGCCAGTCCAGCTTCTACAGCGACTGGTACAGCCCGGCCTGCGGCAAGGCCGGCTGCACCACCTACAAGTGGGAGACGTTCCTGACCAGTGAGCTGCCGCAATACCTGCAGTCCAACAAGAGTGTGAAGCCCACCGGCAGCGCCGCGGTCGGCATCTCCATGGCCGGCTCCTCGGCGCTGATCCTGGCCGCCTACCACCCGCAGCAGTTCATCTACGCCGGTTCGCTGTCCGCCCTGATGGACCCCTCGCAGGGCATGGGGCCCTCCCTGATCGGCCTCGCGATGGGTGACGCCGGCGGGTACAAGGCGAGCGACATGTGGGGCCCGTCGAGCGACCCCGCCTGGCAGCGCAACGACCCCACAATCCAGATCCCCAAGCTGGTGGGCAACAACACCCGGCTCTGGGTCTACTGCGGTAACGGCACGCCGTCGGAGCTGGGCGGGGCGAACATGCCCGCCGAGTTCCTGGAGAACTTCGTGCGCAGCAGCAACCTGAAGTTCCAGGACGCCTACAACGCGGCCGGTGGCCACAACGCCGTGTTCCACTTCGACCAGAACGGAACCCACAGCTGGGAGTACTGGGGAGCCCAGCTCAACGCGATGAAGCCGGACCTGCAGGGCACCCTCGGTGCCACCCCCGGCGGCGGCGGATAAACCTCACCTGCCCCGAGGTCGCTACTGCGCCCGACGTCGACGCCGTCGGGCGCAGTAGTGCTTCCGGGGTCCTTGCGTCAGCCGGTCAACGCGTTCGGCCGATCTCGTCGGTGATGTCGCTCCACGCGGTCGCGTCCCCGCGGTGATCGCCGACGTTCCGGCACTGACCGTAGACGCGCAGGACACCCAGGCGTTGATCGTCGTCGTGGCGATAGACGATCACCGTGACGGCATCCTTGGTGAGCGTCGCGGCGAAAGCGTGATTGTTGGGCCGTAGGCCCTCGGCCCAGCCATGCTCGGCCAGCGTCGCGGCAATCCGCGGGAAGTAAGTGTCGGCCGCCGCCGCGGCGGGCACCGAGAACGTCAGATAGATCGCGCCTTGATAGGGGGGGCGTCGCGGTTCTTGCAGGACATCAGCGCATAGCCGGCCGACGACGCCCGCAGGCCCGTCGTGGCGAGGACGCTTCGCGCCGATTGGACGACCTGAGCCTTCGACTGGTCGTCGCTCAACGGACTGTCCGGATGGTCGAGCGCGTCGACCGGACTCGAATGCAGGCGGTCCACCATGAGGAAAGCGGCAGCCAGCAGCAAGGGAATCGCCAGCGCCACCGCGACCAGCACACGAATCTGCTTCGAACGCAATGATTTCCCGCGCTGCGTGGGAACGCGGTGCGGGCCGCGGCTGTCCATGGTCGACGACATCAGCATCTCAGGCTAACTCCGAGGCGCCTGCCCGCCCGGCGTTGCCGCACAATCATGGTCATGACCAGCCGCCGCGCCGCCCTGACGGCCCGCTGCGGCGGCGTGCTCGGCGGGCTCGCAATCCTGGCGGCTTCGCCGGCGACGGCCGACGACACCGGCCCGCTCACGCCGTTGGTGGACGCCGCCGCGCAGCGGTTACAGATCGCCGAGCCCGTGGCCGCCTTCAAGTGGACCACCCACGGGGGGATCGAAGACGAGGGCCGGGTTCAGCACGAGCTGGCGGTGATGGCCGCCGCGGCCGCCGCCCAGCGCGTCGACCCCGACTACGTCACCCGCGTGTTCGGCGACCAGATCAACGCCACCGAGGGCGTCGAATACAGCCGATTCGCGGATTGGAAGCTGAATCCCGCGGGCGCCCCGCGCGAGTCGGCGGATCTGTCGGCGTCGCGGTCGGTGATCGACGACCTCAACCAAGCCATGCTGTCCCAGGTGGTGGCCAACTGGGACCTGCTGCATTCGCCGGCGTGCCCCGCCCAGCTCGACCTCGCCAGGGCCGGCGTGGTCCGCGCGCGCCGGCTCGACGGCCTCTATCAACGGGCGCTGGCGTTAGCAACGCAGTCATATTGCCAGCAATAATTTAGTTTTTCCTCACCGGTTTCTAACACTTTCTTTTTGCTCCGGTAAAACGCCATTTCCGCTGATAGACGGCATATCTCGCCCCATTTTCGAATGGGTAACGCTTTGGCCACGGCGGCCGAAATCCAGGGCATGAAAATTCTCTGCAAGCCCCTCGTCAAGTCCCTGGCGGTCGGCGGGTTCGTTGCAGCGTCGATCGCTTCGTCCACCGGGGTGGTCAGCGCCGCCCCCACGCCCAACTGGGATGCGATCGCCCAGTGCGAGTCCGGCGGCAACTGGCACGCCAACACGGGGAACGGCAATTACGGTGGGCTTCAATTCAAGCCGGGCACGTGGCAGCGATACGGCGGTGTCGGCAATCCGGCCGCCGCGACCCGCGAGCAGCAAATCGCCGTGGCCAACCGGGTTTTCGCCGACCAGGGTGTGGAGGCGTGGCCGAAGTGCGGCGCCGCCTCTGGCCTGCCGATCGGTTGGTACTCGCACCCCGCGCAGGGCATCAAGGAGATCATCAACGGGCTGATCCAGGCGGCGGTTCCGCACTGACGATCAACCGCCTGTGCGGTCTATGACCAAACGGGAAGCTGTGTTTGGATCAGGCCATGGAAGGTTCGGCGACTGTTCATATGGCGGCGTCTGCGAACAAGATCTGGGATCTCATCGCAAACGTCGGCAACATCGGCCGGTTCTCCCCCGAAGTGTTCGAGGCCGAGTGGCTGGGCGGCGCGACCGGCCCGGCCCTCGGCGCGAAATTCCGTGGGCATGTGCGCCGCAACGAAATCGGGCCGGTCTATTGGACGACGTGCGAGGTCACCGCGTGCGAACCGGGCCGCGAATTCGGCTTCGCGGTGTTGCTCGGCGATCGGGCCGTCAACAACTGGCACTACCGGTTGGCGCCGAGCGGCGGCGGCACGGACGTGACCGAGTCTTTTCGGCTCAGCCCCGCGCCGTGGCTCGGCCTCTACTGGCTCATAGGCGGTTTCCTGCGCAAGCGACGCAACGTCCGCGACATGACCAAGACCCTGAACCGCATCAAAGATGTGGTCGAGGCCGGCTGACGCGCCGTGAAATCGATCTTCATCACCGGCGCCGGCAGCGGCATGGGCCGGGAGGGGGCCAAGCTGTTCCACGCCAAAGGCTGGCGGGTCGGCGCTGTGGACCGCAACGGCGAGGGTCTGGCGACGCTGCAGGAGGAACTCGGCGGGGATCGACTGTGGACCCGCCAGGTCGATGTGACGGACAAGGCGGCCCTTGAGGGCGCCCTGGCCGACTTCTGCGCAGGCAACCGCGACGGCGGCCTCGACATGATGTGGAACAACGCCGGCATCGGCGAAAGCGGGTGGTTCGAGGACGTGCCCTACGAGGCGGCGATGCGCGTCGTCGACATCAACTACAAGGCGGTACTGACCGGTGCCTACGCGTCGTTGCCGTACCTGAAGAGGACGCGGGGCAGCCTGATGTTTTCGACCTCGTCTTCGTCTGCGACCTACGGCATGCCCCGCCTGGCCGTTTATTCGTCGACCAAGCACGCGGTCAAAGGGTTGACCGAGGCGCTGAGTGTGGAATGGCGGCGGCACGGGGTGCGGGTCGCGGACGTGCTGCCCGGCCTGATCGACACCGCCATCCTGACCACGACGACGAACCACTCCGACGGCGGCGGCGCGCCGATGACGCCGGAGCAACTGCGCGCGACGGCGCCCAAGAAGGGCATGCTCCGGTTGATGCCGGCAAGCAGCGTGGCGGAAGCGGCGTGGCAGGCTTACCACCACCCGAAGCGGTTGCATTGGTACGTCCCCAAGAGCATTCGCCTGATCGACGTGTTCAAGGGGCTGAGCCCGGAGTTCGTGCGACGCAGCATCGTCAAGTCCCTGCCCGGGCTGATGCCGAAGCGGCAGTAGGGAAAGCGGCAGAAAAGGAGGTGAGCCGGTGCGAAACCGGTTAATCGGGGTGGTTTGCCTGCTGGTCGCCGTCGGCGTCGCGGGGTGCGGCCAGGCCCAGACGACGCCGCGGAAAGCGGCCCGCCTGACCGTCGACGGCGCTACGCACGCCACACGCCCTCCGGCGTGCAGCCAAAACCAGCAGTACCGCACCATCGACATCAAGGACCACGACGGCAGCGTCGAGGCGGTAGTGCTGACCAGCGGCTACCGGGCGATGCCGCAATGGGTGAAGATCCGCAACATCGACGGGTTCACCGGCAGCTTCTGGGAGGGCGGGGTCGGTGACGCGCACGCCGACGTCACCAACGACGCCTACACCATCACCGGCAGCGCGTACGGCATCAACAGCAGCAACCCCGACAAAGTGGTGACCACAGCATTCAAGATCATCGCCGAGTGCTGACCCAGCCCGGAGCGGGGGCCTAGGCTCGGTGACATCGACCGATGGAGGGGCCGGTGAAGGAACGACTGCACTGGTTGGCGATGCACGGGTTCATCCGGGGCGTCGCCACGCTCGGGGTCCGGCGGGGCGACCTGCACGCCAGGCTGATCGCCGATCCGACGGTGGCCGCCAACCCGGTCCCCTTCTACGACGAACTGCGGGCCGCGGGGCCGCTGGTCAAGGGGCGCGTCAGCTATCTGACCGCCGACCACGCGCTCGCCCACGAGCTGCTGCGCTCCGACGACTTCCGCGTGCTGGTGTTCGGGGCGAACCTGCCCGGGCCGTTGAAATGGCTCGAACGCCACACCCGCGACGACCTGCTGCATCCGCTGCGCGCGCCGTCGCTGCTCGCGGTCGAGCCGCCGGACCACACCCGGTACCGCAAGACGGTGTCGGCCGTCTTCACCCCGCGGGCGGTCGCCGCGTTGCGGGACCGGGTGGAGCAGACGGCCGCCGCCCTGTTGGATCAGCTGGCCGCCGAATCCGGCGCCTCCGGTGTCGTCGACGTCGTCGGGCGCTATTGCTCGCGACTGCCGGTCGCGATCATCAGCGACATCCTCGGCGTTCCCGAGCGAGACCGGGGGCGCGTCCTGGAGTTCGGTGAACTCGCCGCGCCGAGCCTGGACATCGGCCTGACGTGGCAGCAGTACCGCACGGTGCAGCGCGGGCTGGCCGGCTTCAGCTCCTGGCTCGACGGGCATCTGGGCCGGCTGCGGAGCGCCCCGAGCGACAACCTGATGAGCCAGCTGATCCAGATTGCCGAAAGCGGCTCCGCCGAGACACATTTGGATGAGAACGAGCTGCGAGCGATCGCCGGGCTGGTCCTGGCGGCCGGTTTCGAGACCACGGTGAACCTGCTGGGCAACGGGATTCGCATGCTGCTGGACGCCCCCGACCGCCTCGATACCCTGCGCCGGCGGCCCGAGTTATGGCCCAATGCCGTCGAGGAGATACTGCGGCTGGAGTCCCCGGTGCAGTTGACCGCGCGGGTGGCGCTCAAGGATGTCGAGTTGGGCGCCAGGCAAGTTCAGCGCGGCGACCTGGTGCTGGTCTATCTGGCCGCCGCCAACCGCGACCCGGCGGTGTTCGCCGAACCGCACCGTTTCGACATCGAACGGGCCAACGCGGGAAGGCATCTCGCGTTTTCCGGGGGCCGGCACTTCTGCCTGGGTGCGGCGCTGGCGCGCGCCGAGGGCGAGGTCGGGCTCCGCACGTTCTTCGACCGCTTCCCCGAGGTGCGCGCGGCGGGCGCGGGCAGCAGGCGCGACACGCGCGTGCTGCGGGGCTGGTCGTCGCTGCCGGTGGCGCTGGGTCCGGCACGGTCGATGGCGCGCGTCGACGGCTAGGGATTTGGTGTTGACACCCGTTGGGTAACCGAGTTTATTTGCGCTATGACAGACGTTTCTATGATCTCGGTCGAGGATGTGGTCCTCGGGATGTGGCAGGCGCTCTCGCGGCGGGACTGGGAGGCGGTCAAGACTTTCCTCTCCGATGACTGCCTCTACGTCGACATGCCGGTCCCCGCGCTGTCGGCGCGCGGACCCGAAGACATCGTCAAGCGGCTGAAGATGGGCCTCGAGCCGCTGGCCGGCTACGAGAACCACGACGGCGTGCTGGTGTCCAACGGTTCCGACGTGCTGTACGAGCACTCCGAGACGTGGACGTTCGCGACCGGCGAGCAAGGCGTGCTGAGGTTCGTGACCGTCCACAAGGTCGTCTCGCAAGGGGACGAACCGAAGATCACGGTCTGGAAGGACTATTGGGACATGAACTCGTTGGTGGCCTTCGCTCCCCCGAACCACTTCGAGAACCTGGCGAACGCCGACACCAGCTGGGTGTTCGACGCTTCGGGGTTGGTCTGACGCTCTTTTGCGGACGCGCTGGGGCCGGGTTAGAAATCCAACCGACCTCGACCACGTGGCTCTGCTAGCGGGGTGAGCGACCCGGCGTGGGCCAGGCGCTGTTGCGCAGCAGGCGCAGGCCGTTGAGGCCGACCAGGACGGTGGAGCCCTCATGGCCGGCGACGCCGAGTGGGAGTGGCAGGTGCCCGAGCAAGTCCCATGCGACGAGTACGGCAATGAAGGTCGCGGCGATGGTGAGGTTGGCCGCGACCACGCGGCGTGCGCGGCGCGCGAGAGCGATGACAGCGGGAACGGTGGCCAGGTCGTCGCGGGTGATGACGGCGTCGGCGGTTTCCAGGGTGAGGTCGGAGCCGGAGCGGCCCATGGCTATGCCGACGTGCGCCACGGCCATGGCCGGAGCATCGTTGACCCCGTCGCCGACGAGCAGCACTTTGGCGCCGTTGGCTTCCAAGTCTCGGACCGCGGTGACCTTGTCCTCGGGGAGTAGCTCGGCCCGGACGTCGGAGATACCCAGCTCGCTGGCGAGTCGCGCCGCGGCGCGCGGGTTGTCCCCCGTCAGCAGGACGGGCTCGGCGCCGGTGAGCGTGGCAACGCGCGCGGCGGCGTCAGCGGCTTCGCCGCGGGGGCGGTCCGCCAGGCCGAGCACTCCCGCGGGGATGCCGTTGACGCGCACGACGATAGCCGTCTGGCCGGTGTGTTCCAGCTCGGTGACGGTTGCCCGGGCGGGATGGTCGTGCCGGTCGAGCAGGGTCGGGCTGCCGACCTCGATGATGTCGGCGCCGATCCGGGCACGGACACCTCGTCCGGGTGTCGACGTGAAATCGGTTGCCGACCGCAGCGATAGGTTCTCATCGAGAGCCGCGGCGACGATGGCGCGTGCCAACGGATGCTCAGAGGGGTGCTCCGCGGCGGCGGCCAGCGACAGCAGCTCCTTTTCGGTCCACTTCGCCTGCGACAGCGTGTGCACGCCGGTGAGCCGCGGTGCCCCCTCGGTCAGCGTTCCGGTCTTGTCAAGGGCGACTTGGGTTACGGTGGCCAGCTTTTCGAGCACGACAGCCGATTTGACCAGCACCCCGTGGCGGCCGGCGTTGGCGATCGCCACCAAGAGCGGCGGCATGGTCGAAAGGACCAATGCGCACGGCGAGGCGACGATCATGAACGTCATCGCCCTCAGCAGCGCCGACTGCAGGTCGGCGCCCAACCACAACGGAATCACGAACAAGGCGATGGTCGCGCACACCATGCCCACCGAGTAGCGCTGTTCGACTTTCTCGATGAACAACTGCATCCGGGCCTTGCTGGCGCTCGCCTCGGCAACCATCGCAACGATCCGCGCGATGACGGTCTCGGCGGCCGGCCGGGTCACCCGCACCCGAAGTGTGCCGGTGCCGTTGAGCGTCCCGGCGAACACTTCGTCGCCGGTGGTCTTGTCGACCGGCAGAGGTTCCCCGGTGATGGTGGCCTGGTCCACCTCGCTGGCCCCGTCGATCACGACGCCGTCGCCGCCGACCCGTTCCCCGGGCCGGATCAGCAGCACGTCGCCGACGTCGAGGATCGCGGTGGCAACGACCTCGTCGGCGCCCGCCGGCGTGACGCGCGTGGCGGTGTCCGGCGCGAGGTCCAGCAGTCCGCGCACGGAATCCTCCGTCCGCTTGGTTGCCACGGCCTCCAGCGCACCGGAGGTGGCGAAGATGACGATCAGCAGCGCTCCGTCGAAAACCTGGCCGATCGCCGCTGCGCCGACGGCCGCGGCGACCATCAGCAAGTCGACGTCCAGGGTTTTGCCCCGCAATGCCTGTAGTCCCGCAAGCCCGGGTTCCCACCCGCCGGCGGCGTAGCAGGCCAGGTAAAGCGCCCAATACAACCACGCGGGTCCCCCGGCCAGTTGCGCGAGCAGGCCTAACCCGAACAATCCCGTCGCGATCAGCGACCACCGAACCTCCGGAAGGGTCCAGGTGCTCGACCTCGGGGCTCGCCACGAGGGGACGCGCCCGTCAGCGTCGAATCCGGAAGAAGCAGCGATCGGGGTGCTGGAGGTCACCCGACCACCCTATATGCATGATCATGCGTATATGCAAATGCACGAGCAGATAGGTGATTGATCACCCAGGTCAGCGTTATGCTTGACGCTGTGCACACATCGATCGCCGGGTTCACCATGCCGACTGACGCGCAGGTCGAACGCGCCACCGAATCGTTTCGGATGCTGAGCGACCCGACCCGCATCAAGGTGTTGTGGGCGTTGTCGCAGGGCGAATCGTCGGTGGCGTGCCTGGCCGAGCTGGCCGATGTGGCACCAGCGGTGGTCAGCCAGCATTTGGCCAAGTTGCGCCTGGCCGGGCTGGTCAAAGGCCGTCGCGAAGGAACGTTCGTCTACTACTCGCCCGCCGATCAGGACGTGTTGCGCGTGCTTGGTCAGGCGCTTTTCGGCACCGACCCCGTCGGCACTGCGGCCGCGCCCATCAAGGGGGCCTGACCGGCCTCTGTCGCGGGCGGGTCGAACCGCAGTCGGCCTGCCCCAGGCGCCCACGGCCGTCCCCCGCGCGGTCCTCGGATTGTGCACCGCGACGGCCTCGAGAGAGTGCCGGACACGCCTGGAAGCGTGCGCAGCCGTTACGGGTCAGCAGTGTGGGTGAACAGAATCTCCTTGACCTCACGCAGTGCGTAGAGCACAAGGACATACCCGGCGAGCGGATCGGCCCACCACCAGCCCGCGAGGGCGTTGAGCAGCAGCCCGAGCAGGACAGCAGTCGAAAGTAGGCCGTCGATCAGTGTGACCCGGCCTTCCGTGGCGAGGACCGGATTGCCCAGCGCGGCGCCGGTTCGGGCCTTGCCGGCCGCCAACGCGAACATTGCCCCCGCGGTGATCGCTGTCCAGGCGATGCCCAGCGGTGAGTGTTGCGGATGAAAGCCCTTGGTTATCACCACGGTTGATTGCACCAGCAGGTATACCGCCAGCGCGGCGAAGCCGACTCCGATGAGGCGCAAAGCAATCCGCTGGCGGTCCTCACCGGTTCCGGAGAGCTCCCAGACCACCACGAGTGAGGCGCCGATCTCGATCAAGGAGTCCAGGCCGAAGCCGGCCAAGGCCACCGATCGCGCATCGATGGCCGCCACCGCGAGAACGACGATACCCACCACATTCCAGGCCAGCGTGGCGTACTCGAGGGCAAATCCACGCCGCAGCAAAGACTTACGCGCGCCTTCGCTGAGATGGCTCATCACTAGAGCAGTCTCACACACGGCCGCACCAGCCAGGCTTGCGGGTTGCGCGCGAGGGGCTCACCGGTAACGGCCGATCCCTTGGGGACGGCGTGGTGGGCCCGGGCGAGCGGGGCCGCCGGCGACACGCTGGGCCGGGATGGATTCGGCGACATCGACGCCCGAGCCACTGGGATGGTCACCCCTCGTGTCTTCGACCATCCCAGCGCTTCCGGAGCGCCGACGTCGCCGACCGCTACAAGTACCGCTGCACGCCGCCGTGGCCGTGGCAGGTGCCGCCGGCGTGCGGATGTTCGCTGAACGACCAGTTTCCGTCCGCGCATTGCGCGGTGGCACCCGGCGGCTGCGAGCCGCCGTGCTGCGGATACGGGACGCAGTCACCGGAGCTGGCGGTGTAGCACCCGGGCGACGTGTAGGCCGGTGCTGCCAAACCGGTTGCGGCGGCGGCGATGGCTGCGACGACAAGAGTTGCGCGGAGCAACATGCCCCCAAACCCTTTCCTGTTCGATCTGTTTGGTGACGTTGCCCGATTCGTCGATCGGAGCGTATGCCGCGCGCGGGTTGATTACGGGCGAATTGGAAAAATAGCCGCGCCCGTAGTCGGCTACGACTCGGCCAGCTTCCGGAGGCGCTTCAACGTTTCCGAGAGCGTGCGTCCCACCTGGCGCACGGCTAACCGGTCCGCGATGTACCCGATCAGCCCGCCCGGCGCCTGATACGACAGCCGGAACGTCACCTTCGTTCGCCCGTCGTTCGCATCGCGCAGCCGGATCCGCCCGCGCAACGTGACGCCGGTGATGCCGACCCAGGCCAGGTCGCGGTCCTCGTCGAACTCGACCACCTCGATCAGGCCACCGACGGGTACGGAGCCGATCTTCCAGTGGACGGTGTAGCGCGCACCGACGCCGGCGGGCTTGTCGTTCGAGGACTCCCAACGCTCCAGGCTCGTCATGAACGACGGATAGCAGCCGGGGTCGCTGACGATCTTCCACACCGCGGACCGGTCGGCGTTGACGACGCAACGGCGTTCGACGCGCATCAGCCGATCACCGGGAATCGCCGTTCGGCGGCCAGCCGGTCGACGCCGCCCTGCAGGCTGGCCATCACCTTGTCGTGCACCGCCTGGTCCTCGAGATCCGAGCCGTCGACCTCGATCGGGTCCTGAACCTCGATCACGATCTTGGTGGGCAGCGGGATGTGGCCCGCCAGGTCGCTGATGTTCAGGCCCCAGGGCAGCGCCAGCGATATCGGGATGCTTTTGAGCCGGAGCAGCCGGTCGGCCATCAGCAGCCTGGCCAGCCACTGCCCGCGGTTGAGGAACAACGCGCTCTCCTGACCGCCGACGCTGGCGACGGGGACGATCGGCACCCCCGCCTCGCGGGCCAGCTTGACGTAGCCCATCCGGCCGCCGAAGTCGACCTTGTGACGTTCCCAGGAGGGCCGGAAGACCTCGTAGTCGCCGCCGGGGTAGACCAGCAGCGCGGCGCCGGAATCCAATGCGAGACGGGCGTTCTCGGGGTTGGCGGCGACGGTGCCGAACTTACGCAGCCAGCCAAGCGGCGGTGCGGAGACGACGAGGTTGTGGGCCAGCTGATAGAAGGGCCGTTCGACGCCGAAATACGAGCAGAAGGCCAACGTGAATACGAAGGTGTCGGGCGGCACGTTGCCGCCGCTGTGGTTGCCGACCAGCAGCACCGGCCCCTCGGCCGGGATGCGATCCAGGCCCCGCACGTCCGCCCGGAAGTAGAACGACGCCAGCAGCCAGGTGCCCGGAAGCTGGTCGCGAATGTAGTCCGGGTCCCGCTGGTCGAGGTCGGCCTTGGGCACCCACGACACGACCGTGTTGCGGGCCCAATCCAAGACGCCCTTCGCGGTCGCCATAACCGCCCGTATACCCCGCGGTCCCCGGGGGTCAAACGCCGTACAGACCGGCGGCGTTGTCGTGAGCGATCAGGTCGACCACCCGGATGGCGTCGCGTTCGCTCCAGTCGTCGCCGATCACGAATTCGCGCAGCACGCGGTGAATGCCGGTGCGCCACAGGGCCGCACCGAGGAAGTGGAGTTCGGCGGGTCCGAACCCGTCCGACGAGTAGAGGATTTTGTGGAACGGCGCCAGCTCCAGCAGCCGGGCGAGGAACGCCGGTGATCGCGCCCCCAGCTGGTTCACGCTCAGCCCGCCGTCGAGATAGACGTTGTTGAACGCCTGCGCGAGATATCCGGCCTCACGCTCGTAGGGGTAGCAGTGCAACAGCACGATCGGGGTGTCCCCGGACCGCCGCAGGAAGTCGAGCAACAGCAGCGGGTTGGTCTTGTGCAGGTCGCAGTCGCGGTCGCCGAGGCCGACGTGCAATTGCAGGGGCTTGCCCAATCGCAGCGCCCGATGCAACCCGAAACGCAGCAGCACCCGATCCGTCAACCGGGTACCGCCGCGGTCGCGCCACCGGCCGGCCGCCTCGGTGACCTGTGCGGCCGAGGGCTCGGTGAGGTCGCCGTCGAACCCGCCCCGGTAGGCCAGGATCGACTTGGTGCCGACCGCCGTCGCGGCGCGCCGGCGCAAGACGTCCTCGAACGCCGTCGCGTAGTCGCCCGGCGCCCGCGCGGCCTGCTCGGCGACCTGCTCGAGCCGGACGATCTCGTGCGCGCGGCCGCCGGACAGCTCGGCCATGTCGGCCGGTCCGGCGACGTCCGCCCCGATCCCGGTGTCCACTAGCCAGTCACCGACTCCCGCGGGCGGCAGGAACGTGCGGGCCAGTTCCACCTCGTCGAACTGGGTGCGCCTCTCCCAATATGATTGTGGGTCAACATGTTTCGGGAGACCGAGGACGGGTGCACAGTGGGCCCGCACGGCGAAGCCGAGTTGCGTGTCGAATCCCGGGCCCACGATCGGCTCGGTGTTGGCCTCGTTGAGCGCGTTCTCGAACCGCTGGCGGTCCCCCGGCGCCAGCCAGCAACCGTGGGCGTGTTGATCGATCAGGGTCACCTGGTCGATGTGCTCGGCCAGCGCGCGAGGGTGGGATGTCATGGACCCTGTCACAGGCTCCAGGCCATGCGGAACTTGTCCGCCAGTTGCTCGGGGTCGAGGTTGCCGTACCGCTCGTGCTCCAGCGTGCGGACGGCGACGAGCATGTCGACCGCGTGATCGCCCAGGACACCCCGCATCAGCTTGGAATGGTCCAGCGCGGCAATCACTTCGGCCTGTTTCCTGTCCAGGCTGACGATGCCGTCGCGGTCCCGCTCGGACGCGGCGAGGTCGGCCGGGTCGATCGTGACCTCCGGGGGCAGCGGCGCTCCGCGCTTGATTCCGTCCAGGGCCAGCCCCAAAATCGCCGCCGACGCCAGGTAGGGGTTCGCGGAGGGGTCGACGATCTTCACTTCGACGTTTCCGCCGCGCGGGTTGCCGGGCCCACCCGCGATGAACCGCACTGCCGCCTCGCGGTTTTCGGTTCCCCAGCACGCGTACGCGCCGGCCCAGTTGCCGGGGTGCATCCGCAGGCCGGACACGATCGACCCGCACAACACGGCCTGAGCCTCCGGCAGTCCGTGGACCACCCCGGCCACCACGCTTTCCCCCGTCGCCGTCATGCCGTGCGCGCCCGCGCCGTCGGAGAACAGCGGACCATCGGGCATCGTCAGCGAAAAGTGCTGGTGCGCACCGGACCCGACGCCGTCCGCGAACGGGGCGGGCGACAGGCTGATGCGGACGTCGTGGCGGCGGGCCACCCGCCCGATGACGAGCCGCAACAGCACCAACTGGTCGGCGGCGGCCACCGGCGGTTGGGGCGCCAGGGAGAGTTCGAACTGGTTGGCCCCGTACTCGGGATGGAACTGCTCGATCGCGATGCCGGCCGCCGCCGCCGACCGGGTGACGTCGCGGACGAACGCTTCATGCTCGAGGACGCCGGCGAGGCCGTACTGCGCCCACAGCGTCGACGGAAGGCGGGCGCCGTCGGGACCCACCAGCAGGAATTCCACCTCGTGCCCGATCAGCGCGTCGACCCCGGCCTCGGCGAGCGTGGCCTCGACCCGGCCCAGCGTCCCGCGGGCGCACGCGGGGTCGGGCGCGCCGTCCTGGGAGAAGAACGCGGCGGGCGCCCACGCCAGCCCGTCGCCGACGATGCGCAAGGCCGACAGGTCGATGCGGAGGCGCTGGTCGCCGATCACGCCGACATCGCGGGTGAAGGCGATGCCGCTCTGGTCGATCGCGAAGGCGTGCCACGAGGGGCTGGCGCCGAGGCCGGGGTCGGCGAAGGTGTTCGTCCGCCGGATCGGGACCGTCTTGGCCAGGGTGAGCCCGGCGGGGTTCACGACGGTGCCGATGACGGTGTCGACGCCCTCGGCCTCCAGCTGGGCGATCGCCGCGGCGGCGAGCGGTGTGCCGGTCATGGCAGTCATTGTGCAGGGGCCGGGATGTCCGGGCCCCGGGAATTCAGTTCTGGCGCGCCGTCAGCTCGCTGACGAACCGGTCGAGGAAGCCGTCCAACGGCGCGCCACCGGCCGGCCGGATGACGAATTTCGTCAATCCCGCGTCGATGTAGGCGTCCAGCTGCCGGTGCAGCCGATCCCATCCGACGGCGATCAGGTCGGCGGGGTCGACGTCCGGGCGACGACTGCGGGCCGCGGCGGCCAGCGCCGCGGGCAACTCACCGTCGGCCCCGTCCACCACGGCCAACGAGATGCCGAAGTGATCGGGGTCGATCCGCCGGCCCGCTTGCGACGCGGCGCGTTCGATCGACTCGCGGCCCACCCGCGCCTCGTCGGGGGTGAGGAAGCTGCCCAACCAGCCGTCGGCCAGCGCGCCGATCCGCCGGAACGCCGCCGGCGCCGAGCCCCCGAGCCAGATGTCCAGCGGGGGGCGCGGCCTGGGCATGACGGCGGCGCCGCTGACGGAGAAGTACCGGCCGTCGTAGCTCGCCGAGTCCTCTTCCAGCGCCGAGCGCAGGACCCGCAGCGCCTCGTCGAACACGGCGGCCCGCTCCCCCTCGGGGACGACGAACACCTCGCGCTCGGCCGGGATCGCCGAGCGCAGGCCGAAGACGGGCAGGACCCGCTTGGGCGCGACCGCCGCCAGCGACGCCAACTGCTTGGCGACCAATATCGGGTGCCGCCCGGGCAGCACCGCCACCGAGGTGCCGACCTTCAACCGGGTCGTCCTTGCGAGCGCGTAGGCCATCCCGACCACCGGATCGACCGCCGGTGAGTACACCAGCTCGGAGAACCACAGCGAGTCGACCCCGTTGGCCTCCAGGTGGTCGACGACGGGGGCCAACCGATCCGGAGCGGTGTCGGCGCCCAGTCCGACGCCGAAGCGGACCTTCACCGTGGTGCCCTCCCTGTCATCGCTGTACTTACCCGCCGCAACACGGTGACGGCGGAATTTGTGCCCACCAGACATAAACGGCCGCGACGTTTTCCGGCGTGTCGTCGCAAAGGTTTATGTGTCGTGGCGCGCGGGGAGGGCGGGTTGCGAGCGAGCGCGGGAGCGCGGGAGCGGTAGTGATTCGCGCGGGAGGCTACGCGCGGCTGGGAATGGTCAGCTTGCAGGCTTGGCCGATGTCGAGTGTCCGCAACACGCGACCCATGCCGACCCACAACGCGCACGACAGGGCCAAGTCGGCCAGCAGCTCGTCGGAGAAGTGTGCGGAGCAGCGGCTCCAGAAGTCCTCGTCCTCGCGCAGGGCGGTGTGATCGGTGGCGAATCGGTCCGCGAACTCGGCCGCCAGCCGCTCCTGTTCGCTGTAGCCGGGCCAGGTGCGCCACTCGCGCGCATGGTCGTACAACTCCTCGTCGACGCCCGCGGCGGGTCCGTCCTCGTCGCGGGTGTTGACGCAGACCACGCATTCGTTGCGGTGGGCGATGACGGCCCGGGCCAGTTCGCGGGTGCGCAGCGGCAACCGATTCTTGGTATAGACCGCCTGACTGAAACCGCCGAGGGCTCCGCCGATGTCCGGAGACTTCGCGAACCAGCCGGCCAGGTCGTCGTCAGCAAATGTTCCGATTCGGCTCATGGCGTGATGGTACGCCGCGCGCCGCCCGTTTCAGGGTGTGGGCACCGGGATCTTCGTGGTGGGACGGTCGTCGTTCCAGTCCCGTTGCGCGAGAACGCGGCCCGCGACTCGATTCAGCGCCGTTTCGACCACGCGACGATCCGGTCGTCCGTCGAATCCCGGTGACCGGGCGAGCTTGTCGACCAGCCAGGCCACCAGCAGCGAGTGGACGTAGTCCACCTGCTGGGCCCCCGCGGGTGTGAGCCACATCTGGTTGCCGTCGCCCCGGGCGTATCCTGTGGCGACCAGCCGCGAGAAGGTGGGCTCCAGGACCTCGAACGGTATCCGCAGGTATTCGGCGATGTCGGTGAGCCGGGCCGTGCCGTACATCTGCCCGTAGCGGTTGATGCGCAGGACGCCCCACAATCCGGCCACGTCGAGTCGGCAGTCGGGTCGCATGGCGATGCTGCGCAATCGCATGCCGGGCACACCGCGCAGCATGCGTTCGACCGCGCCCTCCAGCATCTGATCCGGTGTCTCGGTGTTCGGCATGCCGAACGCGTCGCCGAGATCGATTGTGCTGTCGTGCATTTGCCGCAAGGGGACCTGCCGCAGGAACAACGCCAGGACGAAACCCACCAGCGCGACCGGGACCGCCCAGAGGAATACCTGGGTGAGCGACTCGGAGTAGGCGGCGACGATCGGAGCGGCCTCCTGGCGGGGCAGCCGGTGCAACGCCTCCGGCGACGCGGCGGCCGCGGCCGGCGCACGGCCGGCCGCCATCGCCGGGCCGATCCGGCTGTGCAGGAAGTTCGTGAACAGTGAACCGAAGATGGCGGCGCCGAACGAGCTGCCGATCGTGCGGAAGAAGGTGACGCCGGAGGTTGCGACGCCGAGGTCGTCGAAGTCCACGGTGTTCTGCACGATCAGGACGAGGGTCTGCATGCACATCCCGATCCCGGCGCCGAGGATGACAAGGAACAGCGACTGAACCACCACCGATGTCGAGGGGTCCATCCTCGACATCAGAAAGAACGCCACCGCCATGACGGCGGTGCCGGCGACGGGAAAGACCTTGTATCTGCCCGTGCGGCCGACGATGACGCCACTGCCCATCGAGGTGGTCAGCATCCCGACCACCATCGGCAACGTGCGCAGGCCCGACGTGGTGGCCGAGACGCCATCGACGAACTGCATGTACGTCGGCAGGAACGTCAGGGCGCCCAGCATCGCGAACCCGACCACGAAGGACAGGACGCAGCACACCGTGAACACCGGGCTGCCGAACAGCCGGGTCGGCAGGATCGGCGCGGGGGCGCGGCTTTCCACCCAGGCGAAGGCGCACAACGCGCTCACCGAGCCGACGAACAGGCCGATGATCGTGGGCGATCCCCACGGGTAGGTGGTCCCGCCCCAGCTGGTGGCCAGTGTCAGCCCGGCGGCGCCCAGGCCGACGAACACGATGCCGGTGTAGTCGATGACCGGTTTGGTGCGGTCGGACAGCGCCGGGATGGCGGCGGCCGCCACGAAGAAGACCACGACCGAGATCGGCACGTTGATCCAGAACGCCCAGCGCCAGGTGAAGTGGTCGGTGAAGTAGCCGCCGAGCAAGGGACCGATCACGGTGGTGACGCCGAATACCGCGCCCATCGCCCCCTGGTAGCGGCCGCGGTCCCGCAGCGGGATCACCTCGCCGATCAGCGCCATGGCGGTCACCATCAGGCCCCCGCCGCCGATGCCCTGCAGCGCACGTGACGCGACCAGCATGCCCATCGAGCTCGAGAGCCCACACAGCACCGAGCCGGCGACGAAGAACACGACGGCAGCCTGGAACACCCGCTTGCGGCCGAACAGGTCACCGAACTTGCCGACCAGGGCGGTGATGATGGTCGAGGCGAGCAGGTAGCTGGTGACCACCCACGATTGATGGCCTGCGCCACCGAGATTCGCGACGATGGTCGGCAACGCGGTCGCCACGATCGTCTGGTCCAGCGCGGCCATCAGCATGCCGAGCAGGATCGCAACGAAGATGAAATTGCGTCGCTGCGGGTCGACCGGCGCACCGCCGGGCGCGGCGCCCGGCGGTGAACCGCCTCGTAGTGCTGTGGGGCTCGTCATGCCTGCCTTCCGTCGCCGACCGTTGCTCACGAATGCCCAGGATCGATTCCGGCAATCTAACGGTTGCGGCGACGGGTTTCGCGCAGGCGTGCGGGCCTAGCTGAGCCTCAGCTCGGGGGGCGGGAGACGCACTGCGCCGAGTAGAGCTCCACGCCGAGCTTGTCCATCAGCTCCAGCTGCGTCTCGAGGTAGTCGATGTGCTTTTCCTCGTCGGCCACGATCTCTTCCAGCAGATTGGCGCTCGTGCTGTCCTGCTTCTCGCGGCACATGATGATGCCGGGCTTGAGCCGGTCCATCACCTCGTACTCGATGGCCAGGTCCGCCTCGAACTGCTCGCGCAGCGTCTGGCCGATGCGCAGCGAAAAGAGGCGCTGGTAGTTCGGCAGCCCGTCGAGCAGCAGGATGCGATCGGTGATCGCCTCGGCGTGGCGCATCTCGTCGAAGGACTCGGCCCGGGTGTGCTCGGCGAGCTCGGTGAAACCCCAGTTGTCCTGCATCTTGGAATGCAGGAAATATTGGTTGATCGCGGTGAGCTCGCCGGTCAACTGCTCGTTGAGCAGGCGCAAAACGTCCGGATCCCCTTGCATGTTCACTCCCCTACGGTGACGGTGAAAACGGTGGTCATTCTCGGCCCCGGGCCGGATGCGCTGGGCTGAGCGCATCGTGCCTGGCCGTACCCGCACTTTGCCACGACGGGGGGCAATCTTCCAGCAAGGTATGGCTGTGCTCAGTGTGTGGCGCGGCGGGCACACGGGAGCCGCGTTGCTGGCGGGTAAGGTTAGACTGCGCTAACGAACTTAGGTTAGACTCAACTAATACGGAGTTCGGTTCGGCACTTTTTCGAGAAATCCCGACGACACGGGATGCCGAAAGGGAGGACGAAGTGCGCTCGCTCGACCAGGCCGTCGACGAAGGGATTGTCGCCCGGATGCAGGGGACGCGCTGATGTACGTATGCCTGTGTGTCGGCGTGACGAACCACACGGTGTCCGAAATAGTCGCGCGCGGCGCCTCCACCTCCAAAGAGGTCGCGGCGGCGTGCGGGGCCGGCGGCGACTGCGGACGTTGCCGACGGACGCTGCGGGCGATCATCGCCGCGTCGGCGAATCTGGAGACCGCCCCGTCGCTGTGAAGCTTCGCGCGCTCAGCGGGCTTTGTTGAAGTCCGCCAGGGCGGCGGCGTTGGCCTGCGCCCCCATCAGCTCGGCGAAGTGAGCGTTTTCCCGCGAAGTGGCCGCGGCGATTTCCGGGCGCACCGGCTCCATCATCGTGTGCTTGACCGCCATCAGGCTCGAAATGGGCCGGCCCGCAAGGATTTCCGCGTGCCGACGGGCTTCGGGCAAGAGGTCCTCGGGTTCGCAGACGCGCCAGACCAGGCCCATTCGCAACGCCTCCTCGGCGTCGACCCACTCCGAGGACATCAGCAGCCAGGCGGCGTTCTGCCGGCCCACCAGCTGCGGCAGCAGGTATGACGATGCCGCTTCCGGCGCGACTCCCAGGCTGGTGAACGGGCACTTCAGCCGGGCGGTCGACGCCATGAACGCCAGGTCGGCGTAGCCGAGGATGGTGGCGCCGATGCCCACCCCGACACCGTTGACCGCGCAGATGAGCGGCTTGGGGAACGCGCTGAGGGCATCGATCAGCCCGACGAAACCGTGCTTGCCCGGAATGAAATGCGGATCGGTGATGCGGGCCTGCATCTCGGCGAGATCGGTACCGGCGCTGAACCCGCGGCCCGCACCGGTCAGCACCACCACGGCGACCTCGGGGTCCTCCGCAGCGGCCAGCAACGCGTCCGCGGTGGCGTCGTAGAGGGCCTCGTTGAAAGCGTTCAGCGCCTCGGGCCGGTTGAGCGTGAGGGTGCGCACCCGGTTCTCGTCATCGATCTGCAGCGTCACCGCTGCAGCCTAACCAGCTCAGCCGTTGCTGTAGACGCGGGTCGGCGCGACGAGCACGACGGCCCGCCGCTCGCGGGCCATCACGCGGTCGTAGGTGTCCCAGTCGTCGTGGGTGCCGCCCGCGGCGGTGAACACCTCGCGAAGCAACAGCCGCAGCTGGTCGTCCGCGGTCAGCCAGGGCTGCGTGTCGTCCGGACCGGCCAGTTCCGCGCGGCCCTCGACGGTCGCCCACTGCCATCCGTTGCGGAAGGTGACGGCCAGCTGCGGACGCGCCCGCAGGTTCGCCAGTTTCACCTTGCCGTAGGTGGTGAAACCCAACACCTGCTCGCCGCTTGCCGGGTGCGCCAACAGGCCGACGTTGACCAGCGAGGCCTGCACCGTGCCGTCGGCGCGAACGGTGGACACCACCGCCAGGCCGCTTTCGGCTTCGGCCAACGCCACGGCGTCGCGCAAAGTCGTCATGTGTTTTCCTCGGTGAACGGCGTCTTGAAGACGTAGCGGCTGGTGGGGACGGTGTCGATGTTCTCGTTGGCGCCAAAGGCCGTGGTGCTGGCGACCATTCGGCCCAACCGGTGTTGCAGGTCGTTATCGTCGGCGGCACCGAAGAACGCCTTGAGATCGGTGATCGCCTCCTGCGGGAACAACTCCTCGACGATGCCGGCGATTCCCGGGGCGTCCGGGGTGAGGGTCCGCACCACCCAGTTCTGGGTGTAGCCGAAGGTCGACTGCGTCTCGATGGCCACCGGGGTGTGGTCGCGCTGCCACCGGGTCAGCCAGCTCGCCTGGTCAAGGGCGGCGGGCCGGCGCAGCAACGCCATGTTGGCGAAACCCGTTGTGCGGGAACCCGATTCGGTGACGGGCGGTCTCAGCGGGACCGACTCGGTCACCAGGTATGCGGCGAGCTGGTCGCATTCCGCCTCCAGTAGCGCCAGGGCGGCCGCCATCTGGTCGCCATAGCACTGCTGGGTCCACATGCTCACCACCGCCACGACCGGCGGGTCCAGCGTTGTGAGCGTCATCAGCGAGTGCCGCACGGCGTCATCGCGGACGTTGACCGACAGTCCGGGCAGGCCCAGCTCGAGCAGGGCGGTGGCGACGGGCCCCCGTTGGCGGGCGCACCACTGCTCGTCCGAATCGGCCCGCATGAGCACCGCGATCACCTTTTCCATAGGCAGAACCTACCCGCGGGCGACGCCGCCTACTTGACCAGCCGCACCTGGTGCTGGTTGCTGATCAACCCGCCGATGGTTCCGGCCAGCCGCCGGTAGGACTCGTCGCGGCCGCTGGACGAGCGGTACACCAGGCCGATGCGACGGCCCGGGCGGGGGGTGGCGAACTGCGCCAGGCCGAGGCGGCTTCTGCTCGCCTCTACCGGCACCGCGCTCTGCGGGATCAGCGTCACCCCCAGGCCGCCCGTCACGCATTGCACCGCGGTCGCCAGCGATGCCGCGCGGGTGTTGGCCAGTTCCGCCCGGACGCCCGCCTTGTGGCACACGTCCAGCGCCTGATCGCGCAGGCAGTGCCCCTCGTCCAACAGCAGCAGCGGCAGGTCGGCCAGTGCCGTCGCCGGAACGCGCTTCTTGCCCGACAGCGGATGCCCCGGCGGCAGCGCGAGGACGAAATCCTCGTCATAGATCGGGATGGCGGCCAGTCCGCCGCCGTCGGCCGGCAGGGCGATCAGCGCCGCATCCAGCGCCCCCTCGCGCAACACCGCCATCAGCCGTTCGGTCTGGTCCTCCGTCACCCGCAACGTCATCGCCGGGAATTGCTCGGCGAGCCCGGCCAACACGGTCGGCAACACGTAGGGCGCGACCGTCGGGATCAGCCCCAGCCGCATCCCGGCGCGCAGCGGGTCGGAGGCCCCGGCGGCCGCGGCGGTGAACCCGTCCACCGCCTCGATCGCCGCCTGGGCGCGCGGCAACAGCTCCGTGCCCGCCGCCGTCAACAGGACACGCCGCGTCGAGCGCTCGATGAGCCGGGTGCCCAGCCCGGTCTCCAGCGCCGCCAGCGCCTGCGACAACGTCGACTGGCTGACGCCGAGAGTGGTTGCGGCGCCGCTGAACTGACGCTTTTCGGCGATCGCCACGAACGCGCGGAGGCCGGCGATCGTCGGCTGATAACTCTTATCGGGCATGGCTATAAGTATAGTGGGAAATATCACCTTTACTTCAGTAAGGGTATGCGGGCACGATGGGCAGTGACCGCTAATCTTGAGTAATTCCAAATAAGGAGCGATATGCCTCTGCTGACCATCGGCGACCAGTTCCCCGCCTACGAGCTCACTGCGCTGATCCCTGGCGACCTGTCCAAGGTGGACGCCAAGCAGCCCGAGGACTACTTCACCACCGTCACCAGCGAGGACAACGCCGGCAAGTGGCGCGTCGTGTTCTTCTGGCCGAAGGACTTCACCTTCGTGTGCCCCACCGAGATTGCCGCCTTCGGCAAACTCAACGACGAGTTCTCCGACCGCGACGCGCAGGTGCTGGGCGTCTCGATCGACAGCGAGTTCGTCCACTTCAACTGGCGGGCCCAGCACGAGGACCTGAAGAAACTGCCGTTCCCGATGCTCTCGGACATCAAGCGGGAGCTGAGCCTGGCCACCGGCGTCCTCAACGCCGACGGCGTGGCCGACCGGGCGACCTTCCTGGTGGACCCCAACAACGAGATCCAGTTCGTTTCTGTCACCGCCGGATCCGTCGGGCGCAACGTCGAGGAAGTGCTGCGCGTCCTGGACGCGTTGCAGTCCGATGAGCTGTGCGCCTGCAACTGGCGCAAGGGCGACCCGACGCTCGACGCCGCCGAGCTGCTCAAGGCCTCGGCCTAGTCACGTAGGGTCTGATCAGGGAGGCGAGATGAGCGTAGAAAACCTCAAGGAAGCGCTGCCCGAGTACGCCAAGGACCTCAAGCTCAACCTGGGCTCGATCACCCGCACCACCGAGCTCGACGAGGAACAGCTGTGGGGCACGCTGCTGGCGTGCGCCGCGGCGACGCGAAACAGCCAGGTGCTCAGCGAGATCGGTGCCGAGGCGGCCGACCTCCTGTCCGCCGAGGCGTACAACGCCGCGCTCGGTGCCGCATCGATCATGGCCATGAACAACGTGTTCTACCGCGGCCGGGGCTTCCTGGACGGCAAGTACGACGATCTGCGTGCGGGTCTGCGGATGAACCTCATCGCCAACCCCGGCGTCGCGAAGGCCCACTTCGAGCTGTGGTGCTTCGCGGTGTCGTCGATCAACGGATGCCCCGACTGCGTGGCCTCCCATGAGCACACGCTGCGCGAGGCGGGTGTGAGCCGGGAGGCCATCCAGGAGGCGCTGAAGGCGGCGGCGATCGTTTCGGGCGTGGCACAGGCGATCATCGCCGCGCAGACGCTGGCGACGGTCGGCTGACGGTAGCGCAGTGACGGCGCCGGGCTGGGTAGAGCACGCGATCTGGTGGCAGGTCTACCCGCTGGGGTTTGTCGGCGCTTTTCCCGCGTCGGAGCCGCCGCGGCCGGAGCAACACCGGCTGCGGCGGCTTGTCGACTGGTTCGACCACGCGATCGCGCTGGGCGCGTCGGGCGTGGCGCTGGGGCCGATCTTCGCTTCGCGCACACACGGTTACGACACCACCGACCACTACCGGATCGATCCGCGGCTCGGTGACGACGCCGACTTCGACCACCTGGTCGCCGAGGCCCGCCGCCGCGGCCTGCGCATCCTGCTCGACGGCGTGTTCAACCACGTCGGCGTGGATTTCCCCCGCTACCGACAGGCGTCGAACGACGATTCCGCGGCGCGCTGGTTTCGCGGGCGCCCCGGGCGCTTTCACACGTTCGAGGGCCACTCGGAGCTGATCACGCTCAACCACGACAACCCCGAAGTCATCGACTACACCGTGGACGTGATGGAGCACTGGCTGGAACGCGGCGCCGACGGCTGGCGCCTCGATGCGGCTTACACGGTGCCGGAACGGTTTTGGGCGTCGACGCTGCCGCGGGTGCGCGAGCGCTTCGCAGACGCGTGGTTCGTCGGCGAGCTGATCCATGGCGACTACGCGGCGGTGGTGCGTGCGGCCACGTTCGACTCGGCCACCCAATACGAATTGTGGAAGGCCATCTGGAGCAGCCTCAACGACGGCAACTTCTTCGAGCTGGACTGGGCGCTGCAACGCCACGGCGACTTCCTGGCCGACTTTGCGCCCCTCACCTTCATCGGTAACCACGACGTCACCCGCATCGCCAGCCGGCTCGAACGCCCGGAGCACGTGGCGCACGCGCTGGTGATCCTGTTGACGGTCGGCGGCGTGCCCAGCGTGTATGCGGGTGACGAGCTGGGATTTCGCGGTGTCAAAGAGGAGCGCTACGGCGGAGACGACGCCGTGCGGCCCGAGTTCGGCTCTCCCCCATTGGAATTGGACGCATTTGGTGCCCAGATGTGGGCGCTGCACCAGTTCCTCGTCGGCCTGCGCCGTCGTCACCCGTGGCTGCACCGGGCGTCGACCAGCGCGCTGCGGCTGGAAAACCGGCACTACGTCTACGAGACCCGCCACGGCGACGACGCGCTGCTGGTCGCCCTGAACATCGGCGACGAGCCGATGCGCGTCTCGCTGCCGGAGCTGGGCACGGCGCACCGCCGGGTCGTCGGCGGATCCTCGGCCCCACCACAAGAGACGGTGGACACGCTGGTCGTGGAACCGCACGGCTGGCGGATCTTAAGCCCCTCCTAGGCGCTCCAGCGTGAGCGGGTCCTGCTGACCGTCGTAGTACCTGTCGAGGACGGCCAGGAAGTCCTCGTTGTCGTCGGTCGCGCGGGCGAACAGCGTCATCGACGACCGCAGCTTGAGGTCGTCGGGCGAGCCGAAGATGTCCCGGACGGACCGGCCCTGCACCTCGTTGACCAGCCGGGTGCACTCGCGCAGTCGCGGCCCCAGTACGTCATGGCGCAGATAGCCCTTGGCTTCCCCGAGCGAGGAGATGCCATACCGATCGGCGGTCGGACTGTTGCCCAAGCCGCGCAACTGCGGGAACACGAACCACATCCAGTGACCGCGTTTTCGCCCGTCGCGCAATTCCGCCACGACGTGCGGGTAGACCGCGGCCTGGGCCTTGGCGAAGCGATTCAGATCGTACGGGTCGGACGCGGATTCCATGTGACTACGGTGGCACAGGTGGGAGTCAAACGACGAGTGCCCAAGGTGCGCGACCTGGCGCCGCTGATCCAATTCAAGCGACCGCAGTTCGACGCGACCAGGCGCCGCCTCGACGCCGCGTACACCATCGAAGATCTGCGTCGCATCGCCAAACGGCGCACCCCCAGGGCGGCGTTCGACTACACCGACGGCGCCGCCGAGGACGAGATTTCCCTCCGGCGTGCCCGACAGGCGTTCCGCGACATCGAATTTCACCCGACGATCCTGCGCGACGTCACCAACGTCACCGCCGGCTGGAACGTCCTGGGTGAACCGGTCGTCCTGCCGTTCGGCATCGCGCCCACCGGCTTCACCCGGCTGATGCACACCGAGGGCGAGATCGCCGGCGCGGCGGCCGCGGCCAGGGCCGGCATCCCGTTCTCGCTGTCCACGCTGGGCACTTGCGCGATCGAGGACCTGGTGGCCGCTGTTCCCCAGGGCAGGAAGTGGTTTCAGCTGTACATGTGGCGCGACCGCGAACGCTCGATGGCGTTGGTGCGGCGCGCGGCCGATTCGGGCTTCGACACGCTGCTGGCCACCGTCGACGTCCCGGTTTCCGGCGCGCGACTGCGCGACAACCGCAACGGGATGACGATCCCGCCGACGCTGACGCTGCGCACCGTCCTGGACGCGGTGCCGCACCCGAAGTGGTGGTTCGACCTGCTGACCACCGAACCGCTGGCGTTCGCGTCGCTGGACCGGTGGCCGGGCACCGTGGCCGAATACCTGAGCACCATGTTCGACCCGAGCCTGACCTTCGACGACCTGGAGTGGATCAAGGCGCAGTGGCCGGGCAAGTTGGTCGTCAAGGGCATCCAGACCCTCGACGACGCCCGCGCCGTCGTCGACCGCGGTGTCGACGGCATCGTGCTGTCGAATCACGGCGGGCGGCAACTGGATCGGGCCCCGGTGCCCTTCCACCTGCTGCCCTCGGTCGCCCGCGAGGTCGGTAAGCACACCGAGATCCTGTTGGACACCGGCGTCATGTCGGGCGCCGACATCGTGGCGGCGATCGCGCTGGGCGCGCGGTGCACGCTGGTCGGGCGGGCGTACCTGTACGGGCTGATGGCCGGCGGCGAGGCGGGGGTGGCCCGGGCGATCGACATCCTGCAACAGGGAGTGATCCGCACCATGCGGCTGCTGGGGGTCACCTGCCTCGAGGAACTCTCGCCCAGGCACGTCACGCAACTGCGGCGCCTGGGGCCCGTCCAATAGCGTCGAGATTGCCGTGAGGGTTGTGTTGTCGGCGCCCGGCAATCTCGGCGCCGCTGGCAGGCCGGCGGGTGTGAGGCTGACCGCACACCCGTGTGGGCCGGCCCTCCCCCGGGAACAAACCGGCGTCCGGCTGGGTTGAGCGCATCAGACTCAGTTTTTGGAGGATTGATGGCTGAAGCCAAATCGATGCCGGTGCTGTTCGTCACCGACACCATCGTGTTGCCCGGAATGGTCGTCCCGATCGCGCTGGACGAGGCCGCGCGGGCAGCGATCGACGCCGCCCAGGCGAGTGAATCGGGGCAGCTGCTGATCGCGCCGCGGCTGGACGACCGGTACCCGTCACACGGTGTGATCGCGAAGATTCTGCAGGTCGGGCGCATCGCCGGCGGCGGCACCGCGGCCGTCGTGCGCGGTGAGCGCAGGGCGCAGATCGGGACGGGAGCTGCCGGACCCGGGGCTGCGCTGTGGGTCGAGGTGACCGAGGTCCCCGAGGTCGAGACGACGGACGAGATCAAGGCGCTGACAGCGGAGTACAAGAAGCTGCTGCTGGCCATGCTGCAACGGCGCGAGGCCTGGGAGATCGTCGACTACGTCAACAGGTTGGCCGACCCGTCGGCGCTGGCCGACACCTCCGGGTACGCGTCCTACCTGTCCCGTGAGCAGAAGCGACAGCTGGTGGAGACTGTCGACGTCGCCGAGCGACTGCGCGTGCTGATCGACTGGACCAGCGCCCATCTCGCCGAGGTCGAGGTCAACGACAAGATCGCCGAGGACGTCCGCGAGGGCATGGAGAAGACGCAGAAGGAGTTCCTGCTGCGCCAGCAGCTGGCCGCGATCCGCAAGGAACTCGGTGAGGGCGAGCCGGACGGATCCGACGATTATCGGGCCCGCGTCGAGGCCGCCGATTTGCCCGAGAAGGTGCGCGAGGCCGCGCTGCGGGAGGTCGGCAAGCTGGAACGCTCCAGCGACCAGAGCCCGGAAAGCGGCTGGATCCGCACCTGGCTGGACACCGTGCTCGACCTGCCGTGGAACGTGCGCACCGAGGACTCGACCGACCTGAAGGCCGCGCGCGAGGTCCTCGACGCCGACCACCACGGACTCGACGACGTCAAGGACCGCATCGTCGAATACCTGGCCGTGCGGGCCCGCCGCGCCCAGCGCGGGCTGCAGGTCGTCGGCGGCCGCGGCTCCGGCGCGGTGATGGCGCTCGCCGGTCCCCCCGGCGTCGGCAAGACCTCGCTGGGCGAGAGCGTCGCCCGGGCGCTGGGCCGCAAGTTCGTGCGCGTCGCCCTGGGCGGTGTTCGCGACGAGGCCGAGATCCGCGGGCACCGGCGCACCTACGTCGGCGCGCTGCCGGGCCGCATCGTGCGGGCGATCGGCGAGGCGGGGACGATGAATCCCGTTGTGCTGCTGGACGAGATCGACAAGGTGGGCTCCGACTACCGGGGCGACCCGTCGGCCGCGCTGCTGGAGGTGCTCGACCCGGCGCAGAACCACACGTTCCGCGACCACTACCTGGATCTGGACCTGGACCTGTCCGACGTGGTGTTCCTGGCCACCGCCAACGTGATCGAGAACATCCCGTCGGCCCTGCTGGACCGCATGGAGTTGGTGCAGATCGACGGCTACACCGAGGACGACAAGGTCGCCATCGCGCGGGACTACCTGCTGCCCCGGCAGCGGGACCGGGCGGCGCTGACCGAGGACGAGGTCACGCTGACCGACGCCGCGCTGCGCAAGATCGCAGCCGACTACACCCGGGAGCCCGGGATGCGGCAGTTCGAGCGGCTGCTAGCCAAGGCGCTGCGCAAGGTGACCACCAAGCTGGCGGAGAACCCGGAGCCGATCACCATCGACGAGCCGGATCTGGTCGGCTACCTGGGGCGCCCGCGGTTCACGCCGGAATCGGCCGAACGCACGGCGGTGCCCGGTGTGGCCACCGGCCTGGCCGTCACCGGCCTGGGCGGCGACGTCCTCTACATCGAGGCCGGCGCCACCGACGGCGAGCCGGGCTTGCAGCTGACGGGGCAGTTGGGCGACGTCATGAAGGAGTCGGCGCAGATCGCGCTGTCCTACGTGCGCTCGCACGCCGCCGAGCTGGGGGTCGACCCCAAGGCGCTCGACCGGCGCATCCACGTGCACGTGCCCGCCGGCGCGGTGCCCAAGGACGGCCCGTCGGCCGGCGTCACCATGGTGACCGCCCTGGTGTCGATGGCCACCGGGCGCCGGGTGCGCTCGGATGTCGGCATGACCGGCGAGGTCACGCTCAACGGGCGGGTGCTGCCGATCGGCGGTGTGAAGCAGAAGCTGCTGGCGGCCCAACGTGCAGGGCTGGCAACCGTTTTCATTCCGGCGCGCAACGAGCCCGATCTGGACCCCGATCATGGAGGAGTGCCCGCCGAGGTGCTGGACGCGCTGACGGTCAAACCCATGACCGACGTCGCCGACATCGTGACGGAGGCGCTCGAACCGGTGGCACCGGCCGCGACGGTCGCTGCCTGATCTCAGCGGGGCCGGGATGCGCAGCGAACTCGCTGGCATCCCGGCCTTCGCCGCGCGCGCGACCTGCGAGAAGAGGCGCAGAGGTTTTCGGCGTGCTGCACTCGGGTACCTGGGTGGTTGGAGGTTCGACTGCCCGGGAGGGCGGTGGGGTGAGCGAATCACCAAGTCAACGGGGTGGAGCCGCCACGCAGGCGGCCAAGCTACTCGACAAGGGGGTTCACTATGAAGTTCAACAAGATCGCAGCCGGCGCGCTCATGGCCGGAACCATCACGTCCGCGGCGTTCGGCATCGGCGCCGGCATCGCGCAAGCCGACCCGAACGGCCCGAACATTCCCGGGCCGAACGTGCCGGGCCCGAGTGTGCCCGGACCCAACGGGCCCGATATGCGGGGGCCGGGTCATGTGCCGCCACCTGGGGTGCCCGTCTGCAACGGCGGCCCGGGCGCCAACTGCAACGGGCCGGGCACGCCGCTGCCGCCGGGGCAGCACGGATTCCCGCCGCCGGGGCACTACAACGACCCCGGGTACGCGGGGCTGCCGGCGCGCTGGACGCCGCCTGGCCAGCCCGGGAACTACCCGGTGGTCTTCAATGCATCGGTCAACCAGTGGGGCGTCTTCCTGCCCAACGGCCAGTTCGTCGCATACGTGGCCTAACGACCACAGCGAGACAGCCGCCCTCCAACCGGGGGCGGCTGTTTGCATTCGCACCGTGACACCGGCGGCGGGCCCGGCGTTGAATGGACGCCGTGAGTCTCAAGCGCCAAGTGGTTCATCGTGTGCAACGGCTGCTCGTCAATCCGGTGGGCCGGCAAATGCCGGGAATCATCCTGGAAACCACTGGCCGCAAGAGCGGCAAGCCGCGGCGCACCGCCGTCGGCGGGCGCGTGGTCGGCAACCACTTCTGGATGGTCTCCGAACACGGTGAACACTCCGACTATGTCCGCAACATCAAGGCCAATCCCGCCGTCCGGCTGCGTATCGGCGGGCGATGGCGCGCGGGTACCGCGCATCTGCTGCCCGACGACGATCCGCTGCGCCGGCTGGGCGGCCTGCCGCGACTCAACAGCGCCGTGGTGCGCCTGATGGGGAGCGACCTGCTGACCATTCGCGTGGACCTGGACTGACGCGCATGGCCTACGACGAAAAGCTGGCCGACGAGATCCGCGAACTCGTCGCCGCCGAGCGCGGCGTCGAAGAGAAGCGCATGTTCGGCGGCCTGGCTTTCCTGGTCAACGGCAACATGTCGGTCGCCGTCAGCGGCCGGGGCGGCCTGCTGGTCCGCGTGTCCGCCGATGACCTCGACAACGTGCTGCAGCGCGCCCACGTCAGCCCGATGGTGATGGCCGGCCGCGACGTGCGCGGTTGGGTGCGGGTGGACGTGGCCGGGATCCGGACCAAACGCCAGCTTCAGGGCTGGGTCACCCGCGGCGTCGGTTACGCCCGCAGCCTGCCGGCCAAGTGATCGCCGCGGTTTGCTGAGACCCGGCACGGGTACGTGTTCGACATGGCCAACCGCGAGCGACTGGTGCAGCGGCTGCTCGACGTTGCCGGGACCACCTATGCCGCCGAGGCGCGGATCAGGCTCGGTGACAAGCCGATGCCATTGTTTCAGCTGCTGATCGTCTGCATGTTGGCCAGCAAGCCGATCGATGCGGCCATCGCGATGGCCGCCGGGCGCGAACTGTTCGGGGCGGGCCTGCGCACGCCGAAGGCGGTGCTGGCCGCCGACCGGCAGGCCATGATCGACGCCTTCGGCCGCGCCCACTACGTGCGTTACGACGAAAGCTCGGCCACCCGGCTCACCGACATGGCCGAACGCGTGCGCGACGAGTACTCCGGCGATCTGCGCGAACTCGCGAAGCGCAGTCGCCACGACGTCGCCGCGGCGAAACGTCTGCTCAAGCAGTTCAAGGGAATCGGGGACACCGGCGCCGACATCTACCTGCGCGAGGTGCAGGACGTGTGGACCTGGGTGCGGCCCTATTTCGACGACCGTGCCATCGCCGCGGCCAGGCAACTAGGGTTGCCCGCACAGCCGGAAAAGCTGGGAGCGCTTGCGCCACAGGGCAATGCGCGGCTGGCCGCCGCGCTCATCCGGACTTTCCTGGACGACGACGTGCGCCGGCAGGTGAGCGGTTGACCGTCCGGATCGGCACGTCGGGGTGGTCCTACAACCACTGGGTGGGCGTGCTCTACCCGCCGGGCCTGCCCGCAGCGCGGCGACTGGCCCGTTACGTCGAGGTGTTCGACACGGTCGAGTTGAACGCGAGTTTCTACCGCTGGCCGAAGGATTCGACCTTCGCGGGATGGCGCGACCAGCTGCCGGACGGCTTCAGGATGTCGGTCAAGGCGCATCGCGGACTGACCCACTACCGGCGCCTGGCGTCCTCGGGGCCGTGGATCGAGCGATTCGAGCGCTGTTGGGAGCTGCTCGGCGATCGCCGGGGGGTGCTGTTGTTCCAGCTGCACCCGGACCAACAGCGCGACGACGCGCGCCTGGACGCCTTCCTGGGCAGCGTGCCGGAGTCGATCCGGGTGGCCGTCGAGCTGCGCCATCCGTCCTGGAACGACCCGGGCGTCTACGACCTGCTGGAACGCCGGCGCGCCGCCTACGTGGTGATGAGCGGCGCCGGGCTGGCGTGCGTGCCGCGCGCCACCACCGACCTGGTGTACGTCCGCATGCACGGTCCCGACCAGGACGCGATCTACGCCGGTTGCTACTCGCAGGACGAGCTGCGGCGGTGGGCCGACCGGATCGTCGGATGGCAGGGCGAAGGCAGGGACGTGTGGGTGTACTTCAACAACGATCTGGGCGGCCACGCGGTGCGTAACGCGCTGACGCTGCAAGAGCTTTTGCGGTGAGCCGGCCCGAGTAGGCTCGAAATGTCGACGGCAGAACGGAGTGACGATCATGGCCAGCTCAATCACATTCGTCATCATCGGTGGCGGCCTTGCCGGAGCGAAAGCGGTAGAAGCGTTGCGCGACAGCGACTTTGACGGGGCCATTACCTTGTTCGCCGAAGAGGAACGGCTGCCCTACGAGCGGCCCCCGCTTTCCAAGGAGTATCTGGCCGGAAAGAAGTCGCTGACCGATTTCACGGTGCACGACTCCGACTGGTATGACGACCACAATGTCGACCTGAGACTCGGATCTCGGGTGTCGGCCGTAGACGCGGGCGCACACACCGTCGCGCTCCCCGACGGAATCACGGTTCGGTATGACAAGCTGCTGCTGGCCACGGGGTCGTCGTCGCGCCGCCCGCCGATACCCGGGTCCGACGCCGACGCGGTCCACTATCTGCGTACCTACGAGGACGCCGTGGCCCTGAGCTCCGTTCTCACCGAAGGGTCCTCGCTGGCGGTGGTGGGCGCCGGGTGGATCGGGCTGGAGGTCGCCGCCGCCGCCCGCCAGCGCGATGTCGGCGTGACCGTCGTCGAGTCCGCCAAGCAACCGCTGGTGGCCGCGCTCGGCGAAACGGTGGGCGAAGTGTTCGCCGGGCTGCATCGCGACCACGGGGTGGACTTGCGGCTCGAGGCGCAGGTGGAGGCGATCACGACCACCGGCGGCAAGGCGACCGGACTGAGGATGCGTGACGGGTCGGCGGTGGCCGCCGACGCCGTCCTGGTCGCGGTCGGCGCCAAGCCGAACGTGGAACTCGCCGAACAAGCCGGGCTCGCGATGGGCTCGGGCGGTGTGCTGGTCGATGCGTCACTGCGCACCAGCGATCCCGACATCTACGCGGTCGGCGACATCGCCGCCGCCGAGCACCCGCTGTTCGGCGGCCGGATCCGCACCGAGCACTGGGCCAACGCGCTCAAGCAGCCCGCGGTCGCGGCCGCCGGAATGCTCGGCAGCCCGGGCGAATACGCTGAACTCCCGTATTTCTTCACCGATCAATACGACCTCGGGATGGAGTATGTCGGGCACGCGTCGGGCTCCGAGCGCCTGGTGTTCCGGGGCGACGTCGCCGAACGCGAATTCGTCGCGTTCTGGCTCGACGCCGAAAACCGTGTCCTGGCCGGGATGAACGTCAACATCTGGGACGTGCTCGACGACGTCAAAGCGCTGATCAGGTCCAGGACTTCCGTCGACCCCGATCGGCTGGCCGATCCCGAGACTCCGCTGGCCGAGCTAGTCGGCTGAGGCTTCGACGGGAGTCCACGTCCCGTCGATGACGTCGGGCGGGCGCTGCGCCTGCAACCGATCCCGTTCGGCGCGGCGGCGTTTGATCCGCAGCCGGGCGTCGCCCGGCATGGTGACCAGCTCATCGCACGTCAGGTAGAACACGTCGTCGGCGGCGTCGATCGCGTCCGCCGCGACTCGACGGGACCCTAGCTCCCGCAACGTCATCCGCAGCTGATGGGTGAACCGCAGAGTCACGTCGTGGGCGAGTTCGCGCGAGTCCCGAGCGTTGGTGGCCAGCCGCCGGGCCAGCGTCGAGGGCGGCGGCTCGGCGGGCGCGCCGTCGGCGACGGCGAGTTCTCCCGCCGCGGTGAGCAGCATCGCCGGGTCGTCGGCGTACGTGCGGCTGGCCAGCTCGGCCTCCCCCGGCCCGCGGTGCCCGACGCGTGCGACGGCGTCGTCGACGGCGGCGGCGGTGGTGGGAGACAACGCGCGAATGCTGGCGAGGTTGCCGTCGGTGGCCAGCGCACACAGCGGGGTGTCGGCCCGCAGCACCGCGGCCAGCCGGGCGGTCTCGGCCGCCACCAGGGTGCTGTCCATGATCATGTCCACACCGGGCACGCCGCGTGCCGCCTTGCCGCGTTCGAGTGCCGCCGCGGTGACCCCGGCGTCGATCAGCCACAGCGCGGTGAGAATCCAGCCTTGGTGAATGCGGTCCCGCAGCAAGAGAACCCGGGCGCCGAGGCCGGCGTCGGGCAGCGCGGCCAGCTGCGCGGTGTCGAGCTGTTCCGTTTCGGCGGCCACGCGGTAATCCCGGGTGTCCGACTTCAGATGGCGCAGCACGGCCAGTGACCGCCCCGCCACCAGGGCTTTGGCGATGGAGCCAAGGGCGCCGCCCGCCAGCGCGGGCTCGCCGAACGGGAGGGGGTCTCCGATGTGCGGCCGGCCTGCCAGGGCGTTGCGGGCGACGGCGTCCTGATCCCAGCCGGGCAGCTGCGCGGCGGCGACCATGTTGACCGACACCCCGACGTAGGGCCGATGGCCGAACACCGCGATGGCCCTGCTTCCCCATTCGTCACCCACCGGGCCCCCGAGCGCCAGCACGTGGCCGAGCACCCGATTCGCGGTTCGCAACCCGCTCAGTTGAACGTCCAGGGTGATCGGGGTGAGCGGGCCGGGCAGCGCCCCGGAAAGATTCCCCGCACTGAAAATCGGGAAGCGCGGGTCGATCCGGTCGTCGAACTCGCCCTCCACGCCCTCGGGCGCCGCGCTGTGTTCCTCCCCGGACGGCCGCGGGCGGGGCATGACCTCGACCGGCAGCGCCAGTTGGCGCCCGTGGCCGACGGCGCCCGCGGCGGCGATCCGGCGGCCGACGAGGCCGCGGGCGGTGTCGGCGACGGCCTCGAGCGCCTGCCAGCCGAACGCGAACGACCAATCCTCCTGCACCGCGGCAATATCCATGTCCGGGATGAGCCGCGGCCAGCTCCGCACCCCGTTCAGCCGGGTCCGCGGGTCGGCGGCTCGCAGCATCCGCCAGGCGGTGACCACGTTGACCGTGTCCGGGGAGGCGAGGTCGACCACGCCGGTGCGGTCGACGTTCAGCGACGAAACCAGGAAGCGCACCAGATCTTCGACGTGCAGCACCCGCATCGGCTCCGCCGAAACCTTGGTGCGCAGCAGCGTGGCCACCGTGCGGCACACCATCCAGTCGAGCTGGCGGCCCACGGGCGGGGCGGTGCGCACGACCAGGCTGGGGCCCCAACTGGTCGCCACCAGATCCTCGGCCGGGCGATACAGCTCCGGCGGCCCCGCCGCCTGGGACACGAACAGCAGCCGCGCGCCGGCGCGGGCGGCGACGTCGGTCACGTGCGCCAGGCCGTCGATATCGGCGCTGCCCGGGGCGGAGGTGTCGATCGGCGCCAGGTGGATCACCGCGTCGGCTTCGCCGGCGAGCTCCCGCAGGATGGGGTTGCGCAGGGACGCGCAAACAAAGTCGACGTTGCGGTCGAGGCACGGGTGCCGGGTCTCAGCAATGCCACTGACCGTGTGCCCGGCAGCGACCAACTGCCGTGCGACCAGCCGCCCGAGTGCGCCGGTGGCGTCGGTAACCAGGATCTGCACCTGGGGCTCACCTCCCCCGACCTCAAACTAGACAATAGGCAAGACGGCACGACCTACGCGACCGTTACGGGCCAACCGACACCGTGAGCTGGCGGGATGGCGCCGGGGGGTTATTGCAGCGCGGCGCTGCCGTCGGCGGCGACGGCAACCTTGGCGCCGCCGATGTCTTCGCTCACCGTCGCCTGAGCCGCCGCGCCGTCGGTGATCAGCGCGAGGGTGCGGGACCCGTCGGGCGTGCGCACCGCCAGGAAGGCCTTTTCCGGGCGGCCCTCGCGGTCGAACGGCGTCGTCCACGCCTCCACCGTGCCGACGCCTTCCCATTCCACCAGGCCCTCGCGGGTCGGCTCGCGGTCGACGGCCGGTTGCACGTCCTCCCAACGGAACTCGGCGGGCGGCTCGGTGCCGTAGACCCCGAAGCTGTGCTTGGTCAGGAAGCCACCGTTGGCGGTGATCAGACCGCGGCGCCCGGGGTTCGCCGTCAGCAACTCGGCCATGGTCGCGATGGAGTGCATCACATAGTTGCTCCACGGACCGCCCGCGAACGTCAGCCCCCCGGTCACGGTGAGCGGGCGGGCGGCATCGTCGACCGCGAGGCCCAGTTCGGCCGCCGCCACCTGTACGGCCGAGGGGAAGCAGGAATACAGGTCGACGTAGTCCAGCTCGTCGACGCCCAGTCCGGCCAGCTCGAGCGCCCGGCCGCCCCCGATCCGGATGGCCGGAGAGCGGTGCAGTTCGTCGCGCTCGGCGATTGCCGAGGTGTCGTGCGCGTCGGTGCCGGCATGCGGGTAGATCCATCGGTCATCGGGGACCTGCAGCCGCCTGGCCTGTTCCACCGAGGTCAAGACGAGCGCGGCGCCCTGGTCGACCATGTTGTTGGAGTTCATCAGCTTGGTATACGGCCAGCTGATCATCCGGTTCTGCGGGCCGGGCCGCCAGATCTCCTCGGCGGTCACGGGTTTGCGGATCCAGGCGTGTGGATTGCCGACCGCGACGGCGTTGAAGCGCGCCCACAACTCGCCGATGCGCTTGCGGTGGTCCTCGACCGACTCGCCGTTGGCGATCCGCAGCGCCTGCTCGAACAGCGGGTAGACGTAGGCCGGGCGGTCCAGCCGGATCCTGATCTCGGCGTCGCCGGCCATCGGGACGTCGTCGCCGCTGACCTCGGCCATCGGGACGGAGGCGTCCTCGACGGTCCACTCGAGCTTGCCGCCCACGGCCCGTAGTCCGCGGCGGGTGCGCCACGTCTCGGCGCCGGCCAGGAGCACCACCTGGGCCCGGCCCCGCTGGATGTCCAGGCACGCCTGGTTGACCAGCGATTGCGGCACGTTGCCGCCGACGGGGCTGTACAGCGTGGTGAAGTCGGCGGCGCCGATCCGCTGGCCGAGCAGCAGCCCCGGGTCCCGGTAGTGCGCCGACAGGATGTTCACCACCCGGATCGAATCCACGGCCGCGATCACCCGCGCGTCGGCGGCCTGCCGGGCCGCGGCCGCCATAAGGTCCACCGGTTCGACGGAACGCTTGTCCGGGTCGATCTCGTCGCGATGGTTGACCTGGCCGTAGCCGATCAGCACGGGCGTCCTGGGGTCCACGGTCATACGACGAATTTAGCGTGGCTATCGATCCGTCTGGTTGCGCGGGCCGGGTTCCGCGCGCGTTATGGGGGACCGAACAGCACGCCGTCGCTGATGAGGCGATCGATCTCCTGTGGGCCGATCCCGAGCAACCTGCGGCAGATGTCGACGGTGTCCTGGCCGGGTAGCGGCGCCGGCCGCTGGGGCGCCCGCGGGATGTGCTGAAACGGTGCCGGGGCCGTCTCGGCCGGCAGCGGGCGTTCGACGAGGGGGTGCCGCATCTCGGCATACAGTTTCCGCTCGAGCAGCTGCGGATCCTCCAGAATGTCCGGCGGCCGGTTCATCGGGCCGGCCGCGACACCGGAGGACTGCAGCAGCTGGGCGGCCCGCACCGGGGTGCGTGTCCGGGTCCAGGCTGTCACCAATTCCACCAACTCCCGGCGGTTCGCCAGGCGTGCCTCGCCGGTGGCGAACCGCGGGTCGTCGGCCCATTCGGGGTGATGGAAAACCCCGGCGGCGCAACGCCATTCCTCGTCCGAGTCGATCGAGATGACGCACCATTCGTCGTCACCGGCGCATGGGTAGACGGCGTGCAGGCTGGTGTCGTCGGCGATCCTGGGCACGCCGGCGGCCGCCGCGGCCTGGGTGACGTACAACGTGTCGAGCTGGTTGATCACGGCCTCAGCCTGTGAAATGTGCACGTGCGACCCGCCGCCCTTGCGGTGCCGGTGGATCAGCGCGGCCAGCGCCGCGATCGCGGTGACCCGCCCGACCACGTGATCGGGAAAGATCGTGGTCGCGTCGTAAAAGGCGTGCCGCGCAGCGCCATCGCGGCTTTCGGGGTCGTCGGCCGTCCACAGCCGGGTGACACCGGTCGCGGCGCGTACCAGCGGACCGTAGCCCAAGCGGGTGCTCCACGGGCCCTGGTCGCCGTAGGCGCTGCTCTCCGCGAGGACTATCCGCGGGTTGGCGGCCCGCAAGTTGTCATACGAGAACCCAAGCGCGGTCAGCGTTCCCGGCTTGAAGTTGGCGAAGACGGCATCGGACTCCGCGACCAGCCGGGTGAAGATCTTCTTTCCGGCGGCGCTGCGCAGGTCCAGGCCCATGCCCAGGTTGTTGCGGTGCGTCCAGGCGAACGACTCGCTCATCGCCTCGCCGACGCGGGCCTGTCGCAGCCCGTCGGGGTAGTCGGCGCTTTCGATCTTGATCACCTCGGCGCCCAGGTCGCCGAACAGCCGGCTCAGCTCGCCGCCGGCGACGATGATGCCCAGATCCAGGATGCGCAGTCCCGCGAACGGGTATTCGCCGACGCGGCCGGAGGGCGAGGACACTACCGCCGGGTTTGCGCGCCAGCCCGGCCCGTCCTGCCCCGCGGCAGGGGCGGGAGTGCGGAAGCCCGCGTGCCGCCCGTCGACGACGAAATAGCCGGTCGGCACGCGGGTGCGCACGCCCGGGACGAGCTCGGCCTCGGTGATCGCGCCCACCGCCTGGAAATGCTCCGAAGTCATCGCCCACGACGGCGTCAGCACGGCGGCTATCGGCACCCCGTGGGCCTGGCCCGCGGCCACCAGATCCTTAATGGTCTGGCCGGCGAACAGCGCTTGAATCAGCTCGCTGATCTGCGGCCATGCCGCGAAGCGCGCGCCGATCACGTCGTACTTGGGGTCTTGGAAATCGTCCGGTTCGCCGAGCCAGCGCCGCAGGCCCCGCCACTGCCGCGGTGCCATCACGCAGAGCCGGACGTAGCCGTCCTTGCATTCATAGATCGGGTAAGCGTCCTGGTTCTTCGGTCGGCCCCGCCACTGCCCGGTGCGCCGGATTCCCGCGGCGACCTGTCCGTGCGCACCGAACGCCGGGTCGAGCGACATGACCACCGCGTCGAATCGCGAGAAGTCGATGTATTCGCCTGTACCGCAACGCAACCGGTTGTAGTACGCGACGAGGGTGACCCAGGCCGCCTGGACGGCGGCGGTGGCCGACGCGATCCCGTCGGGCGGCAGCACCGGGGTGCCGGTGGTGGGACCGGATCGCGACAGCGAGCCGCACATCGCGTACAACACCGGATCGGTGGCCCGCCACAAGGACCGCGGACCCGTCGCGCCGAAGTCGGTGATCGACAGCACCACCAGGTGCGGATGCTGGGCAGCCAGTTCCTCGACCGACGTCCCGAAGGTGGGGGCCTCCCCGTAGAAACCGTCGTCGACGACGATGTCGGCCTGTCCGGCCAGGTCGAGGAACACCTCGCAGTCGTCCTCGTCGAACGGGTCCAGCACCACGCTGCGTTTGTTCGCGTTGTGCACGGCAAACGGGATGCTCGCGCCGGCCAGCGTCGGCGGCTCGCCGCGCGCCGGGCTTCCGCTCGGGGGTTCGACCTTGAGGACGTCGGCGCCCAGGTCGGCGAACAGGCGCGTCACCGCGTCACCGTTTCCGCTCGACAAGTCGAGGACGCGCACGGCGTCGAGCAACCCGTCGGCCATCAGAACACGGTACCCGCAGGTGCCGGGTCCGGCCGGGCGGACGGCGACCCCACCAAATAGCTAACTGGGCAAGCTGATTGGGTGGGCCGACTCGCGGTCGGCTATCGTCACAGGCCGATCGGCGAGGCCATGGGAGAAAACGATCCGACGGAGGCACCCGAGATGAGCGCGCACTTGACCTACATCGAGGCCGTGGTGGTCGGCGCGTTCCAGGGCGTCACCGAGTTGTTCCCCGTCTCCAGCCTCGGGCACGCGGTCTTGGTCCCCGCGGTGGTCGGCGGCCGGTGGGCCCGAGACCTGAGCGTCTCCGCGCCCGAATCGCCCTACCTGGCGTTCATCGTCGGCCTGCACGTTGCCACCGCGGCGGCCCTGCTGGTCTTCTTCTGGCGGGACTGGCTGCGCATCGTGGCCGGGTTCGTGTCGTCGTTGCGGCATCGCCGCATCGAGACCGCCGGCGAGCGGCTGGCGTGGCTGATCGTGGGGGCCACCATCCCGGTGGGGCTGGCCGGGCTGGCGCTGGAACGGACGTTCCGCACCACACTCGGCAAGCCCATCCCCGCGGCAATCTTCCTGCTGCTCAACGGCATCGCTCTCTACGCGGGCGAGGTACTCCGGCGGCGCGTCGCGCCCGCGCCCGATCCGGAGCTGCCCGCCGGGGAGCAGCCCGGACATTCCGGCGAGGCCGTCGACAATCGCCTGGCCCAACTCCCCCTGCGCCGCGGCATCCTGATCGGCGCCGCGCAGATCCTGGCCCTGCTGCCCGGCATCAGTCGCTCGGGCATCACCATGGTGGCCGGCCTGTGGCGCGGCCTGTCCCACGAGGACGCCGCCCGGTTCTCCTTCTTGCTTGCCACTCCCATCATCCTGGCCGCCGGCGTCTACAAGATCCCCGAACTGTTCGGGCCCAGGGCGACCGGTATCCACGGCCAGGTGCTGGCCGGCAGCGTCGCATCCTTCATCTGCGCCTACCTCGCCGTGCGGTTCCTCACGCAGTACTTCCAGACCCGCACCCTCACACCGTTCGCCGTCTACTGCGCCCTGGCCGGCGGCGCCAGCCTGGTGTGGCTCGCCGCCAGCTGACCGGCGGCCGCCTACACGAATTCTCCTGACATCGCCTCAGCGACTCGGTCACCAAAGGGCAACCGCTGGATAACGGTTCGCGCAGAAGCGTAGGCCAGCAGCGTGACGTAGCTCACCATCGACGGAGCAATGCGCAGCGTGTTGACCACCGAGGGGATGGCTGAATGTTCTGTCGCCTTTGTCGGGTGGCCGGCGCCGCGGTCGGGGCTGCGCTGCTGGTGCTCGCGACGTGCACCGCGCCCAGGGCGGCCGCCGCCGCCACGATGAGCCCCAATCTGCTGGTCAACCCGGGCGCCGAGGTGGGCGACCCGTCGTTGTCGGGCTACAGCGGGGTGACGATACCGGGCTGGACCGTGACCGGAACGCCGACGGTGATCAAATACAACACTTTGGTACGGCTCCCCTCGCCGCTCGGATCCCCGGGCCCGACCATGCCGAAGTTCCTGGCCTTCCCGTCCGCCCAGCACGGCCCGCCCAATGGCGGCGCGCAATACTTCGGCGGGGGCAATGTGGCAACGTCCACCATCACCCAGCTCGTCGACCTCAACGGCGCGGCGGGGGCCATCGACGGCGGCGCCGTGCCGTACACGCTGAGCGGCTGGCTGGGCGGCAACAGGCTGGAACTGTCCGAGGCGTCCGCGACCGTGGAGTTCCTGGCCGCCAGCCAACTGCCTTTGGGCACAGGGAAAATCGGACCGGTCTCCATTCTCCAGCGCGGGTTTCAGACCGAGCTGTTCCCACGCGAGACCACGGGGACGATCCCGGCGGGCACCCGCAGCGCGCGCGTCACCGTGACCTTCAAGGACACCCACTGGGCGGGCGGGGCCTACAACCACTCGTACGCCGACAACCTCTCGTTCACGATCGGCGCGCCGTTGCCCGCCCCGCCGCTACCCACGCCGCCCAACTCGACCGTCGCGCCGCTTGACCACGTGTTCCTGGTCTACATGGAAAACCATGGCGTGAAAGACGTTGTGGGCAGCCCCAATGCCCCCTACATCAACAGCCTGATCAGTTCGTACGGGTACGGGTCGAACTACTTCGCCCTGACCCACCCGAGCCTGCCCAACTACTACCCGATTCTCGGCGGGTCGGACTTCGGCGCCAACTACAACTGCGAAATGAACTGTTTCGACGCGCCGAACCTGGCCGACTCCGTCGAAGCGGCGGGCAAGAGCTGGGCCAGTTACGAGCAGAGCATGCCCACCCCGTGCGCCACCGCGTCGAGCGGTCCCTACACCCCCGGAGAGCTACCCTTCCTCGCCTTCCACGACATCGTCTCCAACGCCGCCCGCTGCCAAGCGCACGTGCTGCCGCTGACACGGATGGCCACGGACCTCGCCAACGCCAATACCACCCCGAACTTCGTGTGGTTCGCCGCGGACGAGGACCACAACATGGAAGGCCCGGTCAACTTGCGCTTCGTCGGCAGCGAACTCACGACCCATCAATACAACATCAAGGCGGGCGACCAGTTCCTGCAGCAGGTGCTGCCGACGATCGTGAATTCGCCCGCGTTCCAGACGCAACGCAGCGCCATCTTCATCACCTGGGACGAGGATTTCAACAACCTCTCGCTGACCATCGGCAACGAGGGCAACCACATTCCGATGATCGTCATCCCGTCACCGAATTCCGGGATGCGCCAGGGCCATCTGGTGGCCGCCGCCCACAACAACCACTACAGCCTGCTGCGCACCATCGAGGACTCGCTTCAGCTTCCCCGCCTGACCAACAACGACAAGTACGCTCAACCGATGAACGAATATTGGACGCCATAGCCTGATGCGACGCCCATGAGCCGATCCGGGTCGGGAGGCGCCGGACCCCGGCGGGAGTCGGTGTGGGATTACCCCCGGCCGCCCCGCGTCGAGCCGTTCGCCGGTGAAATCACCGTCGAGTTGGGTGGCGAAGTCGTCGCATCCACCGACCGGTCCTGGCGGGTGCTCGAGACCAGCCACCCGCCGGCCTATTACCTCCCGCGCGAGGCATTCGCCGAAGGGTCCCTGCGCGAGGCGCCCGGGAGCTCTTGGTGTGAATGGAAAGGGCGGGCAACGTATTACGACCTGCTCGGCGGTGGCGTCGTGGCCCGGAAATCCGCTTGGAGCTATCTGCACCCGACTCCCGGTTTCGAATCCATCGCCGGGGCGGTCGCGGTCATGGCCGCCAACGTCGACCGCTGCACTGTCGACGGAGAGGTCGTGGTGTCCCAATCCGGCGGCTTCTACGGCGGCTGGATCACCAGCTGGGTGACCGGCCCGTTCAAAGGCGGTCCCGGTTCGACCGGTTGGTGATCGTGCGGCTACACCGGGGCTATTCGATAACGCACCAAGCGCCGCCTGTCAGCCCCGAAAGCGCCTGTGCGGCAAGCCCCGTCGGGCCGCCAGCCCGAGCGCTCGTAGAAGCGCCGGGCGCCGACGTTCCCGTCGAGCACCCACAGCACGGCTTGCGCCACACCGAGCGCCCGCAGCCGCTCGCGAACGGTGGTCATGAGCAGGGTCCCCACGCCGGCGCCCACGCACGCCGGGTCGACGTAAAGCGCCATGAGCTCACCGCAGTTCGGTGAGTCAGCCTCGCGACACAGGCCCGTGGTGGCGAAGCCACGAATCCCCGACCCGTCGACCGCGACCACCGTGGACGGGATCCGCAACCCCATCCGCCCGAAGGTGTAGCGGTGCACCAGCCCCTCGGGGGTCAGACTGTCCAGGTAGTCCCCGGCGATGAGCCCCCGATACGCCGACCGCCAGGCCCGCGCGTGCAGGCAGGCCACTTGGTAGGCGTCCGCCGGGACCGCCGCCCGCACCTCGGTCACCGTTGCAGTATCTCCGGCCCGGCTGTTGCGCGCCCTCACGCCGAGTGCTGTGCTTACCAGATCGCCTTGATTTGACGCCCGTCAAGAATTCGGAGGGACGAGATGGCAGACACCGCATCGGTCGGGCTGAAGGTCCGCGGCAAGGTCATCGTGATCACCGGCGGCGCTCGCGGAATCGGGCTGGCCACGGCGACCGCGTTGCATAATCTGGGCGCCAAGGTGGCGATCGGTGACGTCGACGAGGTGCGGGTGAAGGAATCCGGTGCCGCGCTCGGCCTGGACGTGTACGGCAAGCTAGACGTCACCGACCCGCATTCGTTCTCCGACTTCCTGGACGAGGTCGAGCGCCAGCTCGGCCCGATCGACGTGCTGGTCAACAACGCCGGCATCATGCCGCTCGGCCGCATCGTCGACGAGCCCGACGCCGTCACCCGGCGCGTCCTCGACATCAACGTCTACGGCGTGATCCTCGGCAGCAAGCTCGCGGCCCAGCGCATGGTCCCGCGGGGGCGCGGACACGTCATCAATGTCGCCTCGCTCGCCGGCGAGACGTACATCCCCGGGGCGGCGACCTACTGCGCCAGCAAGCACGCGGTGATCGGATTCACCGACACCGCCAGGATCGAATACCGCCGCGCGGGCGTGAAATTCTCGGTCGTCATGCCGACATTCGTGAACACCGAACTGACCGCCGGCACCTCCGGGGCCAAGGGCATCAAAAACGCCGAACCCGGCGACATCGCCGAGGCGATCGTCAAACTGGTGGCCCACCCCCGGCCGCGGGTGCGGGTCACGAAGACAGCCGGCGCGATCATCGCGTCGCAGAAGTTCATGCCGCGCGCGCTGTCCGAAGGGCTGAACCGCGCGCTGGGCGGCGAGCACGTCTTCACCGACGACGTCGATGCCGAGAAACGCAGGGCCTACGAGGCGCGCGCCCGCGGCGAGGAGTAGTCGGGGATCGCGAGGGCGGCGGAGCCGGGCGAAGCGGGTCGCCGCCATCAGGAGTGTGGCGATCGCGAGGGCGGCGGAGCCGGGCGAAGCGGGTCGCCGCCATCAGGAGTAGCACCGCGTCGGGCGCCGTTTACCGCGGGCGCGGACAATCGTTCGGGTGAGCTCACAAACTCAGCCAACCGCTCCCCTCGCCGACCACGAACTCGACCTGATCAACGCATACTGGCGCGCCGCCAACTACCTGTCCGTCGGGCAGATCTACCTGCTGGACAACCCGCTGCTGGCCGAACCGCTGGCGCCCGAGCACGTCAAGCCGCGGCTGCTGGGTCACTGGGGCACCACCCCGGCGCTCAACCTCATCTATGTCCACCTGAACCGGATCATCCGCGAACGCGACGCCAGCCTCATCTACGTCACCGGCCCCGGCCACGGCGGCCCGGCCCTGGTCGCCAACGCCTACCTCGAGGGCACCTACAGCGAGGTGTACACCGGCATCGAAGAGGACGCCGAAGGGCTGCGAAAGTTGTTCCGCCAGTTCTCTTTTCCCGGCGGCATCCCCAGCCATGTCGCCGCCCAGACGCCGGGCTCGATCCACGAGGGCGGGGAGCTCGGCTACGCGCTGGTACACGCCTACGGTGCGGCCTTCGACAACCCCCACCTGGTGGTGGCCTGCGTGATCGGCGACGGCGAGGCCGAGACCGGGCCGCTGGCGGCCAGCTGGCACTCCAACAAGTTCCTCAACCCCGTCACCGACGGCGCGGTGCTGCCCATCCTGCAGCTCAACGGCTACAAGATCGCCAACCCCACAGTGCTGGCGCGCATCCCGCACTCCGAGCTCGAGGCGCTGCTGCGCGGCTACGGCTACCGGCCCATCACGGTCGCCGGGGACGACCCGGCCGACGTGCACCGGCAGCTGGCGGCCGCGCTCGACGACGCCTTCGACGACATCGCGGCCATCCAGAGCGCCGCGCGTGGCGGCAACCAGACCGAGCGGCCCGTCTGGCCGATGATCGTGCTGCGCACGCCCAAGGGCTGGACCGGCCCCAAGGTGGTGGACGGCAAGAAGGTCGAGGGCACCTGGCGCGCGCATCAGGTGCCGCTCGCCGAGACGCACGACAATCCCCAACACCGGGCGCAGCTCGAGGAGTGGTTGCGCAGCTACCGGCCCGAGGAGCTCTTCGACGCCGACGGGAGGCTGCGCGCCGAGCTGCGGGCGCTGGCCCCCACCGGTGACCGCCGGATGAGCGCCAATCCGCACGCCAACGGCGGACTGCTGCTGCACGACCTCGACCTGCCTGACTTCCGCGACTACGCCGTCACGGTGGAGCGACCCGCCACCGCTACGCACGAGGCGACGCGCGTGCTGGGCACCTTCCTGCGGGACGTGATCGCCCGGAACTCCGACCGGTTCCGGCTGATGGGCCCCGACGAGACCGCCTCCAACCGGTTGGACGCCGTCTACGGGTCGACGGCCAAGGTCTGGCTCTCCGAGCGCGGGCCCGACGATGAGAACCTGGCCCCCGACGGCCGGGTGATGGAGGTGCTCTCCGAGCACCTGTGCCAGGGCTGGCTGGAGGGCTACCTGCTGACCGGCCGGCACGGCCTGTTCAACTGCTACGAGGCGTTCGTGCACATCGTCGATTCGATGCTCAACCAGCACGCCAAATGGCTGGCCACCAGCCTGGAGCTGCCGTGGCGGCGGCCCATCGCGTCGCTGAACTACCTGCTGTCCTCGCATGTGTGGCGCCAGGACCACAACGGCGCGTCGCACCAGGACCCCGGCTTCATCGACCTGGTCGCCAACAAGCGGGCCGAACTGACCCGGGTGTACCTGCCGCCGGACGGCAACACGCTGCTGTCGGTGGCCGACCATTGCCTGCGCAGCCGCGACTACATCAACGTGATCGTCGCCGGCAAGCAGCCGGCGCTGGCCTACCTGGACATGGACCAGGCCATCGCGCACTGCGCGCGCGGCGTGGGCATCTGGCCCTGGGCGAGCACGGCCACCGGCGAACCGGACGTGGTGCTGGCCTGCGCCGGCGACATCCCGACGCTGGAAACCCTGGCCGCGGCCGACATCCTGCGTCGCGAACTGCCCGAGCTGGCGGTCCGGGTGGTCAACGTCGTCGACCTGATGCGCCTGCAGCCGGATTCGGAGCACCCGCACGGCCTGCCGGACAAGGAGTTCGACGCGCTGTTCACCCGCGACAGGCCGGTCATCTTCGCCTACCACGGCTACCCGTGGCTGATCCACCGGCTCACCTACCGCCGCACCAACCACGATCAGATCCATGTGCGCGGGTTCAAGGAGCGCGGCACCACCACGACGCCGTTCGACATGGTGATGCTGAACGATCTCGACCGCTTCCACCTGGTGATCGACGTGATCGACCGAGTCGACGGGCTGGCCAGCCGAGCCGCGGAGTTGCGCCAGCGCATGGTCGACGCCCGGCTCGCCGCCCGCGTCTACACCCGCGAGCACGGCGAGGACGACCCGCGGATCGCGAACTGGACCTGGGAGTCCGCCTAGCTCTCGGGACGCTCCATCGCCTGTTGGGCCCACATTGCCGCCGAGCGCATGAGCACGTCGCGTTCCATCGCCATGTCGGCGATCTGCTTGCGCAAGGAGTCGAGCTCTTCGCGCAGATTCGCGGTCGGCGGGACGGGACCGCCCGCCGCGGCCTGGGCAGATGGCGTGGCGCGCCCGTAGGTGCCGTCATTCGTGCTTGCCGCGGTCGCCGCCGGCGGTAGCACCGTCGGACGGTTGCCGTATCGGGCCACGGCCGCCGCCGGTTGCTGAGGGGGCTTGCCGTCGCGCTGTGCGGCGCCCGCTCGCTGGGAGGCCCACCCGCTGCCGGCCGCGCCGCCACCGCCCGCCGCCGCGGCCGTGAGACCGGCCGGCCCGACGACGCCGGGTCCCATTCCGAGGCCCGGTTCACCGGCGTCCGGGAAGCCAATGGGCGCAACGTCGCGCATCGCTCCGTCAACCTCGCCTCGCGCGCCGCCGCCGCCCAGGTCGGGGGCGTCGACAATCGGCCGATCGGCGTCGCGCGGCCGATGCTCGCCGCAACCGGTGCGCCCCCTCCGGAGGGAGCGCTCACCATCGTCGGCCCCGGCGACGCGGCGGATGTCGATGATCCCCCGCCGCTGCCGCCGCCCCCACTGCCGCTGCCGGACCCGCCTCCGCTCCCAGACGGCTTCGCCTCCGCAGCGATCTGGATGACCGGGCCGATGATGAACAGGACCCCGCTGATGATGAACGTCACGCCGCTCAGGAAGGTCAGGTAGTCCCCAACGCTTGATGCGACGCTGCCGATCGACGAGCCGGAGCTGCCCCCACCGGACGCCGCCGCCGTGACCAACCCGGACGGGCCTCCCGACGCAAGGCTCTGCAGCGTGCGGGGCAACGAGGAGGTCAGTTGAGACAGTTCCTGTACCGAGGTGCCGGCCGGTGTGCGGGCCGCCTGGGCGACCGCGGCCGCCTGACCGGCCTGCCCACCGGGGTTGGTGTCCTGCGTCGGTGCGGTGACGGGCTTCAGCGTGGCCGCGGTCGCCGAGTTGGCCGCGTACGCGTACATGGTGGCGGCGTCCTGGGCCCACATCTCGGCGTAGCGGGCCTGGTTGGCCATGATGGCCGGGGTGTTCTGCCCCAGCAGGTTGCTCGCGACCAGCGCCGCCAGCTGTGCGCGGTTGGCCGCGATCACCGGCGGTGGCACCGTCGCCGCAAACGCGGCATCGTAGGCCGCCACCGCGGCGGCCGCCTGGGCGGCCGTCTGGTGTGCCTGCGCGGCGACGGCGTGCAGCCAGGCCGCGTAGGGGGCGGCGGCCGCGACCATCGTGGCCGACGAGGGGCCCTGCCACGCGCCCGACAGCTCGGCGATCACCGATTGGAAGGAGTGCGCGGCGGCGTACAGTTCGGCGGACAGAGCGTTCCAGCCTTGCGCGGCCGACAGCAGCGAGGCCGGCCCCGGGCCGGCGTACATCCGGCCCGAGTTGATCTCAGGCGGCAGCGCAGCAAAATCCAATTCCTCAGTTCCCCCAGTTGCTCGGCCGGCAGCGGCTTGCGCGACAGCGGGCAAGCCAGTCGGCGGGGGAGGTCCCCGCATTTGGCGGCTCTAAACGACCTAGCTGCACATTCCGTTGGCCGCCGCGGGCGCCCGCGACGATATGAGGGCGGCCCCGCCGAGGGACGGAGTGTGCCGCCGGTCGCGGGTAAACTGGTCGGATGCCTGACGCCGCCGGGACAGCCGACATTCACCATCCGGTGATCTCCCAGCTCTCGGCGCTGCACCGGGTCCGGATTCATCTCGACATCGCCGTCGTGGTGGCGGTGCTGGTGACGACCAACTTGATCGCGCACTTCACCACACCGTGGGCCAGCATCGGTGTCGTCCCCGCCGCCGCGGTCGGCCTGGTGTTCCTGATGCGAGCCAATGGCTTGGACTGGGCCGACTTGGGTCTGGGACGCGAACACTGGAAGTCGGGGCTGGGCTATGCGTTGGCCGCGGTGCTGCTGGTGGCGTCGGTGATCGCCGTCGGGGTGCTGCTGCCGACGACCCGGCCGATGTTCCTGAACCACCGCTACGCCACCGTCTCGGGCGCGCTGATCGCCTCGATGGTCATCATCCCGCTGCAGACCGTGATCCCGGAGGAGCTGGCGTTTCGGGGCGTCCTGCACGGTGCACTGCATCGGGCGTGGGGCTTTCGGGGGGTGGCGCTGGCGGGATCGCTGCTGTTCGGCCTCTGGCACGTCGCGACTTCGCTCGGGCTCACCAGCGGCAACGTCGGCTTGACCCGGATCTTCGGCGGCGGCGTTATCGGGATGCTGGCGGGCGTGACGGCAGCGGTGCTGGCCACCGGCGCCGCCGGCTTCGTCTTCAGTTGGCTGCGCCGGCGCAGCGGCAGCCTGATCGCGCCGATCGCACTGCACTGGTCGTTGAACGGGCTCGGCGCGCTGGCCGCCGCGCTGGTCTGGCACCTGACGGCCTGAGGCCGGTCACACCAGCAGTACCGCCGCCCCGGCAATGCGGCCGGCGCTGAGATCGGACAGCGCGCGATCCGCTTGGCCCAGCGGATATTCCGGCGTGGTCACCTCGATGTGGTGTTGGCCGGCGAAGTCGAGGAACGCGCGCGCGTCGGCCCGGGTGTTGGACGTGACCGACCGGAGCTGGCGCTCCTGGAACAGGTGACGCTGGTAGTTCAGCGGCGGGACATCGGACAGGTGGATGCCGGCGATCGCCAGTGTGCCGCCGCGATCCAACGCTTCGAGCGCGGGCAGCACCAGGTCACCGACCGGCGCGAAGAGGATCGCCGCATCAAGTGGTACCGGTGGCGGATCGGCGGCGCCCTGCGCCGACGCCGCACCGAGCTGCATGGCCAGCTCGCGGGCCTCGGCTCCCCGGGTCATTACGTGCACCTCGGCGCCTTGCGCCAGCGCGACCTGCGCGGTGATGTGGGCGCTGCCCCCGAAACCGTACAGCCCGAGCCGGCCGCCGGGCGGCAGGTCGGCGCGTAGCAGGGAGCGATAGCCGATGATGCCGGCGCACAGCAACGGCGCCAGCTCGCTATCGCTGTAACCCGCGGGGAGGGGATGCGCGAAAGCGGCCGGAACGGTGGCGAATTCGGCGTAACCCCCGTCGGCGTCCCAACCGGTGTAGCGGGACTGCGGGCACAGGTTCTCGTCGCCGCGGCGACAGTATTTGCACACGCCGCACGTGTGACGCAGCCAGGCGATCCCGACCCGATCCCCGACGCGGAAGCCGTCCCCCGCCTCGGAGCCGACCTCGACCACCTCGCCCACCACCTCGTGGCCGGGCGTCACGTGGTCGCGGTGCACGGGCAGGTCGCCCTCGGTGACGTGCAGGTCGGTGCGGCACACCCCGCAGGCCCGCACGGCGACCAGCAACTCCGCCGGCCCCGGGCGCGGCACTTCCGTGGTGACTTGCTCGAGCGGATCGGTGTCCATCGGGCCGGGCCGACGTACCCGCCATGCCCTCATGGTCGTGGTGGTCAGCGGTGGAACCATCTGTCCATCATGCCGCCAACCACCACGGCCGCAACGTGTTAAACCGTCAGGTGCGACGCACCATGCCGACGATCCAGAGCAGGATCAGCGACCCGAGCAGCGCGGTGAAGAACGTGAAGATGAGGCCGCCGCCC
>NZ_MVIJ01000028.1 GCF_002086735.1 Mycobacterium scrofulaceum | reverse complement strand
GAGTTGGGATGCTGGGGCCGGCGGAGGCGGTGGTGGGTGGCGTGGACGGTGCTGGCGGTGTCGCGACAGTGGACTCGGGGGTGCCGCTCCCGGGCGTCGGGAACCCCGGCGGCGACGTGGCGCGCGGGGATGGGCAGGTGGGCAAGAGGTATTCGGCCAGCAGTTGCCGCAACTGTGACTCGGCCTGGTCCAGGCTGCCTCCCGGCAGCCCGGTCTGAACCTGGACCTGTCCGGGGCGGCGCAGATCCCGGAGTGTCATCAGCTGACAATTCGAGTGACCGGACTGGCCGTAGCTGATCAGCGACAGTTCGTTGTGGGCGCTCAGGCAGCCCACCAAATAGGGCTCTTGTAGGGGAAGGCCCAACAAGGACCCCTGGATTCCGCGGACGATCGACACCTTGCCGTCGTATTCGGTGACGTAGTAGTTGCGCTGGATGACCCACCACCCGACCGCCAGGCCGGAGAGGACGAACAACACCGCCAGGGTCACGACGAAGAACATTCGCCGGCGGGGCCATCGCGGCCGGGCTGGCGTTTCCGGTTGCGGCACAACGCGTTTGGCGGCCTCGTCGCGGGGCCTGATCGCGGATGCCCGACCCGCCGACGTGTTGGGCAAGGTCATCTGGTCGTCGTCACCTGAAACCGCGCCCGCGAGGATCGGCTGCGTCTGGCCGTAGTCGTAGTCGACGACGTCGGCGACCACCACGGTCACGTTGTCCGGGCCGCCGCCGCGCAGGGCGAGCTCGATGAGGCGGTAGGCGGCTTCGGCGACGTCTGGGATCTGCAGTGCCTCGAGGATGGTCTCGTCGCTCACCGGGTCGCTGAGTCCGTCGGAGCACAGCAGGTAGCGGTCCCCGGCGCGGGCCTCGCGCATGGTCAGCGTGGGTTCGACCTCGTGCCCGGTCAGCGCGCGCATGATCAGTGACCGCTGGGGGTGGCTGTGGGCCTCTTCCCGGGTGATCCGGCCTTCGTCGACGAGCGTTTGGACAAACGTGTCGTCCTTGGTGATCTGGGTGAGTTCGCCGTCGCGCAGCAGATATCCGCGCGAGTCACCGATGTGCACCAAGCCAATCCGGTCGCCGGCGAACAGGATGGCGGTGAGCGTGGTGCCCATGCCCTCGAGTTCTGGCTCGGCCTCCACTTGCGCCGCGATGGCCGCATTGCCGGCGCGCACCGCGGCGTCGAGCTTGGCCAGCAGGTCGCCGCCGGGCTCGTCGTCGTCGAGGTGGGCGAGTGCGGCGATCACCAGCTGCGAGGCGACCTCGCCGGCGGCGTGGCCGCCCATGCCGTCGGCCAGGGCCAGCAGCCGCGCACCGGCGTACACGGAGTCTTCGTTGTTGGAGCGCACCAGGCCGCGATCGCTGCGCGCGGCATATCGCAGGACCAGGGTCACGGGCGCAACTCGATCGCCGTTTTGCCGATCCGAATCGGCGTCCCTATCGGAACTCGTACCGCAGTCGTCACCTTCGCCCTGTCAAGGTAAGTGCCGTTGGTCGATCCTAGATCCTCGACGTACCATTCCGAGCCGCGCTGAGAGAGCCGGGCGTGCCGCGTGGAGGCGTAGTCGTCGGTGAGCACCAGGGTGGAGTCGTCAGCCCGGCCGATCAACACCGGCTGCCCGCTGAGTGTGATGCGCGCGCCCGCCAACGCGCCTTCGGTCACCACCAGGTACCGCGCGGCATGCCGGCGCTGCCGCGAAGGGAGCAGGGTGCTGCGCAAGGCCAAGCCGCGGCGCACCATGACCGCACCCGTGGGCGCATAGATATCGGTCCGCAAGATTCGCAACACGGACCAGATGAATACCCATAACAACATTAAAAATCCGGCACGCGTCAGCTGCAGTACGAGTCCCTGCATCTGGCGTCCTTTCCGTCCTGGCGTCATCCCCCTGGCGCCCGTGACCCCGAGCACATCGGCAACGTCACGATACTTGGACGGCGGTCGGCACGGGGCGAAGCACGGCAGCGTCGAGCCCGGTGGGTCTAGTGGATCCGGACGATGATCTCCGAGTGGCCCAAACGGATGACGTCACCGTCGGCCAGCTGCCACTCCTGCACCGGCGCGTTGTTCACGGTGGTGCCGTTGGTCGAGTTCAGGTCCGACAGCAGCGCCACCTGCCCGTCCCACCGGACCTCGAGGTGACGGCGTGACACGCCGGTGTCGGGTAGCCGGAACTGGGCGTCCTGCCCTCGGCCGACGATGTTGGAGCCCTCACGCAGCTGATAGGTGCGGCCGCTGCCGTCGTCGAGCTGGAGCGTGACCGTCGTCCCGGCCGCGCCGTAACCGCCGCCGTAGCCGCCGTAGCCGCCGGCCGGTTGACCGTAGTCGGCCGACTGTCCGTAGTCAGCGGGTGCGCCGTACTCGCTCGGCTGCGCGTACTCAGCCTGCTGACCGTAGTCGTAGTCGCGGTGCGCGGTCTCCGGGTAACCGCCCTGGCCCGGGTATCCCCCGCCTGGGACGTTCTCGGCGTACTGCGTGTAATCCCCGGCGTAATCCTGCCGACCGTAGCCGCCCTGCTGGTAACCCTGGTCGTAGCCCGCGGGCTGCTCGTAGCCGCCCTGCTCGTAACCACCGCCCTGCTCGTAGCCGCCGCCCTGCTCGGGGTAGGCGGGTCGCTGCTCAGGCGCAGCGTAACCACCCTCGTCTTGGCGCGCCGGCCCGCGGCCGTACTCGGCGTATCCGCCGCCGTAGCCCGGCTGAGCGCCGCCGGGCTGACCGCCGCCGGGAGGACCGTAGCCGCCGCCCTGACGGTAGCCCTGGTCGTAGCCTTGGCCCCCGTACCCGCCGGGCGCGGGAGGACGCTGCTCGTACTGCGGGGGGTACCCCCCTTGGCCCTGTTCGGGGTAGCCCCCCGGGGGCTGGTAGCCGCGCTGGTCGGGGTAGCCGCCCGGGGGCTGGTAGCCGCGCTGGTCGGGGTAGCCGCCGGGGGCCTGGTAGCCACCCTGCTCCGGATAGCCGCCCTGTTCGGGCTGGCGGGGCGGCGGGTAGCCCTGCGGCGGCGGGTAGCCGCTCTGCTCGGGCGGGTATCCACCACGCGGGTCAGGGCCGCCCTGCGGCTCCGCGCCACCCTCTTGCGGACGCCCGTAACGGTCGTCGTGATACTCGTCGCTGGGCCGCCCCGGCCCCTGAGCCCCGCGGTAGCTCGAATCGTCAGTCATTGGTGCTACTCCTCGTTCTGCGCCGAACGCATCATCTGATTGTGGCCGGACGGGATCGTGGACCGACGGGCGGGGCTGCACATCGGGGTTGACAGCACCACGGGCGCGGTACTGGCCGGTACGCAGGTTCGACGATTGCTCGAACCGGACGACCACCTCACCATACGTTTGCCACCCCTGTTCATGGATGTAGTCGGCCAAGTACCTAGCGAACGCGCCCGAGGTGAGATCAGTGTCGGCGCTCACCTTCTCGAAGTCGTGCCTACCGAGGGTAATGATGTATTCGTTGGGGGCCAAAAGGCGATTCCCGTGCAGCTGCTGGACGCCGTCGCGGGCTTCGCGGCGCAGCAGCGCCTCGACCTCTTGCGGAACGATCGACCCCCCGAACACGCGGGCGAACGCGTTGTCGACCGTCGCCTCGAGCTTGCGCTCGATCCGCGCCGCCAGCCCCCGTTGGCTACTCATGCCCCGGCGTTCGCCCGCACTTGCCGCAGCACATCGCCGGCGTGCGGCAAACGATTCGCGGGGTCACCTTCCACTCCAGCATGCTATCGGCACAGTGTGCCGCCGGGGCACCGTCGAAACTCTGAGAACTGCGTCAGCCCTGTTCAGACGTGATGTCCCGCCGCGCCCAGCGGCTTGGAGGCCCGACCAGGCGGGTTGGGGAATGCGGCTATTAGAGTGATATGGTCCATCGGTTGTTTTTCCGGGCGAGTGGCGGAATGGCAGACGCGCTGGCTTCAGGTGCCAGTGTCCTTCGGGACGTGGGGGTTCAAGTCCCCCTTCGCCCACATTTGATTTGGTGGCGCTGAGGTCACGGGCTCGACGAGTTCGTGACCTCCGTGCTTTCCGAGGTCGTCGTGCGGGGGCCTCAGCGCACCCCGGTCAGCCCCGCGAGCCGCTGAGGCACGAACGACGAGCGCCACCGTGCCGCCGACGAGAACGGCAAGCAACACAACCTTGAAGGCCAGCGCCACCATGGCCATGGGTCTCGGCTCCTCGGACACGGTCGGCGCAGTGAATTGACGTCAGCAACCGCGTTAGTAGCGTATTTGCCAGCTCAGGGGGGGTGGCAATGTTCGTCGCGGTGCTTGAGGCAGCGCAGCTACGGGTGGCGCGATGCAGCTGCGCTATATAAGCATTGCGGCGCTGATTGCCGAGGCCGGCGGCGATCCGTGGGCGATCAACAAAAGCTTGCAAGCCGGGAGCCCCGGGCAGATCTCCTCGCTGGCGGAAGTCTTCCACCGAGCGGGCCGATGCACCGCTGAGGCCCAGCACGCCTTCGAGCAAGCTCGCAAGCGTTTCGACGCTGCGTGGAACCGCCGGGATGGCGGTCATCCGATCAACGACTCCGCTGAAGTGCAGCGGGTGACCCAGTCTCTCGGTCTTCAGTCCCTCCAGCTGCCCAAGATCGGCGTCGACCTGGAAACCATCGCGGCCTCCTTGGCCGAGGCGCAGAAGGCCGCGGAGGGAGAGATCGCGACGCTCGAGAACCAGCTGCAAACGCTCGACGGCCTGATCGGCCAAGCTGTCGCAATGGAGCAAGCCGGCAACCTCAGCGCGGAGGACCGGCACACCCTCGATACCCTCGTTCACAATTGCGAGAGCGATGCCATCGACGACACGAAAGCTGCACTGGCACAGCTTCATTCGATACGCAATGGCTACTCAGATGGCTTACGCAATTCGCTGAGCAACCTACGAACCGACGGATACGATCCCGCTTCCCTTCACGATGTCGACGCCGACGGTTCGCCGAAGCCCACCGAGGCCCAACTGCAAGCGCTCGCCGACATCCGGCGGATCACCGATCAGGCTGTGGTGGATCAGATGGGTAAGGTGCGTGCCGCGCAGCTTGCCCTGGACAAGGCCATGGCCGACCTCTATACCCATGGACCTGGGTCGCCGGAGGGCGAGGCCGCCAACGCGAGTCTGCCTAAGCTGAAAGCGGACCTCGCCCACGCGCTCGACGACCTGGGCAAGATCCCCGACTACAAGGGCATCGACCCCACGTCGATAACCACCACTCCTGACGGTCGTTTCATGTTCACGTACACGGTGGACGGACAGCCCGTGCAGGTCTACGGGCAGCTCAAGAACGGCACGGGCGAATTCTTCGATCAGGCTATGGGCACGTCCTATACCTTCAGCGGCGGCAAGTTGACCGGCATGCGGACACCCGATCCCGGGAAGGTGGAAGCCACTCCCGAACCGCTGTGGAGCGCGATCACCTTGGCGGTCGGCGGCCCTGAACTCAAGGCCGGCGGTGAGGCGGCCTGGCAAGGCTTGAAGACGCTGTTCAGTCGCGAAGCGTTGCAGGGCCTTTCTGCCGACAACGTCCTGCCCCGCGCGCTGAGCGGGGCCGAGATGCGCGCGGCAATTGCCGAAGCGGACCTGCCCCAGCATGGCTCGCCCATTCCGGATGTCAGCGGACAACCTGTGCCGGGCGCCGGCCACCCTGGCCCGCCGCCCGTCGTTGAGCACGCACCGCACTCGGGCGGCAGCGGTGACATTCCGGCTGAGCATGGACCCGCAGGCCCGCATGTGCCGGTGCCCCCGGACGGCCCACCACCGGTGGTTATCGACCCGACCCATCCGGAGTTCATCCTCGACAACCCCCTCGACTACATGACGCCGGAGTTGCGAGCGCTGTCCGAACAACACCTGACCGGAAGCGGCGAAACCGTCCTCGGTCCCTTCAAGCCTCCAACAGGCGGGCCTTCCTACATTGATGTAGCGCAACAACATGGAGCCAGCTACTTCGACCTCGGTGAAGCGTGGAACTCTCTGTCGCCGACCGAGAGGCTTGCGGCCAATCAGCATGTGCTCGACGTGGCTATCGCAAATCAAGATAAGATCAACTTATCGGTACCGTTCTACCGCGTTAACCCCAATACGTTCACGGGTGCAGAACTTCGGTATCTGGAGGCACACGGTTATCGGCGAGTGGGCGACAACTCACTCCTACCGCCAGATTGAAGGAGGTCGATAAATAATGACGACGTTGCTACGGTTCTACCTGCAATATCTGGACTTTCTTTACTTGGACCCGCGTTACCATATTACCGACTCGGCAACATCCGGAAATCCGACTATCAATGCGTCGCTAACTGTAACGGGCCCGCTAGTCAGTTGGCATATCTCTAATGATCGGGGCCAAATTGGCTTCACTTTCGCCCCGGCCAAGTTGGCCGCGGTGCCCGACAACTGGTTCCGTGCGTCGCTTATTCGCCAGTACCTGGACGACTTCGACGAGACAAACGCCGTATCATCAGAGGCTATGGTGGTGTGGATTCGAGACAACATGCAGCGCATCGAGGAGCTCTTCAACGATGCGAGGGCCGATAAATCATGCGAAGAACTGTTAAACCTCGCGAAGGTGCTCGCGGACAAATACTTTGGCCCTCCGGGCGGATAATCGGAAAATTGTTGCGGGTACGGAGGCGGTCCAACACGTGCACATCTGGTTGAAACGTAGCCCAACGGACTTTTCCCGCCTGACCGAACGATGGTATCGGTTCGGCAAATGGATGGGAGGAGATCCAATATCCGTTTCGACCACGTGTGCAGATTGTACGGTTTCATTCGCTACAGCGGACTATTCGGTACACGTTCGTCAGGACGGCCGGTGGTGGATGGTCGATACGGTTGACGACCGCGGTCACAGGCGTAATGATGCTGCAAAGTTCTCGACTTTCGAGCTGGCTGAAAAGTACTTGATATGGGACTGGACAAGCACCGCCTACACACCTATCGGTCGGCCGAGCCTTTGGTCGCAGCTGTATTCACGGGGTTTTAACCACGTTGTGAAGTCGATTCCCATAGCCGAAGGCATCACCGAATTGTGCTCGAGGAACGGCCGAGCGCTTCTGATGGAGCCAAACGCCAAAATCTTCAGCCATCTCATGCTGAAATCAGTGGCCGAAATCGATCGGATGACTACGACCGGCGTTGAGTAGTCCGATACGCAGCCAACTCGGTGTCGGGTACACGGCGCGTTCGAACGTCGACCGTTCAGCGCTCAACTGCCGGTCTGCACCCACCGCTGAATCTCCGGCGTGACGGCGTCGGTGATGTCGTCGTATTCGGGGTGTTTCTTGAGCACCGTGCCGATCATGGAGCACACCGGGACGATGCGTTTGCCTTCACCGCGCGCCTCGTCGAGGGCCTGCTCGACGAGGATGGTCGCCAGGCCGCGTCCGCCGTAGGCCGGGTCGATCTCGGTGTGGTAGAAGACGCGCTGGTCATCGCGGTCGGCGAAATCGGCGAGGCCAACCCGCTTGCCTTCCACGGCGATGGTGTAGCGGCCGTCCTCGAGGGTGACGGTCGCTTCGGCTCCGGTCTTATCGGCGGTCATTTGTGCCTTCCTTTCGTTGCGGTACGGGTCGGGGCCGCAGCCGAGTGGTCGGCAGCGGCGGGGCGGGCAGCCGGGCCAGCGAACCCCGGTAGCCGTGGACGGCGCCGAAGCGTTCGTCGCCGTCCTCCCACAGTTGGCGGTACGCCACGATGTCGTCGTGGCTTCGTCCCACGAAGTTCCACCACATCACCAATTCTTCGGTGAACGGTGTCCCGCCGAGCAGTAATACTCGCGCGGGCCCCTCCCCCACGTTGGCCAGGCGCAGCGAGGAACGGCCCGGGCTGAGGTAGGCCAGCTCCGCGACGGTGAGCGGGTGCGCCTCCACACGGGCGGCGCCGGCGTCGCACAGTACGCCGTGCTCGAACGCCGGGTTGGTGTCGAGGTCCAGGCGCGCTCCCGCGTCGAGATCCACCTGCGCGCCCAGCAGCGGAGTGAAGGTATGCACCGGGGACTTGTCGCCCGCGAGCGCGCCGAGGAACACGCGCGCCGTCGCACCGGCGAGCGGCACCGGCTCCGGCACGAAGTGCGCGAAGTCGCGGGGGGCGTCGCGATCCGGACCGGGCAGCGCCACCCAGAGCTGCACACCGTGCAGGGCGGCCGGCGACGGGACCGAAACCTCGGAGTGGCAAATACCGGAGCCCGCGGTCATCAGGTTCAACTCGCCGGGCCGCACCGTCGCACGCACCCCCGCGCTGTCGTTGTGCTCCACCTCCCCACCGAACAACCAACTGACCGTTTGTAATCCGGTATGCGGATGCGGCGGGACGTCCATGCGTGCGAACGCCGGGCCGTAGTGGTCGACGAAACACCACGCCCCGATCAGCGAGCGCTGGCGTTGCGGAAGCGTGCGCTGCACCCGCATGGCCCGCGGCCCGCCGAGGGGAACGTCGCGCGGACGCAGCACCTCGACGCCCGCGGCCGGTGAAGCGGCGCAGGCGACTTCGACCGGCGCCGGCTCGAGGTTGCTCATGGTTCACCGCGACGGTACCCGCGCACCGCTACTTGCGCGGCGGGCGCAGCACCTTCATGGCCAGCCGCATGACGGGGTCGGGCACCCGGTCCTGCATCGACAGGGCGGTGTCGGCGGCGCGCGAACGCAGCGGGGTGCCGCGACCGAAAACCCGATTCAGCGGGCCGCCGGAAGGCTCGAGCACCACATGCAGTGGCGGTGTGCCCACGGAGGCGCCCAGCGCGTTGGCGATCACCATCCGCTGGATCTCGCTGGTTCCTTCGAAGATGGTGTACAGCTTGGCATCCCGATACCACTTCTCCACCGGGTGGTCGGTGATGTAGCCCCAGCCGCCCATCGTCTGAATGGCACGTTCGGTGGCCTTGACGGCCACCTCGCTGGCCGCCATCTTCGACATCGAACCTTCGCCGCGTTCGAACGGGACATTGTTGGCCGCCATCCACGAGGCCCGCCAGGTCAGCAGCCGCGCCGCGTCGATCTGGGTGGCCAGCTCCGCCAGCGGGAAGGAGATGCCTTGGTTGTCGATGATCGGGCCGCCGAACGCCTCGCGCTCGGTGGCGTACGCCGTCGCGTACTCCAGCGCGGCGCGCGCGATCCCGATGGCTTGGGCCGCGACCATGGGCCGGGTCTGCTCGAACGTGCCCAATGTCGCGGACCCGGAACGCTTTCCGCCCGCGACCACCTCGCGTGCCTTCGACAGCTTGTGCTCCAACTTCTCTTGTCCGCCAAGCAGATTGGCGCCGGGAACGCGGACGCCTTCGAGCAGCAGCTCGGCGGTGTGGGACGCGCGGCAGCCCAGCTTGTCGAGCTTGCGCACCAGCTTCAGCCCTGGCGTGCCGCCGGGCACCACGAACAGCGCCTGACCGCGATGGCCGAGCTCCTCGTCGACGACAGCGTTGACCACATGCACGTTGGCGATGCCGCCGTTGCCGATCCACATCTTGTGGCCGTCGATGATCCAGTCGTCACCGTCGCGGCGCGCGTGAGTGCGCAGGTTGCGTACGTCGCTGCCGCCCTCGGGCTCGGAGATCGCCAGCGCGGCGAGCTTGAGATCGCCCGGGGTGCCGAAGCATTCGGGCGCCCACTCCAACATCTGCTCGGGAGAAGCGGCCTGCCCGATCGCCGACAGGGCCAACGCAGGCATGACGATCGCCAGGCCGATCCCGGCGCACCCCCAAAACAGCTCCTCCATGAACATGGGCAAAGAAAGACCGGTCGGGTCGCCGATCAGGTCGCGATAGAACAAGGGGCTGTAGAAACCCCGTTGGGCGGCCTCCTCCAACACCGGCCACGGAAACTCCTGCCGTTGGTCGTAGTGGAGCGCCACGGGGCGAATCACTTCTTCGGCGAACTGATGGGTTCGCCGGGCGAGGTCGTGTTGCGCTGCGGTCGGGGTCAGGTCGAACGTCATGGATCCCGCCTCTGGTCGACAGATTCGCTCGTGCCGAAGCTCTACCCCGTTGGTTGCGTCAGCAAACGGCCGTCAGGCAGGAGGGAAAGTCAGGCGGCCGACCGCGGCCCGACCTGTGCGAGGGGCAGGTGCAACACCACGGCGGGCACCGGAACGGCCTCGTGTTCGTGGGTGGCGAGCAGCGCGGCATTCTCCGGCAGCTGACGGGAGTTGATCTCGCCCGAGGCGATGCGCCGAAGGACGTCGTGCGCGTGGGCCAACTGTTCGCGCTTGCGGTACTGGCCTCCCGGCAGCTTGACGCCTGCCCACACGCCGTACTCCTCGCGGTGCGCGATCGCGTGCTGCGCGCACTGGCGTTGCTGCGCGAGCGGGCAGCGGCGCAGGCACTGAAGGCGGGCCTCGACGGCCGACCGCTCGTATGCACGGGCCTTGGCCGCGCCGTCACCGCCATCGTCGTCGGGGTAGCCGAACCACAGCTCCGGGTTGGCAGCGCAGGGGTGTCCCATGTCGGTCTCCTTGTCGAACTCGAAACGTAGGCAAAAGCGTATACAGACGCACCCGCTGAGCGCAAGAGAAACGAGACGAAAACGTATAAACAGAGCGATACGCCACGGCCTGTGTACTATCCGGCCTATGGCCGGAGCGTGCGGTGAGCCGTGAATCGGCCGGCGCGGCTATCCGCGCACTGCGGGAATCGCGCGACTGGTCGTTGGCGGACCTCGCCGCCGCGACCGGTGTCAGCATCATGGGGCTGAGCTTTCTGGAACGCGGCGCACGCAAGCCGCACAAAAGCACAGTTCAGAAGGTTGAAAACGGCCTGGGCCTCCCGCCGGGCACCTATTCTCGGCTGTTGGTGGCGGCCGACCCGGATGCGGAACTGGCCAGGCTGATGGCCGCGCAACCGCCTGTCGCCGTCCCGGCAAGGCGCACCGGGCCCGTCGTCGTGGACCGCCACAGCGATACGGAAGTGCTGGAAGGGTATGCCGAGGCCCAGCTGGAAGCGCTCAAATCCGTCATCGATCGCTTGCCTGCGACAACATCAAACGAATATGAGACGTATATTCTGTCTGTGATCGCTCAGTGCGTGAAGGCCGAGATGCTGGCCGCCGGCTCCTGGCGGGTGGCGGTGAACGCCGGAGCGGACTCCACGGATCGACTGATGGAACATCTCCGAGCCCTCGAGGCCACCCGCACGGCCCTGCTCAAACGGATGCCGACCAGCTTGAGCGCTCGGTTCGACCGGGCCTGCGCACAATCGTCATTGCCGGAGACCATCATCGCCGCGCTGGTGGGCGTGGACGTGGAGGAGATCTGGGACATCCGTAACCGCGGGGTGATCCCGCCGGGAGCACTCCCCCGCGTGCGGGCCTTCACCGACGCCGTCGAATCGGGGAGCCGACAGCGCGAGGGGGCACAGTGACCCACAGCGAAATCGCGGTGTTGAGCCGCGCGCACGACATGTTCGCCGGCGGCTCCCAGCCCCCGCCGCTGGACGCCGACACTGGCCATTACCGCGCCGTGCTCCGGCGAGCCGTCGGGCGGAACGACGGCTTGGCCCGCGGCGGCTACCGGCGCGCGGTGGATCAGAGCGGCCAACGGCTCGCGTGGGCGGCGGCCACCGACGCGGCGGCGGCGGACGTCATCGCCCGGGCCCATCGGGATCGGACCCAGGCGCGCGATCTGACCCGAAGTGTCCTCGACGAGGCTCGCGCCGACACCGTCGTCCCGGTGACGCCGATGGCCCAGCGCGAGGCGATGCGTCGCCGCGCGGCGCGACTGCGGGCGCAACGCGCACACGTCATTTCGGCCCGCCTTCGCGCCCGGCGGCGCCTCGCGGAACTGCGGACGTTGCGCTACCAATTGCTGCATCACCGCGCCAGTGGAGTGGCGTTGAAGGGGCGCGCCGCGATTGCGGTGCGTGCCGCGCTGTCGCGGCTTGGCCGACCCTACGTCTGGGGCGCGACCGGGCCCGATGAGTTCGACTGTTCGGGGCTGGTGCAGTGGAGCTATGCGCGGGCGGGAATTCACTTGGGCCGCACCACCTATCAGCAGATCAACGATGGGATTCCGGTGCCCCGTTCGCAAATCCGTCCCGGTGACCTCGTCTTCCCGCACGCCGGTCACGTCCAGCTGGCAATCGGCAACAACCTGGTGGTCGAGGCGCCCTACCCCGGTGCCTCGGTGCAGATCAGCCGGCTGGGTACCTACGTCGCTATTCGGCGACCGCTATGACGAACAGGGTGAGCCGATGACGGAACAGGCCGGGCCCTCGGTCGCCGCCATGCAGGCGCGGCAATCGGCATTGGCCGGCCAGCACGGCACGGTCGCCGACGCCGACCGCGTGCTGGCGGAGGCGCTCAACAGCGCTTACGCCGCAATGCGCGAGGGCGCCGGGCGGCTCGACGCCATCGCCGACCAGATCGATCATGCCACCGTGCACCAAGCGGCCCTCGCCATCGATACGCCCATGGGCGCCCGCGAGTTCCAGAGATTTCTACTGGCCAAACAACGCGAAATCACCGCGGTCGTCGAGGAGGCGCGCGCCCTGAGTCGAGCGAAAAAGGCTGTCCTGGAGGGCCTTCGGGGCCAGTACGCCGCCGGCGGGGACCGCTGAGGCGCGGTTACGGTGTCATCCACAACCTGCCGGGACAGTGAATTGTCGGCAGTAAGCGGCCTGGGTACTGTCGCCGGGCATGGAGGAGCCGCAACGTATCCCGCAACCTCGTGCGGTGCCCGCGCCACCCGATCGGGAGAAGGGCGAGGCGGCAGAAGCGATCGCTCACGCAGAAGCCGCGCTCGCACACCAGAATTCGGTGAGCTCCCAGCTGGACATGCAAGTGATCACGGCGATCTTGAACGCCCACCTCAATGCCGTCGAAGGAAGCGAAGCGCTGACCAAGTTGCAGCAGGACACCGAAGCCGCAGTGCGAACGCGCTCGGACCTCGACACTCCGGCCGGCGCGCGCGACTTCCAGCGCTTCCTGATCGGCAAACTCCGAGACATTCGCGCGGTGGTCCTCAACGCGAGCCTCGATGACACGTCGAAATCGGCGCTGATGGCGGCATGGACCTCGCTGTACGACGCATCGAAGGGCCAACCGGACGGCCCCGGCGCACGCCCGTCGGCCCAGCCGGTCGGCACCGACGCGGATACCGCAGACGACTCCGGCTGGGACCCGCTGCTGGATTCGTTGCTGGCCGACGATCCGAGCCTGGCAAGCGAGGACATGCCGGCAGTCGGCATGCCCGACGGCGCACCCGCACCGGCGCCGTCGATGGCTCCCGCACCGCCGCCGATTCCCAGTTTCGCTCCGGGGCTCCCCGGTCTCGGCGCGATGCCCGGCGGGCTCCCGTTGCCGGATGTGCCAGGTGGCGACAACCTGGATCCGGCGCTGCAGGGCCTCGATGACGAAGGGCTGCTGGACTCCGCGGATCAGCCGGACCCCAAGGGCGACGCGTCGTCAGACGAACCGGGTGACGCGGGTACAGACGCGGCGAAGGCCGAGGAGCAACCGCCTTCGGCCGGTCCCACAACGGTGACCCTGCCCGACGGTGAGACGGTGACGGCGGCCAGCCCGCCGTTGGCGGCCGCGATCAAAGCGGCGGTCGGCGGAGCGGCGATACCAGATGCCTTCCAACAGCAGGGAATAACGATTCCGCCGCCGGGCACCGCGGTGTCCGAGCCGATCGACCCGGCGCGCGTGGCTCCGGCCGATATCGGGATGTTCGTCGACCGGCATGCCCTTGCCCTGGGCCCGGGCAGGGCCCTTCTCGATGGCCAAATTCAAGACATCGCCGCCGTGAACGGGCCAAGCTTTCTAGGCTGGGAGCATCCGCCGGCCGCGGCCGTGCCGGCGAAGCCCGACCCACCGACACCCACGCGGCCGGCGACCTCGTCGACCACCTGACAATAGTGATCTCGCCGGTCTGGCCGGCGGCCGTGAAGAGGAGGAGCGGATGGCAGATTCGATCCATGTGGTGCCCGGCCACTTGCGTCAGGCCGCCGCGCGGCACCAGGAGACCTCCGAATACCTGCGCACAGTGCCGTCGTCGCACGAGGCCATTCAGGAAAGTCTGGATTCGCTGGGCCCCATCTTCGGCGAGCTGCGCGACGCCGGGCGGGAACTGCTCGAGCTGAGGCGCCAGTGCTACGAGCAGCAAGCCGCGGACCACGCCGACCTCGCGGACAAGCTGGCGGCATCGGCGACGATGTGGGAAGAGCACGAGCAGGATGCGGCGCGCAACCTCGGCGGCATCGCTGACCGCGGTCGATGACGGACGCCAACCCCGCTTTCGACACCGTTCACCCGAGTGGACACATCCTCGTCCGCTCCTGCCGCGGCGGATACATGCACAGCGTTGCGTTGAGTGAAGAGGCGATGGAAACCGACGCGGAGACGCTGGCACGAGGCATTTTGCTGACCGCCGACGTGTCGTGCCTCAAGGCGTTGCTGGAGATCCGGGACGAGATCGTGGCGGCCGGACATACCCCGTCGGCCGAGGTGCCGACCCCGCGAGACCTCGATGCGGCGATCGAGAAGCTGCTGGCGCACAAGCTGCGCCGGCGCCACCGCGTGATCTAGCACCTACAGCAGCCAGGTCTTGGTTGCCTCCGAATCCGGCGCGATGTCGGTGGGCGGCTCTACGGGATTGGGGCCGAACAACTCTCGTGCCCGGGCGAGCAGGGCACGCACCTCGTCGAGTTGCTGCTGCAGCGCAGATTCAGCCATATGCTCACGCTACCGAGGCCGTCCCAGCCGCACAATTCACTGACCGAAGAAGCTATCCGCCAGATACCGGTACGCTTAGCCGGTGGCGATCTTCGGTCGGATGACGGCGCGCCAGCGCCTCCGGAGAGCTACCCGGGAATCACTGGCGATGCCGGCCTTCAGCTCTCCCATCGATTGCACCCCGTGGGTGATCGGTGGTCTGTGGCCTGCCGAGCTGTCGACGATCACCGCCGAAAACGCCACGCTCGCAGAGTATCTGAAGACCGATCTGCAGCGGATCGTCGAGAATGCCAATGAGCAGCTGAAGATGATCAAACGCGCGGGGTTGGCCGATTTGCCCCGTCAGGCGGAAGAGGCCCGCCTCATCGATGAGGCGCGTGCATGTGCGGTGCGGCGGGTCGAATCGACGATGCGCCAACTGCATGCGGAGCTGGCCGGGGCAACCGCCGGCTATTCCCGCCGCCAGTTCGCTGAACCGCGGTCACTGGCGGAGGACCAGACCCAAGTCATACCTGCTGTGACCGGGGCGGGACCCCTCCCCCATGCGCCCGGATGGGGCGCCCGGAAGCCGCGTTGGCGAGTGGCCGACAAGCCGGCTCCGATTGTTCGGCAGGACGAAGTGGAGCAGCCCGAGCCGGCTCGGCACGACGATGCGGTGCAGGACACGGCCGCGCCTTCCGCCGCCGCCCCGGATCTTGAGGAAACTCAGGTCATCCCCCGCGTGACGGACGTGGAGCCTGTCGCCAACGGCCGGCACCACGCGGGGGTGGAGCAGCCGGCTGAACCCGAGCACGTAGCGGACACCCATACCGACGCCGACTCGTCGGCCTCGATGGAGGAAACCCAAGTCATTCCAGTGATCACGGAATTCGAGCCCGTGCTCGAGGAGGCGGCCGCCCCCTTGGAACCAGCCGGCGACATCGCCGCGGTTTCGCTGCAGGAGACGCAGGTCATTCCCGCGATCACCGAGGTCGAGCCCGTCGTCGACGAGACGGCACCCGCGCAACACCAGGCGCCGCCTGCCGCGCAGCCAGAACCCGTCGCGGCGGCTTCGGTGGAGGAGACGCAGGTCCTCCCGGCGATCACCGAGGTGGAACCCGTCGTTGACGAACCGGCCGAGCCCGCGGCCGCCCCGGGTCCGGGCCAACCCGACGGCGGCCGCCACCACGCGGTGGCCGACGAGCCGGTGGCGCAGCCCGAGCCGGTGGCGCAGCCCGAACCGGCGCCGACCAGTGAGCCCGCCATCCCGAGACGGGATGAAAAGAACTCGGGCGCAACGGGTCTGGAGGTCGACCGGCTGAACCGGCTCCTAGAGTTCGTGGTCCGTCAAGAGTCGCGGCTGAATTGGGCGGTGGGCGACCTCCCGGACGGCACGACCGTCTTGGTCACCGACCTCGCCCACGGTTGGATACCGGCAGGCATCAACCTCCCGGCGGGCGTCCGGTTATTGGAGCCCGAACCGCGCACGGGCAGGGTCTCCGCGCTGGTTGACGGCGCGGCGCGGCTGGTGACCTACTCCCCCGGCGATTCGCTGCGCCGCTCGGCGGACTTCACCGCGACGAGATCGTCGTTGGAACCCCGCGAGCTGCCCCCCATCGACGACATGGCCAGGGTGCTGAGCGAGACCACCCGCCGATTCGACGGACTCCCCCGGATCGTGCAGAGGTTGGCGGACGCGGCCGCGGCGGACGCAATGATCATCGACCAGGAGGTCGACGTGCTGCGGGTGCACCTCGATACGGCCCGCTACCAACTTCTGGTCCAATACCCGGCCGTCAGTCCCGCGCTTCTGCTGAAGTGCCTGCTGATGGCGGCCACCGAAGGCATCGCAAGCGGAGACCGGGTGTCGGCGAACTATCACCTCGCTTGGTATCAGAAACTGGCCACCCCGCCGCCCGACTCATAGGCCGCGGCGTCATGCGGCGATCAGTCGCAAGGATGAATTGACGCTGGTAGGAGGGGTCGAAGATACTGTGAACGTGTCGGATTCGGGCGGTCGCGCGGATCTCAGCGACAAGGACCTCGTCGAATCAGTTCTTCGCGAACTCAGCGAGGCGGCCGACAAGTGGGAAGCCCTCGTGGCCCAGGCCGAGGCCGTCACCTACAGCGTTGACCTCGGCGACATCTATGCCGTGACGAATTCCGACGGGCGGTTGCTCAAGCTGACTCTGCATCCCGGCGTCATGACCGGATATGCCCACGGGGAGCTGGCCGACAGGCTCAACCTGGCGATCTCGGCGCTGCGCGAAGAGGCCGAGGCCGAGAACCGGGCAAGTTACGGCGGCCCACTGCACTAACGCGTCCCACGCGCTCATCGCCCGGCGCGTGGCCGGATGGCGCCGGCTCTCTTCGCGCGTCCCACGCGCTCATCGCCCGGCGCCGGGCGGGCCGGCGAAGGCCTGCGCGATCTCCAGCCAGCGCTGCGCGTCGGGCCCATGCGCGGTGATGTCGAGAGCGGCCAGTGGGCGCCGCTGGGTGACCAAGAAACAGAAGTCCTCGGCCGAACCCGTGACCTGCTGCGCCGCGTCGCTCGGCCCCCAGCTCCACGTGTCGCCGCCGGGACCGCGCAGCTCGACCAGGAATGGTTCGGCCGGAGCCGGCAGGTTGTGGACCGCGAAGGCGTAGTCGCGGGTGCGCACCCCGAGGTGGGCGATCGACCGCAGGCGGTCGGTGGCGGCCCGTTTGACGCCCAGCGCGTCGGCGACATCGAGGCCGTGGGCCCAGGTCTCCATCAGCCGCGCCGTCGCCATCGACGACGCACTCATCGGCGGCCCGAACCAGGGAAGCTTGCGCCCGGCGGGAACCTCCAGCAGCTCGTCGTGCAATCGGCCGCGGGTTACCCGCCACTCGGCGAGCAGCTCGGCCGGCGCCAGCGCCGCAACTTCCTCGGCGCCCGCATCGACGAAACCGGTCGGATCCGCGGCCGCGGCCTTGAGTACCTCGGCGAAACCGGCTTCGTCGGTGACGGAGGTCAGTGCGACGCGGTCGGTCCACAACAGGTGGCCGACCTGGTGCGCGATGGTCCAGCCCGGCGCGGGCGTCGCATCGGCCCAGCGCTCGGCCGGAAGCGGCGCGACCAGGCCGTCGAGGTCGTCGCTTTCGGCACGTAGGTCAGCCACGATCGCTTCGGGACCCGCCATCATTGCCTCCGCTCGTCGGTCGTCCCCGCCGGGTCGTGATTATTCACCCGTTCCCCGCGCCGGCCCAGGAAGCTGTGCATGCCCAGGCCCGTCAGGTACAGCGCGGAGCCGACCAGCACGAACGCGGGCGCGTGCCCATCGGGAGGAATCAACGCGGCGGCCACCGTGATGGAGGCGATGAACGCGACCCAGAAGAGCGCGTCTTGGACGGCGAAGACGTGCCCGCGAAGGGCGTCGTCGACGTCCATCTGCATGGCCGAGTCAGCGCAGAGCTTGACCATTTGGCCCGTCACACCGAGGAGAAATCCGCACCCCACCATGATCGGCACCTGGAGTCCCGCGCCGGCGAGCTCGATGATCGCCGACGCGGCCAGCGCACCGTTCGCCGTCGCGTAGCGGCCCCAGCGGCGGACCGCCGGCGGAGTGAGCACGTTGGCCACAAACGCGCCCAGGCCGGCCGCACCGAAGAACAGCAGGGCGGTGCCCAGTCCCCCGGCTTCGGGGTTGCTCAGGTGGTGGACCAGCAACAGGACCACGAGGGAATTGATGCCGATCACCATGCGGTGGGCGGCCAAACCGGACAGTGTGGCGGCCACCGTCGGCCGCTGCGCGACCGTGCGCGCGCCGTGTAGCCAGCCGGTGACCACGGCGTAGAAGACCGGTCCGTGGATCGCCCGCTTGGTGTCGTCCGGGCCCAGCACGCGGGAGCCGAACCGCAACGACAGCAGCAAGGCGATCGACACGGGGATCCCGGTGCAGAAGATGATCGCCGACGCGCCGTTGTCCCCCGCGCCGACCAGGAATCGGGGCACGAGCATGAAATTGGCGCCGATGAAGGCGGCGATGGCCCCCGACGCGTTGGCCAAGGCGTTCATCGTCACCACCTGTTCGCGGGGCACGACGTGCGGCAGCGACGCCGACAGCCCGGACGCGACGAACCGCGCCAAACCGTTGGCGAACAGCGCGCCCAACAACAACGGCAGGTCGCCGGCCCGGACGGCCAGGATGGTGCCGATCGCGGCGATCAGGACGAGGCGGCCGACGTTGGCGCCGACGATCACCAGCCGCCGGTCCCAACGGTCCATCAGCGCCCCCGCGAACGGTCCCAGCAGCGAGTACGGCAGGAACAGCACGGTGAACGCCCGCGCGATCGCCATGGGGTCGGCGGCGCGGTCCGGATTGAACAGCAGCGCCCCGGCCAGACCAGCCTGGAACAGGCCGTCGCCGAATTGGCTCGCCATGCGCACCTGCAGCAGCCGCCAGAAGTCTGGCAAACCGCGCACCGACTGCCATATTTCGGCGGGTGCGCTTGACTGCATCCGGGATTGGATCACGAAACCGACTTCCAGGAGAGGGGCCAGCAAGCTCGTCACGGTCGGAGCCGCCGTACCCACAGTACAAATATTTACGCCCCGCGCTTGATTCCCCCGGACGGCGAGCGCCGGATGCGATGATGGTGAGGTGCCGCCGCCCGAGGACCCCGAGGACTATGTCGCGCCGGCCGCGCAGCGGGTGCGCGCGGGCACGTTGCTCCTCGCCAACACCGATCTCTTCGAGCCGACGTTCCGGCGCAGCGTGATCTACATCGTCGAGCACAACGACGGAGGGACGTTGGGCGTGGTGCTCAACCGCGCGAGCGAGACCGCGGTGTACAACGTGTTGCCGCAGTGGACCAAACTTGCGGCCAAGCCGAAGACGATGTTCATCGGCGGCCCGGTCAAGCGGGACGCGGCGCTGTGCCTGGCGGCGTTGCGGGTGGGCGCCGACCCGCAGGGTGTCGCCGGCCTGCGGCATGTGGCCGGGCGGGTGGTGATGGTGGATCTCGATGCCGACCCCGACACGATCGCGCCCCTGGTAGAGGGGGTGCGGATCTTCGCGGGCTACTCCGGCTGGACCATCGGCCAGCTGGAAGGCGAAATCGAGCGCGACGATTGGATTGTCTTGTCCGCGTTGCCCTCCGACGTTCTCGTCGGGCCGCGGTCCGATCTGTGGAGCCAGGTGCTGCGCCGTCAGCCGCTGCCGCTGTCGCTGCTGGCCACCCACCCGATCGACCTCAGCCGCAACTAGCGCAGTCGCCGACGCGCCGGTGCCCGCGCCGGACGTCAGTGGCAGGACTGCGTGCAGCCGGCGCAAGCGCCCGCACAACCGGGTGCGGCGGCTTCTTGCTGCAGGGCGAAGCGGGCGCTCTGCCACGACCCGGTGGCCAGCGTTCCGATGGCGCCGGCCACACAGACGATCAACACCACCAATGCGGTGTGCGGGGGAGCTGCCAGCGCCACCACACCGCCGGCGGCCAGCATGATCGCCGCCGCCAGTTGCGCCGGGGCCACGGACCGCAGCGCCAACGCGGCGGGTTCACCATTCTGGGTGCGCGCTAGCGACCATGTTCCGAACCCGGCGGAGGCCACCGACGCACACATGCACAGGACGCCCGCAATCAGCATGGCCTCACAATACGAGCCCGGGCGCCGGGCCGCTCAGTGGGCTCCGGGGCGCCCGGACGCGGGCCTAGTGCTGGAGAAACGAGAAGTTGGGCAGCGGCGGCAGGCCCGGAACCAGGGCCAACAGGTTCGGGGTGGGCTGGTGGCTGGGCATGGGCGCGGCGGGAAGAACCACCGGAGCCGTGGCCGAGGTCTGACGCAGCGGCGCCACCGCGGGCGGCTGCGCGACCGGGGCAGGAGCCGGTAACTGCCCGACCGGAGCGGTGACCGGCGGCTGCGCGGCCGGAGCGGCCGGCGCGGGGAGGCCGACCGGCGAGGCCGCGGGGGTTTGCGCGGGCGGCTGAACCGGGGCCCCGGGCACGGTGACGCGGAAGCCGTTGATGATGGCGTCGGTGGCCGGCGCGTCGGCCACGGCCACCGCCCGATCGGTGGTCACCGCGAGCGACACCAGGTACTTGTCGTGCCCGGAGGTGGCGATGACGTAGCGGCGCGAGGTGTTCAGCGTCATGTCGCCGTCGCGGTAGGTGCCCTCAACGACCGACGACGGAAAGCCGCCGAAATCGGCCATCGAGGCGTTGGTGGGCTGCCAGGCGAGCAGCTTCTGGCTGTCGACGTAGCCGTGGCTGATGGCCTCTCTCGGGTCGAAGTCGCCGACCAGCTTGTACACCACCACCTGGGCATTCGAGCTGTAGATGCTGCTGCCCTGCCGGTCGGCGATGACCGCAAACGCGTCGGGCACGTTGGGATCGGGCACCTGAGTCCAGCGAGCCGGCACCGGCAAGGTGATGTCGAGCGCCTTGAGCTCCTGCGGCTTTTGCGCCTCGAGCTTGACCCCCTTCGACTGCAGGTATTCACGGATCGTCCCCGAGGCGGCGGGCGTGACCGCGGGCGCCACCGGCGTGGCGGGTGCGACCGCGGCAGGGACGGGAGCGCCCGGAGCCGTCGGCGACACAACGGGATTCGACGCGGGAGGGGTGGCGAGGAGCCTGTTGGGAGGCGCCTGACCCGGCACGGCGGTGACGTTCTGCGGCGCGGGCGCCGGGATGGCGGGAACGGGCGACGGCGCCGGAAGCGATGGATCCGCCGATGCCTGCGCGCCCGTGACAACCGCCATGCCGATCAGGCCGGCGACCAATCCCCCGAGGAGCGCACGGTGGGCGGGGACGATCTCGATCATCTGCGTCGGTCCTTCCAGTGGCGCACTGCCAGAAGTTAGAGGCCGACTGTAACTACAGGTCAAAGGCGGTGAACAGGGCCGAAATAGAGCTGGGATGAACCCCTGATCGGTGCGCAACGGAACCGAGACCATCCTGTGGCCGGCGGCCGGCCGCAGACCGCCCTTATACCCTGTTCAGGTGACCGAATCCCCGACCACGGCCGCCGACCGCGAACCCGGTGCCGTTCAGGCCGACTCCGACGCGCCGACGTATCGCTACACGGCGGCGCTGGCGGGCCGTATCGAGAGCACGTGGCAGGAGAACTGGGCGAAGCTCGGCACGTTCAACGTGCCCAACCCGGTCGGTTCGTTGGCGCCAACGGATGGGACCCCGGTCCCCGCCGACAAGTTGTTCGTGCAGGACATGTTTCCGTATCCCTCGGGCGAGGGGCTCCACGTCGGCCACCCGCTGGGCTACATCGCCACCGACGTGTACGCCCGGTATTTCCGGATGACCGGGCATAACGTTCTGCACGCGTTGGGTTTCGACTCCTTCGGGCTGCCCGCCGAGCAATACGCCGTGCAGACAGGAACGCATCCGCGCACCCGCACCGAGGCCAACGTCGTGAACTTTCGGCGTCAGCTGGGCCGGCTGGGCCTCGGGCACGACAGCCGCCGCAGCTTTTCGACCACCGACGTCGAGTTCTACAAGTGGACGCAGTGGATTTTCCTGCAGATCTACAACGCCTGGTTCGACACCGCGGCCGGCAAGGCCCGGCCGATCGCCGAGTTGGTTGCCGAATTCGACTCCGGCGCGCGGCGCCTCGAGGACGGCCGCGACTGGGCGACGTTGTCGGCGGGGGAGCGGGCCGACGTGATCGACGGTCACCGACTGGTCTACCGCGCGGACTCGATGGTGAACTGGTGTCCGGGGCTGGGCACAGTGCTGGCCAACGAAGAGGTCACCGCCGACGGGCGCAGCGACCGCGGCAACTTTCCCGTGTTTCGGAAACGGTTGCGGCAGTGGATGATGCGCATCACCGCCTACGCCGATCGGCTGCTCGACGACCTGGATCTGCTGGACTGGCCGGAACCGGTCAAAACCATGCAGCGCAACTGGATTGGCCGTTCGACCGGGACCAGGGCGCTGTTCTCGGCCGCCACCACCAGCGGGGCGACGGTCGACATCGAGGTGTTCACCACGCGGCCCGACACCCTGTTCGGGGCCACCTACCTGGTGCTGGCCCCCGAGCACGAGCTGGTCGACGGGCTGGTCGCGGCGAGCTGGCCGGACGGTACGGACCCGCGGTGGACCTACGGCGCCGACAGTCCGGGCGAGGCCGTCGCCGCCTACCGGCGGGCGATCGCGGCCAAGTCGGACCTCGAGCGCCAGGAGAGCAGGGAGAAGACCGGCGTCTTTCTCGGCAGCTACGCCACCAACCCCGCCAACGGCAAGCCGGTGCCGATCTTCATCGCCGACTACGTGTTGGCCGGATACGGCACCGGTGCGATCATGGCGGTTCCGGGTCACGACCAGCGCGACTGGGACTTCGCCCATGAGCTCGGCCTGCCGATCGTGGAAGTGATTGCCGGCGGCGACATCTCGCAGGGCGCCTACCCGGGTGACGGTGTGCTGGTCAACTCCGGCTACCTCGACGGTATGGACGTCTCGGCGGCGAAGGAAGCGATCACCGCCCGTTTGGAGGCGGAGGGCCGCGGCAAGGCTCGCATCGAGTTCAAGCTGCGGGACTGGCTTTTCGCCCGGCAGCGCTACTGGGGTGAGCCGTTCCCGATCGTCTACGACAGCGACGGACGCGCACACGCGCTCGACGAGACCGCACTGCCGGTTGAACTGCCCGACGTGCCCGACTATTCGCCGGTGCTCTTCGACCCCGACGACGCCGACAGCGAGCCGTCGCCGCCGCTGGCCAAGGCAACCGATTGGGTGCATGTCGAACTGGACCTCGGCGACGGCCTGCAGCCCTACACCCGCGACACCAACGTGATGCCGCAGTGGGCGGGCAGCTCCTGGTACGAACTGCGCTACACCGACCCGCACAACTCTGAACGGTTGTGCGCCAAGGAGAACGAGGCCTATTGGATGGGCCCGCGGCCCGCGGAGCACGGCCCGCAGGACCCCGGCGGCGTCGACTTGTACGTCGGTGGCGCCGAACACGCGGTGCTGCACCTGCTGTACGCGAGGTTCTGGCACAAGGTTCTCTACGACCTCGGCCACATCAGCTCGCGGGAGCCGTACCGCCGGCTGGTCAACCAGGGCTACATCCAAGCCTTCGCTTACACCGACTCGCGCGGGTCGTACGTCCCGGCCGACGAGGTGGTCGAACGCGACGGCCGCTTTTACTACCCGGGCCCCGGCGGCGAGATCGAAGTCTTCCAGGAATTCGGCAAAATCGGTAAGAGCCTGAAGAATTCGATCTCACCCGACGAGATCTGCGACGAATACGGCGCCGATACGCTGCGGGTGTACGAGATGTCGATGGGCCCGTTGGAGGCCTCCCGGCCATGGGCTACCAAAGACGTCGTCGGGGCGCATCGCTTCCTGCAGCGGGTCTGGCGGCTGGTCGTCGACGAGCAGACCGGCAAGACACGGGTGGTCGACATGGCCGAGGAACGGGAGCTCGACACCGCGACCCTGCGCGTGCTGCACCGCACCATCGCGGGGGTCTCGGAAGACTATGCCGCACTGCGGAATAACACCGCGGCGGCCAAGTTGATCGAATACACCAACCACCTCACCAAGGAGCATCGCGACGCGGTGCCGCGGGCGGCGGTCGAGCCGCTGGTGTTGATGCTCGCCCCGCTGGCCCCGCACATGGCCGAGGAGTTGTGGCTGCGGCTGGGCCACAGCACGTCGCTGGCGCACGGCCCGTTCCCACAGGCCGATCCCGCCTACCTGGTCGACGACAGCGTCGAATACCCGGTTCAGGTCAACGGCAAGGTGCGAGGGCGGGTGGTGGTGGCCGCCGACGCCGACCAGGACACCCTCAAGGCCGCGGCGTTGTCGGACGAAAAGGTGCAGGCGTTTTTGGCGGGCGCCAACCCGCGCAAGGTGATCGTGGTGCCCGGACGGCTGGTCAACCTGGTGGTGTAGCGGTCGGCCGGTCAGCGGCCTGTGGGCCGCAACACCACCTCGTGGACGTGGCCGTCCGGCGGCGTGGCCACCACATTGGCGACCGCGGTGGCGACGGTTTCGGGCTTGAGAAACTTGGCGGCGTCATACGCGCGGCCCTCGAACGCGACGAGTTCGCGCTGCATCTCGCTGTCGGTGCGCCCGGGGTACACCGTCGTCACCCGAAGATCTGGTTCGTCAGCGCGCAACGAATCGGCGAAGGCGCGCAACGCGAACTTACTGGCCGAGTAGGACGCCATGCCGGGGGAAACGTTGCGTCCCGCACCGGAGTTGATGAATACCACCTGACCGTGAGCGCGCCGCAGCGCCGGCAGTAGCGCCAGCGTAAGTTCCACCGGTCCAAACACGTTGACCGCGAAGGTGGCACGCCACTCGTCGACATTCGAGTCCGCCACATGACCCGGAATGGACACCCCGGCGTTATGCACCAGGACGTCGAGTTCGTCCACGATCTCGCAGGCGGCCTCGATGTCACCCGGGTCGGTCAGGTCCAGCGGAAAGGTCGTCGAACCGAGCCGCTCGGCGACGGCGTCGAGGCGGTCCGAAGGCCGGCCGGCCAGCAGCACGGTATGGGTGGGGGCCAGCGCCGTGGCGATCGCGGAGCCGATGCCGCCACCGGCGCCGGTGATGAGTGCAGTGGGCATGTACTGCAGTCTACGTGCGTCGCGAAAGCCGTTGCAGATGCGTCGGTTTCACGCTTCTTTGCACGCCGGAGGCTCGCCTGCGGGGCCGGACGCCGGTTCTCCGGAGGCCAGCCGCTCCAGCGGCGCCAGCGCCTGCATCAGGGTGCTGAGGTCGGATGCGGGGAGCTGACTGAGCATCGCCGCCAGGGAAGCGCGCCGGTTGGCCAATGACTCACCGTGCACGGCACGCCCGCGCGGGGTGATGTCGACAAGCACCGCCCGCAGGTCGGACGGGTCGCGCGAGCGTTTCACCAGCCCCAGCTTTTCCAGCCGGCGGATCGCCACGGTGGTCGTGGGCGTCCGCACGCGTTCGTGGGCCGCCAGGTCGGTCATCCGAATCGGCCCCTGATCCAGCAGGGTGACGAGGATCGACAGCTGCGCCAGGGTCAGCTCACCCGCTGCCGCGGTGCCGCTCGGGTCCCCACGCCGCAGAATCGAAAACAATTTGGACAGCGCACGGTGTAACCCCTCCGCAAGCTCGGTCACGTCGGCCGAGGTGGATTCGCTGTCCGCCATAAACGGGGAGTCTAACGTGATATCAGGCGCGGACAAGATAGCTACGCCTACTGGCGAGTAGTGAACGGCGGTGCGGCGGTCAAAGCACTTGAGACAGAAATCGCTGCAAACGCTCGGTCCGCGCGGCTTCGAAAATCTGCTCCGGAGGCCCGGATTCCACGACCTTGCCGCGGTCCATGAAAACAACGGTGTCGGATGCCGAGCGGGCAAAGCCCATTTCGTGGGTGACGACGATCATCGTCATGCCGTCGGCCCCGAGATCGGCAATGAGTTGCAGAATTCCCTTGACCATTTCGGGATCCAGCGCCGAGGTGGCCTCGTCGAAAAACATCACCTGCGGGGCCATGGCCAGCGCGCGGGCGATGGCGACGCGTTGTTGCTGGCCGCCGGACAGCATCCCGGGCCGTGCATCGGCCTTGTGTCTCAGCCCAACTCGGTCCAATTGCGCCAGCGCCAGGTCGCGCGCCTCGTCGGCGGCCAGGCGCCGCAACTTGCGTGGCGCCATCGCCACGTTTTTCAGCACGCTCAGGTGCGGGAAAAGGTTGAAATGTTGAAACACCATGCCGATCCGCTGGCGCAGCTCGTTGGGATCGTCGCGCAACACCGACCGGCCGTCCAGCAGGATGTCGCCGCTATCGGGTTCGTGCAAGCGGTTCAGGGTGCGCAGCAGCGTCGACTTGCCCGAGCCGGACGGCCCGATGACGGCGACGGTGGTACCCGCCGGAGCCTCGAAGTCGACGCCGCGCAGCACCTTGTTTCCGCCCAAGGTCTGATGAATGTCCCTGGCGGCCAACGAGACTGACCGGTGGCCGGCGGCGGGATCGCTCACGTGATCTCCTGGCCGAACGTCGTCGCGAGCAGGTCGGAACCGTCGTCCGGGTCAGCGGTACTGCGCCCGCGGCGCAGGCGAGCGTCGATGTAGTTGACCAAATGCGTCAACGGGATGGTCAATATGAGATAGAAGAGGCCGGCGGCCACCAGCGGCGACAGGCTCCCGGTCTGGGCGTTCAAATCCCGGCCCACCTGGAAGAGCTCTCGCTGATCGGCGATGAGGCCAAGGAAGTACACCAACGCGGAGGCCTTCAACAACCCGATGAACTGGTTTACCAGCGCGGGCAGCACCCGCCGTATTCCTTGCGGCACCACTACCAGCCGCATCGCGGTCGGATAGCTGAATCCCAGCGCGCGGGAGGCCTCCAACTGGCCGGGGTCGACACTTTGAATCCCGGAACGCAGGATTTCGCCGATGTAGGCGGCCGCCATCAAGCCCAACGCCGCAATCCCCAACGGGTACGGATTCTTGTTCGTCAATCCGCCGACCAGTGGTCCGACGCCCATGCCGATGAGCAGAATGATGACCACTTCGGGCAGGCCGCGGAAGATATCGGTGTACACCCGCGCCGGCCAGCGCAGCCATCGCCGGTTCGAGATGCCCGCCATGGCCAGCACCATCCCCAGCGCCAGGCCGATCACGATGGCGCTGTTGGTCAGGATCAACGTGTTCGGCAGCCCCGTCGTCAACAGGACGGGGATGGTCCGCCGGTACATCTCCCAGTCGAAGAACGAGTCGCGCAGCTGGGCGAGCGTCGACTTCGGCGCGGAAGGACCGGCGGCGGCGCGATGCTGGCTCGCGGCGATCGCGGCGAAGTCCGGCAGGTGGGGAACGGGCGCGGCGTTCGACCCCGGTTTCCACCCCGGCGGCAACGTCCGCGGCACCCATTGGCAGTACAGCTTCGCCCAGGTGCCGTCGGCGATGACCGCGTCCAGCCCGGAGTTCAGCGCATCGATCAGCGGCTGGTTCTCCCTGGCCACCGCGTAGGCCACGAAATTGCCTGGGCTGAAAGTGTTCGCGACGGTCACCGCGGGATCGCCGGGCCGGATGACGGTCGAGGCAAGGGTGCCGGGCGCCACCCACGCATCGATCTGCCGCGTCTTGAGGCTCGCGTACAGCGTGGCGAAGCCGGGGTACTTCACCGGCTGCAGATGCAGGGTGTCGACGACGTAGGACTCCTCGACGGTGCCCTGGACCACGCCGATCCGCTGGCCGGCCACCAGGTCGCCGAAGTCGTGGATCGGCGAGCCGGGGGGCACCACCAGGGAGTAGAAGCCGAAGTCGTAGCCGTTGGTGAACGAGACGGTGCGGCGGCGCTCGTCGGTGGCTTTCACCGACGCCGAGCCCACGTCGAACCGCCGGGAAGCCACCTGCGCCAGCAGCGCGGAGAAGTCGGTGCTGACGAAGCGCAGCTGCAGGTGCAACTTGTCGGCGACGGCGCGCAGCAGCAGGTTGTCGAAGCCACTGAACTCACCGGTCGGGTTGATGCAGACGTTGGGCGGGGCGTCCGACAGCGTGCCCACCGTGAGGACGCCCGGCGTGCCGAGGCCCAGGGCGCCGACATCGACCGACGTGAGCGGTTCGACGGAGTTCGTGGTGTCCGGGTCTTCTTGCGGAGTAGGCCGGTTTTCGGTCAGATCCTTGGGCAAGGCCCGGGCGCTGTCCAATCCGGCCGGCGCGCATTGATTCCAGTCGGCGCCGGCGGGCGCGGCCAGCCCGCCTAATGCCATGCCGCACACCAACACCGTCGTCGCGGCCAGTCCGAACAGCCTTCCGCGGCGCTGGGTGCGTCCGTCCACGCGCACGTTCATCCCTGCCACCGTATCGACCGGCCGGGGGCTTCGTCGGGTGAGCGCCCGGCTTAGATCGCCAGCGGCTCCACGTCGACGGTTTCGGCGTCGGCGAGTACCTCGAGCCGCCCGGGCATCATGGGGGCGACGTCGTCGGGTGGGGTGAACACCCTGCGCCTGGAAAGTTCGGCGAGCATGGTCTGCGCCATCAGGTAGGAGCGACCCACGCAGGCGGCCCGGGCGGCCTCGGGATCACGCCGGTGGATCGCGGCGGTCTCGTCCTCGTAGAACGGCAGCACTTCGTCGCGGCCGCCCTGATAAATGAGCCAGAAGACCCGGGGGACGAGGTTTTGCGAGGCGCGGATCGTGGCATGCAACCGCGGTCCGGCGTATTCGTCGTTGATGGTGCGCCGGTACTCGTCGGCGAGGTCACAGAACGCCCGCGAATCCTTGGCGGTGCGCAGCGATCGCATCAGGGCGTCGAGTTGGCCCAGGATCCGCGGGGTGGGACTGGTGGCTGCGCGCGCGGACGCGATGCCGTTGAGCAGGCCGTCGAGCTCGTGATGCTCGAGGACGGTGGCTTCGTCGAACCGCTCGACGAACGCTCCCCGGTGATAACGGGTGGAGACAATGCCGTCGTGTTCGAGTTGGACCAACGCCTCTTGAATGGGGACGCGGCTTACTCCCAGCCCGAGCGCGATCTCATTGCGATCGACGCGGTCGCCGGTGCGTAACTTCCCCGTCAGCAAGAGGTGAAGGATGTGCGAAACAACCAGGTCCTTTTCTTTGACCCCGTATTTCTTCGGCATTCGTTGTTGAGTCTCTTTCAAACCCGGTGCGGCCAGCTAGCGCGAGAAGTTTCTCACGAGTGGGCTCGTACTTTCCGGTGTTTGGCCGATAAATGGCGGAGACGGCTTTACCGACTATCCCGCCAGCGGCACAGTGCTTCCGCGGCGCCGAGGTCGTAATCGGGACCGTCGCACGCCACGGTCAGGAGCGTGACGCCCAGGCCGACGAGGTTTTCGGCATTGTCGACCAGCGCGCCGCGGTCCGGGACGGCGGCCGAGCGTTCGATGTCCGCAGGGTCGCGCCCGACGTCGGCGCAGTGCCGGGCCAGAACTTCCGACTTCGCCGGGAATTCGTCGGCGGAGGTGAAGCTGTGCCACACGTCGGCGTATTCGGCGACCAGACGCAACGTCTTGCGTTCGCCCCCGCCGCCGATGAGGACCGGGATGTCGCGCGTCGGCGGCGGATTGAGTTTGGCCAGCCGGGACTTGATCCGGGGCAGCGCGCCCGCGAGGTCGTCCAGGCGGCTACCCGCGGAGCCGAATTCGTAGCCGTACTCGTCGTAGTCCTTCTGCTTCCAGCCCGAACCGATCCCGAGCACGAGCCGGCCGTCGCTGATGTGGTCGACGGTCCGGGCCGTGTCGGCCAGCAACTCGGGATTCCGGTAGGAGTTGCAGGTGACCAGCGCGCCGATCTGGATGCGCGAGGTCTGCTCGGCCCAGGCCCCGAGCATGGTCCAGCACTCGAAATGCGCGCCGTCGGGGTCGCCGTAGAGGGGGAAGAAGTGATCCCAGTTGAAGGCGATGTCGACGCCGATGTCCTCGCAGCGGCGCACGGCGTCACGGATTTGGCGGTATTGCGGCGCGTGCTGGGGCTGCAGTTGCACGCCGATGCGGACGGGCAGATCAGGGCTCATGAGACCACCGTAGGCTCACCGCCCGTCGAGCACCCGGCGCAGCAGATCGATGAGGGCGAGGGGCTGGTCGCTTTGCACGGAGTGGCCGGAATTCTCGACGACGTGTGCGGTACGGAAATGCTTTGTGCGGCGGCTCAGTTCGGTCGCGTCGTCGTCGCTGACGAATCCTGACTTGCCGCCGCGGATGAGGGTGATCGGCGCGGACAGCGTATCCACGTCGTCCCACAGGACGTCGAAATCCGGGAACTTGCGGATGGCGTCGTAGCGCCACGTCCAGTTGCCGTTGTCCAGCCGGCGTGAGTTGTGAAAGACGCCGCGGCGCAGCGCCTTCACCTCGCGGTGCGGGGCCGCGGCGATCGTCAGGTCCAGCATGGCCTGGAAGCTGGGGAATTCCCGTTCGCCGTGCATCAACGCGACCGTGCCCTGCTGCTCCTTGGTCATCTCCGAGTGCCGTTGCAGCGCCGACGGCGTGACGTCGATCAGGACGAGTTCGTTCACGAGTTCGGGCGCCACCGCGGCCAACCGTAACGCGGTCAGCCCGCCCAGCGACATGCCGACGACGAGATCGGCGCCGGGGGCGTGCTCGCGCACCGCCGGCAGCAGGGCGTCGGCGTTGATCTGCGGCGAGTAGTCGCCGTCTTCGCGCCATCCCGAATGGCCGTGGCCGGGCAGATCCACGGCCAGTGCGGGCTCGCCGAGGCCGACGATGACGGTGTCCCAGGTGTGCGCGTTCTGCCCACCGCCGTGCAGGAAGACGATCCGCGGTGCAGTGGCGCCCCAGCGCAGCGCGCTGATCTTGCTCGCCCCCGTGCCCGTCTCGACGCGGCGCACGTCGGGCAGCGGACCGGTGACGCCCGCCTGCTCGGCGTTCTCGGCCAGGAGCGCGAATTCGGATAGCCCGTCCAGGTCTTCTTCGGAGATCTCGGCCACGATCTACAGACACTAGAGGACATAACGACGGCGAATGCCGTGGAACCGTTCCCACATCGCGGCGGTGCGCTGCGCGGGAGTCACCAGGGCGGTGTCCGCCGGTAGGGCGGTGAGCACGTCGTCGTGCTTGACGACACGGGTGCTCAGCGCCGCGGGCTCGCCTTCGAGCATGTGCCGGTAGGTCAGGTTGCCGCACCGGAAGCCCTGGGTATCGAGCCAGTTGTGCACGCGCGGGTCGCGGTGAGCCAGGACGAGCCGGATGCGCCCGTCGGTGTCGGTCGTGGCACGGCTCGGCGTGTAGCTCACCGGCCGGTAGAGGTAGTCCATGCTGTTGAAGAAGACGCCCATGTTGGTCAGCATCCACAGGCCGTCATGGATGTCGAATTCGACGATCAGCGCCTCGTCGTCGGCCAGCTCCCAATACATGTTGATGGCGGCGCGGCCGCGCCTGCCGTCGGCGTCGGTCGTGTCCACGCGGGGGAAGGTGTTCGGGCGCTCGGCGTCGACGCCGCCGTAGGTGAAGGGGAATTCGGGCCAGTCGGCCATCAGACCGGTGATGAAATCACCGGCCCAGCGCATCGCCGCGACCATCTCGGTGGGCGACGGCAGCGGCTTGGGGGAGTCCATGTCGACCCGCTCGATGCGCAGCTGTGCCGGCAGCTCGTCCCAGCGGTCGAATCCTTGGCGGACGAACAGTTTGCGTGATCCGCCGGTGGTGGGCAGCCAGTTCGGCCCGCGCTTGGGCCCACCGATGTAGAGCTCGAATTGTCCGTCGTCGCCGATGTCGAGGTGATGGCCAAGCAGGTTGGCTTCGGGTGTGTCACCGAAGGGTTCGTGCAGCACGCCGGGGCCGGGGACGCGCGGCCCCTGGACGGTGACATTGAAAAACCTTGCGGTGCCGCGGCTGCCGGTGAGCCGGTAGGTTGAGCGCCCGTCGATCCATGCCTGCTGGTAGGTGAAGTCGGCACAGTCGCCGCCGAGCTTGCGAGTGGGGCCGCAGAATGCGTGCAGCACCGGGTAGCGGGTGTCGCGGGTTTCGAGCGCCAAATCGAAAGCCTGGCCCAGGTTTTGGGTGAGGAATCGGTAGGCGTCCACGCGATGCACGGCGGAGGCCGGGTTGGCCTGCTTGAAGACCTGCTCACCCGCCCGCTGCAGGCGCGCGCAGAATTCGGCCCAGGCGGACTGCAGTTCCGCGTCATGGGGACCGTCACCGTAAGCCATCCCTAAGCCCCAAGCCTGTCCAGGATCGCGCCGACGGCATCGCATGCGCGGCGGGCGGATTCGCGGCGGCCCTCCCGGTCGATGCGGGGGCCGATCAGTTCCAGGTCGAAACCGTGCGCGTAGCCGCCGGCGACGGCTTGGGCGACGATCGCCTCGATCGGGATCGCGCCGTCGCCGGGGACCGCCCTGCCGGGCAGTGCCCGGTCGCCGAGCACGTAGTCGCTCAACTGGATGAGCGCGGTGCGCGGCAGCGCCCGCTGCAGCGTCGCGTCGAAATCGCCCTCCGCCCAACAGTGGAACACGTCGATGCAGACAGCCAGCTCGGCCATCTCGGCCAGCGCGACGGTGTCGCGCAGGGTATGGGCGATGTGGAGGTCGGCGTACAGGCTGGAGGCGTTCTCGATGGCCAGCGCCGGCCCGGCCGCGTGGGCGTGCGCCACGCAGGGGGCGACCATGGCGCAGAACCGTTCGGCGGCTTGCCCCCAGCTGAGGCCGCCGCGCCCGCCGGTGAGCAGGTAGACCGTGCGAGCGCCGGCGGCGGCCGCGGCGTCGATCACGGTGCACAGCGCGTCGCGGGCGGGCTGCGGGTCGCCGGACAGCGCGCCGCCGGCGAAGAGGTGATAGACGGCCTCCACGGTATAATCGTTGCACTGCAACAGGATCGGAAAGTCCGGGTCGAGCAGCTCGCTGTCCAGCACGCTCAGACGGGACACCCCGAGCGCGGCCCAATGCGCCGTCATCTCGGTGAGCGAGTCGCCGTAGAAGGTGACGTCGTGCACGGACAGCCGTTTGTGTGCGCCGGTCACGTCACGGCCGGTTCTCGATGGCGACGCCGAATCGCTCCCGAAACGGCCGGAACTCCGCGTGCAGCGCGTCTAGGTCCTCGCCGATGTCGGTCAGCAGCCGGGTGGAGTAGGTGAACTTGCCATGGCGGTCGCCGCGGTTGTTGGCCAGGTACGCGCGCATCACCGATTCGGCGCGGCCGGTCAGCTCGCGACCGCAGAACGCGTAGTAGCGCCGGACGGTGCCGATGTGGTCGGCGATGAAGTCCGAGTAGCGGACGTGCAGGATGCGCGGATCGTCCACCAGCGGATTGCTCATCGTGTTCGCGATGCTGGCGCGGGTCATCTCGAGGTGCTTCTTGGCCTCGGCGTGCAGGTCGACCGGACCGACGATGCCGTCGGCGATGTCGGCCATCATCATCGTGCGTGACGCGGCGACCTGTACGGGGTCGCGGTGCAGCCACACCATGCGCGCGTCGGGATACGTGTCGAACAGCTCCTTGAGCCGGAACCCGTGAAATCCTTTGAGCACCCAGTGCTTCCGCGGCCGACGGTATTGCAGCTGCTGCAGCATGGCCTTGTGCAGCCGATATTGCGCCGCCGCGTCGGTGGCCAGTCCGCTGACCAGCGACTGCATCGGCACGCGCCACCAGGCGGTCGGTGTCATCACCCGGAAGTCGAACGCCCACGTGCGCTCGTCCTCGGGCAGGCCATCGCCCAGCATGTCGTTGTAGGGGTGGCTGTGCAGCCACTTGGGCATCTTGGCGTTGATCTCGCGCCAGTCGGCGTCGGCCCGCGCGCGGCGGGGGTCGTCGGGACCGGCCAGCCCGGGGGGCGGTGACGGATACATCACCTCCCAGAACCGCAGCGCCCGCGCCTGCGGATCGACGGACATCAGCGCGTGCATCAGCGTTGTGCCCGAACGGGGTTCGCCGGTGACGAACATCGGCTCCTCGATCACCTCGTCACCGACCGGGTAGCGGTTACGGTCCCCGATGAATTCCAGCCGCGACGTCAGCAGCCATCGGCATACCTGCGCCGCTTGCCGGTTGCCGTCGGCGTTCATGCCGAGGGCGTTGAGGTGCTCGACGGCGACGGTGAAGCGCTGCGGCAGCGTCGGATCGCCGTAATCGCTCAGACCGGTGGCTTGCTGCGCGTCGGCGAGCAGCTGGGCGGCGTCGAGGCGGGTCGTCACGCCGGCACCCCGCAGAGCCGCATCAGCTCGTCTTCGGCAGCGCGGACGTTGGCCGCCGACGCCTCCGCGAAGCTCAGGCCGGCCATAGCGGCGTAGTCGAGGATCTTGGGCACGCGCAGGCCCGCGTCCACATAGGCCTTGACGATCTTGGCGACCTGCGCCGGTGTGCCATGCGGCACCACCGCCAGTATCATCTCGGCCCGCGCCATGTCGAGGAAGTCGAGGATGCGCTCGCGGGTGAGCACCGCCGGGTCGATGTCCTGGAACCCGCGCCATCGATCGCCCATCGGGTGCTCGAAGCCGAAGGCGCGCAACGTTTCCGCGGACACCTGCAGGAGGAACGCCTTGACCAGGGGGGCCTGCAGGATTCGGGCCAGGGCGTCGTCGTCTGTCCCGATCAGGCACACCTGGATGAAGCAGGGTGTGATCGCCAGCGGGTCGCGGCCCGCGCGCTCCGCCGAAGCCCTTACCGCGCCGAGCATCTCGGCGTAGTGCTCCGGCGTCCAGGCGCCGGCCGGCCACCATCCGTCGGCGTGCCGACCGGTGAGGTCCAGCATCCGGGGGCCGCTGGCGCCGATCCAGATCTGCGGCGTGTTGCCCGCGTAGGGTTCGGTGTCCAGCCGGGCGTGGCGCAGGGAGTAGAACCGGCCGTCGAAGTCGACAGGGCCGTCGCTGTCCCACAGCAGCCGGATCACCGTGAGGGCTTCCTCGAAGCGGCTGACCGGTCTGGCGAAGTCGAATCCGTAGGGCAGGGTGTTCTCGCTCTCGCCGCTGCCCAGCCCGAGGATGAAACGGCCCTTGGCGAGGTGGTCGATCGTGAGCGCCGTCTGGGCGAGCATGCTGGGGTGGCGGCGCACGGTGTCGACGACCGCGCTGACGAGCGGAACGTTCTCCGTCAGCACGGCGGCCGCCGCGGCGACCGCGAGCCCGTCCAGGTGGCGGTGCGGAGACGGGGAGGCGGTGGCCAGGTCGGTGAACTCGGGGGTCCAGATCGCGTCGGGCCAGAAGCTGACCATGTGGTCGGGCAGCCAGATCGAGTGGTATCGGCCGCTGTCCAACTCCTGGAGCCGGGACAGGTCGAGGGGGAGCGTCGTGCGCAAGAACGCGGCGGGCTGAACGGTCATCGAGAGATGATGCTAAGCACCCGCACAGCGTCGTGAGGACGATTTGGAGCTAGGCGCTGGTGAGCACGCGGTTCGTGGCGATCCATTCGTCGATATGGCCCATGGTCACCGGGAGCGCATTCCCGGTAAAGACCAGGTGGTCCGAGCCGGGAATGTCCACCCAGCTCCCTCGCCGATAACGCGCGGCCGTCTTAGGGGCGATCTGGGGAGGGACCATACGGTCGTATTCGCCCCGGATCGCAAGCACCGGCGTCGCAATCGCGGCAAAGTCCACGGTGGCGGCTTTGCCCCGGTCCAGAGAAGGGAAGACGATCTCGCAATACGCGCGCCCCGATTCGCAGACGAAGCCGCCGAATACCTCACGGGCGACCTCTTCGGTCTGCGCGTTGGCTACCCACCGGCGGAACCGGGGCCACGTCGTGGGATACAGCGGCTTGGCCCACGGTCGCGGCTGTAGAAAGTGCCGCCCGAAGACGCTGCCGAAACTGCGCAGCGTTGCAGGAGTAGGGGCGAAGATGCCCGCCGCCGGTGTCGGGCAGGCGGCGACGACGCCGGCATGACGGGTACGTGCGGCGACGAGCTGCGCCAGCAGACCGCCCAGCGACAGTCCAACCAACAGCGGTGGCGAGTCCAGTGAATCGACGAGCGCGACGAGGTCATCCGTGTAGTCGCGCATGCTCAGCGACGCGAGTTTCATGGCGCCTTCTGCCGACGGCAATTCGTGATGGCGCAGCGTCGGGGTGTGCACCGTATAACCGCGTTCCTCGAAAGCCGCCCGAGCGGGACCCCAGTGATCGCCGCGGCCCCACGTGCCGTGGATGAGAACGACATGCTTGGCGCCGGACATGAAACAAAGGATGACACCCCACGGGCGTCGTCAACGGCCGAATCACTTCGGTCACAAGAATCACCGCATGTGTCGGACACACAGCACACGCCGACCCTCGCGTGACTCCCGCGAATGAGGCGGCGAACGGCCGCCGAGACGACTGTGCGGTGAGGTCACCGAAGCGACCTCACCGCACAATCGATTGAAAAGGGGTCAGCCCTCGATGATGAACTCTTCGAGCTGGGTGCGCGCGACGTCGTCGGGCAGCTGCTGCGGCGGGCTCTTCATCAGGTAGGCCGACGCCGGGATCACCGGACCGCCGATCCCGCGGTCCTTGGCGATCTTGGCCGCCCGCACCGCGTCGATGATGACGCCCGCGGAGTTCGGCGAGTCCCACACCTCGAGCTTGTACTCCAGGTTCAGCGGCACGTCGCCGAAGGCGCGGCCTTCCAGCCGCACGTACGCCCACTTGCGGTCGTCGAGCCAGCCGACGTGGTCGGACGGGCCGATGTGCACGTCCTTGGTCTTGAACTCGCGCTGCAGGTTGGAGGTGACGGCCTGCGTCTTGGAGATCTTCTTGGACTCCAGCCGCTCACGCTCGAGCATGTTGAGGAAGTCCATGTTGCCGCCCACGTTGAGCTGCATGGTGCGGTCCAACTGCACGCCGCGGTCCTCGAACAGCTTGGCCATCACGCGGTGGGTGATGGTGGCACCGACCTGGCTCTTGATGTCGTCACCGACGATCGGCACGCCGGCGTCGGCGAACTTCTTGGCCCACACCGGGTCGCTGGCGATGAACACCGGCAGCGCGTTGACGAATGCCACGCCGGCGTCGATGGCGCACTGGGCGTAGAACTTGTCGGCCTCCTCGGAACCCACGGGCAGGTAGGACACCAGCACGTCGACCTTGGCCTCTTTCAGCGCCTGCACCACGTCGACGGGCTCGACATCCGACAGCTCGATGGTGTCGGCGTAGTACTTGCCGATGCCGTCCAGCGTCGGGCCGCGCTGCACCACCACGTTGGTGGGCGGCACGTCCGCGATCTTGATCGTGTTGTTCTCCGAGGCGAAGATCGCGTCGGACAGGTCGAAGCCGACCTTCTTGGCGTCCACGTCGAAGGCGGCGACGAACTTGACGTCGCGCACGTGGTATTGGCCGAACTTCACGTGCATCAGACCGGGCACGGTGCTGTTCTCGTCGGCGTTCTGGTAATACTCGACGCCCTGTACCAGCGAAGATGCGCAGTTACCGACGCCGACAATGGCGACTCGTACCTCCGTCTGCGCCTCTTCCGCCGTCGGCGGCTGGTGCTCACTCATAGGGCGTTCTCCTAACTCCATAACCTTGTGTCGCAGCTGATCGGATTCGTGCAAGGGGTATTACGTCTGCTCGGAGAGGCCGGGCATCGCCCGCTCCGCAGCAATGAGCTCGTTGAGCCACTTCACCTCGCGCTCACTGGACTCGAGCCCCAGTTGGTGAAGTTGGCGGGTGTACCGGTCGAACGAGTTGCTGGCTCGCGCCACCGCTTCGCGCAGGCCTTCCCGCCGCTCCTCGACCTGGCGCCGACGGCCTTCCAGGATGCGCATGCGCGCTTCCGCCGGAGTCCGGTTGAAGAAGGCCAGGTGCACCCCGAAGCCGTCGTCGGTGTAGTTGTGCGGGCCGGTGTCGGCCACCAGCTCCCCGAAGCGCCGACGGCCCTTGTCGGTTAGCTGGTAGACGCGCCGGGCCCGCCGAACCGGGGTCCCCGCCGGGGCGGCATCCTCGGCGATCAGGCCCTCGGCCTGCATCCGCCGGAGGGCCGGGTACAGGGAACCGTACGAGAACGCGCGGAATGCCCCGAGGAGACCGGTGAGGCGTTTGCGCAACTCGTAACCATGCATCGGCGATTCGATCAGAAGGCCGAGGATGGCGAGCTCAAGCATCGAGTCACCCCCTTTGCACGGTTGGTTACGACGGTTCGACGCCTCGCGTAATCGTATCGTCTCGATATATTCGCCACAACACCACCGGATGTTCGTGAGCTATTAGCCTGGGCGCGCGGAATCGGATCGCGGCGGCTGCCGGCGGTCTAGGACGGCAAGTTCAGCTGCTTGACGGTGCCGTCACCTGCGAAGACGATGTAGCCCCCACCGTAGTCGCTGGAGACATAGAGCGACAGCGACAGGGCGCCCGGCGTGGTCGGGTCGGTGGCCGGCTCGATGTTGAGGTATTCGGTTTTGACGTCCGACGGCTTCATGTGGAGCGTCTGCGGGGCGCCGCGCATGATGCCGACCGTCTTTGTGACGTCGAACTTGCTCAGGTCCACGGGGACGGGTCCGTCCGCCGAGCTCTTGGCCGAGCTGGTCGGGTCGCCCCAGCCGCCGCGGTAGCTATAGGCCAGGACGCGGCGGTCGTCGGAGGGATCCGGACGGTCGAGCACCGCGTAGGTCGGGTAGATGACCAGTCGGTACCCCACGGTGTCGCCGAACCGCTTGCGGGTTTGCTCGAGCAACCCGGTGAGCCCGCCGACCGAGTGCAGTTGGGTGGGCGGGGTCAGCACCAGGGGGGCGACGCCGTCGGGTTTGGCGCCGGGATCGGAGGTGAAGTCCAGCGGCGACTTGGTGTTGCCGTAGAGGCCCCAGCCGATGCCCACGCCCAGCAGCACCGAGACGACGAACGCCGCGGCGAGCGGCCCCCAGCCGCGCAGCCTCGCCGGCACCGGTCGGGCCTCGGCGGACGGCGGGTGCAGCGCGGTGCTGTCGGTTTGCAGGTCGTTCACGAGGGCCTGCAGGTCGCCGAGGGTGACCGCCTTGGTGGCCGCGCTGACCCGTTCCCGGTGCTCCTCCATGGAGAGCTCGCCGTCGTTCAACGCGTTGTCGAGGATCCTGCAGGCGTCCTGCCGGTTGATGTCCTTGGCGCGCGTGGCCGCTCCGCCACTGGTCGCCGCCCCGCCGCCCAGCGATGTCCCGAGCCATTTCGCCACGGGGATGATCGTAGAGTCCGGCCCCGGTTCGGCACAGGAAACACCGGCCGGTTAGCCGGCTCGGGCCGCCACGGTTTTGGTTGCGTATCCGCACCCGGGATGGCGACGTACTCTGGTGGGCGTGCGACTGCAGCGACAAGTGGTGGACTACGCGCTCCGGCGGCGAGCACTGCTGGCCGAGGTGTACTCGGGCCGCACGGGCGTGTCCGAGGTGTGTGACGCGAACCCGTATCTGCTGCGCGCCGCCAAGTTTCACGGGAAACCGAGCCAGGTCATGTGCCCGATCTGCCGCAAGGAGCAGCTGACGCTGGTGTCGTGGGTGTTCGGCGAACACCTGGGTCCGGTATCCGGCTCGGCACGAACGGCCGAAGAGTTGGTGTTGCTGGCCACCCGCTTCGAGGAGTTCGCCGTCCACGTCGTGGAGGTATGTCGGACCTGCGAGTGGAACCATCTGGTCAAGTCGTATGTGCTCGGCGCGGCGCGCCCACCGAAGGGCACGCGCGGCACGCGGACGGCGCGAAACGACGCGCGCACGGCCATTGAATAACGACGGACGCCACAACCAGTCGTCCAGCGACGCGGATGGGCCGGCGACTGAGCGTGTGGGCAAACATGGAAGTGGCGAGCGCCCGCGTGACGCGCCGTCGGCGCCCGGGCAGCGCCGTGGGGTTCCGCCCGATGACCGGCTGACCAGCATCCTCCCACCGGTCGTCGACGACCGGTCGCCGCGGCGCCCCGACCCCAGCATCGAAGAAGTCAAAGCCGCGCTGGACAGCCCTCCCTCGGGGCCGTTGCAGCGGGATGCGCTCGAAGAGGTCAAGGCCGCGCTGGACAGCAGGACGTCGCCGCGCCGCGACCGGTCCGGCGGGGGAGGCCGCCCACCGGGAGGGCCACCGCCGCCGCCCGGGCCGCGGGGTCGGCCCGGCGGGCCCGACGGTTCCGGACCGCGGGGCGACGTCCACTGGACCCAGCAGATCAATTGGCTGTGGGTGCGACGCGCGGCCTATCTGTCGGCGGCGGTGCTGGTGCTGTTGCCGATCGTCACGTTCGCGATGGCGTACTTCATCGTCGACATCCCCAAGCCGGGCGACCTGCGCACCAACCAGGTCTCCACCATCCTGGCCAGCGACGGATCCGAGATCGCCAAGATCATCCCGCCCGAAGGCAACCGGGTGGACGTCAACATCAACCAGGTGCCGGTGCACGTGCGCCGGGCCGTGATCGCCGCCGAGGACCGCAATTTCTACTCCAACCCGGGGTTCGACTTCACCGGCTTCGCGCGGGCGGTGGACAACAACCTCTTCGGCAACGGCGACCTGCAGGGCGGGTCGACGATCACCCAGCAATACGTGAAGAACGCGCTGGTGGGTTCGGCGCAGCACGGGTTCAGCGGCCTGATGCGCAAGGCCAAAGAACTGGTCATCGCCACCAAGATGTCGGGGGAGTGGTCGAAAGACGATGTGCTGCAGGCCTACCTGAACATCATCTACTTCGGCCGCGGCGCCTACGGCATCTCCGCCGCCGCCAAGGCCTACTTCAACAAGCCCGTCGAGCAGCTCACCGTCTCCGAGGGGGCGCTGCTGGCGGCGCTGATCCGGCGCCCATCGGCGCTGGACCCGGCCGTCGATCCCAGGGGCGCCCGAGACAGGTGGAACTGGGTGCTCGACGGCATGGTGGAGACCAAGGCGCTCTCTCCCAGTGATCGTGCGACGCAGGAATTCCCGCAGACCGTGCCGCCCGACCAGGCGCGCGCGGAGAACCAGACGACGGGGCCGAACGGGCTGATCGAGCGTCAGGTGACCAGAGAGTTGATGGAGCTGTTCAACATCGACGAGCGGACCCTGAACACCCAGGGGTTGCAGGTCACCACGACCATCGACCCGAAGGCGCAGCAGGCGGCCGAGAAGGCGGTGTCGAAATACCTTGACGGACAAGACCCCGACATGCGCTCGGCCGTGGTGTCGATCGACCCGCACGACGGGTCGATCCGCGCCTACTACGGCGGCGCGGACGCCAACGGTTTCGACTTCGCGCAGGCCGGGCTGCAAACCGGTTCGTCGTTCAAGGTGTTCGCCCTGGTCGCCGCCCTCGAACAGGGGATCGGTCTGGGGTACCAGGTGGACAGTTCGCCGCTGACGGTCGACGGTATCAAGATCACCAACGTCGACGGCGAGAGCTGCGGCACCTGCAACATCGCCCAGGCGCTCAAGCAGTCGTTGAACACCTCGTATTACCGGTTGATGCTCAAGCTCAAGGGCGGCCCGCAGGCCGTCGCGGACGCCGCGCACCAGGCCGGCGTCGCGACCAGCTTCCCCGGTGTGGACCACACGCTGTCCGAGGACGGCAAGGGCGGGCCACCCAACAACGGAATCGTGCTGGGGCAGTATCAGACCCGGGTGATCGACATGGCGTCGGCCTACGCCACGCTGGCCGCCTCCGGCGTCTACCATCGTCCGCATTTCGTGCAGAAGGTCGTCAACTCGGACGGCCAGGTGCTTTTCGACGCGAGCAAGTCCGACAACAACGGCGAGCAGCGGATCCCGAAGGCCGTGGCCGACAACGTCACCGCGGCCATGGAGCCGATCGCCAGCTACTCGCGCGGCCACGCGCTGGCCGGCGGTAGGCCGTCGGCGGCGAAGACGGGCACCACGCAGCTGGGCGACACCAACGCCGACAAGGACGCCTGGATGGTCGGATACACGCCGTCGTTGTCGACTGCGGTGTGGGTGGGCACCGCGAAGGGTGACGTCCCGCTGGTAACCGCCTCGGGCGCGCCGGTTTACGGCTCCGGGCTGCCGTCGGACATCTGGAAGTCCACCATGGACGGCGCGCTGAAGGGCACTTCGAAGGAGTCCTTCCCCAAGCCGACCGAGATCGGTGGGTATGCGGGTGTCCCCGCGCCGCCGCCCCCGCCGCCGGCTCCGTCGGTGACCGTCATTCAGCCCACCATCGAGGTGGCGCCGGGCATCACCATCCCGGTCGGGCCGCCCACGACGATCACCAATGCGCCGCCGGCGCCGGGTGGTAACGGCCCCGAACCGGGCGTCCCGCCGGGCGGCCCGCAAGCTCCACCGCCGCAACCGCCGCCGTGACCGACGGCGAGCAGCGCAGCGCCACCATCTCCCCGGGACCGCTGGCCGGCGATTTGCGCAGCGTCGACAATCGCGACTGCCCGAGTCGGACCGACTCGTTGGGTGCCGCGCTGGCGGAGGTCGTCGGGGGACCGGTGGGCAGGCACGCACTCATCGGCCGGACACGGGTGATGACCCCACTGCGGGTGATGTTTTTGATCGGCCTGGTGTTCCTGGCGCTCGGCTGGTCGACGAAGGCGGCCTGCCTGCAGAGCACCGGCACCGGGACAGGCGATCAGCGGGTGGCCAACTGGGACAACCAACGCGCGTACTACGAGTTGTGTTACTCCGATACGGTTCCGCTCTACGGCGCGGAGTTGTTGAGCCAGGGGAAGTTTCCGTACAAGTCGAGCTGGGTCGAGACGGACGGCAGTGGCACCCCGCAGATGCGTTACGACGGCCGGCCCGCGGTGCGTTACATGGAGTATCCGGTGCTGACCGGGATGTATCAGTACGTGTCCATGGCGTTGGCGAAGACCTACACCGCGCTGACCAAGCTGGCTCCGCTGCCGGTGGTCGCCGAGGTGGTGATGTTCTTCAACGTTGCGGCGTTCGGCCTGGCGCTGGCCTGGCTGGCCACCGTCTGGGCCACCGCCGGGCTGGCGGGGCGCCGGGTGTGGGACGCGGCCCTGGTGGCCGCGTCACCGTTGGTGATCTTCCAGATTTTCACCAATTTCGACGCCCTGGCAACGGGATTGGCGATGGCCGGGCTACTGGCGTGGGCGCGGCGCAAGCCGGTGGCGGCCGGCGTGCTGATCGGGCTGGGCGCCGCGGCGAAGCTGTATCCGTTGTTGTTCCTCGGTCCCATGGTGGTGTTGGCGATTCGGACGGGACGGTTCCGCGCGCTGGCGCGCACCGCGGGGACGGCAGCGCTGACCTGGCTGTTGGTGAACCTGCCCGTGCTGGCGCTCTTTCCGCGCGGGTGGTCGGAATTCTTCCGGCTCAACACCCGGCGCGGCGACGACATGGACTCGTTGTACAACGTCGTGAAGTCCTTCACCGGTTGGCGCGGATTCGACCCCAAGTTGGGGTTCTGGGAGCCGCCGACTGTCCTGAACACGGTGGTGACCGCCCTCTTCGTCATCGGTTGTGCGGCAATCGCCTACGTGGTGCTGACCGCTCCGCGGCGGCCGCGGCTGGCGCAGCTGTTGTTCCTGGTGGTCGCGGTCTTCCTGTTGACCAACAAGGTGTGGAGTCCGCAGTTCTCGCTGTGGCTGGTGCCGTTGGCGGTGCTGGCGTTGCCGCACCGGCGGATCCTGCTGGCGTGGATGACCATCGACGCCGTGGTGTGGGTGCCGCGGATGTACTACCTGTACGGCAACCCGAACCGGTCGCTGCCCGAGCAGTTCTTCACCACGACGGTGCTGATGCGTGACGTCGCCGTGATCGCGTTGTGCGCGTTGGTGATTCGCCAGATCTATCGCCCCGACGAGGACCTGGTCCGCTGGGGCGGCCGGGTGGACGACCCGGCGGGTGGCCCCTTTGACCGCGCGCCCGACGCCCCGCCGGCGTGGCTGCCGGATTGGTTGCGGCCCGCCGGCGTGCGACGCGCGGGCGTCCCCGAGGCCGAGCCCGCGGTGCCGGCCGGAGCCGGGGCGCCATGACTCGCGCCGACGACGATGATGCCGGCATGGCCGGGATCGGTGGGGGCACCAACCGCCGCTTGCGGGGGTGGGGGTACCTCCCACTTGTGGGGGAAGTGGCGCCATGACCTTAGTCGCCATTCCGTTGTTCCCGCGGGTGACCGCGCTCGACGCGGTCGGGCCCTACGAGGTCCTGCAACGCGTCCCGTCGGTCGAGGTGGTGTTCATCGGTCACCGCCGCGGTGAGGTGCGCACGGAAAACGGGATGCTCGGCCTTAGCTGCGACGCGAGGTTCGACGAGGTCACCTCGCCGGACGTGGTGCTGTTTCCCGGCGGAATCGGGACGCGTCAGCTGATCCACGACGACACCATCCGCGCCTGGCTGCAGGCGGTGCACCCGACCACGATGTTCACCACGTCGGTGTGCACCGGTGCGCTGCTGTTGGCCGGCGCGGGCCTGCTCGACGGGCTCACCGCCGCCACGCACTGGCGGGCCGGGGGCCTACTCAACGAGCTGGGCGCCCGTTACGTGCCGGACCGGGTCGTCGAGCACCTGCCGGAGCGGATCATCACCGCCGCGGGCGTGTCGAGCGGCATCGACATGGCCCTACGGCTGGTCGAGCTCCTGGTCGATCGGCAGGCCGCGGAGGCCGCTCAGTTGCTCATCGAATACGACCCGCAGCCGCCGTTCGACTCGGGATCCCTGGCCAAGGCCGACCGGGCAACGCTGGACAGGGCCACCGAATACCTGGACGCCCGGCAGTAGCCGGGTTGCTCGATCGCACGGATTTCTCCGGTCACCCCGTCGTCCGGTAGCCTGGTGCGGTTGCCGACGCAGGCGACCCTCCTGCCGCGGATCGACCGTGGCCGTGCAGACCAGAGGAGGTGGTGAGGTTTCCATGCGTCCATACGAAATCATGGTCATTCTTGACCCCACGCTCGACGAGCGCACTGTTGCTCCGTCCCTGGAGACGTTCCTCAACGTCGTCCGCAAAGACGGCGGAACCGTCGACAAGGTCGACATCTGGGGCCGGCGCCGGCTGGCCTACGAGATCGCCAAGCACGCCGAAGGCATCTACGTCGTCGTCGACCTGAAGGCCGAGCCGGCGACGGTCTCCGAACTCGACCGCCAGCTGAGCCTCAACGAGTCGGTATTGCGCACCAAGGTGATGCGCACCGACAAGCACTAAACCCGGTGGCGCAGTCGCGGGCCCACCGTCGGTGGACTTGCGTAGGCTCAGCGAGGATACGTGCCATTCACCGTCGGAGCAGCGAGTAGCAGGCGGAACAAGGAGGAAACTGTGGCTGGTGACACCACTATCACCGTTGTCGGAAACCTGACCGCCGACCCCGAACTGCGGTTCACCCCGTCCGGTGCCGCCGTCGCGAATTTCACCGTGGCGTCGACACCGCGGATCTATGACCGCCAGAGCGGGGAATGGAAAGACGGTGAGGCGCTCTTCCTGCGGTGCAACATCTGGCGCGAGGCCGCCGAGAACGTCGCCGAGAGCCTCACCCGTGGCTCACGGGTGATCGTCACCGGCCGGCTCAAGCAGCGGTCCTTCGAGACGCGCGAAGGCGAGAAGCGCACCGTCTTCGAGGTCGAGGTCGACGAGATCGGGCCGTCGCTGCGGTACGCGACGGCCAAGGTCAACAAGGCCAGTCGCAGCGGTGGCGGTGGCGGTGGCGGTGGCGGCGGCTTCGGCGGCGGAGGCGGGGCCCGGCAGGGCGGATCCGCGCCGGCGAGCGGTGCACCCGCCGACGACCCCTGGGGCAGCGCCCCGGCATCGGGGTCCTTCGGCGGCGGCGACGACGAACCGCCGTTTTAGAACACTTCAACAGTAAGAAACGGAAAGAAAGACAGTCATGGCGAAGTCCAGCAAGCGACGTCCGGCTCCGGAAAAGCCGGTCAAGACGCGGAAGTGTGTCTTCTGCGCGAAAAAGGGGCAAGCGATCGATTACAAGGACACCGCGTTGCTGCGCACCTATATCAGTGAGCGCGGCAAGATCCGGGCGCGGCGTGTCACCGGCAACTGCGTGCAACACCAGCGCGACATCGCGATCGCGGTGAAGAATGCCCGCGAGGTGGCCCTGCTGCCGTTCACCTCCTCGGCGCGATAGCAGCCGAAGCCCAAGCGAAAGTTACGAAAACGATGAAGCTGATTCTGACGGCTGACGTCGACCACCTCGGTACGGTCGGCGAAACGGTCGAGGTGAAGGACGGTTATGGCCGGAACTTCCTGCTCCCGCGCGGCCTGGCGATCGTCGCCTCGCGCGGTGCGCAGAAGCAGGCCGACGAGATCCGCCGGTCCCGCGACAGCAAGGCGGTGCGCGACCTCGGGCACGCCAACGAACTCAAGACGGCGATCGAGGCGCTGGGCCCCGTCCAGTTGCCGGTGCGGACGGCGGCCGACTCCGGGAAGCTGTTCGGCTCGGTGACGTCCGGTGACGTCGTGGCGGCCATCAAGAAGGCCGGCGGACCCAACCTGGATAAGCGGATCGTCCGACTGCCCAAGTCGCACATCAAGGCCGTCGGCACCCACCCGGTGTCGGTGCACCTGCATCCCGAGGTCGACGTCGAAGTCGCCCTCGAGGTTGTCGCGGAGAGCTAAGCCTCCGACGTTTGCTCTTTCCCGGCGGTGGCCCTCATCGGCCGCCGCCGGGCTCAGTTGCGCTGCGGTCACGCCTTTGGAGCCCATGGCGGGCGGTCGCGGACGCGAGCCCTAGCGAACAATTGCCGTCGGGTGTTCCGCGGCCCCTATTTACCCTGCCGTAACGCTGCGAAAATATGGCTGAAAGCCAACACGCCCGGCGCAGTAACCTGCGACGACACGCCGTAGAGATTCTTGTCCACACGAATTTCGTCGCGTTACATGGCCCTTAACAGCAGCGATGTCAGAGCCCCTTGAATTCATACACAGGTTCTCCACACCCCACTCAACACAGGTGTCGAAGGATATGCACACACGATGCACAGGTTCATGAACAGCGCCCCTTTCACCTACTAGCCAGCAACGTCTAACGTCGTCCCGGCGCGAGGCGTGCGAGCGCTGTGCGGCGGAATTGTCGGCTCCTTGACTTACGCTGACGAGATCGATTTTCGAATGTACGTTCGGGTGCGTGGCAGGGGAGGAGGGATCCGTGGCGGTCGTCGATGACCTGGCGCCGGGCATGGGTTCACCGGCGCCCAGTGAGGACTTCGGCCGCCAGCCACCGCAGGACCTTGCCGCCGAGCAGGCGGTGCTGGGCGGCATGCTGCTGAGCAAGGACGCCATCGCCGACGTGCTCGAGAGGCTGCGGCCGGGTGACTTCTACCGCCCCGCGCATCAGAACGTCTACGACGCCATCCTTGACCTCTACGGCCGCGGCGAGCCGGCCGACGCGGTGACGGTCGCCGCGGAACTGGACCGGCGCGGGATGTTGCGGCGGATCGGCGGTGCGCCGTATCTGCACACCCTGATCTCCACCGTGCCCACGGCGGCCAATGCCGGCTACTACGCGACCATCGTGGCCGAGAAGGCGCTGCTGCGCCGGCTCGTCGAGGCCGGTACCCGGGTCGTCCAGTACGGCTACGCCGGCGCCGAGGGCGCCGACGTGGCCGAGATCGTCGACCGCGCGCAGGCGGAGATCTACGAAGTGGCCGAGCGCCGCACGTCGGAGGACTTCGTTCCGCTCGAAGACCTGCTGCAGCCGACGATGGACGAGATCGATGCCATCGCTTCCAATGGTGGCATCTCTCGCGGCGTGCCGACCGGCTTCACCGAACTCGACGAGGTGACCAACGGCCTGCACGCCGGGCAGATGATCATCGTCGCGGCCAGGCCCGGCGTGGGGAAAGCGCTCGCGCTGGACACGCTGCTGCCCACGCCGAACGGCTGGACGACGATGGGTGATGTCGCGGTCGGTGATGAGTTACTCGGCGCCGACGGCCAGCCGACCCGTGTGGTGGCCGCCACCGAGGTGATGCTGGGCCGCCCGTGCTATGAGGTCGAGTTCTCGGACGGGACGGTAATTGTCGCCGACGCAGAGCATCAGTGGCTGACCGAAACACGCGCATCGCGGAAGTCGGCGCAAGCTGCGGCGGTGGGTTACAACCGCTACAAGAATCAACGCACCTTCGCCGCGGTGCGCACCACGGCCGAGATCGCCGGAACCGTGCGCTGCGCCACCCGAGACCGGCGACTGAACCACAGCGTGGTCAATGCGCGTGCACTCGACCTACCGGATCGCGAGGTCTTGATTCCGCCGTACACGTTGGGCGCCTGGCTTGGGGATGGCACCAGTGCCACAGCCCAGATCACCAGTGCCGATCCCGAGATCATCATGCGGATCGAAGCGGATGGGTTCGTAGCGGTTCCGTCGGATTCCGCTCCCTACCGGTACCAGTTGCGGTTGCCGCCCAGCGCTGGGCCGGCTCCGCGCCAGTGCGTGGTATGCGGCAAGTCCTTCGTTCCCCAAACCAGTCAGGTGCGGACCTGTGGGCGCTCGTGCGGCGGCCGGGCGCGGTTTGTCTCTGCTCCGTCGCCGGGTCCGGTCTGCGTTCGCTGCGCCGCGCCATCGGCGGGGATGCGGTTGTGCCAGAGCTGCCACGCCGCCGTAGGCACCTTGCAGGCGCGATTGCGCACGCTCGGCGTGCTCGGGAACAAGCACATCCCTATCGAATATCTGCGGGGGTCCGAGACACAGCGGCGAGCTCTGCTCGCCGGGCTGCTCGACACGGACGGAACCGTGACCGTGGGCGGCGCTGTCCAATTCTCGGTGACCCACCAGAGGCTGGCGCGTGATGTCGCCGAGCTGATCGTCAGCCTGGGCTATCGCTGCCAAATCTCGACCAAGCGCGTCAAGGGCCGGAGCGACTCGTCGAGCATCGCTTACACCCTGACCTTCTCCACGGATGACGTGGTATTCGCGTTGCAGCGCAAGGCCATCGAGCACAAGGAACGACGGGCCACAACCGGGACCCGGCGCTCCGGATCCCGCTTCATCGTGGACGTTCGCCCGATCGAGTCAGTCGCCGTGCGTTGTGTGGAGGTCGACAACGACAACCACATGTATCTGGCGAGCGAGGCAATGATCCCCACTCATAACTCCACGCTTGGTCTGGACTTCATGCGGTCGTGCTCGATCAAGCACCGACTGGCCAGCGTCATCTTCTCATTGGAAATGAGTAAGTCCGAGATCGTCATGCGGCTGCTGTCGGCCGAGGCGAAGATCAAACTCGCCGACATGCGTTCCGGGCGCATGAGCGACGACGACTGGACGCGGCTGGCGCGTCGGATGAGCGAAATCAGTGAGGCGCCACTGTATATCGACGACTCGCCGAACCTGACCATGATGGAGATCCGCGCCAAGGCGCGCCGGCTGAAGCAGAAGGCCGACCTGCGTCTGGTGGTGGTCGATTATCTGCAGCTGATGTCGTCGGGAAAGAAGGTCGAGTCGCGGCAGCTCGAGGTGTCCGAATTCTCACGCCAGCTCAAGCTGCTGGCCAAGGAGCTCGAGGTCCCAGTGGTAGCGATCAGCCAGCTCAACCGCGGTCCCGAACAGCGCACCGACAAGAAGCCGATGCTGTCCGACCTTCGCGAATCGGGATCGCTGGAACAGGACGCCGACATGGTCATCCTGCTGAACCGGCCCGACGCGTTCGAGCGCGACGATCCGCGCGGGGGAGAGGCGGATTTCATTCTCGCCAAACACCGCAACGGTCCCACCAAGACGGTCACCGTCGCTCATCAGCTGCACCTGTCGCGCTTCGCCAACATGGCCCGGTGACGCGACGCCAGGGTCCGACATCGACACCTCCGCATCCCGTATTTCGTCGGCTCCCGCGGTCACGTGGCTCGCAGCGCACCGAGCCTTCCTGGGCAGCCTCGCGGGCCGAGTTGGGACCCTTCGACGGGGCGGTGTTCCACACGCATGCGTGTGTGGGATAGGGCGTAGGCGTGCCGTATCGCCGGCGTTCCGTTCACTGCCGCGGATGAATGAAAACCCCTTCTGCTGAAACGGTTACGCCATCGCTGTCGGTGAGCCGTCCAACGGCAAAGGTCTTGACCCCTTCGACGCGGTCGACCCAGGCTTCGGCCCGGAGAGGCTTCAGTAGCGGAGTTCCCCGGTGGTAGCGCAGCGTCAGCGTCCCGGTGTACGCGGGCCGCCCCGGCTTGTGGGCGGTGGCGCCGAGCACGTGGTCCAACACCATCGCACACACACCGCCGTGGACGTAACCCGCCGGACCTTCATAGGCTGCACCGAGGACGAGTTCCGACCAGACCAATCCGTTTCCCTGGTGAATTGTGAGGGGGGGAGCCAACGGGTTGCGGACTCCGATCACCGCATTGCCTGAAGCGGGGCCTTGCCCGTCGGTGCTGGGACGTTCGCCGAACGATCCAGGCATCTGTTCGGCGCTCAATCGGCTTGTAATAACGTCGATCTGGGCTGCAGCGTCGGAAATAGCGTTGGGCTCCAACTCCGTTCGGATCGTTGCGTCGATCAGTTTGCGAACGGAGACGGCCAGCAGCTCGTATGTCGAGGATGGGTCCGTCATCGGTAGACTCGAATTCCCGGTCTTTGCGATGCCGGAACAGCAACGGCATTTCGTGGTGGCTGGGCGCCGCTCGGCAAGGTCTTCACCCGCACTGACAGCGGACCGCGAGCCGGTGGCGGGTGGCCCCTTAGGCGTGGCACGGCGAACGTTGGCGTTGCGGTGGGCGTGGTGCGGGCCGCGTGCTGTAGAACGGCAGGGACGCTGCGCATGGGATCGACGCCTGCGACTTCGGTGGTCATCGACTAACAGCGTGAAATGATGAGGTAGCGGCCCGGAAGGTGGCGTCCCGTCCAGCGGGCATATCACAGAGGCATCTCTGCTGTGCTGTTAATCTGGCAAAATGGCCGAGCCCAGTGACAAGCCGGTGAAGTCGGCACTTGCCGCCACCAGTTGGGCGTTGCTGGGCATGCTGTCATACGAAGAGGAAGTTTCGGGCTACGACCTGAAAAAGTGGATCGACTGGAGCGTTGACCTCTACTACTGGAGCCCGTCGAACAGCCAGATCTATACCGAGCTGAAGAAGCTCCAAAGCCTGGGGCTTGTGACATCACGCATCGAGCGTGACGAGGGCACGCGCAGCCGCCGGCTCTACAAGATCACCGCGGCCGGGTTGGACGCGGTCACCGACTGGACCAACAATGCCCCCGTCGATCCGCCGGTGCTCAAACACAGTGTGCTGATGCGGGTGACGTTCGGCCATCTAACCACTCCCGCTCGGCTCAAGGAGATGTTGCAGGACCACGTCGCCTACGCCGAGGCCAGGCATCGCAAAGCGGTCGAGGACGCCGAAGGCGCCGAGGACGAACCCGCTTGGGCCTACTCGGTGCTGGCGCTGCGGTGGGCCGCCAAGTACTACGCCGCCGAGCGCGAGTTCGCACTGGAATTGATCAAAGACATCGATGCCGCCGACTCGATCATCCAAAAGGCCAAACCCGGTTCCGGAAAGGTCCGCCCCACACCCGGCTACTGGCGTGAGGTGGAAAAGCAGGTCCAAGCCAAGCGCCGAGCCGACTAACCGCCACCGGCGGCGTCTCGCGCGGCGATATAGCCGTATACCAATCCCTGGGCGATCGTCGCGCCCGCGCCGGGATATGTGGCGCCGAACGCGTTGGCCGCGGTGTTGCCGATCGCATACAACCCGGCAATGACAGTGCCGTCTTCGCGCAGCACCCGTGCCCGCTCGTCGGCCTTGAGCCCACCGCAGGTACCCAAGTCGCTGAGCACCATTTTCACGGCGTAGAACGGGCCCTTGATCAACGGTCGCAGGTTGGGGTTCGGCGTTATCGTCGGGTCTCCGTAGTAGCGGTCGTAGGCGCTGCGGCCGCGACCAAAGTCGGGATCTTCACCTAGAGAGGCGTTTTCATTGAAGCGTGTCATCGTCTGCTTGAAATCCGACATCGGAGCGTCGATCCGTGCGCCGAGTTCACGCAGGCTGTCGGCGCGCACCGCGATGCCCGCGTCATACCAGGTCTGTGGAATGGGCATCCGCGGAAACAGTTCGGCACCAAAGACATAGCTGTTGCGGTACTGCTGATCGAAGATGATCCACATCGCTTCTACCGGTTGCCCGGACTGCTCTAGTTCGAGCAATCGCTGTCCGAACGACATATAGTCGGCCGACTCGTTGGCGAATCGATGCCCGTTTTGGTTGACGATGAGGCAGCCCGGAAGTGATCGCTCGGCGAGCATGACCGCGGGCGCCTTGCCCGGCAGCGGGGCGATCGCGGGAAACCACCAAGCCTGGTCCATCAGATCGATGTCTGCACCCAGTTCTTGGGCGACGCGGATCCCCTCGCCGGTATTGGAGTCAGCGCCCAGGCTGACGTTGGGGTCGAGTGCCTCGGACTGAAATTTCCAGCGCATCTCCATGCAGTGGTCAAAGCCACCGGTGGCCAGCACCACCCCGTGCCGGGCCGTGACGGTCACTTCGCGGTCACCATGGCCGACAACCGCCCCGCTGACGCGGTCGTCGTCGCCGACCAGACGCAGCAAGGTGGTGTCGGTCCACACCGGGATCTGAGCCCGCAATACACCGGCGAAGAGGGCGGCGGCCAGGGCTTGGCCGCCCGCGGCATAGTGCCGGCCAAGCAGGCGGCCACCCAGACCCTGGGCCACTCGCTTCGCCAGGGTCGGAATTCCCTTGCGCGGCACCCGCGCAACCAGATTGAGCCAACGATAGTCCGCGCCCGTTGTCGGGATGGATAGGCCGGACTCCATGACCCCGGGCCGCAGCCGACTGCGGTATTCGCCCAGGACGGCAGTGTCCAGGGGCCGGCACTCGCAGGTACGCCCGGCTGCGCTGCCACCGGGCTCTTCGGGGTGGTAGTCGGAGTATTCCCGGGCCCAAAACAGCCGCATCGGAGTCGTTCGTTCGAGCAGCTCGACGGTCGCGGAGAGATGTGTCAAAAATCCCGCGGAACGCGGAGGCGGGGCTGAGCCCGCGACAACGGAGTCAAGATAGGTGGCGGCACGCTCGGCGGTGTCGTTGGCACCGGCCCGCTGCAGCACTGGGCCCGCGGGCAGCCACAGCGCGCCACCGGAACGTGCGGTCGAACCACCCACGTACGAGGACTTTTCGACAATCAGCACGGAGAGCCCCCGGTCGTGGGCGGCGAGTGCTGCGGCCATGCCGGTTCCCGAACCGATCACGAGTAGGTCCACCGTCGTGTCGGACACGGGAAGTCCAGCAGGAATGGTCGTACTGTGCGTTGTCACACCTCGGAACGGTAAGCGGCCGGGCTGCTCAGCGGGAAGAGGCGTCCTGATCAGTGGAACACGCGCCCTCCACCCGCCGGTCAGTCGGGGTTGAATGGCGCCATGAATTCGCAGTCCGAAGCCGGCGACGTTCGGCTGATCGAGGCCGATGCTGCCCCAACGCGATTCGCCCGCGGCTGGCATTGCCTAGGTCTGATCAAAGACTTCAGTGACGGCAAGCCGCACGCGATCAATGCCTTCGGCCAGAAGCTGGTGGTGTTTCGCGGCGGTGATGGGCAGGTCAACGTCCTCGACGGCTACTGCCGCCACATGGGCGGTGACCTGTCGCAGGGTGAGGTCAAGGGCAACGAGGTGGCGTGCCCGTTCCATGACTGGCGCTGGGGTGGTGACGGACGCTGCAAGCTGGTGCCCTACAGCAAGCGGACACCCAAGCTGGCCCGCACGCAAGCGTGGACCACCCTGCAGCAGGACGGCATGTTGTTTGTGTGGAACGATCCCGAGCGCAAACCGCCCCCACCTGAGGTCGGGATCCCACGCATCGAAGGCGCTACCAGCGACGAGTGGACCGAGTGGCACTGGTACACCACCGTCGTGAACACCAACTGCCGTGAGATCATCGACAACGTCGTGGACATGGCCCACTTCTTCTATATTCACGGGTCCCTGCCCACTCATTTCAAGAACATCTTCGAAGGGCACGTGGCTATCCAGTACATGAACAGTGCGGGCAGGCCCGACCTGGGCGCCGCGGAAGGTCCTCAGTTGCTCGGCACGACATCGGTGGCGTCTTACTATGGGCCGTCTTTTATGGTCGACGACCTGACCTATCACTACGAGGAGGGTGACCACCACACTGTCTTGATCAATTGCCACTACCCGGTTGACGCGAATTCCTTTGTGTTGCAGTACGGCATCATCGTCAAGAAATCCGAGGCGCTGCCCGATGACGCCGCGGTGCAGACTGCGGTCGCCCTGGGGGACTTCGTCAAACTCGGTTTCGAACAAGATGTGCAGATCTGGCGGCACAAGGCGCGCATCGACAACCCGCTCTTGGTCGAAGAAGACGGCCCGGTTTACCAACTGCGACGCTGGTATGAGCAGTTCTACGTCGATATTGCCGATGTTCAACCGGATATGGTGGACCGCTTCGAGTTTGAGCTCGACACCACCCGCCCGTACGAGGCCTGGATGAAAGAGGTCGAGGCCAATATCGCTGCGCAGGCGACCGCCACAGACCCGGTGTGATGACGCTGGCGTCGTGTGCGAGGGAAGACAATCGCCTTGCCGACATGCCCATGCTGCCCGTGGTTTGCCAACGCTGCCAGGCTCGGGTGCAGGTCCGCAAAAGTAGCTGGAACCAGACGAGCGTGCAGTGGACAGCTCCGGCCCTAGCCCGCTGCGAGGAGCGCTTGGCCGCTACACAACTGGCCCCATACGGCGGGTCCAATCTGTTCCTGTCATGTTCGGCTTTGACCGAGTCGATCACGGATGCCGTGCGAGCGGGGACGCTACCGGTGGTCGATGGCGGGTGAGGGGGACCCGTTTGGTGAATACAGGTCGCAGCGTAACGGACGGGCGGCTGCTTACCGGGGCATGCGGCAGGTATTCGCAGGCGCATTCCGGCCGAACGACAGGCCATCCCGTTGAGTGGCGAACGCGCCTTCCGAAGGAGCGCGCCTCGCGCCAGCATTCACCTATCACGTAGGCGCGGTGCGCCGTTCACGCCCCACTCATCAGCGAGGTTCCATGACGGATCTGCCAATTCCAGAGTATGACCCGAGCACGCTCGTGCGCTCCATCACCGTAGAGATCGAGGCGCCGCCGGCTGTGGTGTGGGACATCCTTCTAGACCTCGGCAATTACGGACAGTGGAATCCGTTCTGCGTTGCCGCCGAATCAACACTCGCAATGGGCTCTCCGGTCGAGATGGTTCTAGCGGGGAAATACTCTGGCACTGACGGCACGTGGTCCCACACCGAATACGTGTGCGCGATTGTCCCGCAGCGTTTGCTTTCCTGGGAGCAGCGAGCGACGGCGGAGTCCCCGTACGCCGCGCGGCGCGACCAGATTATCGAGGCGAGGGGAGACGGCGGGTGCCGCTACTACTCCACGGATGCATTCCTAGGACAACACGCAGCCCAAGTCATGACGGACACCGGCGGCTGGGTGAAGCGAGCTTTCGACGACACGGCGCTTGCCCTCAAGCAGTACAGTGAGCGCACATACAGGTCACGCACCAGCGCAGCGAGCTGACGACCCTCACCACCGACGACTTCGGGCAGCGCAGTCCAGATGTGGCGAAACGACTACCATACGAGCGATGCGGGACTACGTCGACGTCAAGTGGCTCGCGCGCATGAAGCTGTGGCGGCGCAAAAGCAAGAATTTATGACCCCTGGCCGCAATGGCCTCCCGGAGAGTGGGCGGTCCGCGCGCTAGGAGTATGCCAGCGGCCTACGGTCAAAACCGTGTTCTCCCAACCATTACTAGACGCGATAGCCGAAGCTGAACAGTTGATTGCGGCAGCACCGCATGTAGAGAGCGATGCCGACCTGGCCGAGGGCCTGGGATATCTGGCGGGCGGCATCGTCGCCTGCACTCACCTAGCGTTCAACCTAAACCTGGACCATCCGTTTCTGTTCACTGGCACTGGTCCGTTCAGCAAGATGGGCCTGGACAACCCCGACACTTTGTACTTCGGTGCCAAGATGGTTGCCGGCTTTGAATATGTGATCGCCGGCATCCGCGGCACAACCACGGACCTGAGCTTCCAATATCTCGCGGGTGAGTACACCGACGACAGCGTGCCGGAAAGCGAAGTGGCCTTTGATGATCGCCAACTCGACATCGCGCCCGACGGCAGTTTTGAATGGCGCTTCACTCCCAAACGCTCCGGGCAACTGGTGATCCGCGAAGTTTATGGCGACTGGGCCCAGCGGCGTGGATCGATCACCATACACCGCGCCGACACCTCCGGCAGCTCCCCAGCCCGGTCGACCTGTGCGGACGTCCGCGAGCATTTCGCCGGCGCCGCATCGGCATTGGTGCAGCGGGTGAAGACCTGGCTGCAATTTCCGCAATGGTTCTATCTCAACCTTCCGGTGAACACACTGGTCGCTCCGCGCGTCACCCCGGGTGGGTTGACCACCCAATACTCCTCGGCCGGACATTATGAATTAACCCCGGACCAGGCAATGATCATCACAGTCCCGGTCAGTGACGCCCCCTATCAGGGCTTCCAGCTGGGCAGCATGTGGTACATCTCGCTCGATTACATCAACCACCAGACGTCACTCAACGGCGCTCAGACGCAAGTCGATCCCGACGGGAAGATGCGCATTGTGGTTGCTGAGCAGAACCCGGGACTGACGAATTGGGTTGAGACACTGGGTCACCGACGTGGTTACCTACAGTTCCGGTGGCAACGGTTGTCCCGCGAGATGGGCCAAGCCGACGCACCGTCCGTCGAGGTGGTTGACTTCGACGCGATACCCGACACCCTTCCCTACTTCACTCATAACAAGATCTCCGAGGCGGATTGGCGTGAGCGTATTGCGCTTCGCCAGAAGCAGGTAGCTCAACGAATGCTGGGTTGATCGATGTCAGGGCTATGCGGCCGTCGCCGGGAAATCCGACTTGAAGCTACTGGTCACCGAGGCCGATGTCGCCTCGGCGATTATCTTTCTGCTCGGCGAGATGGCCGGCGGCATCACCGGACAGACACTTGACGTCAATAGTGGGGAGTCCAAGGCATGACAAAGGCAACCGTCGTCGGAACTGTGGACGACCTGTGCGGCGAAGCGATCCAAAGAGCAGGGCACAGCGATTTCGGAGCCGATGACGACAATTTCCGCGAAGCGCTCAGCGTGCTACTTGACTCCTATGAGCGCGAAGCGGGCTTCACGCCACTGGGTGCCACCATGACGCGGCACTACCTGCTGGGTGGCTTGGTGGCAAGGCTGCTGAGCGAGGCGGCATGGAAACGCCACCCCTCGCACGCGAACGTCACGATTGAGCGCCCTATCTTCGTCACCGGGTTGCCGCGGACGGGAACGACTGCCCTGCACCGTCTTCTGGGCGCCGACCCGGCCCACCAGGGATTGGAACTGTGGCTGGCGGAGTACCCCCAGCCGCGCCCACCTCGAGAGGAATGGGATAGCTACCCGGAGTATCGCCAGCTGCAGGCCTACTACGCGAAGGCGCACCGGGAGAATCCTGAGTTTCTCGGATTGCACTACATCGCTGAGGATGTCCTCGAAGAATGCTGGCAATTGCTGCGGCAGTCGGTCCACTCGGTGTCGTATGAATCACTGGCGCACGTGCCCACCTATGCGCAGTGGCTATCGAACCAAGACTGGGCGCCGTCGTATCGCCGGCACCGCCGGAACCTCCAGTTGATTGGACTCAACGACGTCTCAAAACGGTGGGTACTGAAGAACCCCAGCCACCTGTTCTCGCTCGACGCGATCTTCGAGACCTATCCGGACGCGTTGATCGTGCAGTGCCATCGTCCGCCCGAGACCCTGCTACCGTCCATGTGCTCGCTAGCGGAGCATTCCACCAAGGGTTGGTCGAACACCTTCTCGCGGGAACAAATCGGCCATGACACTTTGGACACCTGGGCGCGCGCCATCGAGCGGTTCACGAGTGGTCGCGCCAAGCACAACCCGAACCAGTTTTGCGACGTCGACTACTTCGATTTCGTTGCCGCTCCGGTAGATACCGTCCGAAGCATCTATGAGCACTTCGGGCTTCCGTTGACCGAGGAGGCCGTATTGGCCATTGATGCGGCTCACGAGGAGAGTCAGCTCGACCATCGTGCACCCAAGCACCGATACTCGCTGGGCGACTACGGACTAACCTCCGAGGCGGTCAAGGCGCGGTTCGAGCACTGGTGACGATTGATCGCTGCCCTCCATACTGAACCCGGTCAACGGAGCTGCATCGTCACCGATTGCGCGACACCCTGGACTTGTTAGGTGATGAGCCCCCGCGAGCCGATTGCTGTCGAGCGAGTGCTGTGTGTGTCGAGTCGGTTTGGGACGGATTGAGTCTCCGGTCGTGTCACACGGACCGTTCGTGGTCGGGCTTGGCCGGGCCTCGTAGCTCCCGGCCAGGGATCCGCGGCCACGCCACTTCCTAGGTCGATGACACCGGCATGATGGGGATCTTCTTCATCGCGCTGGCCCGCGGATCAGGGGCGGCCGCGGCGGCCTTGTGGTTTGCTTCACCGCGCGTGTACGTCCACACGCAGAAGGGTTCTCCTTGGGCAAACTTGAAATCCTTTGGTGGCAAGTTGATATCGAGTTTGCACCCGGGGAAGAACGGGGCCGAGATTCGTTGCTCGAAAGTGCAGTTCATCCACGCCCTTGCCGGCGGGTAGAGGCCTTCGTCGGTGTACTTCTGTAGCACTTCGCACCGACGCATGTTGAGCACCACGTGATCGGGGTTGTAGACGATGTACTCACCGCCGTACCCCAGCGTACCGTCGATGCTCAGGCAGGCCAGCTTGAGAAAGTCCACGACGTGCACCGGCTCGATCTTGAACACCCTGGCCAGCTTGGGATATTGGTAATCGATGATGAGTTGGTACATGTCGGGAAGCCCGAGCCAGACCTCCTCCTCAGGGAGGATCTTGGTCCACTGGTCGATGAAATAGTTGTGCCCTTTGAGGTACTGGTCCCAATAGGTTTTGATCAGACGTATCAGGGCCGGCTTGGTCAGGTCCTCAGTCTGCACATCAAAAGGAATCGCTTGGTATTGCGCATTTTTCCAGTCCCAACCCGGCGGGGCGATGTAGCGCCCCATCGGCATCACTTGGCGCATTCCCGCCCGCGACAGCTCCGCGGCGACGTCCATGGCGGCGCTAATGCCAACCTTCTCCGAATAGATCTTGACATGGGCGTAGGGCATGAAGTTCAAGACGTCTTCGAACACTCGCGCGAGGCCCAGGAGGAAATCGCGCGAAAAGTCTTGGACGTTGCCGACCTTCCCCATGAAGTCATGGGTGTAGTCGTCATAGTTGAGTTCGTCGGTTTCAGCGGTCATGGGAGCTTCTCCTCAGTGGGCTCGGCTGGTGTCGAGACATCGTTGGCTGCGTGGTTCGGCCCTCTTGGGGACAGGTCATCGCATATCTGTCAACGGGACACTGCTTGTGCAGCACGTCACCACGGCGCCGTGTCAGATCAGGACATAAATGGCAGAATCTGACATTCCTCAGGCTAGTCCGCGGAGCTGTGTGTCACCGTCGCGATCCCGCTCAGCGGGATGCCGTCGCAGGTGGAGTACATGAGTCGGGGATTTTCACGGTTAGGATCGACGTGCCGCTCGTGTGGCGAGGAAGTGAGGTAAGGCTGGTGAGCAGTCCGGCGACGCACGCGGAGCGTCGCGCCGACGACCTTCGAATGCACATCGCGCTGGCTGCCCGCGACACGTTTCTCGCCGACGGATCGACCTCGGCGACCGTCGAGCGGATCTGTGAAGCGGTGGGCATTGCGCCGCGGACATTTCACCGTTACTTCCCGGTCAAAGAAGACGTCGTTATGCCGCTATTCCGGGAATTCGGCAGGCTCAGCATCCAGATTTTAAGTGACGCAGCAACGGACAGCGACGCCGTCGAGGTCCTCGTTGCGGCATTTAGCACCGAAGTTCCCCGGCGGGGCCGGATGGAGATCGATCGCAAATTCATGGCGATGATGATCAGCGATCCCCAATATCGATTACGGTGGCTGGACTGGGGACAAGACCTTGTCGGTGCCATCACCGAGTTCCTTGCCGTCCGGTTTGATCTAAGCGATGACCCATTCACCCGAGAGCTGCCTGCCCAATTGGTGGTTCAAGCGTGTCGCCACGCCTACGTCCACTGGGTCCAGCACGGCGATTTCGCCGCCCTGCAATCCGCGTTGCGCTGCGGCATGCAGATGATCGTAGGAACGCTGGCGTACCCGGCTGTCTGAGCCGCAGTTCACTGTCGGTCGGTCACCATAGATCGCACGCAGTCGGGGCTGAACGGCGCCGCATATCCCGGACCCGTCCAAGTCGGCATGCCCCGGGATTCCCCGAAATGATCCTTGATGCTGCGCCTTTCGTGCTTAAGCCAATTGGAACGCGCTCAGTGGCGCTTCTTCTGGGTAGGTTGTCGGTCCGCCGAGGTCGTACGCGGCGTTGAGGGCGGCGATGAAGGTCGGGTCGTGCAGGGGATCGCTGGGAGTGTCGAGCTGGATGCCCTTGCCTTTGAGGTCGTCGACCATCATGCCGATGGCCCGTTCGATCGTGATGTCGTCGGAGCCGTCCATGTTCTTTTTCAGTTCCTCGAAGTCCGAGAACACTTCGGCGGACCAGTGCACCAGGAATCGCAATTCGTCGGTGTGGTGGCGTGCGATGACGTCGTCGCCGTTCTTCAGAAGCCAGTGGTTGGGGTCGGCCGGGTCGCCGGCGAAGACTGTGTCGAAGGCCAGCCCCGCCGGAACCTGTTGATCCAGTGGCCCGTTGGCTTCTCCGCGGTGCACCATCATCTCGTTCTGAACGACCACTCCGCGGTTGTTGATCGGCGGCAAGACCCGGGCGGGGGCCTTCAGTGGGCCGTCGGGCCAATAGGTAAAACCGGACCCCTCGTCGAGGGAGAACCAGGTGATGACCTGAGCCATTTTGATGAGGTAGTCGGTGAACAGGCCCGACTTGCCCATCACGCTGCACAGCCACGTGGGGGCGTTCTCGTGGCGTACACCGCGGAAGCTCGGCGAGTCCAGATGGCCCGGATCGCGGTTGGCGCACGGGCCATTGATGTTGAACAGCATCATCTCAGGCTTGGCGTACTCGGCGTTCCAGTAGCTCTTGGCGTGCTCGAGGAACGTGGCGTTGTAGAAGCAGTCGTGCAGCTCCGGGTAGAGGACGGCCCCGTAGTTGGCCAGGTAGCCGCGGAATGTCGGCGTCAGAAACAGGTCCAGCGACGGAGTGAATCCCTCGGGGAAGGCGCCGCTCATGGTGGCCATCAACTCGTCGGCCGACGCGAAGTGCTGGGCGATGATCAGCTTCCAAGGACCGTGCGCGTGTACGACATTGAGCAGCCGCTCGCGTTGGTCGGCCGTGTAGACGTTGTCGATTTCGCGAGGCGGCGCGGCGGGCCGCAAAACGTTGGAAAGCTCCGTCCGGCGCTCATCCGTAAGCATCAGCGGTCTCCTTCTGCATGTTTCGATTGGTCTGATTGTCGCCGCCACCGTCGACGTGCGGTCGATTCGTGTCCGGTGATCGGGACGTCAAAATGGGAGCGGATTGGCGAACTTGGCGACCAGTACCGCGCCGATCTCGGCGATGGCGAGCCGGCCGCGGGCGGTCGCGTCGGGGTACATGAGAAAGCCGTGGTACATACCCGGGTAGCGGACCAGGGTGGTCTGAACTTCGGCGTCCCGGAGCCGCACCGCGTATCGCTCACCCCAGTCCCGGATCGGGTCGCAGCCGGCGGTGACGACGATCGCGGGCGGCAGTCCAGAAAGGTCGGAGGCGTAGGCGGGAACCAGGTACGGGCCCTCGGGCGAGCCGGCGGCTCCGTCGGCAAGTGCGTGCATGTAGTCGATGTCGTCGCGGGTGAGCAGCGGCGCGTCGGCCAGTGACGCGACCGATGGGGCCGTCATGTCGCGATCCAGGCCCGGGTACAGCAGCACCTGTGCGCAGATCGCCGGCCCGCCGCGGTCACGCGCGGCCAGTGCGACCGCGGCCGCCAACGAACCTCCGGCGCTATCGCCGACCACTGCGAGCCGGCTGGCATCGACACGCAGATCCGCGGCTCGGCGCGACACCCATTCTGTGGCGGCGTAGGCATCGTCGAACTGCGCCGGCGGTGCCGCTTCGGGGGCCAGGCGGTAGTCGACGGCGACGACGGTGGCCATGGACGCCGATGCGAGCGCGCGGGCCAGCGGTTCGAACGAGTGGTTGGATCCCATGACCAGGCCGCCGCCGTGGAAATACACCAGCACGGGCGGGCAGGAATCTGAGGTGGGACGATAGATTCGCGTGGGTATCGGCCCGGCTGGCCCCGGGATGGCGGTCTCGGTGATGTTGTCCATCTGTGGCATTGCCTCGGGCAGCGGCGCGGATTCGATCGCGGCCCGCACCGCGGCCAGGCCGCGTTGGCGCATCGGCGGGGTCGTACCGAGCGACGCGACTCGGGCGGCGGCGTCGGGATCCAGCGGAGGAGTGGGCACGCTAATGCCGGGCGGGGTCGAACCGGCGCTCAGTGCGCAATACCGGAGCCTGTTGGGACGCAAGGATGTTGGCGCGCTCTTGCATCGCCGACCGAACATAGTCGGGATGGGTGAGCAGATAGAAGCCGCCTTGGGCGGCCTGCTCGAACACCACCGCGGCGGCTGTCAGCGGGTCCATCGCGTCGGCCTTCAGATCGAGCATGGCCGTACGGTGCGCCTCGGCGGCCGCGACGTCGGTGGCCTCAGTGGCGTCGACGCCGCCGGCTGATTCGAAGATGTTGGACAGCACCGGGCCGGGCAGCACGGCCTGGACGTGAATGTGGTGGTCGTGCCCGCTGGACTGGACTTCGAGGTTGAGACACTCGGTCATGGCCAGCACGGCATGCTTGCTCACGATGTAGGGCGTTTGCAGTGGCATCGCGACGACCCCGCCGACCGACGACACATTCCACACCCACGCCTGCTCGGGGGTGGCCATCATCGGCGGCAGGAACGCGCGGATGCCGTAGAAGACCCCGCTGATGTTGATGTCGACGATCCGCCGCCAATTGGCCACCGGGGTGTCCCACAGGTAGCCGAACTGTTCAATTCCGGCGTTGTTCACCAGCAATCGCACCGGCCCGACATCGCGGTGGGTCTTGTCGGCGAGCTCTTGCATGGCGACGGGATCCCGCACGTCGCACACCATGTCGACCGCGGTGCTGCCCGCGGCGGTGAGCTCCTCGCGCAGGGCGGCGATGCTGTGCGCATCGACATCGGCGAGCACCACGGTCATGCCCAATTTACCGGCGTAGCGGGCCATGCCGGCGCCGATCCCGGAACCGGCTCCGGTGATGACGGCGACCCCGCCGGAGAAGAGCTCTTGAACGGTCATGGTTGCGACGCGGTGGCGGTGCCGCTGTGCAGTTCGGATAGCAGCACGGAGTTGGTGGCATCCAGCACGACGTCCATATCGGTGAACTCCAGTCCATCGGGGCCGCGGCGCACGCCGACGTTGACCACCCCGCTGGACACCGCGAACGGCACGAAGTTGGCGATCTGGTTGACGAAGATGTAGAAGCGGGCGCGGGTTACGCCGCTATCGGTGCCGGTGCGGTGCACGTTCGTGGCGTGGTGACGCAGCGGGTAGGGGCTTTGCTTGCGATGCTCGGACAGCCACTCGATGACCGCGTCACGACCGTCGAGTTCGGGCGACATCAGCTCCTCGAAAGGACTGGCGCCACTGTCGCTTCGGGTCAGGTAGTGCACATCGTGGGCGTAGCTGGCCGCCAGCTCGTCATAGTTGGCTTCGTCGTAGTGGTACCAGAAGGCGGCGATGAACTCCTGCAGTTCCGACAGCGTGATGTCGTTGCTCATGCCCACAGTCAAACCCGGCTGTGGCCCCGCTAACACCCCGACGCCCGTTGAGTGGAACACCGTCGTTGCTCCTCAGCCGCTGATCAGGCTCCATAGCCCGGCGGCTCCCGCCCCAAGCGCGGCCGACGTGACCTGTTCGTCCCAATACTGCACGGAGCCGAACTCCCCGCGCCACACCAAGGCAGGCCGGGTGAACTCGTGTAACCGGTGCTCGCGCGTGGTGCCGATCGCGCCATGAACCTGGTGAGCGTTACGCACCGCCACGGACGCGGCGTGGCCCACACACGAACGTGCCACTGCGACAAGGAAGGCGAGGTTCGACGCCGACCACGCGCTGGTGACCGCCGCCGTCAGCGCCGCCTCTGTGGCCGATCGCGCCAGGGCGGCCTGCGCAGCGATGTCGGCGATCATGCTCTGCACGGCCTGAAAGCGCGAAAGGGGCCGACCGAACTGGACGCGTGAGCTCGCGTGCTCGATCGAAAGCTCGAGAATCTGGTCCATCGCGGCACACACCTGCACCGCGCGCACCAAGGCCGATTTCAGCCGCAGCTGGTCAACCAGCGGCGCCTCGAGGGGAACACCGCGCAAGGTGGCGGGGTCGGCGACGACGCTATCCCGCGGCTCGCCGATCGTATTGGCGCCGGGCGTGATATCCAGCGACTCGACCTTGACATCGGCGGCGTAATACCCGCCGCCCCGCTGCCAGATGACCACGATCTGTTGGGCGCGAGACGCCCAGGGCACCCCCCTCGCGGCGCCCTGGGCATCGAGCAGGCACACGGTCCGTACCGCGTCGTCGCACGGTGATCCGATGGCCTCTAGCAGCCAGCATGCCAATAAATCGTGCTCGGCCAAGGGGATTCGCGCGCCGTGCTGAACAGCGACGGTGAGCAGCTCGGCCGCTTCATGCCAGCCGGCGCCGCTGCCGCCGGAGTGTTCGGGGCCGGTGAGGCGCACCAGTCCGAGCTCGTCAAGCTGGTGCCATAGCTGGGCGTCACGATCGACGGCGGCCTCGGATGGCCGCGTCGTGCGGTACGCGCCGAACACCGCGCGCATCATGTCGATCAGGGCCGGGTCCACCGGGGTCGCGTCCATCGGTGAGGTTGTCAACGGATCCCCAATCCGCGGGCAATCACACCGCGCAACACCTCGTTGGTTCCGCCACGCAGGGTAAAGCCGGGGCGCTGGTCCACCGCGGCGGTTATCAGCTCCGCGGATGCCGCATCGACGCCGCCATGCCGGTCAGCGAGGTCGGCGATGTCACCCTCGACGGTGGTGCCCAGCACCTTGACCACCGCCGCGGCCACGTCAGCGGAGTCGCGGCGCTCCAGGGCGCCCGCGACTGCGGTTGACATCTGGTGCAGGCCGGCAACCCGGGCCACCAGGCGCCCGAGGCTCTCGTCTCGCGAGATGCGCTGGGTCGCCATGTCGGCGGTGGTCGCTGCGAGCAGAACGAAAGTAGAGAGGAAGCGTTCGGGTCCGCTGCGCTCAAAACTCAACTCGGACGTCACCTGCGCCCAGCCCGCGCCGATGTCACCGAACACCATGGCGTCGGGCACGAATGTCTGGTCGAGGATCACCTCGTTGAAGTGGTGCGCTCCGTTCATCGAAATGATCGGACGGACCTGCACCCCCGAACCGCGCAGGTCGACGATGAACTGGCTGAGCCCAGCATGGCGCTGGTCTGGATTCACCGGTGCAGTGCGGGCAAGGACGATGAAGGCGTGGGCGCGGTGTGCGCCCGACGTCCAGACCTTGGTGCCCGACAGCGACCAACCTCCCTCCACACGCACGGCGCGGGTACGGACACTGGCCAGATCAGAACCGGAATCGGGCTCGCTCATACCGATGGCGAAGAAGCAGTCGCCGCGTACGATCCGAGGCAAGAATTGCGACTTCTGCAGTTCGGTGCCGTATTTCAGCAGTGAGGGCACGATCTGGCGGTCGGCGATCCAGTGCGCGGCGACCGGCGCGCCGGCGGCCAGCAGTTCCTCGGTAACCGCGAACCGTTCCAGAAATGAGCGCCCATGTCCGCCGTACTCGACGGGCACCGTCATACCGATCCAGCCGCGCGCCGCCAGGGCGGCGGTGAAAGTCTCGTCCCACCCCGTGAGCCAGGCGTCAACCGACGGGGTGAAGGCGCCCGCGGCGCGTTGGTCGGCGAGAAACCGACGGACCTCCGCGCGTAGCGCCTGCGTCGATGGGTCGACGGCGGCCGGTGGCACCATCCGGGGCAGCGCCATCAGGTCGTCTTCCACCTGGCGATACGCCGTTCATGTTCGGGATCGCGGTGTGCCAGCGGCTGCATGGCCGCGGCCATCCCCAGCGTGGTTTCCAGTGACGCCGTCTGCGATTCCCGCAGCAACCGTTTGGCCATCCGTAGCGCGTGCGCAGGGTTGGCAGCGATGCGCTCGGCCAACGCGTGCGCGTGGGCGAGCAGGTCGTCGTGGGGCACCACCCGGCTGACCATGCCCCACTGCAGGGCGGTCGCCGCATCGATGCGGTCACCGGTGAAGGTCATCTCGGCGGCGCGCTCGTAGCCCACCGCCCGCGGCAGAAACCAGGTTCCCCCGTCGCCGGGGATCAGGCCGAGCTGCACGAAGCTCTCGGCGAAGGACGCCCGCTCAGAGGCCACTCGGATGTCGCACATCATCGCCAGATCGCAACCGGCGCCGATGGCCGGCCCATTGACTGCTGCGATCAGCGGAACCTCGAGTCGGGCCAGCGCCCGCGGAATCCGTTGGATGCCGTCGACGTAGGCGTGCCGTTGGGCCCGAGCGTCCAGACCGAACATGCCGTCTCGGTCGGCCATCTCTTTGACGTTGCCGCCGGCGGAGAAGATTTTGCCGCGCCCGGTGAGGATCAACGCACGAATGTCGGTGTCGGCGTTGGCATTGTCGACCGCGGCCTCGAACGCGGAGATGAACGCTTTGTCGGTGATCGCGTTGCCAAGGTGCGGCAGGTCGATCGTCCATACCTGCGTGGGTCCGCTGGTCGCGATATCGAGAGGCCCGCTCATGCCGGCAGCTGCAGGGACTTGGTCTGCAAGTACTCTTCGAATCCGGCGCGGCCGAGTTCACGTCCGATGCCGGACTTCTTGTAGCCGCCGAACGGTGCCACCGGGTTGTACTTGCCGCCGTTGATGTCGAGCTGGCCGGTCTGCACCTCGCGCGCGAAGGCGATGGCCCGGTCGGTGTCGGCCGCCCACACCGCGCCCGAGAGGCCGTATGGGGTGCCGTTGGCGATGCGCAGGGCGTCGGTCTCGTCAGTAAATGGGATGACCGCGAGGACGGGACCGAAGACCTCTTCTTGGCCGAGTTCGGAGTCCGGGTCGACGTCGCCGAACACCGTGGGTGCGACGTAGTAGCCGACCTCGCGGATCGGCTCGGCGCCCCCGGTGATCAGGCGCGCACCGTCGCGTTGCGCGCGTTCGATGAATCCCCGCACGGTTTCGAACTGGCCCGCCGAAGCCGAGGGTCCGATTCGGGTCGCCGGGTCGAGCGGATCGCCCACGGTGTATTTCGACACGGCGGCCTCGATCAGTTCCAGGGCCTCCCCGTAGCGGGACTGGGGCACCAGCATCCGTGTCCAGGCCATGCAGGTCTGGCCGCCGTTGAGGAAGGCGTTGCCGACTCCGACCTTGACCGCGGTCGCCAGGTCGGCGTCGTCGAGGATGACGTTGGCTGACTTGCCGCCAAGTTCAAGTGCGACCTTCTTCACCGACCGCCCGGCCAACTCCCCGACGCGGGCTCCGACGCCCGTGGAACCGGTGAACGAGACGAAGTCGATTTCGGGATGGGCGGCGATGCGCTCACCGATCAGCGCGCCGCGCCCCGAAACCAGGTTCACCACGCCGGCGGGCAGACCGGCCTCCTCGAGGGCCTCGACGAACTCGAACACCGACAGCGGTGCTTCATTGCTGGGTTTGAGAACCACCGTGCAACCGGCCGCGATCGCCGGGACCACCTTGGCGACCACCTGATAAAGCGGATAGTTCCAGGGGGTGATTGCGCCGACCACGCCGTAGGGTTCGCGCAGGATCAGCGAGTTTCCCACTTGTTCTTCGAAGTCGAAACCATCCAGAACGTCAGCGAAGCCGCGGGCCACCGCCAGCGGGACCTGGGTCTGCACGGTCTGCGCGATGCGCACCGGCGCACCCATTTCCCGGGTGATCGTCTCGGCGATGTCCGGCAGACGCTTCTCCAGGGCGGCGATCACCGCCGCGACGCGCTGGCGGCGCTCGGCGACGCTGATCAGCGGGTCAAAGGCGCGCCGTGCTGCGGACACTGCCGCATCGACGTCTGCTTCGGTACCTCCGGGAACCGTGCCGATGACCTGTTCTGTCGAGGGGTCGATCACCTCGATGAGGTCCGTGCCGGCCGGCGTGATCCACTCGCCGCCGATGAACAATGTCTTCCTGGCGTAGTCATGCATTGGTCGTGGTCTGCTTTCTGTCGTTAGGGCACGATGCTCGCGCGAACGTCGCGCTTGCTCTCGGCCGCCGCGAAGGCGTCGTTGATGTTGTCGAGTGGGTAACAGGCCGCGGCCAGTCGGTGCAACGGCAGCCTGGCCTGATGCTGTTCGAGAAATGTCAGCGCCCGCGACAACACGATGGGGTCGTACAACGACACGCCGACCATCATCTTGTTGCCGAAGACAAAGCGGGACGGGTCGAATTCGAAGGTCTTGCCAATGTTGATGTTTCCGATCTCCACGTAGCGGCCGAATTGGCCGAGCATCTTGAGGCCTTCGTCGATGGCCGAGGGATGGCCGACCACCTCGACCACGACATCGGCGCCCTGGCCGTCAGTCAGTTGTCGCACGAGCTTGGTCCGATCTTTGACCGTCGCGACGTCGTTGATGTCGATGACCGTGTCGGCGCCGAAGGCGGTCGCCAGCTCTAGGCGCTCGGCCACACCATCGATGGCGATCACGCGGGCAGCGCCGCGCGCTTTTGCCACCGCCACTGCGTACAGACCCAGCGCACCCGCCCCCTGCACCACCACCGATTCACCAAGCTGCAGGTCGACACGCTCCAGACCGTACATGACCTGTGACAGTGCGCAATTCGCGCCTGCGGCGATGTCATCGGATACCGAATCGGGGACCGTGTAGACCACCGCCCCGGCGGGCAGCAGGAAGTAGTCGGCGTAGCCGCCGACGAAATAGGGTGGCTCGTCGGCGCGGCCGAGCATGGCCATCGTCAGCTTCAGGCAGGCGTTTCGCCTGCCCGCCAGGCAATTTCGGCAGGTGTGACACGAGAAGAAGTAGGGAAAGACCACCCGGGTGCCCACGGTCAGCGGCACGCCGTCCGAATCGGTGGTGACACCCGCGCCCAGCGCCTCGATCGCGCCGACCATTTCATGGCCCAACACGGTGGGTAGTTGGCCTCCCAGGCCGCCGGTGGCGAATGTGCCGTGCCAGGCGTGTAGGTCAGAGCCGCAGATGTTGGCGCGACTCACTTTGATCAGGATTTGACCAGGGCCCACATCCGGAAGGCTGACCGTTTCGATGTCGAACGGCTTACCGGGTTGGTCGAATCGCGCGATGCGGCCTTTAAACACGACAGAGCGGTCCCTTCATTGGCTGGCGAATTCGAGGGTGAAAGCGTCCCGCAGGGCGCGTTTGAGAAGTTTGCCGCTGGGGTTTTTCGGCAGTGAATCGACGAAGAAGACCCGTTTGGGCGTCTTGAAGCCGGCGAGATGCTGCCGGCAGTGCACGAGGACGTCGTCTTCGGTGAGGGTGACGCCGTTGCGGGTTACTACTGCGGCGACCACGGCCTCCACCCAGACGGGATGCGCCAGACCGAATACGGCGGCCTCCTGGATCCCGTTGTGGCGGTACAGAATTTCTTCTACTTCGCGGCTGGCAACGTTCTCGCCGCCTGTTTTTATCATGTCTTTTTTGCGGTCCACGACGTGCAACAGTCCGTGCTCGTCGTAGTAACCCAGGTCGCCGGAATGAAACCAGCCGCCGCGGAAGGCCTCCGCCGTTTTAGCAGGGTCGTCCAGGTAGCCGATCATCAGATGCGGGCTGCGGTGGGCGATTTCACCCACCATGCCGGGTGCCACGGGGCAATCCTCGTCATCGAGGATGGTGGTTTCGACGTTGACCACCGGGCGTCCGGCCGCGCCGGCGTGGGTGTCCTGCTCGTCGGGTCCCAGCGCCGATGCCAGCGGCGCCATCTCGGTTTGCCCATAGAAGTTCCACAGCCTCAGATTCGGCAGCCGTCGGCGTATTTCGTGTAGGACTTCGGCGGGCATCGGTGAGGCGCCGTAGTAGCCCTTGCGCAGGCTGGACAGGTCGACATCGTCGAAGATCGGGCAACGCAGCAGTGAAATCCATACTGTGGGTGGCGCAAAGTAATTCGTCACTCCGTACCGCGCGATGGTACGCAGGACCAATTCGGGGTCCGGCCGCGACAGGATGATGCTGGTCGCTCCCAGATAGAGGTCGGTGGCCAAGAAGTTGTCCAACTGCGCGCAGTGATAGAGCGGCAGTGAGTGGATTTCGACGTCGTCCGGTGACATCGCCCCGGCCACGATGGTGCTGACGTACTGCCACATCAGGCTGCGGCTGGTGTGCATGACGGCCTTGGGCCGTGATTCGGTGCCACTGGTGTACATCAGCCGCACGAGTTGCTCATCATCGATGGGCGGGTTCGGTGCGACTGTGGTCGTGGTGAGCCACTGAGCAAAGTCGTGCCAGCCGACAGGAGGGATGGCGCCGTCGGCCATCAGCGCAACTTTTGTCGTGACAGCCCCGCCCAAGCGCATCGCCTTTTCGGCCATCGCGGTCAGAGCGGATTCGACGACGAATCCACGGACCCGGCTGTGCCCGAGGATATAGGCGATCTCCTCGGCCGTGAGCATGAAATTGATGGGCACCAGGACCACCCCCGCGCGCGCGGTCGCGAATGCCAAGACCGCGAACTGCCAGCAGTTGTGGGACAGTAGCGCAACGCGATCGCCGGGGGCAAAGCCGTTGTCGCGCAGGGCGGCTGCGGCTTTGTCCACCAGCTGGTCGAACTCGGCGAACGTCAGCACCACATCACCGTCGATGATCGCGGTTTTCTCCGGCTGACGGCGGGCTGACCGGCGGGGGATGTCGCCGAGCGATTGACTGCGCGCCTGAGCGACCGCGGCGTCCAGTTCCCGTGTCACTCGGTCGTCGTGGTGCGCGGGTTGCATGGGACGAACACTAGGTCCAAATGTCGTTTTCCGTGATCCAGACCTCCCGCTGAGTAGACAACAGCGGTGCCCGGGGTGGCGGCGGGCTTCAGACTCAATGGCATGACCGCCGCTACCGAATCGACGTCGCCCACCGGACCGGCCGCTCCTGACCCCGACGAGCTGCGCACCAACCTGCGTCAGGCTGACCCGGGTGTGCTGCTGGCGGTGCTGGCGCAGCTTACCGGCGACGTGTCGGTGATCGACACCTACGCGCCCAAGATCTCCTATGTTGCCGACCCACCCGAGCGGGCCGGCGTTACGGACCCCGACACGGCCGAATCGCTGGTGGAGGCCCTCGTCGAGGCGCTGGGACGACCACGGTGTGCCGATGCGTCAGCACCTGTGGACCGGGACTTCTTCGCCCGGCTGTTACCTGTAGCGCTGGGTTCGCAGGTCGACGACGAGCAGGTGGACCTGTTGCTCGAACAGGGCGGCTTCCAGCGGTCACAGCCAACCTTGCCGCGCACCATGCCGATCCCCGAGACGATCAACATCGCCATCATCGGTGCCGGTCTGGCCGGGATCAGCATGGCGCTGGCGGCCGCCGCTGAGGGAGTCGCGTTTGAGATCTTCGACCGCAATGACGAGGTCGGCGGCACCTGGCTGACCACCACCTATCCGGGCATCGGTGTCGATACGCCGTCGGCGTATTACTCGCTGTCGTGGGAGGTGAACCCGGACTGGAGCAGCTACTACCCGCAGGGTGGGGAATATCAGAACTATTTGGTGGCGCTGGCCGATAAACACAAGCTGCGCGACCACATTCGGTTCGGCACCGAGATCGAGGCGTTGTGGTGGGACGAGGAACGCAACCAATGGCAACTCCATGCGGTCGATGCCCAGGGCCGTCGCACGATCAGCTATGCCAGTGTCGTGGTCGCCGCGGCGGGCTACCTCAACCGGCCGCGCTGGCCGGATGTCGAGGGTCGAGACACCTTCGCGGGCACCAGCATTCATTCGGCGCTGTGGGATTCTTCACTCGATCTCACCGGCAAGAAGGTGGCTGTGATCGGGGCGGGCTGCACCGCCGTACAGATCGTCGACGCGTGCGTTGACCAGGTCGAGCACCTGACGGTGTTCCAGCGGCAGCCACACTGGGTGGCACCGCGTAAGCGGCTGACCGATGAGGTGCCCGCGTTCCGGCGTTACCTGGGACAGCACCTGCCCTACTACGCGAAGTGGCACCGGCTCAAGTCCTATTGGGGCACCGCGGACAACAACTACCCGATTATCCTGCAAGACCCGGACTGGAACAAAGAGCACCTGTCGATCTCGCCGGCCAATGACGTCCTTCTGCAGATGTGCCTGCGCTACATCGAGGACACCTTCGGAAAAGGCACCGAGCTGGCCAAGAAGGTCACCCCGGATTTCGCGCCCTACGGCAAGCGGATCATCCGTGACCCGGGCGGCTACTACGCGGCGTTGACCCGCGACCATGTCGACGTGGAGGCCAGCGAGCCGGCCGAGGTCAACCCGAAAGGCATTGTCACCCAGGACGGCCGGCAGGTCGACCTCGACGTCATCGTCTACGCGACCGGCTACTACCTGGACTTTTTATCCACCGTGGACATCCGCGGTCGCGGCGGCAAGAAGCTGGCTGACGAGTGGGGTGACAACCCCCGTGCGTACCGTGGTGGCACGGTGCCCGGCTTTCCCAACCTGTTCATCATGTCGGCACCCAACTACAGCCCGGGACACGGTGCGGGAGCGAACTTCTCCATGGAGGTGCTAGCGCACTACATCGTCGAATGCTTGCAGTTGATGGCGCTGCGCGGCGCCACCACGATCGAGGTCACCCAGCAGGCATACGAAGATTACGTTGCCGCGATCGATGAGGCGATGCTCGGCACGGTATGGTGCCACACACCCAACGCCCACACCTACTACCGGTCCGGTTCGGGGCGGGTGGTGGTGGCCACGCCTTACCGACTGGTCGACGTCTGGCATCAGCACCGGGCGCCGATCGAGCAGGACTTTGCACTGCGGTGAACGAGTTACTTTCTGGCAGGACGGCTTTGGTAACAGGCAGCAGCCGCGGCATCGGTCGTGCGGTGGCCCAGCGGCTGGCGGCCGAGGGTGCCACCGTCGCGGTGACGGCGCGCGCTCACGCACCCTCACGCTCGCGGCGCGCCGGGTCCGATCGCACACTACCCGGCACGATCGAGGAGACCATCGCCCTGATCGAAGATGCCGGCGGGTCGGCGTTCGGGGTGGTCGCCGACCTCGAAGACGCCCGGGCGCGTGGGGCCCTGGTCGACCAGGTGCTCGACCGCACCGGCCGCATCGACATCTTGGTCAACAACGCCGGCTTCGCCGACTACTCGGTCATCGAGGACATGCCGCTGCAGACCTTCGACCGCACCGTCGAGCACTATCTGCGCACGCCCTTCGTGCTGACCAAGGCCGCGGTTCCGCACATGCGCAAACTGGGCGGCGGATGGATCGTCAACATCGGCTCGGTCACCGGTGTGGCACCGGTGCGGCCGTACCGCGAATACAACAAGACCTCCGGCGACGTGATTTACGCGTCGTGCAAGGCCGCACTGCACCGGTTCACCCAGGGGGTGGCCGCCGAGCTGCTCGACGCGAACATCGCGGTGAATTGTGTTGGCCCGTCGACCGCTGTGCGCACTCCCGGCGCATCCGCGCTTATCCCGGAGGGCTTTCCGACCGAACCCGTGGAGTATCTGGCCGAAACCGTGCTGGCGATGTGTCATCTACCGGCGGCCGAACGCACCGGCCTGGTGGCGTTTAGCTTGCACTACCCGTGGTCGCAACGGCTGCGGGTGCACAGCCTGGACGGAAAGACCGAACTGCCACCACTCGAACCGCCTGCGAACGCTAATCCGAACATCCTGCCCGCCGGGATGTGAGTCCGTCCGCGGACAACGGGGATCCGTCCCAGATCGACTAGGTGGGCGACGTGGTCAAGACGGGGTGATCACATCGACAGAAGCTGTGGCACACGCGGTCTCGGATGATGACGTCGGGGCATTCGGGATCAAACCAGCGGTCCACGACCGCCCAGTGGATCGGATGCATCAGATAGGGCCCCATCAGCGCATCGACGTCGCTGAACTCTTGCTCGAACACGTGGGTCCATCGTGATGCCCCGACCGCGTCGTCGACCCGACTGAGCTGCCACGCCCTGATCGTCGGTATGAAGTGCGGCATCGAGGTCAACTCGTCCTCGAAACGCGCTACGGTGTCGGCGTCGGTGTCGGGCAGCACCCGTAAAAGCAGGGCCCGGTAGACCGTGCCCGGGCGGTCGCCATTGGGCGTTGGCGTACCCCCGTAGCCGACCCCGTTGACATGGGTGATCGCGGGGTCCCCCAAAAGCGCAGTGAAATCGCCTGCGGCGCTGACCCATTGACCCGGGGAGTCGAACCTCAAATGGACGAGGACGTCACCGCCGTTGCGCGCCCCGGGCAGCGTTGGTTCGACGAGCCGGTGACGGGCGCCGGTTGCCTCAGCGCCCGCGCGCACCAGCGTGAGTATCCGATCGCGGTGTTCGTCTGCGACGTCGAGGAGGCGGGTGATGTTATACATCGCAGAGCCCATCGACGTCGTCGGCGGCCGCGGCGACCGAGCGGGACCGCTCGGCGACGAGTTCCCCGATCTGGTCCCACCACTGGCCCAGCGTCGGGTCGGGGCGACCCTTCCAGGTCATTTCCCACCACGCCTGGGCGCTGGGCAGGGCCCAGGTGATGGTGACGGTGTTGGATTGGTCCGTGAACCAGATCGGTGGGCTGACCAGGACATCGCGCAGCGTCATTCCGCGCGAACGGGCGCCGGGCGCATACTCGGCGAGGTAGGTGTCCACGAACTTCCGTGCGCAGCCCGGCCGCGTCACCACCCTGTCGATCACGAAAATCCGACCGTCGGCCATGGGCGTGACCGTACCGACCGTGTGCGACCCCCGGACAGGATCAGTCCCGGCCATCGGGAGGACCTCATTGCCCCCCATCGGGCTGGGTACCACGGTGAGGGGGTGAGCGCTTCCTTCAGTCCCGTGCAGCTCGGTCCGGCCACCTTGCGCAACCCGATCATCAAGGCCGCGACCTCCGAGGGTCGATCGCCCCACGGGCTGGTCACCGACGATCTCATCGCGTTTCACCGGACGTTCGCCGACGGGGGAGTGGGCATGACGACGGTGGCCTACTGCTGCGTCGCGCCCGAGGGCGCCAGCGCCCCGGGTCAGATCGTCATGAGCTCACAAGCGCTGCCCGGTCTGCGCAGACTTACCGATGCCGTGCACGGGGCGGGTGCGGCCATCTCGGCTCAGCTGGGCCACGCCGGGGTGGTGGCCCCCAAGGCGCTGACCGGGGTGACCGCCCTGTCGCCGAGCCGGTTCGTCAACCCGACGTCGTGGGCTTACTGCCGCGCGATCACCCGCGACGAGATAGCCAGTGTCATCGACCAGTTCGGCGCCGCGACGCAGGTAGCCATCGATGCCGGATTCGACGCTGTTGAACTGCATTTCGGCCACCTGTACCTGCCGAGCTCGTTTCTGAGCCCACTCATCAACCGCCGCACCGACGAGTACGGCGGCTCGATCGACAACCGTTCCCGCCTGGCCCGGGAGATCGCCGGACGCGTCCGCGCGGTGGCCGGGGGCCAGATCGCCGTCATCGCCAAGTTGGATATGGACGACGGACTGCCCGGCAGTATCTGGATCGATGAGGCGTTACGCACCGCGCAGCTCCTCGACACCGACGGCACGCTCGACGCGCTCGAACTGACCCAAGGCTCATCCGTTTTCAAACCGATGTACCTGTTCCGGGGCGACGTCCCGGTGCGGGAATTCGCCCGCGTCATGCCGACGGCTCTGCGGCCCGCCATCAGGCTGGCCGGCAAGCGCGTGATGGGCAACTACCCGTACCGCGACCTCTACATGCTCGAGGCCGCCCGCCAATTCGTGCCGGTGATGCGCAACACCAAGCTAATCCTGCTCGGCGGCATCACCCAGCGCGACCACATCGAGACCGCACGACGAGAGGGATTTGACTTCGTGGCGATGGGTCGGGCGCTGCTGCGGGAACCCGACCTGGTCAACAAGATGATCGCCGATCCGGCCAGTCGCAGCCGATGCAACCACAACAACAAGTGCATGGTCACCGTCTTCGGCCGCACCCACTGTGTGCTCGATCCCGACCAACGCTACGGGCCCCCTACCAAGATCGAGGAGCGGTCCGCCCAGCCCGCACCACGGTAAGTCAGCGGAGCAGCGTGGCCAGCTCGCGGCACGCCTGCCGTCGGGCTTGGTGGGCGATGTCGAGCATCGGCATCGTCATGAACCCGTGGACGCCTCCCTCGAAGCCGCACCGCACGGCGACTACCCCCGCGGATTGCAGCGCGTCGGCGTAGGCGATGGCTTCGTCACGAAGCGGATCATGCCCGGCAGTGACCAATACCGCGGGCGGCAGCCGGTCTAGGTCCGCTCGCAGCGGTGAGGCGTAAGGATGGTCACGGTCGGCGGGTGCGGGCACGTACTGGTCCCAATACCATTGCAGCGCGGCCTTCGGGTTATAGAAACCCTCGCCGAACAGTCGATATGACTCGGTGTCGAAGCCGGCCGCGAGCATCGGGTAGAGCAGCAACTGCGCGGCGATCGCCGGACCGCCGCGATCGCGCGCCATCAACGCCGCCACCGCGGCCAGGTTGCCGCCGGCGCTGTCACCACCCACCACAACAGGGCGTGAACTTCCGCCGGTGGCGCCGGCGGCCCACCGGGTGGCGGTGTAGACATCCTCGGCCGCTGCGGGCCAAGGATTTTCGGGAGCCAGCCGGTAGCCCACGGAAACCACCACGGCGGGAACGAGATTGGCCAGACTGCGGCACAGGCCGTCATGGCTGTCGAGGTCGCAGAACACGAATCCGCCGCCGTGCGCGTATACCAGGATGGGCAAGCCTGCGTCGTCGGCATGGCCGTGGGGCCGGTAGATCCGCACCGGAATCTCGGCATCGGTGCCCGGGATCGTCTGGTCTCGAACTGTGGCGACCGGCTCGGGCTGGGCGGGCGGCACGAACCGCTCGCGGATGGCCGCTCTGGCCTGGGCGCCCGTCATCGTGTGGACCGGTGGAAAGCCCGCGTCCAGCCCCTCGATCAGCGAGGCAACCTGGGGGTCGAGGTTCACGCGTACTGCAGGGTGGGCTGCCCAGCAGCTGGTTGCCGATGGGGCAGTAATGGCCGCACGGTCTGCAGGGTTGGGGCCACCCGATTCTGGCCATCTTGGATGTGGCGCCAGATGTTCACCGCGGTCATGCGGACCGGGGCGGTCAGCCGGTGATCGAACGCCATCCGTGGCATTGGTGCGCAGACGGATACCGCGGCGATGGCCTCATCGGGGTTACCGATGGGGGCCGCCACGCAGCCGAATCCCAACAGTGATTCCTCGCGGTCGATGGCGACACCGTGCGCGCGTACCTTGGCCAACTCGGCAGCCAGCAGGGAGCTGGTGGCGATCGAATACTTGGTCTTGCCGGCTTGCAGGTCGACCTCGGCATCGTGGTCGCGGTAGGCCAGGATCGCCTTGCCGACCGCGGTACAGTGCGCTGGCTGCCGACCACCCACGCGGGTGGGGATGGCATTGATCAGCCGGTCACCGATCTTGTCGAGGTAGACCACGTCGGGGCCGTCCAGAACCGCCAGATGAACGACAAGCCCGGTGGCGCGGTGCAATTCACCGAGCAGGGGGGCGGCCGCGCGGACGAGCCGATCCTGGTGCACGGCCAGGGAGCCAAGCTCGACCAGCCGCATCCCGAGCTCGTAGTCACGGCCGCTGCGGCGCAGCCAGCGCAGCTGCACCAACCGCTCGAGCATCCGGTGCGCCGACGAACGCGGCAAGCCCGTGCGACGCACGATCTGTGCCAGCGTCAGTCGCCCCGGTCCTTCGAAGGCGTCCAGCACCAAGGAGACGCGGTCGATGACGGCGGTGGGAGTTGCTGGTTCCAGGGTCGCTGACATCGGTCCTCCAAAGCTCCATTGCATCTGACTGCGATATCTCTATTAGAGATACCCCAGTTTGTACCATAGCCCTGTGCTCGCTGTCACATGGCATGCCAAAAGCGCCACCGGCCACAGCTGTGTCGGGCGGGGGATGTAGGGATCAGTGCAGGTCGGCTAGCCCTTGGCCGCGGATCGGCCGGCGCGGCGGCCGTAGAAGCTGCCGTCGCCCAGGGAGATGCCGCTGGCGTAGCCC
>NZ_MVIJ01000027.1 GCF_002086735.1 Mycobacterium scrofulaceum | reverse complement strand
CGGCGGGTTCGGAGGGCGGGCCGGGGAAACGGATCGGTAGAAATGCCGACACCGCGCCCCGGTCCGACCCCTACACCCAGGTGTCGGGATGCCGCAGCGACAGCCACACCGGCTTCACGTCGGCTTTCGCCTCGGACAGGTTGTTCATGAAGGCGAACGCGCACACCGCGGCCACCACGGCCAGCGGCACGTAGAACAGGCCGGCGCGCGACAGCGTCACCCCGCCACCGGCGACGACGATGGGCGGGATGATCTTCTGCACCACCGCGACGCCGATGTTGCCGCCGGCCGCGTTGAGGCCCAGCGCCCACCCCTTGTCCCGCTCCGGGTAGAAGAACGAGATGTTGGCCATCGACGACGCGAAGTTGCCGCCGCCGAAGCCGGCGGTCGCGGCGATCGCCACCAGCGCCGCGAACGGCAGGCCGGGGTGGGCGACCGCCCAGGCCAGCAGCAGGCACGGGATCAGCAACAGCGCCGCCGAGATGGTCGTCCAGTTGCGGCCGCCGAAGAGCGGGACCGCGAAGGTGTACGGCAGGCGCAGGAAGGCGCCGACCCCGCTGGGGACGGCGACCAGGCACAGCGCCTGGCTGGCGGTCAGCGCCCAACCGGACGCGGACGGGTGCCCGTGCGGACCCGCGGTCATCTGGACCACCACGATGCTCCACAACATCCACACGCTGAACCCGACGTGCTCGGCGAAGACCGAGAAGATCAGGTTGCGGCGCGCGACCGGCTTGCCCGTCGCCTCCCAGAACGCGGGGTCTTCGGGTCGCCAGTCGTCGATCCAGTGCTTGCCCCGACGCGGCGGGTTCGGGGGGGCGGGCGCCAGGACGGGGGATTGCACAGAGGTCGTCGTAGTCACGCCCCGACGCTATGGACGCACTGTTACCGGCCCGCATGGCCACAGTTACGCCGGAGATACGTGGATCTCGCAGCGGCCGTGCGCCCGTTGTCAGAACTTTTTGCCCCCCGGATGCGGGAGAATTGCGCCATGCAGGCGACTGACCAGCCCCTCGGGCTGCGGGAACGCAAGAAGATCAAGACCCGCCAGGCCCTGCGCCGCGAGGCGTTCCGCCTGTTCGACGAGAACGGCTACGCGGCCACCACCGTCGAGCAGATCGCCGCGGCCGCCGACGTCTCCCCCAGCACGTTCTTCCGCTACTTCGGCTCCAAGGAGTCGCTGCTGCTCGCCGACGACCTCGATCCGCTGATCCTGGCCGCGTTCGACGACCAACCGCCCGAGCTGTCGCCGAGCCAGGCCGTCCGCCGCGCCTACGCCACCACGATGGCCGGGTTGTCGCCCGAGCAGCTGGAGTTCGAGAACACCCGCCAGCGGCTCATCTTCTCGATACCCGAGCTCAAGGCGGCCCTCTTCGACGAGTACTACCGCACCGTGAACGTCATGGCCGAGGCGATCGCTCGCCGAATAGGCTGTGGCGCAACAGATTTCGAGATTCGGGTGTTCGTCGGCGCGATGGTCGGCGCCATGATGGCGGCCTTCGACAGCGCGCCGAAAACGGCCGACACCATCTACCGGGCGCTGGACTTCCTGGACGCGGGCATGCCGCTGGGCGAAGCGGGGCAACAGCGCGGCGGCGGGCGGCGCGGCCGCGGGACGCGATAATCTCACGCGATGCGACAGGGTTGGAATCGACGGGGATTCTTGCAGCTCGCAGGGGCCGGGGCGGTCGCAGCGGTCGCCGGGGCCCCGGCGGCGTGCTCGTCACGCAAACCGTCCTCGGATGCCTCCAACGGCAAATCGGTGACGATCAACCACCTCTTCGGCCAGACCGTGATCAAGGAACCGCCCAAGCGCGTCGTCAGCGCCGGTTACACCGAGCAGGACGACCTGCTCGCGGTCGGCGTGGTGCCGATCGCGGTGACCAACTGGTTCGGCGATCAGCCCTTCGCGGTGTGGCCCTGGGCCCAACCCAAGCTCGGCGGGGCGCAGCCGGTGGTGCTCAGTCTCGACAACGGGATTCCGGTGGACCAGATCGCGGGCCTCAAGCCGGACCTGATCGTGGCCGTCAACGCCGGGGTGGACGCCGATACCTATCAGAAGCTGTCCGCGATTGCGCCGACCGTGCCCCAGTCGGACGGCGACGCCTTCTTCGAGCCCTGGAAGGAGCAGGCGATCGCCGTCGGTCAGGCGGTGTTCCAGGCCGGGCAGATGAAGTCGCTGGTCGACGCGGTCGACCAGAAGTTCGCCGCCGTCGGCAAGGAACACCCGGCCTGGACGGGTAAGAAGGCGTTGCTGATGCATGGCACGCTGTGGCAGGGCACCGTGGTGGCGACCATGGCGGGCTGGCGCACGGACTTCCTGAACCAGATGGGGTTGGTGATCGCCGACAGCATCAAGCCGTTCGGCAACGACCACCGCGCCGTCATTCCCCGCGACCACATCAAAGCGGTGCTCGATTCCGCCGACGTGATCATCTGGACCACCGAGAACCCCGACGACCAGAAGGCCCTGCTCGCCGACCCCGACGTGGCCGCGTCCCAGGCCACCGCGCAGAACCGGCACATCTTCACCACCAAGGAGCAGGCCGGCGCGATCGCCTTTTCCTCGCCGCTGAGCTACCCGTTGGTCGCCGACCAACTGCCGCCGCTGATCGGCAAGATCCTCGGCTAGAGCGCGGCCGCCCCCGCGGCGTTTGAGCGTTTGCTAAGGCAGCTCTGGCAGTGTTCGAAAATCCCTCGCTCGCCCCTCGCCGGGGCCGCGATGGGGCGGTTACCGTCGAGTAATGAGCGTGACCGACGTGACCGACAACGTGTCCAGGGACCTGCCCACACAGCTGGTCGGCAACACTGTGCTGGACTTCGGTGACAGCGCCCTGATGCTGCAGTGCGGCAGCACCGCCGAGGTGCTGGCGTGGGCGGCGCAGCTGCGCGCCGCGGCGTTGCCGGGGGTCGTCGACGTCGTCCCGGCCGCGCGCACGGTGCTGGTGAAGCTCGAGGGGCCCCGCCTGCAGGGGGTGATCCGTCAGCGCCTGCGCAGGATGCGGGTCACCGCCGAGCACGTCGCCCCGGATCGGCGCGCCGACGTCGTCATCGACGTGGTCTACGACGGCCCGGACCTCGCCGAGGTGGCCGGCCTCACCGGGCTGACCGCTGCCCAGGTGATCGACGCCCACACCGGTTCGCTCTGGCGGGTCGGGTTCAGCGGCTTCGCCCCTGGCTTCGCGTATCTGGTCGACGGCGACGCACGGCTACGGGTGCCGCGCCGCGCGGAGCCCCGGACCGCGGTGCCCGCCGGCGCGGTCGGCCTGGCCGGCGAATTCAGCGCGATGTACCCTCGCCGGTCGCCGGGCGGCTGGCAACTGATCGGCCACACCGACGCGGTCCTGTGGGACCTCGAACGGCCCGATCCGGCCCTGCTGACGCAGGGCATGTGGGTCCAATTCCGGGCCGTCCGAGGGTAAGGAGCGCCGTGGCAACGCTGGAGATTCTTCGCACCGGGCCGCTCGCCGTCATCGAAGACCTGGGCCGGCCGGGACTGGCGCACCTGGGCGTGAGCCGGTCCGGGGCGGCCGACCGCCGCGCGCATCAGCTGGCGAACCGGCTGGTGGCCAACCCCGACGACCGCGCCACCGTCGAAGTCACGTTCGGTGGGTTCGCGGCGCGCGTCTCGGGCGGCGATGTCGACATCGCGGTGACGGGAGCGGACGCCGACCCGACCGTCGATGGAATCAAGTTCGGCACCAACAGCATTCAGCATGTTCGGGCCGGCCAGGTGATCGCCTTGGGCGCGCCCCGGGCCGGGCTGCGAAGCTACCTGGCGGTCCGCGGCGGCATCGGCGTGGAGCCGGTGTTGGGCTCGCGCAGCTACGACGTGATGTCGGCCATCGGCCCGTCACCGCTGCGGGGCGGCGATCGGCTGCCCGTGGGCGAACACACCCCCGACTACCCCGAACTGGACCAGGCGCCGGTGGCCGCGATCACCGGCCACACGGTCGAGCTCGCGGTGGTTCCCGGGCCCCGCGACGACTGGTTCGTCGACCCCGACCTCCTGGTGCACACGGACTTCGTGGCATCCGACCGAAGCGACCGGGTGGGGATGCGGTTGGTGGGCCGCCCACTGCAGCACCGCTACCCCGACCGTCAACTGCCCAGTGAGGGCATGACGCGCGGCGCAATCCAGGTGCCGCCCAACGGTTTACCGGTGATCCTGGGACCCGACCACCCGGTGACGGGCGGTTATCCGGTGGTGGGTGTGGTGATCGACGAGGACATCGACAAGATCGCCCAGGTGCGCCCCGGGCAGTCGGTGCGCCTGCACTGGTCACGGCCGCGGGCCCTGGTGGGCGCGGGCACCCACTCCGGCGGCGCCGGGTGGCCGTTCCCCTAGCCCCCGTTCGAAACGTGTTCCAGCTCACACGGTCTGGCGCGCCCGAACCGAATCACCGGGAACGCGCGACCATTTCACCGTTTCGCGGCCTACAGGCGTTTACCAGATAACTGGTAAAGAACTTACAGGCGATTCGGGCGGATTTGAGTTGACCCGTTGCGGTCCCGGATGTGAGCATCGAAATGCACGGCGGGGCATGCCTCTTCATTCGGTGCGCCCGGGGCCGGCCTTTTCGCGTCATCCCCATGGCCACAGCGGAATTCACCGGTGACCGCTCGACGATGAGCGCCGTCCCACGAAGTTTCCCGGAAGCATCGCAGTCGAGGAGAGGTGCCGAGCGGATGTCCCGAAATCACCGCATCACCGAATGGGATCCAGAAGACACGGTGGCCTGGGAGGCGGGCAACAACAGGATCGCCCGCCGCAACCTGCTCTGGATCATCGCGTGCGATCACGTCGCCTTCGGTGTCTGGACCCTGTTCCCGGTGATGGCGCTGTTCATGCCCCAGGACGTCTACGGGTTTTCCGCAGCGGACAAATTCCTGCTCGGCGCGACGGCGACCCTTGTCGCGGCATGCTTGCGCATCCCGTATTCCCTGGGCATCGCCACCTTCGGCGGCAGGAACTGGACCGTCTTTTCCATCCTGGTGCTGATCGTGCCGACCAGCGGCACGATCTGGCTGCTGGCGCACCCGGGCCTGCCGCTGTGGCCGTACCTGGTGTGCGCCGCGCTCACCGGAATGGGCGGCGCCAATTACGCGGCGTCGATGACCAACACCAACTTCTTCTACCCGCATCGGCGCAAGGGCTTCGCGCTGGGGTTCAACGCCGGCGCCGGCAACCTCGGCGTGCCGATGATCCAGTTGGTGGGGCTCCTGGTCATCGCCATCGCCGGGCACCGCCAACCGTATTGGGTGTGCGGACTCTACCTGGTCCTGCTCACGGTGGTCGCCGTCGGAGCGACCCACTACATGGACAACCTCGAGCACGCCACCTACGACGTCAGCCACCTGCGCTCGATCCTGCGCGAGGCGGACACCTGGGTGCTGGCCATGCTCTATCTGGGCACCTTCGGATCGTGGATCGGGTTCTCGTTCGCGTTCGGCCAGGTCTTGCAGATCAACTTTGTCGGCACCGGCCAGAGCCACGCCCAGGCCTCGTTGCACGCCGCCGAGTTCGCCTTCGTCGGCCCCGCGCTCGGGTCGGTGGCCCGCATCTACGGCGGCCGGCTGGCCGACCGCATCGGCGGCAGCCGCGTCACCCTGGCGGTCCTGGCCGCGATGGGGGTTTTCACGGCGTTTCTGGTCGCCATCAGCATTCACGACGACCGCACTCCCGGCCTCACCACGGCGGCCACCATGGTCGGCTACATCTGCGGCTTCATGGCCCTGTTCGCCCTGGCCGGGCTCGGCAACGGCTCGGTGTACAAGATGATTCCGTCGGTGTTCGAGGCGCGCAGCCATCGGCTCGGGATGCCCGAAGCCGACCGTTGCCGCTGGTCGCAGGCCACGTCGGGGGCGGTGATCGGATTTGTCGCCGCGTTCGGGGCGCTCGGTGGCGTCGGCATCAACCTCGCCCTTCGCCAGTCCTACATCAGCACCGGCACCGATACGTTGGCGTTCTGGGCTTTCCTGGCCTTCTACCTTTCCGCCGCCGTCGTGACCTGGGCCAGGTACGTGCGTCGGCCCACCTCGACGGCGGCAAGCGTGTCGGATTCCCAACCGCACTCCGAGCCCGCCCGGGTGTGAGCGCGGCCTCACGGTGGGCAATGCGCAAGCAATTGCCAGGTAACGCAACCGAAATCTGACAGGCATACACAGGTGATATGGGCCAGCCCGACTCCCCGCCGCTGACGGGTTACCGCATCGCGGTGACGTCGGCCCGGCGCTCGGAGGAGCTGTGCGCGCTGCTCAGCCGCCACGGCGCGGAGGTGTGCAGCGCGCCCGCGATCAACATGATCGCGCTGCCCGACGACGACGAATTGCACCGTAACACCGAGGCATTGATCGCCGAGCCACCCGACATCCTGGTCGCGCACACCGGAATCGGCTTCCGCGGATGGCTGGCCGCCGCCGAAGGGTGGGGGCTGGTCAACCCGCTCCTCGCGGCGCTGTCGTCGGCCCGCATCGTCTCCCGCGGGCCGAAGGCGACCGGCGCGCTGCGCGCCGCCGGCCTGCACGAGGAGTGGTCGCCGGAATCCGAGTCCTCGCAGGAGGTCCTGGAATACCTGCTCAAGTCGGGGGTGAGCGGGCTGCGGGTGGCAGTCCAGCTGCACGGCGCGGCCGACGCGTGGGATCCCTTCCCGGAGTTCCTCGGCGGTTTGCGCCTGGCGGGCGCCGAGGTGGTGCCCGTCCGGGTGTACCGCTGGAAACCAACGCCGTTGGGCGGCACGTTCGATCAACTCGTTACCGGGATCGCGGGGCGTCAGTTCGACGCGGTCACCTTCACGTCGGCGCCCGCGGCCGCGGCGGTGCTCGAGCGCAGCCGCGAGCTGGACGTCGAAGACGAACTGCTGGGAGCCCTGCGCACGGACGTGCACGCGATGTGCGTCGGCCCGGTGACCTCCAAGCCGTTGATCCGCAAGGGCGTGCCGACGTCGTCGCCGGAACGAATGCGGTTGGGCGCCTTGGCCCGTCATGTCGCCGAGGAGCTGCCCCTGCTCGGCTCGTGCACCGTGCGAGCGGCCGGCCACACGGTGGACATCCGCGGCACCTGTGTGCTGGTGGACGGCTCGATCAAGGTGCTCTCCCCGTCCGGCATGGGGATACTGCGCGCGCTCGCCAAACGGCCCGGCGACGTCGTCGCCCGCGGCGACCTGCTACGCGCGCTGCCCGGCAACAGCAACGACCCGCACGCCGTCGACACGGCCGTGCTGCGGCTGCGAACGGCTCTGGGCGACAAGAACATGATCGCGACCGTGGTCAAGCGCGGCTACCGGCTCGCGACCGAGCAGCGGGCGGATTCGGTGTGGCGCTGATTCTGGTCGCCCACGGCACCCGCCGCCCGGAGGGCGTGGCGATGATCGAACGGCTTGCGGCGCAGGCGAGTTCGTTGGTCGGCCACCGGGTTGAGGTCGCCTTCGTCGACGTGTTGGGTCCCACCCCCAGCGAGGTGCTGTCGCGGGCGATCAGAACCGGCCGGCCCGCGATCGTGCTGCCGGCATTCCTGTCGCGCGGCTATCACGTCCGCGCCGACCTCCCGGCCCACGTGGAGCAGAGCGGGCACCCGGACGTCATCGTGGCGCCGGCCCTGGGCCCGAGTGGGCAGGTCGCCCGGCTCGTCGGTGATCAGCTGGTCAAATGTGGTTGGCGGCCCGGCGATCCGGTGGTCCTGGCGGCGGCGGGGACCTCGGACGCCAGGGCCCGCGCCGACCTGCACACCACCGCGACGCTGGTGTCGGCGGTGACCGGGTCGCGGGTGGGTCTGGGCTTCGCCGCCACCGCAGACCCGCGGCTGCCCGAGGCCGTGGAGGGGGCCAGGCGCCACGCGCGCCGCACCGGCGCCCGCGTCGTGGTCGCCTCCTACCTGCTGGCCGACGGCCTGTTCCAGGAGCGGCTGCAGGCCTGCGGCGCCGACCTGGTCAGCGCGCCGCTGGGCACCCATCCGGGCCTGGCCCGCCTGATCGCCGATCGATTCCGTCGCGCCGTGCCGCCCGTGCTGGTCCCGGCCGCCCGACGGGCCTCGCGCCGACCGGGCGCGCAACGCTTCGCCCGCGGCCGCATCGCGCTGCCGCATCCGGCCGCCTGACGGCAGCAACCGCCGGGGCGCGCCGACGCGGCGACGCTTGATCTTTGCTCAGGGACCGACGATCCTGGCATCATGCCCCGTCGCGAAGAACCGTCGCATGGGCTCCTCGACCCGGTCGCCAAGATGTTGCGGTTGCCGTTCGGCACACCGGAATTCATCGACCGGATCGTCACGGGCGGGGTCAACCAGGCGGGTCGGCAGACGCTACGCATGCTGATCACCACGTGGGACGCCGCCGGCGGCGGCCCCTTCGCCGCGAGCGCGATCGCGTCCACCGGGATGGCCAAGACCGCCGAGACCGTGCAAAGCATGTTCATCGGCCCGGTTTTCGGCCCCCTGCTGAAGCTGCTCGGCGCCGACAAGGTCGCCACCCGCGCCTCGCTGTGCGCCTCGCAGCTGGTGGGCCTGGGCATCATGCGCTATGGCATCCGCTCCGAGCCGCTGCATTCGATGTCGGTCGACGCGATCGTCGACGCCATCGGGCCGACGATGCAGCGCTACCTCGTCGGCGACATCACGCGCTAGGCGGTCCGGCCCACCTGGACGAAACCGTCGGCGGTGACCCGCGCCGGGTACACCGGCACCGAGAAGTCCGGATCATCCAGGCAGGAACCGTCTTCCAGCGAGAAGGCCTGTTTGAGGATCGGCGATTGGACCGTCACCCGGCCACCGCGGTCACCCACGATCCCACGGGAGAGCACCGCCGCCCCGGAGAACGGGTCGACGTTGCCCACCGCGTACACCGAGCCGTCGTCCAGCCGGAACAACGCCGCCTGGGAACCGTCGTCGAGCAGCACGCCGACGCCCCGGCCCGGGATGAGGCGCTCGTACTCGCAGGCCGTCGTCCACACCGCAATGTCGTTGAGAAGTGTCATGATTGCTCTCCAGCTCCCGTACGGATCTTCGGCATCCCAATGGAGACAGGGATTTTGCGCCCGGCATGTTCGGTGAATTCGACCGTCGAGTCGACGGCGTCGGGGGCGTTGACGAACGAGACGAACCGCGACAGCTTGTCCGGGTCGTCGAGCACGCCCTTCCATTCGCATTGGTAGTTCTGCACGTGCCGCTCCATTGCGGCCTCGAACTCTTTGGCCAGGCCCAGCGAGTCCTCGCACACGACCTCGCGGACGTGGTCGAGGCCGCCCTCGAGCGAATCGACCCAGGGCGCGGTGCGCTGCAGCCGGTCGGCGGTCCGGATGTAATACATCAGGAAGCGGTCGACGTAGCGGACCAGCGTCTCGGTGTCCAGGTCGCCGGCCAGCAGCTGCGCATGCTTGGGTGTCATGCCGCCGTTACCGCCGACGTAGAGGTTCCAGCCCTTTTCGGTGGCGATGACGCCGACGTCCTTGCCGCGCGCTTCGGCGCACTCGCGCGCGCAGCCCGAAACCCCCATCTTGATCTTGTGCGGCGCGCGCAGGCCCCGGTACCGCAGCTCCAGGTCGATGGCCAGCTGCACCGAATCCTGCTGGCCGTAGCGGCACCAGTCGGTGCCCACGCAGCTCTTCACGGTCCGCAGCGCCTTGCCGTAGGCGTGGCCCGACTCCATCCCGCCGTCGACGAGCCGCTTCCAGATCTCCGGCAGCTGATCCACCCGGGCGCCGAACAGGTCGATCCGCTGGCCGCCCGTGATCTTCGTGTAAAGCCCGAAATCCTGGGCGATCTGGCCGATCAGGATCAGGTGCTCGGGCTTGATGTCACCGCCAGGCACCCGGGGCACCACCGAGTAGCTGCCGTTCTTCTGGATGTTGGCCAGGAAGTGGTCGTTGGAATCCTGCAGCGAGGCCTGCTCGCCCTCGAGGATGTGGTCCGAGCCGGTGGAGGCCAAAATTGAGGCGACCACGGGTTTGCAGATGTCGCAACCCTTTCCGCGGCCGAAGCGCTCCAGCAGGCCGGAGAATGTGCGGATCTCGGTCGCCGAGATGATCTCGAACAGCTCCGCGCGCGACTGGCTGAAATGCTCGCACAGCGCCTTGGACTGTTCGACGCCCTCGGCTTCCAGCAGCTGCTTGAGCAGGGGCACGCACGAGCCGCACGAGGTGCCGGCCGAGGTGCACGACTTGAGCGCGGGCACGTCGGCGCAGCCGTCGGCGATCGCGCACTTCAGGTCGCCCTTGGTGACGTTGTTGCACGAGCAGATCTGCGCCGAATCCGGCAGCGCCCCAACCCCCAGCGCCGGAGCCTCGCCCGAGACCGGAGCGATCAGCGCGAGCGGATCGCCCGGCAGCTCGCTGCCGACCATCGGCCGCAACACCCCGTACGACGAGGCGTCGCCCACCAAGACACCGCCGAGCAGGGTCTTCGCGTCGTCCGAGAGCACCAGCTTGGCGTAGGTCCGCTTGACGGCGTCGTTGATGGCGACCTCGAGGCAGTTCTCGGTCACCCCCATCGCGTCGCCGAAGCTGGCGACGTCGACGCCGAGCAGCTTCAGCTTGGTCGACAGGTCGGCTTCGCCGAACTCCGCCGCACCGTCCAGCAAGCGGTCGGCCACCACTTCGGCGGAGGTGTAGCCCGGCCCCACCAGGCCGTAGCACCGGCCACCGATCGCGGCCACCTCACCCACCGCGTAGATATCCGGATCACTTGTGCGGCAGGCTAAGTCGGTGAGCACACCGCCGCGCTCGGCGAGGGTCAGGCCGGCTTCCCTGGCCAGCTCGTCGCGCGGGCGGATGCCGGCCGCGAAGATGACCAGCCCGGCGTCGATGACCTCGCCGTCGGTCAGCCGCACCCGTACCGACGACACCCCGTCCGAATGGTCGAGCGCCTCGATCGACTCGGTGCCCGTGCCCACGTGCACCGCGATGCCCAGGTCGCCGACCATCTTGGCCAGCAACGCGCCGCCGCCCTCGTCGATCTGCTGGGCCATCAGCCGCGGCATCATCTCGACGACGTGCGTCCGCAACCCGAACTGGCGCAGCGCGTTAGCGGCCTCCAGCCCCAACAGGCCACCGCCGATGACCACACCGGCCGGCGTGCGTCCGGCCTCCACCGTGCGCCGGGCGTCGGCCCGGATGGCGTCGAGGTCGTCGAGCGTGCGGTACACGTGGCACGCCGCCAGGTCGTGGCCGGGCACCGGCGGGACGAAGGCGTAGGACCCGGTGGCCAACACCAACGTGTCGTAGGGGTGCCGTTGACCGTCGGCCGTCACCACCGACTTCGCTTCCCGGTCGATCCCGGTGACGCGGGTGTTCAACACCAACCGCACCAGCTCGTCGCCCGCGTAATCGTTGCCCGGCAACGCCAGCAGCTTGCGGTCCCAGCTCTCGGTGTACGAGGTCAGCCCGACGCGGTCGTAAGCCGCGTCGGCTTCCTCCGCGAAAACCGTGATGCGCCACAACCCCTCGGTGTCACGCGCCCGGAGCGCCTCCACCAGCCGGTGCCCCACCATGCCGTGTCCCACGACGACGATGTGACGGCCCGCACAGTGCGCGCGCGAAATCCCGTCTGCAGCCATGGCTTTGAGGTTAGCGGCCAGAAATTACCGCGGTTTCGCTCAATGTGACGGTCCTATGACGAGGATCTCACAACTCACAGCAACCGTTGTGAATATTCGTTCGCCCAAGGCGAACGCCTAGGTGGAACTTAAGCGTGGTCGACTCATGTTTTCCCTTACAGCCGGCCGGAAGGGCGCCGGACACAGCAAATCCACAACAAAGCTCAAGGAAGTGCAAGGAGATCCCCATGAGTAACCTCGCATTGTGGCCGCGGCCGGCCTGGGACACCGACCGGTGGTTGCGCGACTTCTTCGGCCCCGCCGCCGCGACGGACTGGGTCAAGCCGGCTAGCACGGGTTTTAACCCCGCGGCGGAGATCGTCAAGGACGGCGTCGACGCGATCGTACGCGTCGAGCTCCCCGGCGTGGACGTCGAAAAGGACGTCAACGTCGAGGTCGACCGTGGCCGGCTGGTGATCCACGGCGAACACCGCGACGAGCACGCCGAGGAAAAAGAGGGGCGCACCCTGCGCGAGATCCGGTACGGGTCCTTCCGCCGGTCGTTCCAGCTGCCCGCTCACGTCACCGGGGACGCGATCACGGCCTCCTACGATGCGGGCGTGCTGACGGTGCGGGTGACCGGCGCGTACGCCGGAAGCCGGGCCCAGCGCATCGCAATCACCAAGTAACGGGTGGTCGCCATCCGGCGGGGCCAGCCAGCCCCGCCGGATGCACCTGTGGGACAGGGCATTCCGTCCGCCGCCGCGATCCCCGCCCTCGACGGTCGGCGCGGCCCGGTGGCGCGGTCCGCGGTCGTCTGACGCGATCCGTCTGACAGCGGGCTGTGCGGTGGATAGTATTCAGAAGCGTACTGTGATCCGTAACACCGTCTGCCCGAGGAGATCCGTTGAGCACCACGACTGAACTCGCCGAACTGCACGACCTGATCGGCGGCCTGCGGCGGTGCGTGGGCTCCCTGAAGAGTCGCTACGGCGACAGCCCGGCGATGCGGCGCATCGTCATCGACGCCGACCGGATCCTCTCCGACGTCGAGATGCTGGACACCGACGTGTCCGAGCTCGACCTGTCGCGCGCCACCGTGCAGCAGTCCGGCGAGAAGGTCGTCATCCCCGACACCCAGTACGACAGCGAGTTCTGGCGCGATGTCGACGACGAGGGTGTCGGCGGTCACAGCAGGTCCTGACAACAAGGTCCGCACAACCAAGCCCCCCGGAAGCGAGGGGGTGCTCTCTGTGTACCCTTCGACCAACAGCCCGTTCGAAGAGGAACACTAGATGAGCGCACCCACGGCGAACCGTCCTGCGTCAGGTGTCTTTTCACCCGCGCGCGCCCGCATCCCGCAGCGGACCCTACGCACCGACCGGTGGTGGATGTCGCCGCTGCGGATCGACCTGGGTTTCGCCGCGTTCCTCATCTACGCGACGTTCCGCGCGTTCCAGCAGAACTACTTCTTCGTCCCGCAGTACCACTACCTGACGCCGTTCTACTCCCCCTGCGTGAGCACCGCCTGCGGGGAGGCCCACGACTTCTGGCCGCAGATCCTGCCGAACGTGTGGTGGCTGCCGTACGCGGCGCTGACGCTGCCGTTCCTGCTGCTGTTCCGGCTGACGTGCTACTACTACCGCGGCGCCTACTACCGCACGGTGTGGCAGTCGCCCAGCGCCTGCGCGGTCGCCGAACCGCGAGTCCACTACACCGGCGAGACCAGGTTCCCGCTGATCATCCAGAACAGCCACCGGTACTTCTTCTACATCGCCGGCATCATCTCGGTGATCAACACCTACGACGCGATCATCGGATTCCACTCCGACTCCGGCCCGCACGGCTTCGGGTTCGGCCTGGGCAACCTGATCATGGTGGGCAACGTCGTGATGCTGTGGGTCTACACGCTGTCCTGCCACTCGTGCCGGCACGTGACCGGCGGGCGGCTCAAGCACTTCTCCAAGCACCCGGTGCGGTACTGGATCTGGACCCAGGTCAGCCACATCAACACCCGGCACAAGCTGTACGCGTGGGTCACATTGGGCACCCTGATGCTCACCGATTTCTACATCGCCCTGGTGGCCAGCGGCACCATCAGTGACCTGAGATTTGTTGGCTGAAACGCCTTTTGAAAATAGTCAGAACTTAGCTAGCGAGGGTTTCATGGTTGAGGTCGAGCGGCATGCCTACGACGTAGTCGTCATCGGCGCCGGCGGCGCGGGGCTCCGTGCGGTCATCGAGGCGCGGGAACGCGGCCTCAAGGTCGCGGTGGTGTGCAAGTCCCTCTTCGGCAAGGCCCACACGGTGATGGCCGAGGGCGGCTGCGCCGCGTCGATGGGCAACACCAACCCGAAGGACAACTGGGAGACCCACTTCGGCGACACGATGCGCGGTGGGAAGTTCCTCAACAACTGGCGGATGGCCGAACTGCACGCCAAAGAGGCGCCCGACCGCGTCTGGGAGCTGGAAACCTATGGCGCCCTGTTCGATCGCCTCAAGGACGGCAAGATCAGCCAGCGCAACTTCGGCGGGCACACCTACCCCCGGCTGGCGCACGTCGGCGACCGCACCGGCCTGGAGCTGATCCGCACGATGCAGCAGAAGATCGTCTCGCTGCAGCAGGAGGACTACGCCGAACAGGGCGACTACGAGGCGCGCATCAAGGTGTTCGCCGAGTGCACCATCACCGAACTGCTCAAGGACGGAGACGCGATCGCCGGAGCCTTCGGCTACTGGCGCGAGACGGGCCAGTTCGTGCTGTTCGAGGCGCCCGCGGTGGTGCTCGCCACCGGCGGGATCGGAAAGTCGTTCAAGGTCACCTCGAACTCATGGGAGTACACCGGCGACGGGCACGCGCTCGCCCTGCGGGCGGGCGCGTCGCTGATCAACATGGAATTCGTCCAGTTCCACCCGACCGGCATGGTGTGGCCGCCCAGCGTGAAGGGCATCCTCGTCACCGAGGGTGTCCGCGGCGACGGCGGTGTGCTGAAGAACTCCGACGGCAAGCGGTTCATGTTCGACTACATCCCGCCGGTGTTCAAGGGGCAGTACGCCGAGACCGAGCAAGAAGCCGACCAGTGGCTCAAGGACAACGACTCGGCCCGCCGCACGCCCGACCTGCTGCCCCGCGACGAGGTAGCGCGCGCGATCAACTCGGAGGTCAAGGCGGGCCGCGGCAGCCCGCACGGCGGCGTCTTCCTCGACATCGCGTCCCGGTTGACGCCCGAGGAGATCAAGCGGCGCCTGCCGTCGATGTACCACCAGTTCAAGGAGCTGGCCGGGGTCGACATCACCAAGGAGCCGATGGAGGTCGGGCCCACCTGTCACTACGTGATGGGCGGGGTCGAGGTGGACGCCGACACCGGCGCGGCCACCGTCCCCGGGTTGTTCGCCGCGGGCGAGTGCTCCGGCGGCATGCACGGCTCCAACCGGCTGGGCGGTAACTCGCTGTCGGACCTGCTGGTCTTCGGCCGGCGGGCCGGACTGGGCGCGGCCGACTACGTCCGTGCGCTCAGCAGCCGCCCGACCATCTCGGCCGACGCCGTCGAGACCGCGGCGAAGCGGGCGCTGTCCCCGTTCGACGGGCCGGCCAACGGCGCCCCGGAGAACCCGTACACGCTGCAGCTCGAGCTGCAGCAGTCGATGAACGACCTCGTCGGCATCATCCGCAAGGCCGACGAGGTCGCGGAGGCCCTCACCCGGCTGGACAAGCTGCGCGAGCGGTTCAAGAACATGCACGTGGAGGGCGGCCGCCACTACAACCCGGGCTGGAACCTCGCCATCGACCTGCGCAACATGCTGCTGGTCAGCGAATGCGTGGCCAAGGCCGCGCTGGAGCGTACCGAGAGCCGCGGCGGCCACACCCGCGACGACCATCCGGCGATGGACTCCGGGTGGCGCAAGGTGCTGCTGGTCTGCCAGGCCGCCGGGGGCGACGAGGTGATCCCGGACATCAGCATCACCCGCAAGGACCAGGTGCCGATGCGGCCCGACCTGCTGGAGCTCTTCGAGATCTCCGAGCTGGAGAAGTACTACACCGACGACGAACTGGCCGAGCATCCGGGACGGAGAGGCTGATGACCTACAACGCGAGCATGCGCGTGTGGCGCGGCGACGATGCCGACGGCGCGCTGCAGGACTTCACGGTGGAGGTCAACGAGGGCGAGGTGGTGCTCGACATCATCCATCGCCTGCAGCAGACCCAGACGCCCGACCTCGCGGTGCGGTGGAACTGCAAGGCCGGCAAGTGCGGCTCCTGTTCCGCGGAGATCAACGGGGTGCCGCGGTTGCTGTGCATGACCCGGATGTCCACCTTCGCCGAGGACGAAGTGGTGACGGTGACGCCGCTGCGGACCTTCCCGGTGATCCGCGACCTGGTCACCGACGTGTCCTTCAACTACGAGAAGGCCCGCGAGATCCCCGCCTTCGCCCCGCCCAAGGACCTGCAGCCCGGGGAGTACCGGATGGCTCAGGAGGACGTGCAGCGCTCGCAGGAATTCCGTAAGTGCATCGAGTGCTTCCTGTGCCAGAACGTGTGCCACGTGGTCCGCGACCACGAGGAGAACAAGAAGGCGTTCGCCGGGCCGCGCTTCCTGATGCGGATCGCCGAACTCGAGATGCACCCCCTGGACACGATGGACCGGCGCGACCAGGCGCAGGAACAACACGGCCTGGGCTACTGCAACATCACCAAGTGCTGCACCGAGGTCTGCCCCGAAAACATCAAGATCACCGACAACGCGCTGATCCCGATGAAAGAGCGGGTCGCCGACCGCAAGTACGACCCGGTGGTGTGGCTGGGCAACAAGCTGTTCCGGCGCTGACCTAGCGTTAGCCCTCCCGGTGCGCCGGGTACCCGCATATCAACCCAAACTCCGAAAGGCAGCGTGGGAAATATGCGAGAAACCACCAGCATCAACGAAATTCGAACGGCGATCCGGGAGTTGTCCGTCCGCGCCGACCTTGCGCGCAAGGAAGGCCGCCACGACGATGCGGCCGAGCTCGAACAGCGGATAGCGGGCTTCCGGGCGGAACTCAGCCGCCGGCCCTGATCGCGTTCAGACGCCCAGGCGCCGGAACACGCTGCGGTGAAACACGATCGGCGCGACGTCGGCGTCCACCGTCACCTCGTTGACCCGCAGCACCACGATGGTGTGGTCCCCCGCCGGGATAAGCTGCTCGATCGCGCTTTCCAGCCACAGGGCGGTGCCCTTGATGAAGACGGCGCCGCTGTCCCGGGACTCCGTCTGAAGCCCGGCGAACCGGTCCCCGGTCTTGGCGGCCAGGGTCCGCGCCGCCTCGTCGTGCGCCTCGCCGAGCACGCTGATGCCCAGCATGGGCAGATCCTTCAGTTTGGGCCACGTCGTCGACGTGTTCTGCACGCAGAACGACACGAGCGGCGGATCCAGGGAGACGGGGACGAAGGTGCTGGCCGCCAGCCCCTCCCGGGTCCCCTCTACCTCGGCGGCGATGGCCACCACCCCCGAAGGGAAATGGCCGAAGGCCTCACGAAGTGTGGACGGTGTCAGGTTCTTGTTCGAGTTCACCGGAATTCATTCGCCCCTTGAGCCGAGAACGGGATTCTCGTCCCCGACCCTACCTGCCGAATATCCGTGCGCCGAAGCCACATCCGGGTGCGCGCGCAACCTGCTCTTCCCGGCGTTGCGACCGTAGGCGGAAAGGATCGGACCGTCGGGTCGGTCACCCGCCGCGTGGTTCTTCGGGCACGCCTCCAGCGTCCTGCGGGAGAGCTCCGCGGGGGCGCCGTGGCCGGTCAGGCAGAAGAAGCCCATCCCGTGCGCGGCCCGCGCGCAACCCTCGCCGCAATTGGGCCGCCGACGTGCGCGGATCCACCACGGGCAGGGTGGTGACGCATCCCACAGTTTAACTTCCGCTTCATTATCGCCGCAGCTCAGAAGCGTCGCGTGCGCTGCCCAACCGGTTGGTTAATTAGATGATGAAATCTAGCTCACATTGACTTGCGTTGAACTGTCCGAGAGCGATATTTTAACGGTGTTACTGGTGGGTAACTTAGAAGTAGTACCCAACCACAAGTGGCATTCTCAACGAGGAGGAACCGTAGTGAGCCACTACAAGAGCAACGTCCGTGACCAGGTGTTCAACCTGTTCGAGGTCTTGGGCGTTGAGAAGGCTTTCGGCGCCGGCGACTACAGCGATCTGGACGTCGACACCGCGCGCGAAATGTTGTCAGAGATCAGCCGGCTGGCCGAGGGGCCGATCGCCGAGTCGTTCGTCGAGGGCGACCGCAATCCGCCGGTCTTCGACCCGAAGACCCACTCGGTGACGCTGCCGGAGTCGTTCAAGAAGTCCGTCCGCGCCGTCACCGAGGCCGGCTGGGACAAGGTCGGCATCGACGAGGTCCTCGGCGGCATGCCGATGCCGCGGGCCCTGGTATGGGCGCTGCACGAGCACTTGCTGGGCGCCAACCCGGCCGTGTGGATGTACGGCGGTGGCGCCGGTTTCGCCAACATCCTCTACCACCTCGGTACCGAGGAGCAGAAGAAGTGGGCCGTGATCTGCGCCGAGCGCGGCTGGGGCTCCACCATGGTGCTGACCGAGCCGGACGCCGGTTCCGACGTCGGCGCCGGCCGGACCAAGGCGATCAAACAGGACGACGGTTCCTGGCACATCGAGGGCGTCAAGCGCTTCATCACCTCGGCCGACTCCGGCGACCTGTTCGAGAACATCTTCCACTTGGTGCTGGCGCGGCCCGAGGGCGCCGGCCCGGGCACCAAGGGGCTGTCGCTGTTCTTCGTGCCCAAGTTCCTGTTCGACTTCGAGACGGGTGAACTGGGCGAGCGCAACGGTGTCTTCGTCACCAACGTCGAGCACAAGATGGGCCTGAAGGTTTCGGCCACCTGTGAGCTGTCCTTCGGCCAGCACGACGTGCCGGCCAAGGGCTGGCTGGTCGGCGAGGTGCACAACGGCATCGCGCAGATGTTCGAGGTCATCGAGCAGGCGCGCATGATGGTCGGCACCAAGGCCATCGCCACGCTGTCGACCGGCTACCTGAACGCGCTGGAGTACGCGAAGTCCCGCGTGCAGGGCGCCGACATGACCCAGATGACCGACAAGACCGCGCCGCGGGTGACCATCACGCACCACCCCGACGTGCGCCGCTCGCTGATGACCCAGAAGGCCTACGCCGAGGGTCTGCGTGCGCTGTACCTCTACACCGCGACCTACCAGGACGCCGCGGTCGCCGAGGCGGTGCACGGCGTGGACGCCGAGCTGGCCGTCAAGGTCAACGACCTGATGCTGCCGGTGGTCAAGGGCGTCGGCTCGGAGCAGGCCTACGCCAAGCTCACCGAGAGCCTGCAGACCTTCGGTGGGTCCGGCTTCCTGCAGGACTACCCGATCGAGCAGTACATCCGGGACGCCAAGATCGACTCCCTCTACGAGGGGACCACGGCCATCCAGGCGCAGGACTTCTTCTTCCGGAAGATCATCCGCGACAAGGGTGTGGCGCTGGCCCACGTGTCGGGCGAGATCCAGAAGTTCGTGGACAGCGAGTCCGGCAACGGCCGGCTGAAGTCCGAGCGCGAGCTGCTGGCGAAGGCCCTGGCCGACGTCCAGGCGATGGCGGCCACGCTGACCGGCTACCTGATGGCCGCGCAGGAGGACGTGACCAGCCTCTACAAGGTGGGCCTGGGATCGGTGCGCTTCCTGATGAGCGTCGGCGACCTGGTCATCGGTTGGTTGCTTCAGCAGCAGGCCGCGGTCGCCGTGCAGGCGCTGGACGCCGGCGCCAGCGGCGAGGAGCGGTCCTTCTACGAGGGCAAGCTCGCGGTGGCCTCGTTCTTCGCGAAGAACTTCCTGCCGCTGCTGGCGAGCACCCGCGAGGTGATCGAGACGCTGGACAACGACATCATGGAACTCGACGAAGCCGCCTTCTGACCGGCAAAAGCAAAAGCCCCGCTTCCGCAAAGGAGCGGGGCTTTTGTTTCGGTACTCACGTGTCTCTGGACTTCACGCGCAGATGTACTTACGGCACCGCGGACCAAAAAGGCCGCCGCTGGATCCCCTCACTCCAGCGGCGGCCCTTTTCGTACGCCCGTCCGCGCTGACCGGCGGTCGTTTCGGGGATGCCCCGTATTGCCGTCGGGGTCGGGGGGTCAGACCACAACACGGGGCCATCCGGGCATTCGGATACCCGCCAGCCCGGATTGCTAACCCGCTGTGACCGATGTCATGAGACGGGTCCGACCCCGCGCGCGATCAGGCCTCCAGGATCGCGGCCACGCCTTGCCCACCGGCGGCGCAGATGGACACCAGGGCGCGCAGCGGCCTGCCTGCGCCACCCTTGCCCTCGGCCTTCTTCTGGGCGAGCTGCTTGGCCGCCTGGGCCAAAATCCGTCCGCCGGTAGCGGCGAAGGGGTGGCCCGCGGCCAGCGAAGAGCCGTTGACGTTCAGCTTGGACCGGTCGATCGACCCCAGCGCGGCGTCCAGGCCCAGCCGCTCCTTGCAGTATTCCTCCGACTCCCACGCCTGCAGGTGCGCCAGCACCACCGAGGCGAACGCCTCGTGGATCTCGTAGAAATCAAAATCTTGCAGGCTCAGGCCGTTGCGGGCCAGCAGCCGCGGCACCGCATAGGTGGGCGCCATCAGCAGGCCGTCGCGGCCGTTGACGTAGTCGACGGCGGCGGTTTCCGAGTCCACCAGGAAGGCCAGCGGCGTCAGCGAGTGGGCGGCCGCCCACTCCTCACCGGCCAGCAGCGCAACCGACGCCCCGTCGGTCAGCGGCGTCGAATTGCCGGCCGTCATCGTCGCGTCCCCGGACTTCACACCGAACACCGGCTTGAGCTTGGCCAGCTTCTCCGCCGACGAGTCCGGGCGCAGGTTGTCGTCGCGGTAGAGCCCGAGGAACGGCGTGACCAGGTCGTCGAAGAAGCCGCGGTCGTAGGCGGCGGCCATGTTGCGGTGGCTCGCGGCGGCCAGCTCGTCCTGGTCGACGCGTTTGATGCCCATCTCCTTGGCGGTGATCGCCTGGTGCTCGCCCATGGACAGCCCCGTGCGCGGCTCGCTGTTGACCGGGATCTCGATGCCCAGGGTCGCGGGCAGCGTGCCCACCAGCCGCAGCCGCTGCACGTTGGATTTGGACCGGCGCAGCTTGAGCAGGGTCCGGCGCAGGTTGTCGCCCAGGCCGATCGGCGGGTCGGAGGTGGTGTCCACCCCGCCGGCCGCGGCCACCTCGTAGCGCCCGGACGCGATGCCGTCGGCCGCGGCGATGGCCGCCTGCAGGCCGGTGCCGCACGCCTGTTGCAGGTCGAACGCCGGCGTGTACGACGACAGCTCGGAGCCCAGCACGCACTCACGCGTCAGGTTGAAGTCGCGGCTGTGCTTGAGCACCGCGCCGCCGACCACCACGCCCAGCCGCTCGCCGGCCAGGCCGAATCGGTCCACCAGCCCGCCCAGGGCGGCGGTGAACATGTCCTGGTTGGACGCCTCGGCATAGGCGCCGTCTGACCGGGCGAACGGGATGCGGTTACCGCCCAGCACGGCCACTCGCCGCCGCTGCGCGCCGCGCTGGTTGCTTGCCTCAGAACTTGCAGGGGCCACTGTCTTCTCCGTGTATCTGCCGTCTATTGGTTTCCGGATCGCCCGTCTGGGGCCATACTACCCACTGTTCTTACTCTGAAGTAAGTTCGTCCCCGATACGGTTGTGCTGTAGGCACACCCCGACTGAGAAAGCACATGGAAGGTAGCTCCGGTGGCTCCCAAGGTCTCGTCCGATCTGTTCTCCCAGATTGTCAATTCCGGTCCTGGATCGTTTCTCGCCAAGCAGCTCGGTGTCCCGCAACCCGAGACGTTGCGCCGCTACCGGCCCGGCGACCCGCCGCTGGCCGGGTCCCTGCTGATCGGAGGCGAGGGGCGCGTCGTCGAGCCGCTGCGCGCAGCGCTGGCCAAGGACTACGACCTGGTGGGCAACAACCTGGGCGGCCGCTGGGCCGACCAGTTCGGCGGCCTGGTCTTCGACGCCACCGGCATCACGACGCCGGAGGGGCTGCGGGGCTTGTACGAGTTCTTCACCCCGCTGCTGCGCAACCTGGGACACTCGGCGCGCGTCGCGGTGGTGGGCACCACGCCCGACGCGGCCGCCGGCACGCACGAGCGGATCGCCCAGCGCGCGCTGGAGGGATTCACCCGCTCGCTGGGCAAGGAGCTCCGCAACGGCGGCACGGTGGCGCTGGTGTACCTGTCACCCGACGCCAAACCCGCCGCGACGGGCCTGGAATCGACCATGCGGTTCATCTTGTCGGCGAAGTCCGCCTACGTCGACGGCCAGGTGTTCTACGTCGGTGAGGCCGACTCCACGCCGCCGGCCGACTGGGACCGGCCGCTGGATGGCAAGGTCGCGATCGTGACCGGCGCGGCCCGCGGGATCGGTGCCACGATCGCGGAGGTGTTCGCCCGCGACGGCGCCCGCGTCGTCGCGATCGACGTCGAGTCGGCCGCCGAGTCGCTGGCCGAGACGGCCAGCCGGGTCGGGGGCACCGCGTTGTGGCTCGACGTCACCGCGGACGACGCCGTCGACAAGATCACCGAGCACCTGCGCGAACACCACGGCGGCCACGCCGACGTGCTGGTGAACAACGCGGGCATCACCCGCGACAAGCTGCTGGCCAACATGGACGACGCCCGCTGGGACGCCGTGCTGGCCGTCAATCTCCTTGCCCCCCTTCGCCTTACCGAGGGGCTGGTGGGCAACGGCACCATCGGCGAGGGCGGCCGGGTGATCGGGCTGTCCTCGATGGCCGGCATCGCGGGCAACCGGGGACAGACCAACTACGCCACCACCAAGGCCGGCATGATCGGCCTCACCCAGGCGCTGGCCCCGGAGCTGTACGGCAAGGGCATCACGATCAACGCCGTCGCGCCGGGCTTCATCGAAACCCAGATGACGGCCGCGATCCCGTTGGCCACCCGCGAGGTCGGCCGCCGGATGAACTCGCTGCTGCAGGGCGGCCAACCCGTCGACGTCGCGGAGACCATCGCCTACTTCGCCAGCCCGGCGTCAAACGCGGTGACGGGCAACGTCATCCGCGTCTGCGGCCAGGCCATGCTGGGCGCGTAGCCGCGAGGAGGAGAACGCGATGAACCAGCCAAGCGGCCTGAAGAACATGCTGCGCGCGGCGGCCGGGGCCCTGCCGATGGTGCCCAGGGGCAACCAGCTTCCGACGCGGACGGTGACCGTGGAGGAGTTGCCCATCGACCACACGAACGTGGCCGAGTATGCGGCGGTCACCGGCCTGCGCTACGGCAACAACGTGCCGCTCACCTATCCGTTCGCGCTGACCTTCCCCACGATGATGTCGCTGGTGACGGGGTTCGACTTCCCCTTCGCCGCAATGGGTTCGGTGCACGTCGAGAACCACATCACGCAACACCGACCGATCGCGGTCACCGACACCGTCGGCGTGCGCGTGCACGCGGAGAACCTGCGCGAGCACCGCAAGGGCCTGCTGGTCGACCTGGTGACCGACGTGAGCGTCGGCGGCGATTTCCAGGACACCGCGTGGCACCAGGTGACGACCTTCCTGCACCAGCAGCGCACCAGCCTGTCCGACGAGCCGAAGCCGCCGCCGCAGAAGCAGCCCAAGCTGCCGCCGCCCAGCACCGTCCTGCGCGTCAGCCCCGGGCTGATCCGGCGCTACGCCGTGGTCGGCGGTGACCACAACCCGATCCACACCAACCCCGTCGCGGCCAGGCTGTTCGGCTTCCCGACCGTGATCGCGCACGGAATGTTCAGCGCCGCAGCGGTGTTGGCGAACATCGAGGCCCGCTTCCCGGATGCGGTGAAGTACTCGGTGCGGTTCGGCAAGCCGCTGGTGCTGCCGGGCACCGCCGGCCTCTACATCGACGAAAGCCACATCGACGAAAGCCACATCGACGAAAGCCATCGCGGCTGGGACATCGCGCTGCGCAACGTCGCCAAGGGCTACCCGTACCTGACCGGCACGGTCCGGGCGCTCTAGGAAATTTCAGCCCGAGCGCGTCGGGCCACGGCCGGTGGCAACGACTTTGAGCGCGTGGGCGCCGGTCGCGGTCACCAGGAACAGGAAAAACAACCACAGCGGCGGGCGGGCGAGCTCCCAGACGAAGATCGCCGCCCAGATCGGTGAGCCCTGCGTCACGGCCAGCACGCCGGCGGCCCCCGCCAGCGAGACCGTCGGCCCGTGGAGGTGCGTGCCGGCCACCGTGTTCATCGCCAGCACCAGCGCCGATCCCGCGGCCGCGCCGGTGGCCAGCGACGGGGTGAGCATGCCACCCGCCCCACCGGCGCGCAGGAACAGCGCGGTCAGCAGGGGTTTCAGCGCCAGGATCGCGAGCGCGGCGGACAGCGTCAGCCCGCTGTTCAGGCCGACGGTCAGGATGCTGCGGCCGTTACCGGGCAGCTCGGGCCACCAATGCGAACAGATCCCCATCACCAGGCCCGCGCCGCCGAGCGCGGGAACCAGCACCCACGTCCGCAGCTGCTTGGCCGGTCGCGCCGCCGCCATCAGCCGGGTGAACGCCAATCCCACCGCCAGCGCCACCGGCGCCAAGATCAGCGCCTGGCCGGTCAGCTCGAAGGACACGTTCGCGTTGGGCCAGTCCAGGATCGGTTCGTCGTGCGTGGCGGCCGAGCAGACGGCCACGGCCAGGCTCGACGTGATCAGCGCGGCGCCCAGGGCGCGGGGACGCCAGCTGGTCAGCATGATCCGGGCGGAGAACAGCGCGCCGGCCACCGGGACGGCGTAGACCGCACCCAGCCCGGCGCCCGCCGCGCACGCGAGCAGGATCTGGCGGTCGCGGGCCGTCAGCCGTCGAAGCCACGCGGTGCCCCAGTCGGCCAGGGCGGCGGCGAACTGCCGGGGTGCCCCCTCCCGGCCCAGGGACGCGCCCGAGCCGACCAGCAGCACCTGCAATAGGGCGTCGCCACCCCACGCCAGCCGCGGTATCCGCTCGCGGCGGGCGATGGTGTCCGCGAGCGGCGGCACGGCCGCGCCGCGCCGCAACGCCCACCAGCCGAGCCCCGCCAGCGCGCCGCCGACCATCGGCCCCAGGGCGCGGCGGACCGGACTGCTCCCGGTGATCCCGGTCAGCAGCGTGCCGAAGGTGTAGTGGTAGGTCAGGTGCTCGACGAAGCGCAGCACCGTGGTGGTCGCCAGCCCGGCAACCCCGGCCAGCAGCCCGACGATGATGACGGCACAGAAAAAGTCGACGTTGCGGCGGGCGGGCGGTCGAGCCACCTCACGAATGTAGGGGTTAGCGCCCGGCGGCCCGTGGCCCGCCCTTCTCCGGCAGCGCGGCAGCGGCGGCCTCCCGCTCCTCCGGCGCGCCCCGCAGCCCGTGCCAGAACAGGTTGATCATCAGCTCGGCGGCCTCGTCGGCGTCGATGTCGCCGGTGCTGAGCTGGTTGGCCATCGCCTCCCCCGCGCCCACCAGCGCCACGGCCATCATCTCGTGCTCGCGCTCGGCGCGCGGGCCGCGACTGCCGGCCCGCACCAGCCCGGCGACCAACTCGATGATCTGTTCACGCCCCTCGCGCACCATGTGCGCGAACGCCTGCGAACTGGTGGCCTGGGTGTACATCACGATCCACGACGCCCGGTTGGCGTCGATGTAGCGCATGAACGCCACGATGGTGTTGCGCAGCAGGTCTTTCGGGCTCTGCGTGAAGTCGATGTCCGCGCGCACCGCGTCGATGAACCGGGCCATCTCCCGGTGCAGGCAGGCGCCGAACAGGTCCTCCTTGGAGCCGTAGTACAGGTAGAGCATCGGCTTGGAGATCTGCGCCTGGGCGGCGATGGCGTCCATCGAGGTCTCGTGGTAGCCGTTGACCGAGAACATCTGCACGGCGGCGTCGAGCATCTGTTGCTCGCGAACAGCGCGCGGTAACCGCTTGGTGCCACCCGCCATCGCATGCCTCTCTAGCCCGTCTATCTGACTCCAGAGTAAGCAACTGGTGCGCTTCAGTGGCCGCAGGCGGGGCTGCGACCCTTCATCGTCGCCACCCGCCCCAGCGCGTCGTCGACGCGCTGCTCGGGCAGTTCGCCGGCGGCCACCGCCTTCTGCAGCCGGTCCAGGACCGCGGGCACCTCGTCGGTGGTGACCCACAGCGCGACGTCGGTGCCCGCCTGCAGGGCGCGCAGGACCGCCTCGGCGACGCCATACCGGTCGGAGATGGCGCCCATGCTGGACAGGTCGTCGGTGAACACCGGGCCGTTGAACGGCGGAGCGCCGTAGCCGACGCCGTTGCGCAGCAGCTGCACCGCCGCGGCGCTCAGGCTCGCCGGCTCGTCACCCGTCAGTCCGGGGACCTGCAGGTGCCCGAGCATGACCGCGACCGGCGCCGCCGTCACCAGCGTCCGGTACGGCACCAGGTCGACGTTCTGCAGGTCGCTCAGGGGCGGCGTCACCACGCCGCCGGTGTGCGAGTCGCCCGAGCCGTGCCCGTGCCCGGGGAAGTGCTTGAGCACCGGCAGCAGGCCGGCGTCGCGCAGGCCCTGCGCGTACGCCCCGGCGTAGGCGGTGACCGTGTTGGGGTCGCCCCCGAAGGATCGGTCGCCGATCACCCCGTCGGTGGCGTCGGTGACGTCGACGACGGGGGCGAAGTCGATGGTGATGCCCAGGTCGCGCATCTTCTTGCCGCGCACGGCGGCCAGGTCATGCACCTGGGCGACGGTCTGGGTCTGGGCCAGCTCCCGGGGGGACGGCGACGCGCCGATCAGCGACCGCAACCGCGACACCCGCCCGCCCTCCTCGTCGACGCTGACCGCGAGCGGGAGCGGTCCGGCCTTCGCCGCGATGTCGGCCAGTGGGCCCTTGAGGAGGGACAGGTCCGTCCAGCTGCCGATGAAAATGCCGCCGACGTGGTAGTCGTCGACCACCGAGCGGGCGTCGTCGGCGTTCTTCACGCCCACCATCAGCAGCTGGGCCAGCTTGTCGCGGACCGGCAGCGCGGTGAGGTCACCGCACGCCGGCGGGGCGGGTGCGGCCGCCGGCCTGCTGACCGAGGTCGACGGGCCGGGCGACCGGCCCGCGTGGTGAGCGCAGCCCGACACCAATGCCGACACGGAGGCGAGCACGGCCCCTGCCGCGGCCATGGTGCGCGAAAATGACATCGGGCCATGTTTTCACGGCGGGGTCCGGACCTCCGGGTGTGGGCGGCGGCGAGGTTTCCTCGTCCGGCCGCGCGGGCATTCCCGGGCAGGTGCTAGCTGGGCTAGCGGGGGGCGAGAAGGAGCCAGCCATGACGGGTTTCACCTTGGCCGCGGCCAGCATCGCGGTGGGTCTGTCGGTCGGGATGGCGACGACGGTCGGCGTCACGCTGGCCGTCGCCGATCACGGCGTGGCGCCCGTGCGCGGCCGTCCGGCCCAGCCGAGCCCCCTCGGACCGCAGCTGGTGCAATACGGCGACCGGTGCTTTCACGGGCACTGTCTGCCCTGACCAGCGCTCCGGGGCGCCGACCGGGCTTCTGCTAGGTTGGCGCTAGGCCACCGCCAAGTTCTCGAAGATGCTGAAGATGCTGTAAGGAGCCGTCGATGAACCGGATCATTGCGCCCGCCGCCGCGAGCGTGGTGGTCGGTCTGCTGCTCGGCGCGGCGGCGATCTTCGGGATCACGTTGATGGTGCAGCAAGACACGAAACCGCCACTCCCCGGGGGCGATCCGCAGTCGTCAGTGCTCAACCGGGTCGAGTACGGCAACCGTAGCTAGCGGCGGGCGCCGGGGGCACCGCCCGCTCGCGGGGGACGAGTCGCCGCCACCGACTCCAGCGGCCATCGCCGAGTCCGGCTCGCCCGTCCCGTGTTCGCCGACCGCCCGTGTGTCGCGCCGTTGGCTGTGGTTGGTCGGGGCGCTCTCCCTGCTGTTGACGTTCGCCCAATCCCCGGGCCGGATCGCGCCCGACACCAAACTCGATCTCACCGCCAACCCGCTGCGCTTCCTGGCCCGGGCCACCAACCTGTGGAACAGCGAGCTGCCGTTCGGGCAGGCGCAGAACCAGGCGTACGGGTACCTGTTCCCGCACGGCGCCTTCTTCGCGATCGGCCATCTGCTTTCGCTGCCGGGCTGGGTCACCCAACGGCTGTGGTGGGCGCTGCTGCTCACCGTCGGCTTCTGGGGACTGTTGCGGGTCGCCGAGGCGCTGGGCATCGGCAGCCCGGCCTCACGGGTCATCGGTGCCGCCGCGTTCGCGCTGTCACCGCGGGTGCTGACCACCCTGGGGTCCATCTCGTCGGAAACCCTGCCGATGATGCTGGCGCCGTGGGTGTTGCTGCCCACGATCCTGGCCCTGAAAGGGGGGCGCGCGTCCACGAACCGGTCGGTGCGAGCGCTCGCCGCGCAGGCCGGCCTGGCCGTCGCGCTGATGGGCGCGGTCAACGCGATCGCCACGCTGGCGGGCTGCCTGCCCGCGGTGATCTGGTGGGCGTGCCACCGGCCCAACCGGCTGTGGTGGCGATACACCGGGTGGTGGTTGCTGGCGTTGTTCCTGGCGACGCTGTGGTGGGCGGTGGCGCTGGTGATGCTGCGTGCGATCAGCCCGCCGTTCCTGGACTTCATCGAATCGTCCGGGGTGACCACGCAGTGGTCGTCGCTGACCGAGATCCTGCGCGGCACCGAGAGCTGGACCCCGTACGTCGCGCCGACGGCCACCGCGGGGGCGCCGTTGGTGACCGGCTCGGCGGCCGTCCTGGCCACCTGCCTGGTCGCGGCGGCGGGACTGGCGGGGCTGGCCGGTTCGGCGATGCCTGCCCGCGGGCGATTGGTGACGATGCTGCTGACCGGCGTGGTGTTGATGGCGGCCGGCTACAGCGGCGGGCTGGGCTCGCCGGTGGCGCACGCGGTGCAGGCGTTCCTGGACGCCGGCGGCGCGCCGCTGCGCAACGTGCACAAGCTGGGTTCGGTGATCCGGATCCCCATCGTGCTGGGCCTCGCCCAGGTGCTGGGGCGGATACCGCTGCCCGGATCCGTGCCCGGGTCGGTGTGGCTGCGCGCGTTCGCCCGCCCCGAGCGCGATAGGCGGGTGGCGGTCGCGACCGTCATCCTGACGGCGTTGATGGTGAGCACCTCGCTCGCGTGGACCGGCCGGCTGACCCCGCCCGGCACCTTCAACGCGATCCCCCGGTACTGGCAGGACACCGCCGACTGGCTCGACCAGCACAACAGGGGGACGCCGGTCCCCGGCCGCGTGCTGGTGGTTCCGGGTGCGCCGTTCGCCACCCAGGTGTGGGGCACCAGCCACGACGAGCCGCTGCAGGTGCTCGGCGGCAGCCCGTGGGGTGTGCGCGACTCCATCCCGTTGACCCCGCCGCAGACCATCCGGGCGCTGGATTCTGTGCAACGCCTCTTCGCCGCCGGGCGGCCCTCGGCCGGTCTCGCTGATACCCTTGCGCGCCAAGGCATTTCGTATCTCGTGGTGCGCAACGACCTGGATCCGGACACGTCGCGCTCGGCGCGCCCGATCCTGGTGCACCGCACGGTCGACGGCTCCCCGGGGCTGCAGAAGGTGGCGCAGTTCGGCGACCCGGTGGGGCCCGGCACCCTGGCGGGCTTCGTGGCCGACAGCGGGCTGCGTCCGCGGTATCCGGCCATCGAGATTTATCGAGTGGTTTACCGGGTCGCCGGCGGCTCCGGCGCGCCGTACTTCGCGGACGTGGACCGGCTGCCCAGGGTGGACGGCGGACCCGAGGTGCTGCAGCGGCTCGACGAGCGGCGCCGGCTCCTGGGGCAACCGCCGCTGGGTCCCGTGCTCCTGACCGCCGACGCCCGCGGCGCCGGCCTGCCGGCGCCCGCGGTGACCGTCACCGACACCCCGGTGGCGCGCGAGACCGACTACGGCCGGGTGGACCTGCATTCGTCGGCCGCCCGGGCCGCGGGCGACGCGCGGCACACCTACAACCGCGTGCCCGACTACCCCGTCCCCGGCGCCGACCCCGTCGTCGGGGCCTGGACGGGCGGGCGGATCACCGTGTCGAGCTCGTCGTCGGACTCCACCGCGATGCCCGACGTGGCGCCGGCGACCTCCCCGGTCGCGGCCGTCGACGGCGATCCGGCGACCGCGTGGGTGTCCAACTCGCTGCAGGCCGCCGTCGGCCAGTGGCTGCGGGTCGACTTCGACCATCCCGTGACCAACGCGGCGATCACCCTGACGCCCAGCGCCACCGCCGTCGGCGCGCAGGTGCGCCGCATCCTGATCGAAACCGCCACCGGCAGCACGACCCTGCGGTTCGACGAGCCGGGCAAGCCGCTCGCCTCCGCGCTGCCCTACGGCGAGACGCCGTGGGTGCGGATCACCGCCGCGGGCACCGACGACGGATCGCCCGGCGTGCAGTTCGGCATCACCGACCTGTCGATCACCCAGTACGACGCGTCCGGCTTCGCCCACCAGGTCGACCTGCGGCACACCGTGCGGGTTCCCGGGCCGCCGCCGGGCTCGACCGTCGCGGGCTGGGACCTCGGTTCCGAGCTGCTCGGCAGGCCGGGCTGCGCGACGGCGCCCGACGGTGTGCGCTGCGCGCCGTCGATGGCCCTGGCGCCCGAGGAACCGGTCAACCTCAGCCGGACGCTGACCGTTCCGGCGCCGACGTCGGTGACCCCGCTGGTGTGGGTCCGTCCACGGCAGGGGCCGAAGCTGGCCGACCTGATCGCCGAGCCGAACACCACCCGCGCCCGGGGCGACTCGGACCTGGTCGACGTCCTCGGCTCGGCCTACGCCGCCACCGACGGCGACCCGTCCACCGCGTGGACCGCGCCGCAGCGAGTGGTGCAGCACAAGACCCCGCCCACGCTGACGCTCACGCTGCCGCGGCCCACCGAGGTCACCGGGTTGCGGCTGGTGCCGAGCCGGTCGGCGCTGCCCGCGCACCCGACGATGGTGGCGGTCAACCTGGGCGACGGCCCGCAGGTGCGCGCGCTGCGGCCCGGCGAACCGCAGACCGTCGCGCTGCATCCGCGGTTGACCGACACCGTGACCGTGAGCCTGCTGGACTGGGAAGACGTCATCGACCGCAACGCGCTGGGTTTCGACCAGCTCAAGCCGCCGGGGCTGGCCGAGCTGGCGGTGCTCGGCGCCGACGGCCACCCGGTCGCGCCCGCCGACGCCGGCCGCAACCGCGGCAGGGAGGTCACCGTGGATTGCGACCACGGCCCGGTCGTCGCGGTCGCGGGCCGATTCGTGCACACGTCGATCCGCACCACCGTGGGCGCGCTGCTCGACGACGCCCCCGTCGCGGCGCAGGCCTGCGACCGGGACCCGATCGCGCTGCCGGCGGGGCAGCAGGAGCTGTTGATCAGCCCGGGCGCTCAGTTCGTGGTCGACGGCGCCGAGCTGACCACGGGTTCCGCCGCCGCTCCCGCACCCGGCGCGGTCGCCGCTCCGGTGTGGCGGGCGTGGGGGCCGGACCGCCGGGAAGTGCAGGCTCCCCCGTCGGCCACGTCGCGGGTGCTGGTCATCCCGGAGAGCATCAACCCCGGTTGGGTGGCGCGCACCGGCACCGGGACGCGGCTGACCCCGGTGGCCGTCAACGGTTGGCAGCAGGGCTGGGTCGTGCCGCCCGGAGACCCCGGCACCATCACGCTGACGTTCCCGCCCAACGCGCCGTACCGCGCCGGGCTGGCGTTCGGGCTGGCCCTGCTGCCGTTGCTGGCCCTGCTCGCGCTGTGGCGCACCCGGCGTGGTCGACCCGACGACGCGCCCTCCCGGCCCTGGGCGCCGGGGCCGTGGGCGGCGGTCGCGGTGTTGGCTGGCGGGGCGGTGATCGCCGGGGCCGCCGGGGTGCTCGTGACCGCCGCCGCCCTGGGCGTGCGGTACCGGCTGCGGGACCGCCGGCTGAACGGTGCCGCGATGGCGCTGAGCGCGGGTGGGCTCATCCTGGCCGGGGCGGTGTTGTCACGGCATCCGTGGCGCTCCGTCGACGGCTACGCGGGGCATTCCGCGAACGTCCAGCTGCTGGCGCTGATTTCGGTTGCGGTGCTCGCCGCGTCCGCGGTGACGATGCCCGAGCGGGTGTCCGGGTCCCGCGGCGAATAGCCCTTCGGGGTATTGGCGTGCGGTTTACCGCCTGCTTGACTGGATATGCGGGTCTGTGTGACCACCACCGTCCGAGGAGTTACGGCCATGGGCTGGTTTTCCGCACCCGAATATTGGCTCGGGCGAGAGGTGCTCGAGCGGGGCGCCGCGGTGGTCTACCTGCTCGCGTTCGTCGCAGCCGCGGCGCAATTCCGGGCACTCATCGGTGAGCACGGAATGCAGCCCGTCCCAAGGTTTTTGGCGGGGCAGTCGTTCTGGCGGACACCCAGCCTGTTTCACCTGCGCTACTCCGATCGCCTGTTCTCGGCGGTCTCGTGGTTCGGCGCGGCCCTGTCTGCGGCGATCGTCGCCGGCGCTGCCGACGCGGCGCCGCTCTGGGCGGCGATGCTGATGTGGCTGGCGCTGTGGGTGCTCTACCTCTCCATCGTCAACGTGGGGCAGACCTGGTACGCGTTCGGTTGGGAGTCGTTGCTGCTCGAGACCGGCTTTCTGATGATCTTCCTCGGCAACGAGCAGGTGGCGCCCCCGGTGCTCACGTTGTGGATGGCCCGGCTGCTGTTGTTCCGGGTGGAGTTCGGCGCGGGCCTGATCAAGCTGCGCGGCGACCCGTGCTGGCGTGACCTGACGTGTCTGTATTACCACCACGAAACGCAGCCCATGCCGGGTCCGTTGAGTTGGTTCTTCCACCACCTGCCCAAGCCGCTGCATCGAATCGAGGTGGCGGGTAACCATTTCTCACAGCTGATCGTGCCGTTCGGGCTGTTCGCGCCTCAGCCGGTGGCCGGGATCGCCGCGGCGATCATCGTCGTCACCCAGCTGTGGCTGGTGGCGTCGGGAAACTTCGCCTGGCTCAATTGGGTAACGATCTTGTTGGCCTGTAGTGCAATTGACGATTCGTGGATCGGTTGGATCGGCTGGCGCCATCATCCGGCGTTCCCGGCGACGCCGGTGTGGTTCGCAGCGCTGGTCATCGCGTTCACGACGGCGGTGCTGTTCATGAGTTACTGGCCCGTGCGCAACATGCTGTCCTCGCGGCAGCGAATGAACATGTCGTTCAATTCTTTTCACCTGGTGAACACCTACGGCGCGTTCGGCAGCATCGGCCGAACCCGGCGCGAGGTGGTGATCGAGGGCACCGCCGAGGCACACCTCGGCGACCAGACGGCCTGGAAAGAATACGAATTCAAGGGCAAGCCCGGCGCCGTGCGCCGGCTGCCACGGCAGTGGGCGCCCTATCACCTGCGGCTGGACTGGTTGATGTGGTTCGCCGCCATCTCGCCCAGTTACGCGCAGCCGTGGCTGACGCCGTTCCTGCAGCGCCTGCTGCGCAACGACCGGCCCACGCTGCGCCTGTTGCGGCACAATCCTTTTCCGGATTCACCGCCGCGGTATGTCCGTGCGCTCTTGTACGAGTATCGCTTCACCACGCCCGCCGAGCTGCGCCGTGAGCGGGCGTGGTGGCATCGGACGCTCATCGGCGGCTATGTCCGGCCGATGGCGCTGCCCGCGGCCACGTCACAGCACGGCTGAGCTACGGCTCGTCGTCATCGTCGTCCTCATCGTCGCGGTCGCGGAGCAGTTTTTCGGGATGATGGAACGCGTTGGTGCGGGGCTGGCCCCGATCCAAGTGCGGGGGCGGTATCCATTCGGTGTCGCCGTTGGTGTTTGTGCGGGTGGTCCAGCCGTCGGGTTTGAGCAGGCGGTGATGCGGGCCGCAGGCGAAGGTGAGGCCGTCGATGTCGGTGCGCCGGCAGGTGGCGTAGTCGGTGACGTGGTGGACCTCGCTGTAGTAGCCGGGCACGGTGCAACCGGGTGCGGTGCAGCCCCGGTCTTTCGCATATAAGACGATGCGTTGCCCGGGGGAGGCGAGGCGCTTGGTGTGGTAGAGCGCCAGCGGTTTGGCGTCATCGAAGACGGCCAGGTAATGGTGGGCATGGCGGGCCAGTCGGATGACATCGCTGATCGGCAAGATGGTGCCGCCTCCGGTCAGGCCACGCCCGGCGGCGGATTCCAGCTCGGCCAGGGTGGTGGTGATGATGATGGAGGCGGGTAAGCCGTTGTGTCGGCCGAGTTTTCCCGACGCCAGCAGGGCGCGGTTGGCCGCCAGCAGTGCGTCGTGGTGGCGTTGCGCCGCCGAGCGGCCGTCGCGGTCGATGGCCTCCTGGCTGGGGGCGCCGTCCACGCATGGCACGTCGTCGAGCGGGTTGCACATGCCCGGGGCGGCCAGCTTGGCCAGCACCGCTTCCAGGGTGGCCCGGGCCTCGGGGGTGAGCAGACCGCGTAGTTCGGACATGCCGTCGGGGCCCTGCGTGCCCAGCGTGAGCCCGCGGCGCCGGGCGCGGTCGGCGTCGGTGTAGGTGCCGTCGGGGTTCAGGCAGTCGGCGACGTGATCGGCGAGTGCGGCCAGTTGTTCGGGGCGATACTGCGTTCCGTGGGCGGCCAGGTCGGCCTCGACGGCCTGGCGGGTGGCGGCATCCACCCAGCCGGGCAGCCGGTGGAAGAACCGGCGGATCACCGCGACTTGGCCGGCGCCCAGTGTCCCGGCGCGCTGGGCGGCCGCGGTCGCCGGCAGCAGCGGCTCCAGCGGTTCGCCGGTCAACCCGCGCCGCGGACCCAGGTCGGCCGCCTCGTGGACGCGCCGGGAGGCCTCGGCCCGGCTGACCAAAGCCGTCTCGGCGATCGCATGGGAGAGCGTGCCGCCCAACTCCTCCGGGGTGGCCTGGCAGGCGAGGGAATTGATCACGGGGTGCTCCACCGCCGGTAATTGCCGGCGCACCTGCTCCGAACGCTCCAGCATCGCCAGCTGTTGCCCGACGGTCATCGCGTCCACCGGTAGCGCGCGGGCGCGAGCCAAGACCGCATCGAGGTCGTCGAACACCGCCTCGGCATCGGGATGACCGCCTGGACTCATGACCCCAAACTAGCCACGCCCACCGACAAAAACGCCCCACAAATCGCCATAGATACACACTCGCGCAAAAGATTTGGAGAAACTGCTGCGCGAACAATCGCGATAGATGCACAGCCGCGAAAGCGTCCAAAGTTTGCCCCGTTTCTTGGCGGGTGCCCGGAGGAGGCGTGACCACACGAACGCTGGCCTGCGCGATGATGAGGACCTAAGCCCCTCTTCACAGCAGCCGCCCGGCAGGAACATAAACCCGCAAAGGCCGACGAAGGAGCCGAAGATGAGACAAGCACTCGCGGGGCCGGCCACGGCGCTGGCCTTGTCCGGCTCGCTGTGGGCGGCGGATCTGATGCTGGGCGCGGGCGACGCCAACGCTGCTTGCTCCACCAACAACGGCGCCAACCAGCCGCCGGAGTGCGGCCCGCCCGAGGGACCCCCGGGCTGCTACACCTCACACGTCTGCAGCCAGATGTGGTGTCCCAACGTGGGCGAAATGCGGCGGATGCCGGACTGGGACCGCAACGTCTGCCACACCTACTACTTCGCCCCCAACTCGGGGCTGCCCGCGCTGATCGTCCAGGGCCAGCCGCCCGGTCTGCGGCTGCCGCCGAACACCGGCGTCTGCCCGCCCCTGGCCTGGATGTGCCCGTGAACTACAACGTCTCGTCCAGCTTGCCGAGCCGGTCGGTCAACCGCAGGTTCTCGGAGTAGTCGACGGGGCAGGAGATCACCGACACGCCGTCGTCGTCCAGAGCGGCCCGCAGCGTCGGCAACAGCTCGTCGGCATGGGAGATCCGATAACCCTTGGCGCCAAAGCTTTCGGCGTAGGTCACCACGTCTGGGTTGCCGAACTTCACGTAGTAGTGCGCGCCGAGCTCGAGGTCCATTTTCCACTCGATGAGGCCGTACCCGCCGTCCTCCCAGATGAGCACGACCAGCGGTATCCGCTCGCGGACGGCGGTCTCGATTTCCTGAGAGTTCATCAGGAACGCGCCGTCACCGACGACGGCCAGCACCTTCGAATCGGGCTGCGCCAGCTTGACGCCGAGCGCGCCGGGAAGTGCAAAACCCATGGTGGACAAGCCATTTGAGACCAGACACGTATTGCACTCGTACGTCGGATAGAGCCGCGCCATCCACATCTTGGTGGCGCCGGTGTCGACCAGGACGACGTCGCTGCGGCCCAGCGCGGCACGGGTATCGGCCACCACCCGCGCCGGGGCCAGCGGGTAGCGCGAATCCTGTTGCCCTCGAGCGAATTCCTCGGCGAGTAGGCCATGGCCGGGAACTTCGGGGTCGGCCTCGTAGGCGTGGCCGTTCAATCCGTCGGTCAGCGCATCCAGCGAGGCGCTGATGTCGCCGATGATCCCGACGTCGACCGAATAATGCGCGTCGACCTCGGCCGGGAACCGGTGGATGTGAATGATCTTCTTGTCGGCCTGAGGGTTGATCCGGACGGGGTCGAACTCCTGCAGCTCGTAGCCCACGGCGATGACCACGTCGGCGTTGTCGAAGCCGAAGTTGACGTAGTCGTGCTGCATGAACCCGAGGGTGCCGATGCTGTTGGCATGGTCGTCGGGCATCACGCCCTTGCCGTGGAAGGTGTTGGCGACCGGGATGCCGAATTGGTCGGAGAAGCGGACCAGGGCCGCGGTGGCCTTGCCGCGGGCGGCGCCGTGCCCGGCCAGCACCACCGGCCGCTTCGCGTTGCGCAGGATGTCGACCGCGCGCTCCACCTGGCCGGGCGCCGGCGCGTCGGGCCGGACGACGTTGCGCGGCAACGGCGTCAGTTCATAGTCGGTTTCGTCGGCGTCGATGTGCTCGGGGACGGCCAGGTAGACGGCCGCCGGACGTTCGGTCTCGGCCACCTTGAACGCCTTGCGGAACATCTCGGGGATGGCGCGCGCGGTCGGCACCCCGGCGGCCCACCGGGTGATGGGCGCGAACATCGACACCAGGTCGACGTACTGGTGCGACTCCTTGAACTCCCGGTCGTGACCCACCTGCGCGGAGATCGCGACCAACGGAGTGCTGTTCGTGGTGGCATCGGCCACCCCGAGTTGCATGTTGATCGCGCCGGGCCCCAGCGTGCTCGACACCACGGCCGCACGCCCGGTGACCCGCCCGTACATCTCGGCCATGAAGGCCGCGCCCTGCTCGTGCCGGGTCAGCACATACCGGATGCTCGACGACGCCAGCGCCTGCACAAAGCGGATGTTCTCCTCCCCTGGCAGGCCGAAGACCACGGAAACGCCTTCGTTTTCCAGGCACTTGACCATCAGCTCGGCGGCTTTACTCATCCGGCACCTCCCTTGAGGGAACGATAGTGGCAGGCTGGGTGTTGGACCTTCTACCAACCCCGAAGCGAAGGATGTCAGCGTGCCCATCGCCACCATCAACCCGGCCACCGGCGAGACAGTCAAAACCTTCACCCCCGCGACCGACGAGGAAGTCGACGCAGCCATCGCCCGTGCCTACGCCCGGTTCCAGGACTACCGCCATAACACCACCTTTGCCCAGCGCGCCCAGTGGGCAAACGCGACCGCCGACCTCTTGGAGAAGGAGGCCGACGACGTCGCCGCGATGATGACCCAGGAGATGGGCAAGACGCTGAAGTCGGCGAAAGCCGAGACACTCAAGTGCGCCAAGGGCTTTCGTTACTACGCGCAGAACGCGGAGCAGCTGCTGGCCGACGAGCCGGCGGACGCGCAAGCGGTCGGCGCCAAGCGGGCCTACACCCGCTACCAACCGCTCGGGGTGGTGCTGGCCATCATGCCGTGGAACTTCCCGCTGTGGCAGGCCGTGCGGTTCGCCGCGCCGGCGCTGATGGCCGGCAACGTCGGGATCCTCAAGCACGCCTCGAACGTGCCGCAGTCCGCGCTCTACCTGGCCGACGTCATCGCCCGCGGCGGCTTCCCGGAGGGCTGCTTCCAGACGCTGCTGGTCTCGTCGGGCGCCGTCGAGCGCATCCTGCGCGACCCGCGGGTCGCCGCCGCCACGCTGACCGGCAGCGAGCCGGCCGGGCAGTCGGTCGCGGCCATCGCCGGCGACGAGATCAAGCCCACCGTGCTCGAGCTCGGCGGCAGCGACCCGTTCATCGTGATGCCGTCGGCGAACCTGGACGAGGCTGCCAAGACCGCGGTCACCGCGCGCGTCCAGAACAACGGGCAGTCCTGCATCGCCGCGAAACGGTTCATCGTCCACACCGACGTCTACGACGCGTTCGTCGACAAGTTCACCGAGCGGATGGCCGCGCTCAAGGTCGGCGACCCGACCGACCCGGACACCGACGTGGGCCCGCTGGCCACCGAGTCCGGCCGCGACGACATCGTCAAGCAGGTCGACGAAGCGGCCGCGGCGGGTGCGACGATCCGCCTCGGCGGCAAGCCCATCGACGGGCCGGGGTGGTTCTACCCGCCGACGGTGGTCACCGACATCACCAAGGACATGGCGCTCTACACCGAAGAGGTGTTCGGCCCGGTGGCGTCGATGTACCGGGCCGCCGACATCGACGAGGCGATCGAGATCGCCAACGCCACCACCTTCGGGCTGGGGTCCAACGCCTGGACCAACGACGAGGCCGAGCAGCGGCGCTTCATCGACGACATCGAGGCCGGCCAGGTCTTCATCAACGGCATGACGGTGTCGTACCCCGAGCTGGGATTCGGCGGCGTCAAGCGTTCCGGTTACGGCCGCGAACTCGCCGGCCTCGGCATCCGCGCGTTCGTCAACGCCAAGACCGTGTGGGTCGGGTAGTGGCGATCGCAAGCGCGGCATAGCCGGGCGCAGCGGGTCGCCACCATCGGCGACAGTGGCGATCGCAAGCGCGGCATAGCCGGGCGCAGCGGGTCGCCACCATCGGCGACGTCGACGCCGGGGACGCCGCCGGCGGCAGCAAGGTCGAATAGCCGCCTCAGGCGGACGCGGCCGCCAGGGCCTTCTCGTCCTCGTCGGCGAAGGTGTCCTCGAGATGCAGCGGCGAATAGTCGAGGTCGATCTCTTCGAGCGGCCTCCCGCGGGCGCTGGAGATCGTGCCGAACCGTCGCATGCCCTTGTCGGCCGCGTACTGCATGAACTCGTCCACCGACAGGCCGAACGGCATCGGGTCGTACAGCGAGAAGCCCTCTTCGATGAGGCGCAAGCCCAGCGGCATCAGCTCGTTCATGCGCGTCTCGAAGACGCCCCAGTTGGCGTCGTCGGCGGCGACGTGGCGGCGGCAGGTGAACGTGCCCCACGCCATGTGGCGTCGCTCGTCGTCGCCGATGCGCCGGACCAGCTCCTGCATGCCGGGCAGGATTCCGCGCTCGACGCAGATCTTGTGCCAGCCGAAGTAACCCGTGAGCGCCAGCATGCCTTCGACCATGTGGTTGTAGGTGACCGAGGCCCGCACCTGCGCGGCCGGCGACGGGTCGACCGACAGGGCGTTGAGGCACTCCGGCAGCTCCTCGTAGAAGATCGTCCGGTAGGTGGGGATGTCGTCGAGGTACTGGTGCAGATCGTCGGTGACGCCGACGGCGTCGAGCCACATCCGGAAGACCTGGACGTGCTTGGCCTCCTCGAAGGCGAACTGCGTCAGATACATTTCGTCGCCCAGCCGGCCCTCGACCCGCATCGCGGACATGAACGGCTGGATGTCCTCGGTCACCGCTTCCTCGCCCGCGATGAACTCCGCGCACAGCCGGATGGCGTAGTGGCGTTCGTCGTCCGAGAGCTGCTCCCAGTCGGCGCGGTCACGGGAGAAGTCGATGTCGGCCGGATCCCAGAACTTCGCGTTGCCGCCGGCGAACAACCGCAACGGCAGGCTGTCCCAGTTGAGGCCCCCTTTGACCATCGAGTTCGTATGTGTGCGTGTCATCTGATCTCCTCGGATTGTTGTGGGGCTGCTTGGGGGGCTGCGCGTTGTGGGGGCGGATGCGGTGCGGCCGAGAAGGCGGCCGCCAGCACCGCGACGAGCCGGCGTACCGCCAGCGCGGGTTGCTCCGGCGTGGGTTCGTCCAGGCCGAGAATCGGATCCAGTCCGCGCATGTAGGGCGCCAGCGCCAGGTGCGGAAAGATCAAGAGCAGCAAGGACAACAGCGCGTCGGTGTCCGAATCGGCGCGCAGGTCGCCGCGCACCTGCGCGTCGCGCACCAGGGGGCGCAGCACCTCCAGGTAGTGGCGGTGGATGACGCTGCGCACGCTGACGCGGGCGTCGGTGTCGACCTCGAGGCTGGCCGCCGCGTGCAGGGCGCGTTCCCGTGGGTGTTCGGCGAAGTAGGCGACCCACGCGTCGAGAAGGTCGGTGAGGAACTCGAAGAACGGCCGGCTCGGGTCGAGCTGGCGGATCAGCTCCTCGATGTACGAGCGCACCCGCTGGCTGCCGATGTCGGCGATGAACGCGTACAGGTCACGCTTGTCCGCGAAGTACTGGAACAGGCTGCCCTTGGCGACGCCGGCCCGCCGCGCGATGACGTTGAGGCTGCCCCGGGAGAAGCCGTGCGCCCCGAACTCGTGTTCCGCCGCCTCGATGATGGCGGCGCGACGGGCGGGGTCGACCCGCGCCCAAGTCACCGTTGGCATGCGGCCTCCTCGCGTCGATGACCACTGGTCATATTACGGTGAGCTGCGTCACAGTCAAGGGTAGGCGCTGCCCGCTCTGCCATCGAGCGTCACGCTGGCGTGACGCCGCCCCCCGAGCGCCACGCCAGCGTGACGCTCGGCGGGAGGCCGCCGCCTAAGGCCTCATCTCGTACGCGCCGTTGAGCGGAAGGATGTGCTCCTTCCAGATCTGGGCGTAGCGCGAGGGGTCGTGGACCGGGCGGCGGATCATCCGCATCGCGAAGCGGGCCTGCTCGTCCGTCGTCGCGGGCTTGTCGCTCAGCTCCACGGCGTAGCCGTTGAAGTCGCGGACCAGCACGGCGAAGATCCCGTCGATCAACGTCTCGTCCACGTCGGAGAGCACCGCCTCCTCGAGGATGAGCTGCGCGTAGGGCACCGTCGCGAACAGCTGGCCGACGGCGAACGCGAAGTCGACGTCCTTCTGCTGCGCGGCGTCGGGGGTCGCGCTGGCCAGCATGTCGGCGAGCACGTCGACCTGCTTGCGCAGCAACGCCACGTTCGGCAGGTGCCCGAACCCGTCGAACGGCGCGCGCCAGTCGTGGAAACGCACCTTGCCCAGGCCGCCGGTCGGTCCCTGCGCGAACAGGAACGCGTCGTCGGTGGCGTCGTCGCGACGACCAATCAACGGCAGCTCGCCGTTGGGCGCGAACAAAAAGTTGGGCATGAACTTGGCGAGCAGCCCGACGTTGATGTGCACGGTGCCTTCGAGCCTTGGCAGCAGACCGATCTCGCGGGTGACCGCCTCGAAGAAGGTGTCCTTCTCCACCCCCTTGGCGGCGATGACGTCCCACAGCGCGATGACGACCCGCTCCCCCTCGCTGGTGACCTTCGCCTTGGTGAGCGGGCTGTAGAGCAGATAGCGCCGGTCGTCGGCCGACGCGCTGCGCATGTAGTCGCAGGCCCGCGTGCACACCAGCCGCATCGCGACCAGCCGCAGGTAGGCGTCGGTGAGCAGGCGCCGGACGTGGCTGAAGTCGGTGACGACGGTCCCGTACAGCACCCGGTTGGAGGCGTGGGTGACCGCCTCGTACATGGCGTGGGTGCACATGCCGACCGCGCCCCAGCCCAGGTTGTACTTGCAGACGTTGACGGTGTTGAGCGCGGCGTGGAAGGCCCCGGGCCCGCGGTGCAGGATGTCGGCCTCGGTGACCGGGTAATCGCGCAGCGCGTAGTTGGCGACGAAGTTCTGGGAGTTCACCACGTTCTTGATCAGGTCGTACCGGTCGTGCTGGGAGTCGGCGGCGAAGAAGACGTATTCGTCCGTGTCGGCGATCTTGCCGAACGTCGAGACCATGCGGGCGACGTTGGCGTTGCCGATGTAGTACTTCTCGCCGTTCGCGGTCCAGCCGTGCCGTGAACCTTTCGACGGCGTCAGGATCATGTCGGTCTGGTAGACGTCGGCGCCGTGGGTCTGCTCGGACAGCCCGAAGGCGAACACCTCCCCGGCCTCCAGTTGCGCGGCGGCCTTGCGCTTGGCGTCGGCGTTGTCGCTCATCCAGATCGGGCCCAGGCCCAGCGCGGTGACCTGGAAGGGGTACCAGTAGCTCAGCCCGTAGAAGCCCACGATCTCGGCGAACTCGCTGATCCGGTAGGTGTCCCAGCGGCAATCGCTCGCACCGTACTCCGACGGCGTCAGCAGCGAGGCGAAGATGCGCTCGCGGCCGATGTGGTCCAAAAACTCGGAGTACCAGACCCGTTCGTGGTCGTCGGACTTCAACCGCGCCTTGCCCCGGGATTCGAAGAAGTCCACCGTCGCGGCCATGATCTCCCCCGAGCGACGGTCTGGGTACCGGCGTTGCAAGTGGTTGGGATTGAGCAGCATGACGGTGCCTCCCGAGGGCCGAAACGACGACGAGGGTGACGGTACTGCAAGGCCGGGGCGCACCGGGATAAATCGGCACTGTTGTCCGACCACCGAGTCGACCTAGCATCAGTGCCGTGTCAGAACTCAATACCGCCCGCGGCCCCATCGATACCGCCGACCTCGGCGTGACGCTCATGCACGAGCACGTGTTCATCATGACCACTGAGATCGCCCTGAACTATCCCGAAGCCTGGGGCGACGAGGACCGGCGGGTGGCCGACGCCATCGACCGGCTCAACGAACTGAAGTCGCGCGGCGTGGACACCATCGTGGACCTCACCGTGATCGGCCTCGGCCGCTACATCCCGCGCATCGCTCGGGTGGCGGCGGCCACCGAGCTGAATATCGTTGTGGCGACGGGACTTTACACCTACAACGACGTGCCGTTCCGGTTCCATTACGAGGGTCCCGGAGGGCTGCTGGACGGCCCCGAGATCATGACCGAGATGTTCGTCCGCGACATCGAGCAGGGCATCGCCGACACCGGCATCAAGGCCGGCATCCTCAAGTGCGCCACCGACGAGCCCGGCATCACCCCGGGCGTCGAGCGGGTGCTGCGCGCCGTCGCCCAGGCACACAAGCGCACCGGGGTGCCGATCTCCACGCACACCCATGCCGGGCTGCGGCGCGGGCTCGAGCAACAACGCATCTTCGAAGAGGAGGGCGTCGACCTGAGCCGGGTGGTCATCGGCCATTCGGGTGACAGCACCGACGTCGGCTACCTCGAGGAGCTGATCGCCGCCGGCTCGTACCTCGGCATGGACCGCTTCGGCCTCGACGTGATCTCACCGTTCGAAGAACGGGTCAAGATCGTGGCGACGATGTGCGAACGCGGGCACGCCGACAAGATGGTGCTCTCGCACGACGCCAACTGCTATTTCGATGCGCTTCCGGAAGACCTGGTGCCGCAGATGGCGCCGAATTGGCATTACCTGCACATCCACAACGACGTCATCCCCGCCCTGAAGGAGCGCGGCGTCACCGACGAACAGCTGCACACCATGCTGGTCGACAATCCCCGCCGCATCTTCGAGCGGCAGGGCGCATATGAGTGAGCCGGTCCCGCCGATCGGCACGCAGATCGCGGCGCTGGCCGAACTCGCGCCCGACGAGCCGGCCGTCACCTGCGACGGGCTGACGCTCACCCGCGCCGAACTGGACGCCTCGACGAACCGGTTGGCCCGCGCCTACGCCGAGCGGGGCGTCGGCGTAGGCGACTACGTGACGATGGTGCTGCCCAACTCCGTCGAGTGGATCCAGGCCGCGGTGGCGTGCTGGAAGCTGGGCGCGGTGCCCCAGCCGCTGTCGGCGCGGCTGCCCGGCGGGGAGCTGCAGGGGCTGCTGGAGCTGCGCCCACCCGCCCTGCTGGTCGGCCGTGAGCATCCCGACATGCCAAGCCTGCCAGCGGGTTTCACGCCCGGGCCGGAGTGCTCCGACGCCCCGCTGCCGGAAGCCGTGTCGCCGGTGTGGAAGGCGATGGGGTCCGGCGGCAGCACCGGCCGGCCCAAGCTCATCGAATCCGGCGGCGACAGCCGGATCCCGGCCGCCATCGGCTACCCCCTCGGCGCGCACGAGGGCGACACCACCCTGGTCCCGATCCCGCTGTCGCACAACACCGGTTTCACCACGGCCACGCTCGCCCTGCTGATGCGCCACCACCTGGTGCTGATGAGCCGCTTCGACCCGGAACGGTTCCTGCGGCTGATCACCGACCACCGCGTCACCTTCCTGACGACGGTGCCGACGATCATGCAACGGGCGCTGCCCGTCTACCACGCCGACCCCGGGTCCTACGACCTCTCGTCGCTGCGGCGGTTCTGGCACATGGGGGCACCGTGCCCGCCCGCGATCAAGGAGGCGTGGATAAACCTGCTCGGCCCCGAGAAGGTTTGGGAACTCTACGGCGGCACCGAATTACAGGCGCTGACCTTCATCTCCGGCGACCAGTGGCTGACCCACCGCGGCTCGGTGGGCGTGGTGGTCGCCGGGGAGATGAAGGTGCTCGACGACGACGGCAATCCCTGCCCGCCCGGCGTCGTCGGCGAGATCTACATGCGTCCCGGCGCCGGCAGCGCGCCCACCTATCGCTACGTCGGCGCCAGCGCGAAGAACCGCGACGGCTGGGATTCCCTCGGCGATCTGGGCCATTTCGACGCCGACGGGTTTCTGTATCTGTCCGATCGCCGCGTCGACATGTTCACCGTCGGCGGACGCAACGTCTACCCGGCCGAGATCGAAAACGCGCTGTCGGCGCACCCGGACGTGTTGTCCTGCCTCGTCGTCGGGGTGCCCGATCCGAACTCCGGCGACCTGGGCCAGGTGCCCTACGCGCTGGTGCACACGGCCGACGGCGCCACGCTGGACGCCGCGGGGGTACGGGAATTCCTGCACGAGCACCTCGCGGGCTACAAGATCCCGCCCAGCCCCGACTTCATCGAGTTCGTCGACACCCCCCTGCGCGACGACGCCGGCAAGGCGCGGCGATCGGCGGTGCGCGCCGAGATCATCGCGCGGCTGCGGGCCGCCGAGCCGGCCTGACGCTCGCCAAGGATCTTCCAAGCCCGCGGCCGCATCATCGGGCGATGCAAATCGAACCGCTGAGCACCGGGCTGATCGACCGTTACCTGCAATCGCGTCAGTTGCGGTTCTTCCGCAGCGACGACGGCGAGGAGTTCCTGATACTGCCCGGCTACGAGCGCGGCAAGCTGCACGTGACCCTGCGAATCAACGGTTTGCGGCGCGACGTCTTCGAGATCTCGATCAGCCCGGCCGGGTACTACCCCGCCGCCGAGCGGCCGCGGCTGATGGAGCTGGTCAACGACTGGAACCGTGAAACCCATTGGCCCAAGGCGTTTGTGCGCGAGACCGCCCGGCCGAGCCACGTCAGCGTGGTCGGCGAGAACGCCTACCTGCTGACCGACGGCATCCACCTCGAGGCGCTGGGCGGCCTGGTGCGATCCACCGTGGAGTACGGGGGCGACCTCTTCGAGAAGATCGAGCGGGCCGTCTGCCTGCCGTCGGCGCACGCACTCGAAGAGTGGATGGACCGCACGGGTTAGGGCGCGATGGCGTCCGCTTCGACGTCGAGGCTGTCCGGGGTCTCGGCCGGCCTCTCGCGTTTCTCCCAGCGGCGCAACGCTTCCCGGCACGGCGACTCGACCAGCCCGTAGCTGACCGCGGCGATCGCCCACCCGAAAATCAGCGTCAGCGCCAGCACGGCGGGCATCCGGCCGGTGAACGCGAACGTACCCAGCACCGGAAAGACCATGGCGAGCGCGGCCAGGTGCCACACGAACAGGCCGTAGGACCAGCGGCCCAGCGTCACCATGGCGGTGCTGCCGAGCAACCGGTGCGGGGTATCGATCCGGTCCAGCACCAAGGGCGCGACCAAGGCCAACGCCACCAGCGAGCCCGCCGCCGTCTTCACCGCGAACTGAGTGGCGGTGCCGGGGATCAGGCCCTCCGGGCCCGCCAGCGGGGACGCCGCCAGCAGGTAGGCCAGCACCGCGACGGCGGCCATCACCACCCGCCGGCGCGCCAACCGCACCGGCAGCCCGACGGGGCTGTGGACCCATTCCGCCAGCAGCATGCCCGCGGCGAACCAGGAGAAGAACGCCGGCGGCCAGTTGAGCGGGTTGGTGCCGGACCCCGAATGGATCGGCACCCAGCCCCACGCCCAGCTCAGGGCGGCCAGCGCGGCGATCGCCGGCACCCGCCCGCCGACCGGCAGCCGCCGGGCCAGCAGGGCCAGGATCGGCAACGCCAGATAGAAGCTGACCTCGACCGACAGGCTCCACATCTGCGTCAGCCCGCCGGTCAGGGTGAGCGGCACGTAGATCTGGGTCAGCGTGAGGTTGGCCAACCACACCGTCGGGCTGGCGTGATCCGCGTCGGGCAGCAGCGTCAGGATCACGACGACCGCCACCACATAGGCGGGCATGATGCGCACCGCCCGGGACCGCAGATAGTGGCCGGTGCGGGGGCGCGCACTCAGGCCGCGCGCGGCCGCGGCGTGGCCGCGCCACAGCAGGAAACCCGACAACGCGAAGAACACGGCCACCGCGAGGTCGAAGCGGCCGAAGAGCCGGCCGGTGACGCCGCTGGAGTGTCCGGTCTGGAAGGCGACGTGCGTGACGACCACACCCATGGCCGCGCACGCGCGCATCCCCTCCACCGCGGGCAGGAAGCTGCGCGCCCCACCCACCTGCCGGCCATCCGTCACCCCCACAGTCTGCATCTGATCGGTTCGGGGACTAATGGGTACACCCGAAGGACCCGCTCGCATCAGCAACAGGTTCGTAAGCCGGGGCCTTACGTTCTGCTGTTAGGGTCGAACGGGTTTGCCTCGGTGCTTGCTCAGGTCGGGGCGGGTCGCGGCTGACTTCGCAGGAGAGCATCTAGGAGGGCACAGCAACGTGAACCGAGCAGTCATGTTGCGGTTCGCCGCATGCGGGATCATCGGACTCGGCGCCGCCCTGCTGATCGCCGCCCTGCTGTTGTCCACGTACACCACCAGCAGGATCACCAAGGTCCCGCTCAACATCGACACCACCTTGATCAGCGACGGCACCGGGACCGCGCTCGATTCCGCGTCGCTGTCGACCGATCACGTCGTCGTCAACCAGAACGTGCCGCTGGTGTCCCAGCAGCAGGTCAGCGTCGAGTCGCCGGCCAACGCCGACGTGGTCACGCTGCAGGTCGGGACCTCGGTGCGGCGCACCGACAAGCAGAAGGACACCGGCCTGCTGCTGGCGATCGTCGACACCGTCACCCTCAACCGCAAGACGGCGATGGCCGTCTCCGACGACACCCACCCGGGCGGCTCGGTCCAGAAGCCGCGCACGTTCAACGACGAGAACCCGCCCACCGCGATGCCACTGCGGCACGACGGGCTGGCCTACCGGTTCCCCTTCCACACCGAGAAGAAGACGTACCCCTACTTCGACCCGATCGCGCAGAAGCCGTTCGACGTCAACTACGACAGCCAGGACGACGTCAACGGCCTGACCACGTACAAGTTCACCCAGAACGTCGGCTACAACGCCGACGGCAAGCTGGTCGCTCCCGTGGCCTACCCGTCGCTGTACGCCGACCAGGCGACGGACTCCAAGTTCACCGCCTCCGCGGCGATGTGGGGCCTGCAGGGCGGCGACCCGGCCGAGCAGATCACCATGACCCGCTACTACGCGGCGCAGCGGACCTTCTGGGTGGACCCGGTGTCGGGCACCGTCGTCAAGGAGACCGAGCACGCCAACCACTACTTCGCCCGTGACCCGCTCAAGCCGGAACTGACGCTGGCCGACTACAAGGTCACCTCCAACCAGGACACCGTCGAATCGCAGGTCAACGCCGCCCGCGACGAGCGCGACCGGCTGGCGCTGTGGTCGCGGGTGCTGCCGATCACGTTCACGGCGGTCGGTGTGATCGCGCTGGTTGCCGGCGGCCTGCTCGCCTCGTTCAGCCTGCGGACCGAGAGCGCGTTGACCGACCCCGGCCTGGACCGTGGTGACCAGGACTTCTTCGGCCGCAGCGGGCTCGAGGAGCCCGTGCCGGGTGCCGAGGCCGAGACCGAGAAGCTGCCCACGCAGCGCCCGACGTCGCGCGATGACCCCGACGCCGACGCTCCCACCCTGGGCGCCGATGAGCCACCCGAGTCGGGGCCGCCCGAGCCCACCGGTCCACCCGAACGCGAGTAGCCCACCACGTGCGCTGGACCCGGCCCGGGTACGCGTTGGCCTTGGCGCTGTTGGTGGTCGGCCCGCTGCTGGGACCCGGGTACCTGCTGCTGCGCGACGCCGTGTCCACGCCACGCTCCTATCTCTCCGATACCGCGCTGGGCCTGACGTCGGCGCCGCGCGCGACACCTCAGGACTTCGCCGTGGCGCTGGCCTCGCACGCGCTGGACGGCGGCGTGGTGGTGAAGGCGCTGCTGGTGCTGGGGCTGTGGCTCGCGGGATGGGGCGCGGCCCGGCTGGTCGCGACCGCGCTGCCCGATGCCGGCGTGGCCGGCCAGTTCGTGGCCACCACCCTGGCGATCTGGAATCCCTACGTCGCCGAGCGGCTGCTGCAGGGCCACTGGAGCCTGCTGGTCGGCTACGGCTGCCTGCCCTGGGTCGCCACCGCCATGCTGCGGCTGCGGACAAGTTCCGGCTCGTTCTTCGGGCTGGCCTTCTGGATCGCGCTGGCCGGGCTGACGCCGACGGGGCTGTTGCTGGCCGCGGCCGTGGGGCTGGTGTGCGTGGCCGCCTGCGGCGCCGGCCGGTCCCGTTCGCTGTGCGCCGCGGTGACGCTGGGTGTCGCGCTGACGGCCGCGCTGCCCTGGCTGACCGCCTCGGCGCTGGGCGCGTCGTTGACGCCCCACACGGCGGCGAACACGCTGGGGGTTGCGGCGTTCGCGCCGCGCGCCGAGCCGGGCCTGGGCACGCTGGGCAGCCTGGCCGGCCTCAGCGGCATCTGGAACGGCGAGGCGGTGCCGATCTCGCGGACCACGATGTTCGCGGCGGCGTCGGCCGTGGTGTTGCTGGGCATGGTGGCGGCCGGGTTGCCGACGGTGCTGCGCCGCCCAGCGGCGCGACCGCTGCTGGCGGTGGCGGCGGCGGCCGTGCTGGTTCCGGCCGCGCTGGCGACGGGCCCGGGCCTGCACCTGCTGAGCGCGCTGGTCGATGCCGCACCCGGCTTCGGCGTGCTGCGGGACGGGCAGAAGTGGGTGGCGCTCGCCGTGCCGGGCTATGCGCTGGCGGGTGCCGGCGCGGTGGTGACGCTGCGGCGGTGGCTGTGGCCGGCCGTGACGGCGCCGGTCTGCTGCCTCGCGCTGATCTTCGCGCTGCCCGACCTGGCCTGGGGGGTGTGGGGCCAGGTGTCGCCCGTGCACTATCCGCGCGGGTGGGCGGCGGTGGCCGCCGCGATCAACGCGCGGCCCGCGGCGGTGGCGGCGTTGCCGGCCGGCACCATGCGGCTCTACACCTGGGCGGGCCGCGCGCCGGTGCTGGACCCGCTGCCCCGCTGGGTGCGTGCCGACGTGCTGAGCACCGGCGACCTGGTGATCTCGGGAACCGTCATCCCGGGCGAGGGCAACCACGCCAGGGCGGTGCAGCAGCTGCTACTGAGCGGGCCCGAGCCGTCCGCCCTCGCCCCGGCCGGCGTGGGCTGGCTGGTGGTGGAGTCGGACACCGCCGGCGACATGGGGGCGTCCGCGCGCAGCCTCGGTGCGCTGACGCCGGTCTACCGCGACGACGACCTCGCGCTCTACCGCCTCGGCGGCGACACCGCCCGGGTGCCCGCCGGCACGCGCACGGCGACGTTGATCGCGCATCTGGCATGGCTGGCGACGCTGATCGTGGGCGGAGCCGGCGCGTTGGCCGGCCGGCTCCGGCGCGACGACACATGACCGGGCGCGAAGACACGGACCCGTCGCGACGACACATAACCGGGCGCGAAGACACGCCGACGCGGCGCGCAATGGATTATGTCTCGCGGTGCGGTGCCCGCCGGGTCACACCACGCCGCTGACGAAGTCGCCGGCTCGCACGGCCTCCAGCACGGTGCGCATGGCGTCGGCGCTCTGCCGCCAAGAGAATTCGCCGCTGCGGATGTGCGCCTTGGCGCCGAGCTGATCGCGCAGCACGGGGTCGGACAGCAGCTCCTCGAGACGGTCCACCAGTTCGGCGTGGGTGTCCACCAGGATGCCGGTCACCTCGTCGACGATCGAATCCGACAGGCCGCCCGAGGACCGGTACCCGATGGTCGGCACCCGGTGCTGGGCCGCCTCGACGACCGCCAGGCCCCACCCCTCCTTGCGCGAGGGCAGCAGTTGCACCCACGCGCTTTGCAGCACATGGTGTTTCGTCACGTCGTCGACGTGGCCATGGAACGTCACCGCGTCGGGGATGCCGAGCCGGCGCACGTGGTCGACCAGCCGCTGGCGCCACCAGCCGTCGCCGACGATGTCGAGGTGCAGGCCGCCGATGCGCGGGCGCAGCTCGGCGACGGCCTCCAGCGCGTCTTCGATCTGCTTGTGCGGCACCAGCCGCGAGAGCACCACCACCCGCGGCGCGGCGGCACGGGGGCCGGACAGCGTGCGCGCCGGAGCCTCGTCGAGGCCGTTACGCACCACGGCAATGTGCGCGTTCTCCACCCCGAGTGTCACCAGGTCGCGGGCCGACGGCAGCGACACCGTCACGTACTGGTTGCGGCGGTTCACCCGCGGCGACAGCGTCGACTCGACGAACCAGCCGAGCCGGCCGAGCACCGGGCCTGCCACCGGCCACTGCTCGCGGTGGCAGTGGTGCACCAGGACCACCGCCCGCCGGCCGTACACCAGGCGGGCCAGGAACGGCAAGCCGTTCTGGGTGTCGACGACCACGTCGGGTCGCACCCGCCGCAGCGGTCCGAGCCCCAGGCGTGCCGCCGCCATCGCCAACAGGGCCCAGACGTAGACGGAGTAGCGGCCGCCGGCGCGGTCGATGCGCACGCCGTCGAGAACTTCGCGCCGGGGCGCGCCGGGATAGCGGGCGGTGCGCAGCGTGACGTCGATGCCGGACGCGGCCAGCTGCGCGCCGATGCGCTGCAAGTAGGCTTCGCTGCCGCCGCCCTGCGGGTGCCCGGTATCGCGCCAGCACAGCAAGAGTACGGAGCGTAGGGCGGACATCACTGGTCAGCCTAGCCCGCCGACGATGCGGCGACGGGCGCCGGCGCTGCGTAGGGTTGGCCGGTGGCCGCCGCCCGCTCCCCCACCCGAGTTTTCGCGCGGCGGGCGACGCTGGCCCGGGCGCTGCGGCTGCTGTCCGAGTTCCGCTTCGAGCGTTCGGATCCGGCCCGGTTCTACGGCGCGCTGGCGACCGACACCGCGGCGATGGTGGGCGACCTGTGGCTGGCCGCGCACGGCGAGCCCCCGGCCGGCCGCACGCTGCTCGACGTCGGCGGCGGGCCCGGATACTTCTCGGAAGCGTTCGCCGACGCCGGAATCCGCTACCTGGGTGTCGAACCCGACCCGAGTGAGATGCACGCGGCCGGACCCCCGGCCGCGAGCGGCCGCGGAACCTTCGTGCGCGCCTCGGGCATGGCCCTGCCGTTCGCCGACGACTCGGTGGACATCTGCCTGTCGTCCAACGTCGCCGAACACGTGCCGCGGCCCTGGCAGCTGGGCGGCGAGATGCTGCGGGTGACCAAGCCGGGCGGGCTGGCCGTGCTCTCCTACACCGTGTGGCTCGGCCCGTTCGGCGGCCACGAGATGGGCCTGACCCATTACCTCGGCGGCGCCCGCGCCGCCGCCCGATACGCCCGCAAACACGGCCATCCGGCGAAAAACAACTACGGGTCGTCGTTGTTCGCCGTGTCCGCGGCCGACGGCCTGGCGTGGGCCGCGAGCACCGGGGCGGCGGTCGCCGCATTTCCCCGCTACCACCCCCGATGGGCGTGGTGGATGACGTCGGTGCCGCTGCTGCGCGAGTTCTCCGTCAGCAATCTGGTCCTGGTGCTTTCGCCCCGGTACTGAAACATGTTCTCGTTTCGCGCTTGCTTGGGTAGGGTGGCGCCATGCCCGCTGTGACGATGCAAGGCGGAGCGACGAGGAGGAGCGGCCGAATATGACCGACAGCAAGACCGAATACGACAAGCTTTTCATCGGCGGCAAGTGGACCGAGCCGTCCACTGACGAGGTGATCGAGGTGCGCTGCCCGGCCACCGGCGAGTACGTCGGCAAGGTGCCGCTGGCGGCGGCCGCCGACGTCGACGCCGCGGTCGCCGCGGCCCGCGCGGCCTTCGACAACGGGCCGTGGCCCACGACGCCGCCCAAGGAGCGCGCGGCCGTGATCGCCAACGCGCTCAAGCTGATGGAGGAGCGCAAGGACCAGTTCACCAGCCTCCTGGCGGGCGAGACCGGGCAACCGCCGACCAGCGTCGAAACCATGCACTGGATGAGTTCGATCGGCGCGCTGAACTTCTTCGCCGGCCCGGCCGTCGAGCAGGTCAAGTGGAAAGAGATCCGCACCGGCGGCTACGGGCAGAGCATCGTCCACCGCGAGCCGATCGGCGTGGTGGGGGCGATCGTCGCGTGGAACGTGCCGCTGTTCCTCGCCGTCAACAAGCTCGGCCCGGCCCTGCTGGCCGGCTGCACCGTGGTGCTCAAGCCGGCCGCCGAAACCCCGCTCAGCGCAAACGCTTTGGCGGAAGCGTTCGCCGAGGCTGGGCTGCCCGAGGGCGTGCTGTCGGTGGTCCCCGGCGGCATCGAGACCGGGCAGGCGCTGACGTCGAACCCCGGCGTCGACATCTTCTCGTTCACCGGCAGCTCGGCCGTCGGCAAGGAGATCGGCCGGCGCGCGGCGGAGATGCTCAAGCCGTGCACCCTGGAACTCGGCGGCAAGTCGGCGGCCATCGTCCTCGACGACGTCGACCTGCCCTCCGCCGTCCCGATGCTGGTGTTCTCCGGGATCATGAACAGCGGGCAGGCCTGCGTGGCCCAGACCCGCATCCTGGCCCCGCGTTCGCGATACGACGAAGTCGTGGATGCCGTCAGCAATTTCGTGCAGGCGCTGCCCGTGGGCCTGCCGTCGGACCCGGCCGCCCAGATCGGTTCGCTGATCTCGGAGAAGCAGCGCGCCCGGGTCGAGGGCTACATCGCCAAGGGCATCGAGGAGGGCGCGCGCCTGGTCTGCGGCGGCGGCCGTCCCGAGGGCCTGGACACCGGATTCTTCGTGCAGCCCACCGTTTTCGCCGACGTCGACAACAAGATGACGATCGCGCAGGAGGAGATCTTCGGCCCCGTGCTGAGCATCATCCCCTACGACACCGAGGAGGACGCGATTAAGATCGCCAACGACTCGGTGTACGGCCTGGCCGGCAGCGTCTGGACCACCGACATCGACCGCGGCATCGCGGTCTCGGAGAAGATCCGCACCGGGACCTACGCGATCAACTGGTACGCCTTCGACCCGTGCTGCCCGTTCGGCGGCTACAAGAACTCGGGCATCGGCCGCGAGAACGGCCCGGAAGGTGTCGAGCACTTCACCCAGCAGAAGAGCGTCCTCATGCCGATGGGGCACACCATCGACGCCTGAGGCGTCCGCACCGAACGTGCACTCACCGCGAGATTTTCGCTGATTTCTCGCGGTGGGTGCACGTTCGGCGTTTCCGGCGGGCCCCGGCCCCGCCCCCCGTGCCGGAAATTATGCAAAAAAGCATAAAATGCCGTCTGGGGCGCTACCGCCAACCGCCGCAGAAGCAGTCCGCCGGCCGCATTTCCCGTGCTTCTGCGGTTTATAGGAAGTTGATTTGCCTACTGGACCGATGTCTTATATGCTTCTCAGCATAATCATGGTCGGCGCACAGGCCGGGAGAGAATCATGTGGATCATCGAGCTGAACATCGGCGGCTATCAATTCACCCGCGAGATGCCCGACCTGAAGCGCCGGAGTTTCCGCTTCAGCCCGCGCGGCATGCACTGGCCGGTACTGCGGCATTCGCACGCTGCGTGACGTTGGCCCCGGGAGGCACGAGAGTGGCGACCACGAGCGAGACCCTGCAGGACATCACCCCCACCAAGCGCGGCGGCACGCGTAAGAAAATGCTGGCCAGCGCCGCCGAGGTAATGCGTGAACGAGGCGCCGCGGGCGTGACCATCGACGCGGTGCTGGCCCGCAGCGGCGCGCCGCGCGGCTCGGTCTACTACCACTTTCCCGACGGCCGCAATCAGATCCTGATCGAGGCGCTGCGCTATTCCGGCGATGCCATCACCGCGATGATCGACGACGCCGCCGAGCAGGGCGCCCGCGTGCTGCTGGGTAAGTTCGTCGAGTTCTGGGAGCGCCTGCTGACCGATGGCGGCTTCAATGCGGGCTGCCCCGTGGTGGCCGCGGCGATCGGCTCGGACGACGACGACGCCAAGCTCTCCGCCGAGGCCGGCGCCATCCTGGGCCGCTGGTGCGCCGCGCTGACCCGGGCGTTCACCCACGACGGCTTCGACGAACCCTGCGCCGCCTCGCTGGCGGTGATGTCAATCGCCGCCCTGGAAGGCGCCATCGTGCTGTCCCGCTCGACGGGCAGCATCGACCCGTTGCGCCAGGTCGGTGATCAGCTCGAATTCCTCATCAAGGCAAGGGAATTCGTGGTCCGCAACAAGATCACGGAGTGAGGCGTCAGTCGCTGGCCGGCAGCGGCTTGACCTCTTTGAGCTGCAGCGGGTTCGCGCCGACGCTCAGGCTCCCGGCGCCCGGCTTGGTCACCAGCACCTCGGCACCGGTCTCGTCGACGTAGCGCTTGCCCATCACGGTGCCGTCGGAGAAGGCCGGGTCCAGTTCGCCGGAACGCTCGGCGCCGATCGGCACCATCGGCGCACCGCCACAACGCAAGTCGTCGAGGCTGTCGGCGCTCCTGACGACGATCACCTGCGTGTCACACACCTGGCTGGCCAGGCGGGTTCCGTTCTTGATCATGCACGTAGCCCTTCTAGCATCTCGATGATCTCCCGGCGAAGAACCTTGCCGGTGGGGGTCGTGGGCAACTCGTCGCGAAAGACTACTCGGTCGGGGGTTCGCGACCCGCGCAGGCTTTTCCGGACGTGCTCGCGCAGTTCCTCGGGATCCGGTTCCGCCCCAAGGTGGGGCACCACCACCGCGACGATGGCCTGCCCCCACTGCGGGTCCTCGACGCCGACTACGGCGACGTCGCGCACGTGCGGGTGCTCGACCAACACCTCTTCGAGCTCGGCGGGCGCGATGTTCTCGCCGCCGCGGATGATGGTGTCGTCGCTGCGGCCGCCGATGAACAGGTAGCCGTCCTCGTCCAGCATGGCGATGTCTTTGGTTGGGAACCACCCGTTTTCGTCGAGCACCGAACCGATCCCGGTGTAGCGCCCGGAGACCTGCTCGCCGCGGACGAACAGCTCCCCCGTCTCGCCGGGCCCGAGCACGTTGCCGTCCCCGTCGCGAATCTCGATCTCGATACCGGGTACCGGACGCCCCACCGACGCCAGCCGCCTGGCGACCGGGGGCTCCGAGGCGCCGTGCGCCGCCCGGTGGTCGTCCGGGGTCAGCACCGCGATGGTCGAGCTCGTCTCGGTCAGGCCGTAGGCGTTGACGAAGCCCACGTGCGGCAGCAGCTCGAGGGCCCGGCGCACCAGCGGCAGCCCCACCTTGGAGCCGCCGTAGGCGAGGTTGCGCAGCGACGGCAGCTGGTGACCGCCGGTCTCCAGCGCGTCGACGATGCGGTCCAGCATGGTGGGCACGACGGTCGCGGTGGTCACGCTTTCGGCGTTGATCAACCGAATCCATTCCTGCGCATCGAAATTCGGCAGGTACACCATCTTGCGGCCGGCGTACAGGTTGGACAGGGCGGCGCCCACGCCCGCGATGTGATAGGGCGGCACGCAGATCAGCGCGGCGTCGCTGTCGGTGGCCGACTCGAATTCCACCGTGCCGGTGACGTAACTGGTCAGGTTGTTGTGCGACAGCTCGACGGCCTTGGGCTGCGACGTGGTTCCGGAGGTGAACAGCACGATCGCGACCGACTCCGGGTCGGGGAACGCCGGTTCGAAGTCGGCCGCCCCGCCTTGCGCGGCGGTCAGGAATTCGTCGGTGGTCAGCATCCGGCCGGAGGCCTCGCCGACCGTGTCGCGGTAGCGCTCGTCGACGATCACCATGGGCTCGGGCAGGCGTTCGACGAGCGCCTGAATGGCGTCGGCGGACAGCCGGTAGTTGATCGGGGTGAAGGCCACCCCGGCGCGGGCGGCCGCGAAGATCAGCACCGGCAGCGGCGCGCCGCCGGTACCCACGTAGGCCACGTGTTTCGCGTTCGACCCGGCGATCACCGCGGCGCCGCCGTCGGCGAGATCGCTGAGCTGCTGCGTCGTCAGCCGCAGGGCCCCGGTGGACCCCTGGGAAACGACGGCCGTGCGGTCGGGATTGCTCGACGCGGCCATCTCCAGCAGCAACGAAATACTCACGCGTGCACTTTCTCCGGTATCAAGACGTTACACAGCTGGCCAAAAGTGTCATGTTCGACTGTAGCTTAGATCACCCGGCACCGGCGCGGAGCGGGCCGGTGGCTCAGCTGCCCGTCCAGCGCGGCGGACGCTTCTCGGCGAAGGCGATCGCGCCCTCCTTGGCGTCGTTGGAGGCGAACACCGGGGCCAGGAGCTTGTTCTGCTCGGCGAACATATTCTCGGGACTCCAACCGCGCGACTCGACGATGATCCGCTTGGTGGCGGCCACCGCGAGCGGCCCGTTGGCGGCGATCTTCTCGGCCAGCGCGATCGCCTCCTCGAGCGCCCTGCCTGGTTCGGCCAGCACGTTGACCAGCCCCAGCCTGTGGGCGCGCTCGGCGGGCAGGTTGTCGCCGGTGAGCGCGAGTTCCATCGCGATGGCCGGCGGGATGCGCTGCGGCAGCCGCAGCAGCCCGCCGCCGCCGGCGACCAGCCCCCGCTTGACCTCGGGGATGCCGAAGGCGGACTCCCTGGACGCCACGATCAGGTCGGTGGCCAGCGCCAGCTCGGTGCCGCCGGCCAGGGCGTAGCCCTCGACCGCGGCGATGAGCGGCTTGACGGGCGGACGCTCGGTGAAGCCCATGCCGCGGCCCTCGACGATGGGCAGTTCGCCCCGGGCGAAGGCCTTGAGGTCCATGCCCGCGCAGAACGATCCGCCGGCGCCGGTCAGGATGCCCACCGAGAGGCCCGGGTCGCCGTCGAGCCGGTCGACCGCCTCGGCCAGGCCGTTGGCCACGGCAGCGTTGACCGCGTTCTTGGCCTTCGGCCGGTTGATCGTGATGATCAGGATCCGATCCCGCTGTTCGACCAGGACTTCGGGTTCGTTGGCTTCGTCGCTCACGTGCCGCACAGCTCCTTCGGTTAGGGGTGGCTGCTGTCGCAGAAGATGCTAGCGGCCGGCGGAAATGACGTTGGCACCAGTCGAGAGTCGCGTTTCCACCGACGGCCCTCAGGCCGGCGCCATCGCCGCTTCGACGACCGTGAGTTCCTCAGAAAGCCCTGCCGCCCTGCGTATTTCGACGAAGTCGGCGACCATCGCCTCGGTCACCTCGTGCGGGTCCTTGAGCGTGGCGCCGTCGGACAGCACCGAGATATTGAGCTGGTCGACGTAACTCCACACGGTGATGTTGAGGCCGCTGCCCGCGGTCAGCGGGCCCACCGAGTAGATCTCGGTGACCAGCGCCCCGCCCACCCGGCCGCGTTCGCGCGGACCGGGCACGTTGGAGATGTTCAGGTTGAGGATCTTGTTGTCGCCGTCGCGGCCGGACGCCCACCGGAAAAAGGCCTGGGTGGGCGCGGGCGGCATGTAGGCCGCCCAGCGGCTGACCAGCTCCGGCCCCATCAGCTGGTTGCCTTCCTTGGCGGCGATGGCGTTCTCGTGGCTGCAGCGCACCCGCTCCAGCGGGTCGTCGGAATCGGTCGGCAGGCCCACCAGCACCCCGGTGAACCGGTTGCCGGAGATCCGCTCGGGCGAGAAGTCGAAGCTCATCGGCACCGACGCCAGCAGGGGTTCGGCCTGGCCGTCGTAGCGGAGCAGCAAGGTTCGCAGCGCGCCGGCCGACATGGCGAGCACCATGTCGTTGATCGTCGCGCCCAGCCGCTTGCCGGTCTCCTTGACGTCGGCCAGCGCCAGGGTGGCCGTGGCGAACCGGCGCTCGGGGGTGATCTTGTGGTTGATGAAGCTCGCCGGCGGTTCGAACGGCCGGCTCAGCTCCGGGGACAGCTTGCGCGAGCTGCGCCGCACCCGGCGCAGGCCCTCGGCCGTGTAGCGGATCGTGTGTGGGATGCGCCCGACGTGGCGCAGGTGGTCTGCGAAGGCCGAACTCATCAGCTGGCGCGTGGTGGGCGCCGGATCCGAAACGTACGGCCCGCCCTCCGGCCCGGGCTGCAGGTCCATCCCGCGGGCCATCAGGTTGGCCGAGGCGACGCCGTCGGCGAGCGCGTGGTGAATCTTGCCGACCACCGCGATCCGGTTGTTCGCCAGGCCCTCGACGAAGTACATCTCCCACAGCGGGCGGCCGCGATCCAGCGGGGTGCTGGCGATGCGGCCGATGGCCTCGTCCAGCTCCCGCCGCCCGCCGGGGGCGGGCAGCCGCCAGGGCCGGATGTGGTACTCCAGGTCGACCTCGCAGTGCTCCCGCCACATCGGATGGTGGAGCTTGAACGGGATTTCGACCAACTGGTAGCAGAACGGCTCCAGCTTGCCCAAGCGGCCGCGGATGACTTCGCGGAACGCCTCGATGCCGAAGTCACGCCGATCGGAATCGAGTTCGATCACAGCGGCTTTGATGGTGTGCATGTGCACGTTCGGCGTCTCGCTGTACAGCAGGACCGCATCCCACCCGCTGAGCCTTTTCACCGCTGCCCCTTGCCCATAGAGGGACCATACTCAGCAGCAGCAGTTCAGATCACCTCTTTGGCCGCGTTTGTCTTGGTGCGATAAACCTGGTTGAGGAATAGCGAAGTCGCGTGCGCCGCCGCGCCGGCCCGCTCCCCGTCCACGAGGTCGTATCCATGGCCCGCACCGGGCAGCTCCAGGTAGCCGACCATCGAATGCGAGACGGCCCGCATCCGGTCGACGAAGCTGCGCGCCTGCTCGACGGGGATCACGCTGTCCTTGCTCCCGTGAATCACCAAGAACGGCGGCGCATTTCGGTGCACCCGGGCCATCGGCGACGCGTCCCGGAACACCTCGGGGTGACGGGCGATCCGGCGCTTGACCACCACCCGCTCCAAAAAGTCGACGAACCGGTCCCGCTCGGGTGTGGACCGGTCCTCCCAGTCGTAGCGACCGTAGATGCCGACCACCGCGTCCACCGACGTGTTGGCGCCTTCGGGCAGCTTCGCGCGGTACTGCGGGTCGTCGGGGGTCAGGCCTGCCAGCGCGGACAGGTGGCCGCCGGCCGAACAGCCCGCGACGGCGACGAAATCGCGGTCGCCGCCGAACTTGTCGACGTTGGCGCGCGCCCACGCGATGGCGGTCTTGACGTCGATGATGTGCCGCGGCCACCGGTGGTGCGGGGCGACGCGGTAGTCGATCGCCAGGCAGACCCAACCCTGTTCGGCCAGCCGGGACATCAGCGCGGAGCCCTGACCCATGGCCTTGCCATGCACCCAGGCGCCGCCCGGAACGAAGATCAGCACCGGGGCGGGGTGCGCGGGCAGGTCCTTGCGGCGCCACACGTCGAGCACCTGGGCGGGGTGGTCCCCGTAGTGGACCGCGCGGCGGTGGAGGTAGCGGCGCTGACGCATCGCGTCCCAGATCGGCGGCGTCCGTAGCGCCGCGGGCCAGTCCAGTTCGAGGTCGGCGGCCGACACGATTCCCCGCAGGGCCGCGACGGACACGTCACGCGCGCTCACCCGCTCCTGGGGCGGTTCGGCGCCGTCCTTCGGCTGCCGCGGCTTGGTCATCCCGGAGAGGAAGTCGGGGGCGTGCCGGGCGCCCCATATGCCCATCGCGGTGAGGCCGCCCAGCGGTTCGAGGTGCTTGCCGACCACCGGCAGGGAAGCACCCGCGACGCTCAAGGCCAGCGCGTAGTCGCCGGGACGCGCCCGCAGCAACCACTTCGCGCACGATGTCATAGTCGGCCTCCTTGCCGTCGTGTGAGGGCAGCGTACCCCCGGCCCCGGGTCCGAAACTGACGTTTGCGTCGACGCAACGCCCGACGCCGAAAAGACATCCGGCGGGTGATTGCCTCGAAGGCATTCGCGCTCGGCCGAGCGTTTGCGTAGTTTGCTGTCGGTGCGGTGGCGGCCGGGGAGCGACACGCTCACATGGCCGCCAGGCACGCGATCACCCGGTCGCCGATCAGCCGCACACCGGTCAGCGTCAGACCGACCTGCGCGGCCAGGGCGGCGGCGCTGTCGACCCCGACCGACGCCCAGCGGAACCAGGGCCCGACCTCGCACGCGGACTCCAGCCGGACCCAGCGGGACCGGATGCCGATGTTCTCGGCGTCGAACTCGGCCACGCACCGGCCGCCGCGCGCCAGCAGCTCGGCGGCGCGCCCCAGGATGCGGCACGGGTCTCCGCCGAGGCCGACGTTGCCGTCGACCAGCAATACCGTCTGCCACAGGCCCATCGCGGGCAGCGGGTCGAACACGTCGCCGAGCAGGACCGGCGCGCCGCCGCGTCCCGCCAACCGGATCGCGGTCACCGAGCGGTCGATGCCGAGGGCCGGTACCCCGCGCTGAATCAGCCGCGCGACCAATCTGCCAGGGCCGCAACCCAATTCGATCGTCGGGCCGGTGCACATCTGGGTGACGGCTTCGTCGAAGTCTTCGTCGAACGCGTCGCCGGATCCATCACCGGGACAAGGGTCGTCGGGACATCGCGCGCCTAACCAGCGGTGCGCGGGCAGCGGCCGCAGTTCGCCGTCGTCGTGCCGGATCCAACATCGCTCGCCGCCCAGCGCGCGATCGTAAAGGTGCCCCAGCATTCACGTCCCTCGCGTCCTGCCCGACCGGGCGGTCCACGCTCGGTCCCGGTGAGGGACGTTGCGACGACGAACCAGCAACAGCCGGCACGCCGACGCGTGCCGCGCTCGCCAGCATTCCACCGATACCCCGATCTTCGCTCGGCTAATCCACCGCCCTTGGGGTACGCGCCCGGGAGCGAATCGGTTCATTCGCCGTCCGCGACCGTCGGGCCGAACAGGAAGGAGTCCAGCAGGTCGTTCACCCGGGCGGGGTCTTCCAGGGCCGCGAGGTGCGCGATCCCGTCGAGGACGCTGAAGGACGCGCCAGGGATCGACTCCGCCATGGCCCGGGTCTCGGCCACGGGGAAGGTGGCGTCCTCGGCGCCGGCGACCACCAGGACCGGGGCGGCGATGGTTCGCAGCAGGGCGTGCTGATCCGGGCGGGCGGGCACGACGCTGCGCACCGCCCAGCGGACCGAATCGATGTCGACCGCCCGCAGGTTCGCGCGCACGGCGTCGACCACATCGGGCCTCCGGCGCAGCGTCGTCGGGCCGAGGAAGGCGCGCAACGCCGACCGCGTCAGCGGCGGCCGAATCCCGCCCAGCAGCGCCGCGACCCGCAACATGGCCGCGTACTTGGCCTTCTGGGCGCGGCCGGCTTTCGATGCGGTGCAATTCATCAGGACAGCGCGGTCGAGTCGGTCGGGATACCGCGCCGCGAACGTCGCGCCGATCATGCCGCCCCACGAATTGCCGACGAAGTGGGCCTTGTCGATGCCCAGCCCGTTCAGCAGGTCGACGACGCAGCGGGCGCAGTCGCCGAACGTGAAGGCCGACCGGAGCGGCTCGCTGCCGCCGTGGCCGGGCGGATCGATCAGCACCAGGCGGTGGCGCTCCCCGAACTGCGCGGCCTGGCCCGCCCACAGGTCGCCGGTCATCAGCAGGCTGGGCCACATCAGCACCGGCGCGCCGGTGCCGGGGCTGACCTGCACGCGGATCTTGCCGAGCACGGTGTCGACGAACCCCGGCTCGAGCCGAGGGGCGTTTCCGCTCACGTTGCCTCCCCGAAGTCTTCGGATGTCTGTGCCGCCGCCTATCACTGATACCAGGCCCCCGGGTTTTCGGCGTCGGTGATACTGATGCGGTGCCGAACACCGACGTTCACCCTGACCTGCAACGGATCGCCCGGTTCGCGCCGCGCCGGCTGGTCGGTCCCCGGACCCTGCCGATCATGCGGGCGGGGATCGCGCTGCGGGGGCGCCTGGGCAGGCCCGTCCGCGACGTCGAGGTGATCACGCTGGGTTCCGGGGCAGGCGTTCGGCTGTTCCGGCCGGCGGGCGTCACCGAACCGACCGGCGCGCTGCTGTGGATCCACGGCGGCGGGTACGTGATCGGCACCGCCGAACAGGACGACCGGCTCTGCAGCGGGTTCAGCCGCCGGCTGGGGATCACCGTCGCGTCGGTGGAATACCGCCTGGCGCCCGAACATCCGTATCCGGTGCCGTTGGAAGACTGCTATTCGGCGTTGACCTGGCTGGCCGGCCTGCCGTCCGTGGACCGCTACCGGGTGGCGATCGGCGGCGCGAGCGCGGGCGGCGGGCTGGCGGCGGCCCTGGCCCTGCTGGCCCGCGACCGCGCCGAGGTGAGCCCCGCGTTCCAGTTGCTGACCTATCCCATGCTGGACGACCGCAGTTCGGCCACCGCCCGCAACGCGAACTACCGGCTGTGGGACAACCGCAGCAACCGGTTCGGCTGGGCGGCGTACCTCGGCGACGCCGACCCGCGGGTCGCCGTGCCCGGCCGGCGCGACGACCTCGGCGGGCTGCCGCCGGCCTGGATCGGGGTGGGCACGCACGACCTGTTCCACGACGAGGACCTGGCCTACGCCGAGCGGCTGACGGCGGCCGGGGTGCCGTGCCAGGTGGAGACCGTGCCGGGCGCCTTCCACGGCTTCGACCTCATCGCCCCCAAAGCTCAAGTCTCGCAACGGTTCTTCGACAGCCAGTGCGATATTCTGCGGGCCGCCCTGGCCGCGTCGGCCTGACCGCGGGTCACATCGCGAAATACACCAGCTCACCGCCGATGACGGTGGCCGCCACCATGCCGGCCTCCAGCTCGGCCAGCGCCGTCGCCGGCGGCTCGCTGAGCACACAGAGGTCCGCGGGTTCCCCGACCGACACGCCGCGCGGTTGGCCCGGCCGGTCCGGCCGGCCCAGGAACATCGTCAAAGCCTCGCGGGCGGAGACGCATTCGTCCGCGTTGAGGACCGCGCCGCTGGGGGTGGTGCGGTGGACGGCGGCGCGCATCGCCGTCCAGGGGTCGCCGTGGCCGAACGGCATGTCGGTGGACAGCCCCACCGGCACGGCCGCTTTCAGCAGGGAGGCGACCCGCCACAGCTGAGGATGCTCGTCGGCGGGGATGTCGGCGAGGTAGTGATCGCCGCGCTCGGCGACGAAATTGGGCTGGGTCACCACCGTGACGCCGAGGTCGGCCAGGTCGGCCAGGTTGTCGTCGGGCACGACGGCGGCGTGCTCGATGCGGTCCTGCGGATGGCCGCCGGCCGCCCGCAGGGCCGCGATGGCGACCACGAGCTGGGCCGCGGTCACGCAGTGCACGGCCACCGGCCGGCCCTCGCCGTGCCGGCCGCCGATCCAGTCCGTGAGCCCGTCCAGGTCGAGGCGGTCGTCGTGCAGGATCTTCTTGCCGGGGGACAGGAAGCTCGGCCGCGGCCGGAACTCGCCGCGCCGGTGGGCCACCACCAGCGACACCATGGCGTCGGCGTCGAGGTCGGGGGTGGCGTCGGTGACCCCGGTGACGCCGGTCGCGGTGATCCGCCGGCTGAGCTCCGCCAGGTCGCTTTCGCGCCGCTGCAGCAGGTCCGACCAACCGTGGTCGGCGCTGCGCAGCCGCCCGTCGGGATGATCGGCGAGCCCCACCCGGCCCAGCGCCTCGGAGTTGAGGATCCACAGCGCGCCGCTGCGGTGCTGGATACGCACGGGGACGCCGCGGACCATGGCGTCCAGCGCGGTCCGGTCCAGCTCGCCGGCCACCGACTCGTGATAGCCGACGGCGCGGATCCAGCCGTCGGGACCCGGCGTCGCATTCGACAGCAGGTGCGTCAGTTCGGTTTCCGTGCTGACCCCGGGCGGCCCGACGAAGAACGAGTCCAGCGCGGAGGCCGCCGACCGCACATGCACGTGGTGGTCGTGCAGGCCGGGCAGCACGGTCCCCCCGCCCGCGTACAGCACGCCCTCACCGGGCTCGGCGACCAGGCCATCACCCATTTCCTCGATCCGTTCACCGACCCGGATATCGGTGACGGTCCCGTCCAGCAGCGTGGCCCGCCGGATCAGCATGGCCGGCAGGCCTTTTCGGCCACCAGGCGGCGCACCGCGTCGTTGTCCTCGCCCAGCCGCGCGGCCGACCGCGCCGGCGGCGGGGCCGGCGGAGGCGGCGCGGGGCGGTTCGAGACCGACGCCTGCATCGGCAGCGCCGCATACCCGGCGGCGACGGTCGCCATCGACACCTCGATCAACTCGCCGCCACCGCGGCCCAGCGCATCGGCGACCAGTCGGGCCGCCTCCAGGCCGGTCAGCGGATCGGCGATGGCGTCGCCGCAGAACACCGGCCCGTCGGCGGCGACGCCGACGAGCCCGCCGCCCACCGCGGCGTCGTCGCCGAACGCCGGCCGGCCGTCTGGATGTCCCTCGAGGCGCAACCAGATTCGGCCCACGCCCGGCTCGATGTGCTCCGGCCCGAGCCGGCGCCGACTCAGCGCCGCGGGGCGCGAGCCCTCGATCACGACGTCGGCGACGGTCAGTAAGGCACGCAACTCGTCGGCCTGGCGGTCGAAATCGACGCAGTAGGAGAGCTTTTGTCCGTTCATCCAGTCAAAGAAGCCCGGGTTGCCCCCGCGGGTGCCGTCCGGGCGGGCCGGGCTCTCGACCTTCACCACGGTCGCCCCCGCGCGTGCCAACAGCTGCGCGCACAGCGGGCCCGCCCACATGGAGGACAGGTCGGCGACCAGGAGACCGCCGGCGTCGCGCGCCGGCCCCCGGTCCCCCCGTGGCCGTATTCGCGGCGCCGCGCGCACGACCTCGCCCAGGCTCGCTGCCGGGATGCCGAGCAGCGTCGCGCGCTCGACGATCGCCGCGCGCGGTTGCGTTGCGGCCCAACGCAGCAGCGCAGGCCACGGGTCGGCGGCCACCTTGTCGGCCTGCACCAGGGCGGGGACCGCGGCGATGTCGTCGGGACGCGACAGGGTGATCGCGCACCAGGCGTCGGCGGCCATGAGCAACCGGGTGGCGCCGCCGGCGGACACCCGGCCGCGGCGGGTCAGGCCGAGCAGGGCGGCCCGCCCGGCCAGCAGGCCGGCGGCATCGATCGTGACACCCAACCGCTCGCCGACCACCGCGGCGACCCGTCGGGCGTGCGTCAGCACGGTGGCGCGGGAGAAGTCGGGCGGCCCGTCCGGTAAGCCGGTCAGACAGGCCAGCCCGCTGCTCCCCCACATCGACGTAGCCGAGCTCACGCCCCCCATTGTGCGCGTGGCCGTCACCGGGAATATGTCTGTGTCTCGTGGGCGTGCGAAAAATCGCGGGGAATCTCGCAGTGCCGTCACGCTCGCGAAAGGCCTTAGAACTGCAGCGCGCTGAATCGCCAGTCCAGGACCGCGCGATCCGGCTCGCCCACCGCGTAGACCAGCGACCGCAGCCCCAGCACTCCCCCGTGCCCGGCCGGCTGGGCGGACTCGACGTGCAACTCGCTGTAGAGGGTGTCGCCCTCGTGGACGGGTCCGGTGTGCTCGCAGGACGCCCAGCCCAGCACGGTCACCAGGTTGGGCAGCAGCCTGCTCGCCTGGGCAAGGGCGAGTCCGATGGTGTGCCCGCCGTACACCAGCCGCCGTCCGCCGACGCGCGAATCATGGTGTGTTGCGGCGATATTGAGGGTGAGCCGGGCGAGTTCCGGGGCGCTGCTGACGACGTCGCCGGTGCTGTGCAGCACCGCTCCGGCCAGGGCGCGGTCGAAGTGCGGGCCGGGCACCCTGTTCTTGAAGATGTCGGCGTCCCACCGCGCGGTCGGATCCGCCGCGGGGGGCGGCGCGTCGGCGCCGATGGTGGACAGGTCGTCGTGCGGCGCCCGTTCCGGCCGCCAATCCGGACCGGCGGGCAGCATGCCGCAACGGTAGAAATCGAGCACCAACCGGCCGGCCTGGTCGACGGTGGTCATCCGCAGCGCCGCCAGTCCCGTGGGGGCCCTCCCCGGCTTGGACGAATTGGCTCGCAGCCCAACCACTTCCGTGCGGGTGGACAGCGAGTCGCCGATGACCGGGAAGCGGTGAAACCTCAGCCCGCGGTAGAACAGGTTGGCCTTGACCCGCTGGGTGGCCAGCGTGGACTGCCCGATCGCCACGTCGCAGACCAGCGCCGGATGCGCGAGCGGTGCGGGCAGTCCGGTGACGGCGGCGCACAGGTCGGCGTCCAGCGCCAGCCGCAGCCGGTCCCCCACGATCGCCTGGTGTGCGGCGGCCAGTCCTGACGACAGCGTGATCGCCGGCGCCCAGTCGAACACCTGGCCCACCGACAGGTCGTCGAAGTACGGCCCGCCGGCGCGGATCCCCGCATACCCGTCACTAGTCACAACGCCACATGCTGGCAGGCTGTCGAATCGAGGGTCAACCCGTGGCGATCGCGAGCGCGGCGAAGCCGGGCGAAGCGGGTCTGCCACCATCGATGCTGGAGGGTGCTCACAGGTGAACGACGAGGAAGAGATGCTGGTCGCCACGGTGCGGGCGTTCGTCGACCGCGACGTGAAGCCGACCGTCCGCGAGGTCGAGCACGCCAACACCTATCCCGAGGCGTGGATCGAGCAGATGAAGCGGATCGGCATCTACGGCCTGGCCATTCCCGAGGAATACGGCGGGTCGCCGGTGTCCATGCCGTGCTATGTGCGGGTCACCGAGGAGCTCGCGCGCGGCTGGATGAGCCTGGCGGGCGCGATGGGCGGGCACACCGTGGTGGCCAAGCTGCTGACGCTGTTCGGGACCGAGGAGCAGAAGCGGGCGTATCTGCCGGCGATGGCGACCGGCGAGCTGCGGGCCACCATGGCGTTGACGGAACCGGGCGGCGGCTCGGACCTGCAGAACATGACGACGACGGCGCTGCCTGTTGAGGGCGCGGACGGCGCCCCCGGCCAATTGCGGATCAACGGCGCCAAGACGTGGATCAGCAACGCGCGGCGCTCGGGGCTGATCGCGCTGCTGTGCAAGACCGATCCGAACGCCGCGCCTCGGCACCGGGGCATCTCGATCGTGCTCGTCGGACACGGGCCCGGGCTGACGGTGTCGCGGGACCTGCCCAAGCTGGGCTACAAGGGCGTCGAGTCCTGCGAGCTGTCCTTCGACGACTTCCCGGTGCCCGAGTCCGCGGTGCTGGGCGGCCGGATGGGCGAAGGCTTTTCGCAGATGATGAAGGGCCTCGAGACCGGCCGCATCCAGGTGGCGGCCCGCGCCCTGGGAGTGGGCACGGCGGCGCTCGAGGACGCGCTGGCGTACGCCCAGCAGCGGGAAAGCTTCGGCAAGCCGATCTGGAAACACCAGTCGGTCGGCAATTACCTCGCCGACATGGCGACCAAACTCACGGCCGCGCGGCAGCTCACCCGCTATGCCGCCGAACGCTACGACAGCGGCGAGCGTTGCGACATGGAGGCCGGCATGGCCAAACTTTTCGCCTCGGAGGTGGCGATGGAAATCGCCTTGAACGCCGTGCGAATCCATGGCGGCTACGGCTATTCGTGCGAGTACGACGTGGAGCGCTACTTCCGCGACGCGCCGCTGATGATCGTCGGCGAGGGCACCAACGAGATTCAGCGCAACGTGATCGCCGGGCAGCTGGTGGCGCGCGGCGGCATCTGAGCCCGCGCCCGAATGTGCGGGCTTGACGTCGGGGCGTGCTGTATCCTTGCCTGACTTCTCAAGCCAGCAAAGCTGCGCGGGAGTAAAACTTACTGCAACGAAGGAAAGTCGGCTGCGATGAGTTATCCCCCAGGGCCGTACGAGGGCTCCCCGGAATGGCAGGGTCAGCCCCCGCCCTGGCAGGGCCCGCAGCCGGGTTGGCCGGGGCAGCAACCGGGTTGGCAGGCGCCGCAACCGGGCTGGCCGGGACAGCCGGAGCCGGAGAACTATCTCGTCTGGGCCATTCTGGTCACGGTGTTGTGCTGTCTGCCGTTCGGCATCGTGTCGATCGTCTACTCCACCAAGGTGTCCGGGCTGTGGTCGCAGGGGCGGTACGCCGAGGCGCAGGCGGCGGCCGACAACGCCAGAAAGTGGGCCATCATCGGCGCCATCGCCGGCGCGGTGTTCGCGGTGATCATGGTGATCCTGTACGTCGCCATCGGCGTGATCGCCGTCTCGAACATGCCGTCGACCACAACCACGACGTATTCGGGCTTCTGACAACGGCTTAGGCACCGCTCAGTCCCAGGTCGCGTCCACCAGGCCCCAGGCCAGCGCGGTCACGGCGTCGACGGTGCGGCCGGACAGCACGAGATAGGCGGTGCGCCACCGGCCGATCCGGCGGGTGACGCTGAGCGTCCCGCCGGCGCCGGGGATCAGCCCCAGCTGCAGCTCGGGTAGTCCGAACACCGAATCCCCCCGCGCGGTGACCCACCCGCAGAACGCCGCCATCTCCAGCCCGCTGCCCAGCACGCGGCCGTGCACCTCCGCCCTGCAGCCGCGGCCGAGCCGGGCCGTCAGGGCATGGAGCGCCAGGGCGGGGCTGTGCCGGGTGCGGGCCAGGTGCGCGCTCGCGGGGTCGGCGAAGGTGCCGAACTCCGCGAGGTCCCCACCGCTGCAGAAAGACGGTCCGTTGCCGCTCAACACGATCCCGGTCACCGACGGGTCCAGTTGCGCGACGGTCAGCGCCTCCAGCAGCGCGGCGCGCGCGTCGGTGGAGAACGCGTTGTGACGTTGCGGCCGGTTGAAGGCGATGCGCAGCGTGTCGCCGTCGCGGTGGGCCCGCACCGGGTCGGCGATGTCGGGCATGCGGGCCGGACCGCGCTCGCGTAGCCAGCGCGCGAACTCGGGCCCGGCCTGCAGGGTGGAGTACGCCAGCGACTCGGTCAGCACCGCGGGCAGCGCCGGGCCGCCCGGGTTCACCGCGCGCAACACGTCGTCACAGACGCCGCTGGCGTGCGGCCATCGGCGACAGCGCGCGGTCAGCTCGGTGAGCGCGTCGGACACCGAATCGACGGTGACGACCCGGCGATCGTCACAGGGATCCTCGGTCAGGGTGAAAGTGGCAGTATCCAGCCATGATTCGCTCCGGGCGAGGTCGGCGGCGGCGCCGTGCGCCAGGATCACCCCCGGCGGGGATGCGGCGCCGGTGTCGGGCCCGGGGTCCGGCGGGCTCGACAGGTCGACCACCTTGAGCACGGGTCACACCGAGTATTTCTCGATCAGCCCGTTCTTGTAGAGCTTGCCGGTGTCGGTGCGTGGCAGCTGCGCCTCGAAGGCGATCGATTTCGGACACTTGTAGTGCGCCAAGCGGTCTCGCAGCCAGGCCAGCAGTTCGTCGGCGAACTCGTCGGTGGCGTCGCCCGGGTCGACGGTCTGCACGGCGGCCAGCACGCGTTGCCCCATCTCGTCGTCGGGAACCCCGAACACGGCCGCGTCCAACACCTTCGGGTGGGTGACCAGAAGGTTCTCGGCCTCCTGCGGGTAGATGTTCACCCCGCCGGAGATGATCATGTGGTGGCGCCGGTCGGTCAGGTACAGGTACCCCTCCTCGTCGAGGTAGCCGATGTCGCCGACGGTGGCCCAGCCGTGCTTGCTGCGCGAGGCCGCGGTTTTCGTGGGGTCGTTGAGGTATTCGAACGAATACCCGCCCTCGAAGTAGATCTCGCCGGCCTGCCCGGGCGGCAACTCGTTGCCGTTCTCGTCGAGGATGTGCACAGCGCCCCCCATGGGTTTGCCGACCGAACCGGGATGCGCAAGCCACTCTTCGGCGGTGATCAACGTCGACCCGTGCGCCTCGGAGGAGGCGTAGTACTCGTCGATGATCGGCCCCCACCAGTCCATCATCTGCTTCTTGATCTCCACCGGGCACGGCGCCGCGGCGTGCATCACCCGCTGCAGGCTGGACAGGTCGTACGAATTACGCACCGCCTCAGGCAGTTTCAGCATGCGGGTGAACATCGCCGGGACAAACTGGCCGTGCGTGACGCGGTGACGCTGGATGGCGTCGAGGCAGCCCTCGGGATCGAACTTCTCCAGCACGACCGTGGTGACCCCGCCGGCCTGCGCGCTCATCGACCACACCGACGGCGCGGTGTGATACAGCGGCGCCGGGCTGAGGTAGATCGAGTCCGGGTTCATCCAGAAGCTGACCAGCGCCGACATCATGCCCGGCGCCTCGGCCGGCGGCACGTGCGGCAGTTCGCGCTTGATGCCCTTGGGCCGGCCGGTGGTGCCCGACGAATACTGCAGCAGGTCGCCCTCCCGTTCATCGTCGATCGGGGTGTCGGGCTCGCCCGCAACGCATTCGGGGTAGCGCTGCCAGCCGGCGAGGTCGGCCTCTCCCTCTTCCAAGGCGATCAGCAGCAGCCCGGGCAGGCCGCCGGGAAGGTGCTCGGCCAGGTTCTCGCACGTCTTGCGCAGTGCCGCCGACCCGACGATCGCCTTGGCGGCGCTGTTGTCGACGATGTAGGCGGCTTCGGCCGCCGTCAGGTGAGTGTTGATCGGCACGTAGTACAGACCGCTGCGCCGCGCCGCCCACATCACCGCGTGCATGTGCTCGTTGTTCTCCATCAGGATCGCCACGACGTCGCCCTCGGTGAGGCCGGCCCGCCGGAAGTAGTGCGCCAGCCGGTTGGCCCGCGCCTCCAGCTCGTCGAACGTGATGACCGTGCCGGACGGGTGGAGGATGACGGCGGGCTTGCCGCTGCCGAGGTACTCGCGAATCTGCATGCGCAGACTGTACCGCCGAAAAACTTGACGGGTGTCAAGTGGTGGTCGCCCGGGCGGCGGAGGCTCGCGACCGGCGAATCCGCCGGCGAATGCGGCCCGGGTCGGCGTACGGTAACTTGCCTTGACGACGCCGGCGTGACGCGGCGGCCGGTCTCGTACGGAGGTGCGCATGGACGCCGAGCGCCTCTCCACGCGGGCGACGTGCTGCGCGGCGACCGACCGACTGGGCGTCTACGACTACGTCGACGGCATGGAGCGCCTGCTCGAGGCGGTCCAGGAATTGTCGCTGGCGCGCACCCTGCCCGAGATCCAGCGCATCGTCCGGTCCTCGGCGCGTGAGCTCACCGGCTGTGACGGCGCGACGTTCGTGCTGCGCGACGACAACAGGTGCTACTACGCCGACGAAGACGCCATCGCTCCGCTCTGGAAGGGCAGCCGATTCCCGATCGAGTCCTGCGTCAGCGGCTGGGCGATGCTGCACCGCGAAGCGGCGATCATCCCGGATGTCTTCCGCGACGCGCGCATCCCGCAAGGGATTTACCGCGCGACGTTCGTCAAGAGCCTGGTGATGGTCCCGATCCGCAAGCGCGACCCGATCGGGGCGATTGGCAACTACTGGGCCCACCGGCATCCGCCGTCCGAGCAGGAGGTGCGCCTGCTGCAGGCCCTCGCCGACTCGACGTCGATCGCGATGGAGAACGTGCAGGTGTACTCCGAACTCGAGCAGCGGGTGCGCGATCGCACCGCCGAATTGCAAAGCGCCAACGAGGAGATCAGCCGGCTCTCCGTCACCGACGAACTGACCGGCCTGAACAATCGCCGCGGCTTCTACCTGCTCGCCGAGCAGAAGCTGCGCGGGGCACACCATCTCGGCCACAACTGCGTGCTGGCGTTCCTCGACGTCGACGGGCTCAAGCGGGTCAACGACGAACAGGGCCACGACGTCGGCGACGCGCTGATCAAGGACGTCGCCGCGGTGCTGCGGGCGATCCGGCGGGAGTCCGACATCGTCGCCCGCCTGGGCGGCGACGAATTCTGCGTGCTGGTCACCGAACGCGACAGCGGCACCGCTGGGGTCAAGGAGCGGCTCGCCGAGGCGTTCCGCGCCTTCAACGAGACCGGCGACCGGCCCTACCGGCTGTCCGCCAGCGTCGGCCTGGTGCAGGCGCCCGTCGCCGAGCACGCGACCGTGGAGGAACTGCTGGCCCGCGCGGACGAGCTGATGTACGCGGAGAAGAAGGCGAGGCCCGACTCGCGGCGCGCGGTGTGACTTCTCGGTTCGCTCGGCCTACCCGGCGTCGGCCAGCCGCTGCTTGAGCGCCTCGAACTCGTCCTTGACGCCGGTGGGCAGCTTGTCGCCGACGAACTCGAACCACTCTTCGATCAGCGGCAGTTCCTGCCGCCACTCGTCGGGGTTGACCGCCAGCGCCTGCGCGACGTCCTGGCCGTCGACGTCGAGCCCGTCGAGGTCCAGGTCGTCGGCCGACGGCACCACGCCGATCGGGGTGTCCTGGCCGCCGGCCCGGTGTTCGATGCGGTCGACGATCCACTTCAGGACGCGGCTGTTCTCGCCGAAGCCCGGCCACAGGAACTGCCCCTCGTCGCCGCGGCGGAACCAGTTGACGAAGAACACCTTCGGCAGCTTGGACTCGTCGGAGTTCTTGCCCAGGTCCAGCCAGTGCTGGAAGTAGTCACCGACGTGGTAGCCCAGGAACGGCAGCATGGCCATCGGGTCGCGGCGCACGGTGCCGACCTTGCCCTCGGCGGCGGCGGTCTGCTCGCTGCCCATGGTGGCACCCATGAACACCCCGTGCTGCCAGTCGCGGGCCTCCGTCACCAGCGGAACGGTGGTCTTGCGGCGCGCGCCGAACAGGATGCCCGAGATCGGCACGCCCTGCGGGTCGTCCCACTCCGGCGCCAGGATGGGGCACTGCGACATCGGCGTGCAGTACCGCGAGTTCGGGTGCGCGGCTTTGGTTTCCGTCTCGCGGATGTACCAGTCGTTGCCCTTCCAGTCGACGAGGTGGTCGGGCTCGCCCTCCAGGCCTTCCCACCACACCTCGTTGTCGTCGGTCAGCGCGACGTTGGTGAACACGGTGTTGCCGGCGGCGATGGTGCGCATGGCGTTGGGGTTGGACTTCCAGTTGGTGCCCGGCGCCACCCCGAAGAAGCCGAACTCGGGGTTGACCGCGTACAGCCGGCCGTCCTTGCCGAACCGCATCCAGGCGATATCGTCGCCGAGCGTTTCGGCGCGCCAGCCCGGAATGGTCGGCTGCAGCATGGCCAGGTTGGTCTTGCCGCAGGCGGACGGGAAGGCGGCGGCGAAGTAGTACGCCTTGTTCTCCGGGGAGATCAGCTTGAGGATCAGCATGTGCTCGGCGAGCCAGCCCTCGTCGTGCGCCATCGCCGACGCGATGCGCAGCGAGTAGCACTTCTTGCCCAGCAGGGCGTTGCCGCCGTAGCCGGAGCCGTAGCTCATGATCTCGCGGGTTTCCGGGAAGTGGGTGATGTACTTGGTGTCGTTGCAGGGCCACGCGACGTCCTGCTGGCCCGGCTCCAGCGGGGCGCCCACCGAGTGCAGCGCCTTGACGAAGAAGCCGTCGTCGCCGATCTTCTCCAGCGCGGCCTTACCCATCCGGGTCATCACCTTCATGGACACGACCACGTACTCGGAGTCGGTGATCTCCACGCCCAGCTTGGGGTCGTCCGCACCCAGCGGCCCCATGCAGAACGGCACCACGTACATCGTGCGGCCGCGCATGCAGCCGCGGTACAGGTCGGTCAGGGTGGACCGCATCTCGGCGGGGTCCATCCAGTTGTTGGTCGGCCCGGCGTCTTCCTTGCGCTCGGCGCAGATGAACGTCCGCGACTCCACCCGGGCCACGTCCGACGGGTCGGACAGCGCGAGGAAGGAGTTGGGGTATTTCTCCTCGTTCAGCCGCGTGAAGGTGCCCGCCTCGACCAGCTGGTCGGTCAGCCGCTGCCACTCCTCGTCGGAACCGTCGGTGAACACCACCCGCTCGGGCTGGGTGAGCTCGGCGACCTCCCGTACCCACGACAGCAGCCCCTGATGTTTCGTGGGCGCGGTGTCCAAACCGGGAATGGTCGCTGAGGTCATCGAAGTCTCCTGAATTCTTCTTTGTACTCGGGCTTCTTGGGTGCCTGTCGCGTATGCGGTCGCCCACACAACGGTGAACATGGTGGCGTTAACTACAGGTTATCGTGAGGATCTTGTCGGGGCGGTCTCGGGCAGGTATAAGCCTTCTCACAACAACGATTCAGAAGATCCCGAAAGATCACTGTCACCGCTCCTAGATGCCGGTTTTTCGGTCGCATCGGGGGCGGCGGCATTTTCCCCGTCCGAAGCGGAATCGTCGGGTGTAGACATACCCGCTTCTCCCAGTTCTGCACGCACGGACTCCAGGGCGGCGCGCACCGCGGGCATCTCCCGGTCCCGCGCGGCCGCCGCCCGCGAGGCGGCCATGGCGTGCGCGCGCAGCTCGCGGTCGATGGCGCTGACCTGGTCGCCCACCTCCGCGCCCTCGACCTCGTCCTGAGCCATTACCGCCTTGCTCAGCACCGACTCGGCCACCAGGACGCGGGTGGCGACCAGTTCCTCGGCCACCGAACGCAGCGAGGAGGTCACCTCGCCCGCCCACCGGTCCAGCAGCGCCCGGTCGCGCAGCAGGCTGCGAATGTGGACCACCAGGACGGTGACCGCCAGTCCCATCGCCACACACGTCACGGCGGCGACGACGGACAGCGCGGGGCTGAGCCGGTCCGCCAGCCCGCTCATCAGCCGGCTCAGGGTCAGCGCCACGCCCAGGCCGAACCCGGCGCCCAGCAGCATCATCAGCCAGGTTTCGTGGCGGCGCGACTTCAGCGGCGGCGGCGGGACGTCGACCGTCGGCAGCTCGTCGGCGGGCGGCAGGATCGTCGCGACCCCCACCACGTGCGCGACGTCGGCGAGGTGGGTGGCGGTGCCGTCGTTGACCTCGGCGACCACCTCGTGCAGCCGGTCACGGGTGCGTGCCTCGAAGCCGGGCATGTCGCGCCGGGACAATCCGGCGGCGTCCTCCTGCAGCTCACTGCGCACGGACGAGCACCGGTTGCGGGCGAAGTGGGACAGCTGGACCCGCGCCTGCTGGATCTGGCCGCGCAGCGTGATGGTGCGCTCGGTTTTCGCCTCGCGCCGCTGCCGCAGGGCCGTGCTGCGCTCGTCGCGCAACGCGTCGACCCGCGCCCGCCGCCCGGCGCCGTCGGCCTCGCGGTCGAACCGCTGCGCGACCGTCGTGAGCCGGAACTCCCAGGCCCGCAGCCTGTTTCGGCGGGCCAGCTCGGGGTCGGCCAACCGCGCCGAGAGGGTTTGCACCAAGGCGTCGACGTCGGGCTCGCCGACGTCGGGCAGCGCGGCCGCCCCCACCCAGGGCACGCCGCCGTAGCGCGGCGCGTGCGCGGCCAGCGTCCCGCGGTCGGCGGCCAGGACGTCGCGCCACGCGAGGTGCGCGTCGATCTTGGAGACCACCCCGACCACCGCATCGGTGTGCGCGGCCGCGGCGTCCAGCAGCGCGCAGTCGGACGCGGTGAGCTCGGCCGCCGCCGAGACGACGAACACCACCGCCGTCGGCGCTTCTGCGGAGCCCAGCTCCGCCGACTCGACGAACTTCTGCTCGGGCAGCCGTTCCCGCAGGGCCGCCGCCACCGCGCTCACGCCGGCCAGCCACGGCCCGGTCACCAGCACCACCTCGCGGCGGTGGATGGCGGGGGCTTCCAGCTCCGGCGCGACGCCCGCCACCAGCGCGTCGACGGCAGCGACCGGATCGTCGGGCTTGTCGCCGCTCATCGCCAGTCCCCCGGCGAATGCCCGGGCAGCGAGCCGCAGGCCTGCGACCACAGCCGCATCGCTCCCCTGGCGATGTCGGCCCCACAGGCCCGGTGCAGGTCGTTCCCCGAGGCGCGGCTGTAGCGCTGCCAGCGCACGGCCCGCGGCAGGTGCGCGGACGGGTCGCGGTCCCAGTCGGCGACGCCCGATTCGTCGGGGTCGAGCCCGGCCGCCTCGGCCAGGTCGACGGCCGCCGCCATCCGGGCCACCACGGTGTCGTCGTGGGACAGGAACGCGCTGATCCGCTCGGCGGCCGCACCTGGGCCGACGGCCAGCGCCGCCAACTCCGCGCCGGCGTCGAGGACCCGCTGGTAGCGCACCTCGGCGCCGGCGATCGCGAGCTGCGACAGGACGGCGTCTACGCCGCTGGTCCGGCGCAGCAGCGCCCGCACCTGGGCCGCCGTCCTGCCCTGCCGGAACGCGGCGACCCCGAGCGCGATGCCGAACAGGTCCAGTGTCTGCAGCAGCCGCAGCCGCACGTCGGCCGGCACGGGGTTGTCCGCCGCCAGGAACCCGGCGAACGAACCGTCCAGGGAGGCGGCCGCGCCCGGGTGGGCGGCCAGCGTTCGCAGCGCGGCCCACAGCGGGGCGTCCAGGTCGTCGAGCGCGGCGACCGCGAGCAGCCCGGCCATGGGGAGAACGGGCGCGCCCGCCAGGCCGCCCAGTTCCGCGCAGCGGGTCCGTGCCGCCGCGATGGGCCCGTCCCCGCGGGAAAGGGATCCGGCCAGGTCGGCCTTGTTCAGCACCGCCACCACCGGGCGGCCGGCGGCGGCGATGGCCTCGGCGTCTTCCGGCTTGACCACCTCGGTGATCACCTGCACGACGACGTCGGCGTCGCGCAGCTCGGCCGTCGTCACCGCGATCCCGGCGCCTGCCCCGGCACGGTCCAGCGCGCGGGCCACCGTGCCGCGCCCCGCCCCGCGGCGCCCCCGAACCAGCGCGCGCAGCGGCGCGGCGGTCCGCTCGGCGATGGCCGCGACGCGCGGGTCGGCGTGGCCGGCGGCAAAGCGCGCCAACTCGTCGACGAAGACCTGGTGTCCTTGTCCCCTCATCGTCCCCTCATGTCCTGCGTTCGGTTCGATGGATCCGACCCGGGGGCCGGTCGGGTCCCACCGAATGGTGGCACTTGCGTCACTTTGATGCGAGCCACCGTTTGACTGTTACCAGCTGAAGGCAACTGTTGGGTATCAATCTGGACCAGGGGCGGCTACATCACCGGTTTATGGGCCACCATGGACAAATGCATGCGCAACCCGGGGTGGGAGTGTGTCCGGGCGCGCCGGAGGAGGAGTCGGACGGCGGTCGCGACCAGCGCTACCTTCCGGCATCGACCTTTCGCTCCCGACGTTCCGCCCTTTCCGACGCCCAGCGGCAAACCTGGGAACGGCTCTGGCCGGAGCTGGGGCTGTCGGTGGGCGCCCCGGCCGGGGAGGGCGCCGGCGCCGGGGAGCCGCCACTGGACACCCGCGGCTGGTTCGGCCGCCGCGCACCGCTGGTGCTCGAGATCGGTTGCGGCAGCGGCACGTCGACGCTGGCGATGGCCAAGGACGAGCCGGATATAGATGTGATCGCGGTGGAGATCTACAAGCGGGGACTGGCGCAGCTGCTGTGCGCGATCGACCGCGAGCGCGTCGGCAACATCCGGCTGATCCGCGGGAACGCCCTCGACGTGCTGCAGCGGCTGATCGCGCCGGGTTCGCTCACCGGGGTCCGCGTCTTCTTCCCCGATCCCTGGCCGAAGGCCCGTCACCACAAGCGCCGGTTTCTGCAGCCGGGCACGATTGGCCTGATCGCCGACCGGTTACTCCCCGGTGGTGTCCTCCATGTCGCGACCGATCACCCCGGTTACGCCGAGCACATCGCCGAGGTGGGCGACGCCGAACCGCGGCTGTCCCGCGTCGACCCCGACGACGCCGGGCTGCCGATCTCGGTGGTGCGGCCGACCACCAAATACGAGACGAAGGCCCACGAGGCGGGCAGCGCGGTGACCGAATTCATCTGGCTACGACACGAGTAGGCGATGACCATGAGCCTGGCGGAACAACAGACCGCAGCAGCAGACCCCCTCGAGTCCCCCGCCGTGTTGTCCGACGACGCGCTGGGCAGCTTCTCGCCTCCGGGCGGTCGCGTCCTGCTGGTCTGGGACGCGCCCAACCTCGACATGGGGCTCGGCTCGATCCTGGGGCGTCGCCCCACCGCGCTGGAGCGGCCGCGGTTCGACGCCCTGGGCCGCTGGCTGCTGGGGCGTACCGCCGAGGTCAGCGCCGGCCGGCCGGGCGTCGTCGTGGAACCCGAGGCCACCGTCTTCACCAACATCGCGCCGGCCAGCGCCGACGTCGTCCGGCCCTGGGTGGATGCCCTGCGCAACGTCGGGTTCGCGGTGTTCGCCAAACCGAAGATCGACGAGGACAGCGACGTCGACCGCGACATGCTCGCCCACATCGAGTTGCGGCGCAGCGAGGGGCTGGCGGCCCTGGTGGTGGCGTCGGCCGACGGGCAGGCGTTTCGCGAGCCGCTGGAGGAAATTGCGCGCACCGGAGTCGCGGTCCAGGTCATCGGATTTCGCGAACATGCGAGTTGGGCGCTAGCGTCGGATACCTTGGACTTCGTCGACCTGGAGGACATCAACGGTGTGTTCCGGGAGCCGCTGCCGCGAATCGGCCTAGATTCGCTGCCTGACCAGGGAGCATGGCTGCAGCCGTTCAGGCCGCTGTCCGCGCTGTTGACCGCGCGTGTGTGACACTGGAAAACCGATGCGCGGGTCGTTAACGATCCAGTAAGGAGCTTGCGTGTTCGCCTGGTGGGGTCGGACTGTGTACCGCTATCGGTACATCGTGATCGGGGTCACGGTAGCTCTGTGCCTGCTGGGTGGGGTTTTCGGGATGAGCCTCGGCAAGCATGTCACACAGAGCGGCTTCTACGACGAGGGCAGTCAATCCGTGAAGGCCTCGGTGTTGGGCGACCAGACCTACGGCCGCGACCGCACCAGTCACATCGTCGCCACCTTCACCGCGCCCAGCGGAAAAACGGTCGACGACGCCGCGTGGCGCGACAAGATCGTCGGCCAGCTGAACAAGTTCAAGGCCGATCATCCTGACCAGGTCGTCGGCTGGGCAGGCTGGCTGGCCGCGCCCGACAGCACGAACCCCCTGATCAAGGGGATGGTCAGCGAGGACAGGAAGCACACCTTCGTCTCGATTCCGCTCAAGGGTGACGACGACGACAGCATCCTGAACAACTACAAGGACATCGCGCCCGATTTGCAGAAGCTGGACGGCGGCACCGTGCAGCTGGCCGGCCTCGAGCCCATCGCCAACGCCCTGACCGGAACCATCGCCACCGACCAGCGCCGCATGGAGGTCCTTGCGGTCCCGATGGTGGCGGTGGTCCTGTTCCTGGTGTTCGGCGGTGCGGTCGCCGCGGGCCTGCCGGCGATCGTGGGTGGGCTCAGCATCGCGGGCTCGCTGGGCATCCTGCGGCTGGTCGCCGTGTTCGGGCCGGTGCACTACTTCGCCCAGCCGGTGGTGTCGTTGATCGGCCTGGGCATCGCGATCGACTACGGGCTCTTCGTGGTGAGCCGATTCCGGGAGGAGATCGCCGAGGGTTACGACACCGAGACCGCCGTGCGGCGCACCGTGATGACGGCCGGGCGCACCGTGACGTTCTCGGCGGTGCTGATCATCGCGTCGAGCGCCAGCCTGCTGGTTCTGCCGCAGGGCTTCGTGCACTCGCTGACATACGCGATCTTCGCCGCGGTGGGCCTCGCCGCGCTGCTGTCGATCACCTTCCTGCCGGCCTGCCTGGGCATCCTCGGGCGGCACGTCGACGCGCTGGGCGTGCGGACCGCGTTCCGCGTGCCGTTCCTGCGCAATTGGAAGTACTCGCGCGCCTACCTCAACTGGCTCGCCGACCGGCTGCAGAAGACCAAGACCCGCGAAGAGGTCGAGGCCGGCTTCTGGGGCAAGCTCGTCAACTGGGTGATGAAGCGCCCGCTGGCGTTCGCCATCCCGATCGCCGTCGGCATGATCCTGCTGGTCATCCCGCTGGGCAACCTGTCGTTCGGCGGCATGAGCGAGAAGTACCTGCCGCCCACCAACCCCGTGCGCCAGGCGCAGGAACACTTCGACAAGCTCTTCCCCGGCTACCGCACCGAACAGCTGACGATGGTGATCCAGAGCACCAACCACAGCAAGGTCACCGACCAGCAGGTCGCCGACATCCGCAACAGGATCTCCTCGATCGGCGGGTTCACCGACAAGACCTGGGAGGAGCGGCCGTGCCCGACCATCGCCGGCAACCCCTGTGTCGCCGGGCCGAACGGCACGACGGTGCCCAAGGACGGCTCGGTGCGCGTGATCCAGAACGGCCTGGTCAATAAGAACGACGCCGCCAAGAAAATCAGCGAACTCCGGGCGATCAGCCCGCCGAAGGGCCTCAACCTCTATGTCGGCGGCACGCCGGCCCTCGAGCAGGACAGCATCCACAGCCTGTTCGACAAGGCTCCGCTGATGCTGGTGCTGCTGCTGGGCGCGACGCTGCTGTTGATGTTCCTGGCGTTCGGGTCGGTGGTGTTGCCGGTCAAGGCGGTGCTGATGAGCGCGCTGACGCTCGGGTCGACGATGGGCATCCTGACGTGGATCTTCGTCGACGGGCATTTGTCGGGCGTGCTCAACTTCACGCCGACCCCGCTGATGGTGGTGGTGATCGCGCTGGTGGTCGCGGTGGGCTTCGGCCTGGCCACCGACTACGAGGTATTCCTGGTGTCCCGCATGGTGGAGGCGCGCGAACGCGGCATGTCGACCGCCGAGGCCATCCGGATCGGCACGGCGACCACGGGGCGCCTGATCACGGCCGCCGCGCTGGTGCTGGCCGTGGTGGCCAGTTCGTTCGTGTTCTCCGACCTCGTGTTGATGAAATACCTGGCGTTCGGCCTGATGGCGGCGCTGCTGCTGGACGCGACCGTGGTCCGCATGTTCCTGGTGCCGTCGGTGATGAAGCTGCTCGGCGACGACTGCTGGTGGGCGCCGCGCTGGGCCCGGCGGCTGCAGAACCGGATCGGGCTGGGCGAGATCGACCTGCCCGACGAGCGCAAGCGGCCGACGCTCAACGGCCGGCCCGCGCGGCCCCCGGTGGCGGCCAGCCTGGCCGCCGCCCCGCCGCGCCCGCCGCACGACCCCACGCACCCCGGCGCCCTGGAGCCGTCGCGCGCGACCCGTCCCGCCGAGCCGAAGCCGGGGCACGACGCCCCCGCTGGGGCGACGATGCGCAGCCCGGCGCCCCCCGCCGACGCCGCCAACACCACGCGCCTGCAGACCCGGCCCGGCCAGCCGACGGAGGCCAAGACCACGCGACTGCCGGTGCCCCCG